>NZ_VPAF01000001.1:0-664559 GCF_013419345.1 Acinetobacter sp. YH12086
GTGCAGGGCTAACTGTTGTAAGTTGGCTTGCAACGTGGGATTGGGGTTTTTTAGTCGGTGTCATTATCGGCTTGGCTGGTCTTGCGATCAGTTTTGCAAACTACTTATCAAATAAGCAATTTCAAAAACGCAAAGATCAACGTGAGCAGGAAGAACATGAGCTAAAAATTGCGAAATTGCGAGGGCAATGCAATGTCAAACAAGACTAAATATTGGACGTATGGATTAGCAGCTTCGGCTGCTTTTTTTGTGGGTCTAGAAAAGTATGAAGGCTACTCAGCAAAACCATATAAAGACAGTGGTGGGGTTGTAACACAGGGCATTGGATCTACAACCAAACCAGATGGTAAGCCAATCAAAATGACTGATCCGCCAATCACGCGTAAGACCGCTCAAGAATGGGCAAAGACACACGTATCTAAAGATGAGATTGCATTTCGAAAGTCACTTGAAGGCGTGAAACTTTCGCAAGCTGAATACGATGTGTACCTCGATTTTTCATACAATTTTGGTGCTGAGAATTGGCGCTCATCTTCAATGCTGCGCAGCCTGAAGGCTGGGCAGTACAAGGCCGCTTGCGATTCATTATTGAAGTGGAAGTTCGTTGCAAAACGCGATTGCTCGGTGCGGTCAAACAATTGCTATGGCGTATGGATTCGACAACTAGAGCGTCATCAAAAATGCATAGGAGCTCAATAGTGCCGTTATTACTTTGGAAATATAAAACATGGATCGCTATTGCGGTCTTTTTTGTTTTATATGTGGGGCAAATTGCATACACAAATCACTTATCAAAAAAGCTTCGTGTAGCTAGTGAACAATGTAATGCAAAAATCCAAGAAATCGAGCAGAAGCACCTAAAAGCTTTGGCTGAAAAACAAAATCTAATCAATCAGGTAAGTGCAGATTATGAAACACTTAAATCCGAGCAACGCATTAAAACAGAAACAGTCACACGTGAAGTTCAAAAAATCATTGAGCGGCCTGTGTATCGTAATGACTGCTTTGATGACGACGGCGTGCAGCAACTCAACTCACTTATCGCCAGTGGTGCCAGCAAACCTCCTTGAGCCTTGCGCAGATCTGCAACAACTTGAGTCGGGGCAGGGTAAAGCGGTGATGTTGTGGTCAGTTGATGTGGTGGCCAAATATAATGACTGTAAGGTGAAGCACGGTGCAATTGTGAAAGCCCTCACTTGAGGGCTTTATTCATCAGTTACCCTTAATATGTCCAAGTATTGAGTTATAATTTCATTGTACAAAAACATAGTAAGATCATTCGTAAAGTACTTGAAGTAATCATCTAATACATTAGTGGTGATTCGCTCTTCCCATACTTTATGAAAATTATCTTCTCTAATTCCAATTTTATTTAATGACTCAATCTTTTTGCGTAGGTCATTGGATTTGGGGTCTTCAGGTTCTTTATGAATCACATAATGTAGTTCATTCATATCCAAAATTATTTGATTCAAATATACGATGATCTCATGTTCAAATTCCCAAATTTCATTACTGAGTTTTCTCAACTCAACCACGGTAAACTCTTTACGACGAATTTTTATTTTCCACTTATAAAATTGGGTTCTATTGGAATTTATTCTATTTAAGATATCTTGGACTTGTTTTTTTATCACAAGCACATAATTTACTTGAATTTCGTTCTTTTTCATTTCACGCCAATCATTAAATAATAAAGACGCAATATAAGCTGCAGTAAGAGTTGCTGCTCCACCAAAAAAACCTATCGATACTGAAAATGACTTATCCAATACCTCGGAAAAACCAAGGTTCGTTTGAGAATAAAAATTAAAAGCCAAAGCAAACACTGGAAAAATAATCAAGAAACACAGAAAGATTGCGGTTTGAGCTTTGTCGTTTATGATTCTGACCTTCTTATCACTCACTAACTATCTCCACACCTTCCCAAAACTTTCCTTTCTTTTTCGCCAAGAATATATTTGCATCTCTTTTACTCATAAAATACTTGGCTTTCTCGTAATCACTGGTCCAATGCCAACCCGATTGATCTACAAAATTCACTTCTGATAATTCCCAATAACCCAAATCATCTTCTTGTTTTACATAGGAGAGGTACTTTTTATTTTTCTTCATGACGATCATAGATTCACCTCACCAACTATCAACCATATCAGCCCAGTCTTGCATCATTTTTCTACGCTCATTTAGATGTTTAGCATGATTGTATGAAGCTTTAGTTTTATTGCCGCTTACATGGGCTAACTGGAGCTCAATCCAATCTTCTTTATAGCCTTTTTCATACAAAGCTGTTGAAGCAGTTGCACGAAAATCATGAGCAGTAACTGCTGACATACCCATGTATTCAAGCATTCTATTTAGTGTAGTCCTAGACAACATATTATTACGACGTTGAGGTGAAGGGAAAACATAAATTTGATCTCCCGATAATGCGTACTGCTGCTGAAGCAAATCAAAAAGCTGTGACGAAATTGGGACGATATGAGTCCTATTTTTCTTCATAACACGATCTTGCTGCGTTTGTCTTGATGATCGGGGGAGAGTAATAGTCTTGGATTCAAAATCAATGTATGACCATTCCAATTTCCTTATCTCCACCGTCCGCAACATTGAATAAAGCATTGCTAAGCCAGCATTTCTGACAACTGTAGAGCCGTTATAGCTATCAATTTTTCTACGCAGTTCTTTTCTTTCCTGAGGATCAAGCGCTCTTGCATGCTCGACTGCTGGCTGAGATACCACACTTCTTAATGCGTATGTAGGATCATTATCCAATCGAGATGTGATAATTGCATAACGCATGACTAGGCCGATAAATCTACGATTTAAGTTTGCTGCTGCTTCACCTGTTCCGAATTTAGGGGATGCACTAATGCGACTTATGGTGTTTTTCATCACAGATAATATGTGAGCAGATGTAATGTCTTTAATTGGTAGTGAGCCAATTTCTTTATACACATCCATCTGCATGCAATTTTTGAATCGCTCAACATAATCAGGGGATTTGTATTTCATTTGCTCAGCTGCATATTCTTCAGCTATAGCCTTGAATGTATTGCTGGCTTTAATTCTTTTTTCTAATTTTTCTTTCTTCTTTTCTTGTGATGGATTTAATCCTTTAGCTAATTTTGCACGTGCATCATCTTTTAGTTTCCTCGCTTCCTGCAGGGTTACAGCAGGATATTCACCAAAACTAATAGTTCCTTCTTTGCCATTCAGTGTGTATTTGAAGCGCCATATCTTCGTACCAGTAGGGCGAACCTCTATATAAAGCCGCTCAGCATCTAAAATGCGATAAGACTTATCTTTAGGTTTAAGTGTTTTTACTTTTGCATCTGAAAGCATGACGGGTAACACGGGTAATTTTAATGTTACCCGCCAAGATACCCGTTTTTGATGCGAATTAAAATGGAATTTATCGAACTGTAGCGAACTTTAATTATTCTAATTTAAGGGTTAATGGCAGATGTGGCGAACTATATAGGATTATAACGAATTATTATTATCAGAATTGTTTAAGATGACGATTTTCATAGGAAATAACTTCTATTAAATACAATAATTCAAATTGGTTAAGATTTATTCAATAGGGAAATGCAGCTATTTCCCATCTAAATCTCAAAAAAGGTAGATTTGCTTTAGAGTATTATGCGTGAAGCGCAATTAAAAGTCTTATCAAACAGCAATTATTTTTCACTCGCTTCTCAGGGAGGATCATAAAAATGGGTTATCAGAAGATCGTCGTTCCAGTGGATGGGACAAAAATTACAGTAAATTCAGACTTATCATTCAATGTTCCCAATAATCCAATTATTCCATTTATTGAAGGCGATGGTATTGGTGTTGATATCACTCCAGTGATGAAAACCGTGGTGAATGCCGCAGTACAAAAAGCTTATGGTGGAAAACGTGCCATAGAATGGATGGAAGTCTATTGTGGTGAAAAAGCCAATAAAATTTATGGCAACTATATGCCCGAAGAAACCTTTGAGGCTTTACGCGAATTTGTGGTTTCAATTAAAGGACCGTTAACGACGCCTGTAGGTGGTGGCATTCGTTCGCTAAATGTTGCACTACGTCAAGAATTAGATCTCTACGTCTGTGTGCGCCCAGTACGTTGGTTTAAGGGCGTTCCTTCACCTGTTCAGCATCCTGAACGTACAGACATGGTGATCTTTCGAGAGAACTCAGAAGATATTTACGCAGGGATCGAATGGAAAGCAGATTCACCTGAAGCCAAGAAAATGATCAAATTTCTTAAAGAGGAAATGGGTGTCACCAAGATTCGCTTTGAGGAAAATTGCGGTATCGGTATTAAGCCTGTATCTAAAGAAGGTTCTCAGCGTTTGGTTCGGAAAGCTATTCAATTCGCCATTGATAATGATAAGCCGAATGTCACCTTGGTGCATAAAGGTAATATCATGAAATATACCGAAGGAGCGTTTAAAGAGTGGGGCTATGAAGTCGCACTTGAGCGCTTTGGTGGTGAATTGCTAGATGGTGGTCCTTGGGTCAAAATAAAAAATCCGAAAACTGGCAAAGAGATCGTGATTAAAGATGCGATTGCAGACGCTTTTTTACAACAAATTCTCATGCGTCCGACCGATTATTCAGTCATTGCTACCCTAAATTTAAACGGTGACTATATTTCAGATGCTTTGGCGGCAGAAGTTGGCGGCATTGGTATTGCTCCGGGTGCCAATATTGGTGGCGCTGTGCAAGTATATGAAGCAACACATGGCACTGCGCCTAAATATGCGGGTCAAGACAAAGTAAACCCTGGGTCTATTATTCTGTCTGCAGAAATGATGCTGCGAAATATGGGCTGGACAGAAGCGGCAGATCTAATTATTAAAGGTATTGCGGGGGCGATTGAAGCCAAAACAGTGACCTATGATTTTGAAAGACTTATGAAAGGTGCAAAACTCTTGCGTTGTTCAGAGTTTGGACAAGCCATCATTGAGCATATGGACTGAGTTTATTTGCCAATCTAAGTGTAAAAAATGCTAGGTGAAAAAAGGACTGAATGATTCAGTTCTTTTTTAGGACTAAACATTAAAAACACAGAATCATAGCTTCTCAATACCATTCAAAAAACAGTACTCAAAAGGTGACTTCACGCAATCAATCAGATGGTCTGGCATGCTTATCATGTTACTAAAAGTTTAAAACCGCACTATTCGAGTGAACTTAAGTAATGCAGAAAATAGAGGGGGATTGATTTCAAATTAATTATTCTCCAGAAATTTTACAATGACGTAATTCGAAACATTTATCGGGTTGGTTCCATGAAAATTAGCGGTACATTGGTTGTTGTCCTTTAGTAGATGTACATCTAGTAACAGTACATTGTGACACTTATGATGATAAGGAGAAATGAAATGTCTCGTAAACAGCATCAACAAAACCAACAATCTGATCAACAACAGCAGCAAAATGATCAGCAACAGCAACAGCAACAGCAACAGCAACAGCAACAGCAACAGCAACAGCAACAAGACCAAAAGAAACAGAAACAACAGCCACATCAACGAAATCAGCGTCAACAACATCATTAATAGGCTAAAGACTTTGTGAGTCAAAGTTCATTTGGCCAAACGATTTACTCATTGAACGAAATTAAAGTTTTATACGTAGACGAGAAGGAGATGAATTTGTCTAAGAAAACCAAATCACTTAAAAAGGAAATTAAAGCGAGGTTGAACAAAATTTCAAAGCATAATTCTGCTTTGAAAAAGTTAAAGAAAAAGCTGAAAAAAGCTTAGTCCATTCACGATTTATCAAAAAGAAAAGACCTATTTAAATAGGTCTTTTCTTTATATACATGATTGGTGATGTAGTTGAATGTCTTGTGATCTACCTAGACGAGATGCTTACTTAATTTTGCTGTTCGAGTGAACCAAAAGAGTTGCATTGTTCCAATGCAGAGTACGCATGCGGCCAAAATAAATTGCTGTGAGTAATCAATACCAATTCGCTGTAAAAAACTAAAGCTTATACCACCGATTAATTGAATAGATGCAAAGCACAGGGTTGCAATACTCCAGAGCTTTTTATAGGCGCTACCATAGATTTGCAGAATGGTATAAGAGGTGAGAAAAACCACTGCTGGATTGAGCAGGCCTGTAGCAAAAGAAGATAAAAAAGTAAAAAGTGGATGGATATTAATAATTGCTATAAAAATCGCCAAGACATAGCTGCTATATAATATTTTAAGAGCACTAATATTTCCCAGTTTTTGTGCTAGGCAGTAAGCAGCAAAGGCTCCTAAAGCACTTCCTAGACCATATAAAATCCAATTGAAATTGATCCCGATCGGGCTCAGGTGTAGGGTGTGAGTTAAATAGTCAATCCAAAATAATGAATGGGGCACGTAAGCAAATGCACTGGTGCTATACACAATTAAGAGACAATAGAAAATTCCATCGACTTTATGTTCTACTGCAGGAATCGCGGTGAGGGTTGTGAGCTGTAATTTAAAACTCTTTAAAAGCACGCTGAGTAACATACAAATCAGGCTTGAAAAAGAAAACAAAATCAACCAAGCCCACATTGTCGAAATATCTTGGATGTAAGGCAAAAATAGCGTTGCCATTAACACCCCTAAGCCAATACCACTGAAACCAATAAAGTTGATTTTAAAGCGGTCTTGAAGCTGTGAACATTGGGCCACGACACTTGGGGAGAGGATCATTAGTAAGCCGCCGCTGATCCCTGAAATAACGCGCCAAGTGCTATACCAAAGTTCTGAAAAACCTGAAAAGGCACAACTGAGTAAACTGAGTGTCCCTGCAATAGCTGCGAGTTGGATATAATTCACCATGCTTTTATTTTGGGGTAATTTCATGGCCCAAAATGCACCGATCAAGTAGCCGAGCAAATTGGCACTGCCTAAGATGCTGGCAAAACTTGGGCTCCAACCAAATGCTTCACGGGTTGAAGGGAGTAGTGCGGTATAGGAAAAACGTAAGATCCCGATGCCAAGGCACATACTTAGACAGAGAAATAAGCTCAGTTTACTTTTGTTTGAGAACATCCTGTACTCATGTATTTTTATGATTGGTTAAAAAATAACATGAATATGCTGTAGAAAAATCAACAGATCTTAAAGTTTTGACTAAGGTCTAAGCTAAAAATTAATTCTTAAAAATTTAACTATTCAAAAAAATAGCTGTGGTGTGCGTACAGTAAGAAATCAAATTTAAAGATACAGTAATAAAAAAAACCGTACATGGCGTACGGTTTTTTATTTTTAAAGCACTTATGAATTAACGCATTTTCGCCAAGAAACGACCTAAACGAGTGAGTGCTTCACGTAGTTCATTTTCAGCAGGCAAGAACACCACACGGAAATGATCAGGTGTTGGCCAGTTAAAACCCGTACCTTGAACCAACAGTACTTTTTCAGCACGGAGGAAATCTAGCATGAATTTCTCATCGTCTTGGATTGGGTAAATTTCAGGATCCAATTTAGGGAAGCAGTACATAGCACCCTCTGGTTTCACACAAGATACACCTGGAATATCATTCAACATTTCCCAAGCAATGTTGCGTTGTTCATATAAACGACCGCCCGGACGGATGAGATCATTAATCGATTGATAACCGCCCAAGGCTGTTTGAATCGCATATTGCGCTTGGTGGTTGGCACACAGACGCATCGACGCCAACATGTCTAAACCTTCAATGTAGTCTAGCGCACGTGATTTATCGCCTGTAATTGCCATCCAGCCCGAACGGTAACCGGCAATTCGATATGCTTTAGATAAGCCATTGAAAGAAATACACAGCTGATCGCCTGACAATGACGCAACAGAAACATGTTCAATACCGTCATAAACGATCTTGTCGTAAATTTCGTCAGCAAACAAAATTAAGTCGTATTTCTTCGCAAGAGCTACAATTTGCTCAAGCACATGACGTGGGTAAACTGCACCTGTTGGGTTGTTAGGGTTAATCACCACGATACCGCGAGTATTCGGAGTGATTTTACTTTCCATGTCGGCAATATCTGGATACCAGAAATTTTCTTCATCACATTTATAGTGAATAGCAGTACCGCCAGAAAGGTTAACTGCCGCTGTCCAAAGCGGATAATCCGGCATAGGCACTAGCATTTCATCGCCATCGTCGAGCAAGCCTTGCATTGCCATCACAATCAGTTCAGATACGCCATTTCCGACATACACGTCATTGACGTGCATGTTTAAGATGCCTTTTTGCTGGTAGTACTGACAAATCGCTTTACGCGCAGGGAAGATGCCTTTTGAGTCGGTATAACCAATTGCATTAGGCAGGTTGAGTGCCACGTCGTTAATAATTTCTTGAGGTGCTTCAAAACCAAAAGGAGCAGGGTTACCAATATTTAATTTAATAATTTTATGGCCAGCCTCTTCCATCTCATTGGCCGCTCGTAACACAGGTCCGCGAATGTCGTAGCAAACATGCTCGAGCTTAGACGATTTCTTAATTTCGCGTGGGGTGTTAAAGGTATTCGGCATTTTTATATTCTCGGAAAGAGTGGAGGTCACTTTTGCATAACGGTATAAATAGCTTTTAAATGTCTCTGTCGTTACTAAATCGAGATGATGTTCGTCTCTGAGTAAAGCAACTATTTTTTCATGCGTAAACCCTGCCTGTTGATATTGTTTGATCACGGGCAGCAGATTTTTAAAAATTACGCTCTTTTTCTGCGACATTTTTTAATCCTGAGCAAGAGTAGCGCTAAGATTATCACTAAAGGTGCTCACAAAAAAGCATTTAATTTTTGTATTTTGCTCACCACGATTTTATATTTGCTTACTTTTTGCTTTTTGGGTCATTATATAGATTTTGTAAATTGTTGAATAAAGACTAGAAATTTAAGATTGAATGACGTAAATATAGGATTATCCTATTTTAAATACCACGATATAAAGGGACGTCATCATGGGAAAACTCAATAAAACAGAAAGAGAATGGCAAAGAGAATTGTCGCCAGAAGAGTTTCGCATAACGCGTCAGAAAGGCACGGAGCAAGCTTTCACTGGAAAATATTGGAATACGAAACAAGCTGGCACGTATGTATGTCGTTGTTGCGGGGAGCCGCTTTTTTCTTCTGAAACCAAATATGATAGCGGTTGTGGTTGGCCAAGCTTTTATAAGCCGATTGAACCTGCTGCAGTAGAAGAAAATGTAGATACGACACACGGTATGGTCAGAACAGAAATTGTTTGTCATCATTGTGACGCACATTTAGGTCATGTTTTTACTGATGGCCCACAGCCGACTGGATTACGTTATTGTATTAATTCGGCATCCTTAGAATTAGAAACAAAAGAAAAAAATGATGAGGAAACTTATCCATGACCACCATTCACCAGTTTGAAGCAGAATTACTGGACGGAAGTAATAAATCCTTTGCAGATTATGAAGGCAAAGTTTTATTAATTGTAAATACCGCTAGTAAATGTGGGTTTACTCCTCAATTTGCTGGTTTGGAGAAAATTTACGAACAATATAAAGATCAAGGTTTTGAGGTTTTAGGTTTTCCATGCAACCAATTTGGCGGACAAGATCCGGGTTCAAATGATCAAATTGGCGCATTTTGTCAAAAAAACTATGGCGTATCTTTTCCAATGTTTGCCAAAGTGAATGTAAAAGGCCCAGAAGCGCATGTGATTTTCCGTTATTTAACCAATAACTCGAAAGGCGTATTGGGAAATGGCATTAAGTGGAATTTTACAAAGTTTTTAATTGGAAAAAATGGTCAGGTCTTAAACCGCTATGCACCCACGACCAAGCCTGAAACATTAAATGAAGATATTGAAAAAGCTTTGGCTCAGTCAAAATGAAGTGAATCATTGGCCGAACTGAGGTTGATATAAAGGCGCGGAAGCGTCTTTATTTTTTGGATGTTTTATACTGAAGTGTCTTTATTTGAAGGTCATAACATTGTTTAAGCAGATGGTTAAACGTCGAATTTGTGTTTTAACGTTTTTTTTACTCGTATGTGTGGGCTTAGCTTGGGCAGATAGCAATCCAAGTGCATCTGAACCTACAAAAATGTCTGTTGTTGCAAGCAATCTAGACCGTGCTACAGATGCTCGGGTCAACGCATTATTGCAAGTATTAAAAACACCTATAGAAGAATACCAACCTACGCGTGTTGCAGATGTAATTGATCCACATGTAAAACCGAAAATGTATGAAGTCTCTTGGGTAAATGCACCGCAATATGTGCTGTCTGCGTCTGAGATGAAAACATATAAACAACCTGTCAAACTACAGCTTACTGTGATTGCTGCAACAGGCTATATTGGTGGCTCAAAACTCATTGCAAGTTCAGGCTCTAAAAACTTTGATCAAAAAGTACAAAAATCCTTATTGGTTGCGCGACTTGAACCTATTCCGATGGTTGATAAAAATCTCAGTTATACCGTTGAACATGAATTTGCTCTTCATCCACCTCAATAAGCTTATAGCAGAAGGCAAATTTTGAGTTCCATAAATGATCTGTTATTACTGGTATATCTAATTGATAATGAAAGATATTACTTTGCAACTAGCTAAAACCTTTCAGATGTCTGCTTATCTATTCGCTTTACAACAATCCGTTATGACCATACTTATTTTTCATACAGCGTTTAACACTGAGCGAACCTCGAACATTTAAATTGGGTGGTACATTTGATTTCTAATGGTTTTCAATGATTTCTCAATGATTGTTTATAAGTAATTATTGCTAGATGATTAGCTCTGAACGAATGTTAAGAAATGACTCAAATAAAAATGCCCCAAATTAGGGGGCATTTATTTTAAGCAGAACACTTTAAATCAATTAAAGTACTGCTTTTAAGCGACGAATCACTTCTTCACATTGTGCAATATCAGCAACCAGAGCTAAGCGGACATGATTTTCACCCGGATTACCTTGTGCTGTATCACGTGATAAATAACGGCCTGGAAGCACTTTAACGTGTGCTTTTTCCATAAGCATTTTGGCAAAAGTTTCATCATTATCCACTTTTAACCAGTAGTAGAAACCTGCATCAGGTTTTTGTAATGGTAGTAGGTGACCCAATTCGCGTTGGAATAATTCAAATTTTGCACGGTACTGGACGCGGTTTTCTTCGACGTGTGCTTCGTCATCCCAAGCTGCAATTGAAGCCAACTGGTGTTGAACAGGCATCGCAGCGCCATGATAAGTACGGTATTGTAAATAAGGTTTTAAAAGCGCTGCATCACCTGCAACAAAGCCAGAGCGCATACCCGGTAAGTTAGAGCGCTTAGACAATGAGTGGAATACCACGCAGTTTTTATAGTCATCACGACCCATTTCAGCACAGACTTCAAGCAGACCAATAGGTGCTTCATCAAACCAAAGTTCTGAATAGCATTCATCAGATGCAATCACAAAATTATATTGGTCAGATAGTGCTATCAGTTTTTTAAACTGTTCTTTAGAGAGTACGGCACCTGTAGGATTACCCGGTGTGCAGACAAACAATAAAGCGGTTTTTTCCCAAACTTCAGCTGGCACAGCGTCAAAGTCGCCAAGGTAGTTATTTTCTTCTGTACAGTTGATGAAGTAAGGTTCTGCACCCGCAAGTAAAGTTGCACCTTCATAGATTTGGTAGAACGGATTTGGCATCACCACATAAGGGGCATCTTCACGTTTAACCAAAGCTTGCACAAAAGAAAAAATCGCTTCACGCGTGCCTGACACAGGCAGGACGTTGGTATCTGCACTGATGCTATTGAGTTTAAAGCGACGGGTTAACCAATTTGCAATACTTGTGCGGAGCTCAGGTAAACCTTTACTGTTTGGGTAAGTGGATAAGTGTTGAAAATTATCAATAATGGCTTGTTTCACAAACTCCGGTGCAGGATGCTTTGGCTCACCAATTGATAGGGGAATCAAAGGCAAATCTGCGGGTTTCACATCCTGAAATAGCTTATTTAGCTTTTCAAATGGATAAGGGTGCAATAATGACAAACTGGAGTTCATGGAATGGATACCGATCAATTTAAGTTAATGATGACTACAAACCTGATTCGAAGCTTCATCGAGTGCTGACTTTAACTGTGCAGCAAACGTTTCCGCTTCTGAATCACTCATAGGTGAGCCATCTTTTTTAGTGACATAGAAAATATCTTCAGCACGTTCACCGAGCGTCGCAATTTTCGCAGAGTGAATATCTAGACCTTGCATCATAAATAAACCACCGACTTTAGCAAGTAAGCCTGGATGGTCAAGTGTCGCAATTTCAACCATATTTTGTTGAAGTGCTTCATTAAAAGAAATACTCACGGTATTTTCAATATCAAAATGACGCAGTTGACGTGGAATACGACGCTGCATTAGGCCTGGGTATTTGTCAGATTGGCTTAAGGCTTTTTTGAGCGCTTCAATAACGGTTTGCTCACGCTCTGGATCTGTCAATAAGGTGCCAAAACGGTCAAGTACAACATAAGTGTCCAAACTAAATGCAGTGGATGCAGTGATAATACGGGCATCCTGAACGTCTAGATTCATTCTGTCCAGAATTGCCACTGTTGTTGCAAACAAGTTAGGCTGATCTTGTGTGTAAATAAAGATCTGTACCGCATCTTGTGCAAATTTGCGATGTGCTCGCATCAGTACCAATGGTTCTGCATTATTGCCATGTTTTAAAATGGCGCGCGTATGCCATGCGATTTCATCGGCAGATTCTTTCAGGAAATATTCATCACCGAGTTCTTGCCAAACAGTTTCTACATCGTAGAGCGAAAAATCGTTGACTAATAGTTCACTGGCCGCAAATTTAGTGTCTTCGATCAGCATTGGATAATCTACAGGACGACCCAAACCAGAACGAATCACATCACGCGCTTGTGTATACAGTTGGCGCATGAGGGATGCACGCCATGTATTCCAAAGCGTCGGATTAGTTGCGTTAATATCGGCAACTGTCAAGGTGTAGAGATAGTCGAGATGCTCCATATCGCCCATTTTCTCAGCAAATTCTTTCACCACATCTGGATCGGAAATGTCCTTTTTCTGAGAAGTGACAGACATCAGGAGATGGTTTTGAATCAACCATGCGACAAGGTTACATTCGCGTTCGGTAAACCCATGGGTACGGCAGAAATCAATTGCATCCGCTGCACCAAGTTCACTGTGGTCACCGCCGCGACCCTTGGCGATATCATGGAAAATTGCCGCTAAATAAACAATGTCACGGCGCGCCAGTCGTTGGAATACGGAGCTAACGACAGGGAAGTCCTTAGCAAATTCAGGCTCTTTAAAACGGTTTAAATTACGTAGTAGTAATAAGGTATGGGCATCGACAGTGTAAATATGGAACAAGTCGTATTGCATGAGTCCCATGATTTGCCCAAAGGCAGGAATATAGTTGCCGAGCACACCATACCGTTTCATCGCCACCATGGTGTCATATAAACGGTAGGGTGAGCGAATGATTGCCATAAATAAGGCTTGATGTGCAGGATTGTCACGGAAGTTTTGATCAATACGTTTTGCCGCAAGTGACAATAAACGTAAAGTTCGGGCACGAATGCCTTCAATTTCTGGACGATTCGCCAAGAGGTAGAAAATTTCTAAAATAGCACTTGGATTTTCAGAGAAAATTTTATGATGCTGCACCGCCAATTTGCCATCGACTAATTTGAAATTGGCATTGATTTCTTCAATTTTACGTTCATAGTCAGGCAAGCGCGGCGTGATGACAGATTCATTAAAATAAGCCAAGAGCATTTCATTTAACGTCGTCACTTGCTGAGCGCTACGGTAGTAACGTTTCATGAACTGTTCGATTGGATAATTCGGTGATTTACCTTCTTCGCGCTGATAGCCAAATTTAGCAGCAATGTCACGTTGATAATCAAACAATAATCGGTTTTCGTCGCGCTTGGTTAAGCGATGTAAATGATGACGAATTTCCCAAAGAAAGCTTTCTGTTTCTTCAAGAACACCTAGTTCAAACTCTGAAATAAAACCTAAATGTACAAGGTCATAGATGCGATTGACACGGAAATGACGCTTAGCAATCCATCCGATTTGGTTGATATCACGGATACCGCCGGGCGCATTTTTAATATCGGGTTCTAAGTTGCTTTCGGTATTATTATGTTGTGCATAGCGTTTGGCTTGCTCTTGCATTTTTGCATCATAGAAAGTTTTATCCGTCCATGTCTGTGACACGATACGGCGTGGCCATTTGGCTAGGTGTTCATTGCCCACGATCAAACGTGCTTCGATCAGTGCTGTTGCCACGGTTAAATCATTGGTGGCTTGAGCAACACAATCGTTAATAGTACGTACACTGATGCCCGGTTTGAAATTACCAACATCCCAAAGAGTTGAAATAAAGCTGGAGATGAGTTTTTCTTGTTCTGGGCTGATTTCATCTTCAGACAAAATCATGATATCGACGTCGGAGTAAGGCAGCATTTCGCGGCGACCATAGCCACCGACAGCAAACAAACCGAGATCGGTTTGGTCGAGTTCAGCATGTGTCCATAAGAACTTTAAGGCTTCATCGATTAGATTCGATCGAGCCAAAATCACATCACGAATCGACTGTCCATTTTCAAAGCATTCCTGTAGCTGATTTTCAACATCTGAGCGCCATTGGTTAATCGCCTGAATGTCGTGGTTACTTTTAATGTAATTCAGCAGAGGAAGCGTATTGATCATGAACAGTGGTCCGTTAAGGTGTTACAAACTTAGTTTTGTTGAACACTGACTTGTTGTGCAGCATGTTGAGCAAGTTCACGCGCGTGATCTGTGGTTTCAGCACGTGCTGTTGCTACGCCCATACGGCGACGTTTAAAGCCTTCTGGTTTACCAAAGAGGCGTAAATCGGTGTCTGGATTAGCCAAAGCAAGATTTAAGCCAGTAAATGATAAATTGGTATCATCCACGCCTGCATAGATGACTGCGCTTGCAGCAGTACTGTGTCGAGCAGTATTCACAGGCAGACCAAGAATGGCACGTGCATGCAGTTCGAATTCGCTTTGGAATTGCGATGCAAGAGTGACAAGGCCTGTATCGTGTGGACGAGGTGATACCTCACTAAACCATACTTTATCGCCTTTGACAAACAGTTCCACGCCAAAAATGCCACATCCACCTAATGCAATGGTTACTTTATTGGCAATACGCTTGGCTTCTTCTAAAGCAAGAGCAGTCATGAGTTGTGGCTGCCAACTTTCTACATAGTCGCCAGCATCTTGGCGGTGGCCAATCGGGTCGCAGAATGATGTTTCAATTTCACCTGTTTCTGCATTTTTTGCACGAACAGTTAGCAGGGTGATTTCAAAGTCAAAGTCAATTTGTGATTCCACGATCACAGTACCTTGATTTACACGTCCACCTGTTTGTGCATATTCCCATGCGGCATCGACTTCATCAAAACTTTTTACACGTGACTGTCCTTTACCCGAAGACGACATGACAGGCTTAACAAAGTTTGGATAACCAATGTCATCGCATGCAGCACGGAACGCTTCAAGGGTATTGGCAAATCGGTAGGCTGAAGTTGGGAGTCCAAGCTCTTCGGCAGCTAGACGGCGAATCCCTTCACGGTTCATCGTCAGGTTTACAGCTTTTGCTGATGGAATTACTGTTGCGATATTTTGTTCTTCAATCTCGACCAAAACTTGAGTCGCAATGGCTTCAATTTCAGGGACAATCAAATGAGGCTTAACTTGAGAAATTAAGGCTTTAAGTGCCTCAGGATCTGCCATATTTAAAGTATGAGAAAAATGTGCAACTTGCATGGCAGGAGCATGGTCATAACGATCGGCAGCATGAACTTCTACACCCAAACGTTGCAATGAAATCACAACTTCTTTACCGAGTTCACCAGAACCTAACAGTAAGACTTTATACGCTGAAGACTGAAGTGGAGTACCAATAGTGACGCTCATGTAAATCATCCATGCTTGATTTTATGGGAATTTAAGCATAGCAGAACTTGTTCGAGAGATAAGCGAGTGTTCACATAAATAAATGATATTGTCCAACAATTTTTTTTATATCTTTATGGGTAAGCGTTCATGTAATTATTTACCTGTGAAAATCTTTAAAAAGTGGTATTTAGTTGTTTTTATATAAATTTACTTTAAATATACCTGCATTTTTTACACATGCAGGGAATGGTTCAATTTCCAAATTTATACATTGAAGCGCACGGAGCTGCACAGATGTTTGATGGAAGTTGGGCCAGTACAGTAAACCAAGCAGTGGTGCGGTGCATATACATAAAATCAATATTAAGCCAATTAAAATGGCAGTGAAATAGAGTGCGTCTGTAGCCCCCGATAGAAGGTGAAATGATGAATTGAGCCATGAACTGAGGCTGAAAATACACAGTAGAAAAATCAATAAAAAACCGGATAGCTGCAGAAAGTTGCTGAACAAGCGGGGTATTGAGATGTGTAAAAACATCAGGCGACGTGGATGTAAGTGCAGAATCTGCTGTGTGGAGTTGTATAAACCCACAATCATTTTTTGTTGATTTTTCTCTATATAAATGGCGCGGATCTGATCTGCAGGTTGGTAATGTACAGCGCAGAAATTACCACTGAACAGCTGATTTGAATGAAGCATTGAAAATATACGCTTTCTATGGGCTTTTGCAGTCCCCAACTCAATTTAGATGGTTGTCTAGAATGAATATAAATTTTGCCTCGAATACAATGGTACTTTGCCATCTATGGGGTTTCGCTACATTTTTTATGTTATGCGTTGACTATCTCATAAATATTGCTAATTAAAAGGCACAGGCTGAAGAAGCTTGTGCTTGAGGTTTTTATTTGGATTGTCGCTGACTCGGCTTTAGAGATGAAAAGGTATATAGGTATAGACTAAGCCATAAGTCAGTGCCGCAGTGAGCGTAGCTGGTACAATTTTTTTAAACTTGAAATACAAGCCAGCAAGCACAGCAAAACCAACCAACATGGCAAAGCTTTTATTTGGTGTCTCAAGCAAAGGTGGTAAGGTTGCAACCACCAACATTGAACTAATTGCGGCAATGCCAATCGAGCCCAAAGCGATTTTGAGCCATAAAGAACCACGCTGCTGTGAACCTTGCTGAAATTTCTGAATTACAAAAAATGGCCCAAACCGTGATGCAAAATTCGCAATCCCGACCAAGATCCCAACCAAGATAATTTCTAGATTCATGATGCTTCACCCATATGTTCAGGATCAGGTTTCTTTAAGACATAATGTTTGAATAAACCGGCAAAAATACCAGAAGAAATACCGATAAAAATCGCAGCAGACAAGTCGATAAAGTAGCAGGCAATCGCAGAAACAATAATTGTAACCGTGACCACAAATGTATGTTTTTTCTCAAATGCTGCGAGTAAAAAGCTTAAAAACAATGCAGGAAGTAGGAAGTCGAGTGCAGCTTGTAAAAATTGTGGAAGGTTGCTGACTTGATCGGCAAATAAACCGCCTAAAAATGAGCCTGTTGCCCAAGACAGCCAACTAAATAAGCTGAGTCCTAACATCCAAGATTCTGACCATTCTTGACGACGTTGCGACAGTTTGATCATGCCTGATGCGAAAACTTCGTCGGTTAAACCCCAAGCCCAAACTGCCGTTTTCTTTAAATTGAGTCGGTCTTGAATCAGGTTTTGTAAAGCAGGACCGTAGAGCAAATGGCGTATATCGAGAGCAATCACAGTGAGTGCAGTCATCCAAATAGATGTTCCACTTCCCAGTAACGCAACGACGAGAAACTGACTGGCACCTGCATACATGGAGCATGATAAAAATAAGGCTTCCCACGCAGTGAAACCGAATTGAGTCGCGGACACCCCAAATGCAAAAGAAACAGGAAGATAGGTAAAGATAATGGCTTGACTATCTTTAGCACCTTGCCAAAAACCCGCAGGCTGAACTGTAGGAAGTTTGTGCTCAGACACGACACACCTTTGAAAGAGTTGAACAACAGGTCAAATGATGATTGAGTATTGTACTCGAATTCACTAGCATATTGCCGAATATGTTTGCTGAAATGAGCCGGATATGCAGAGGTTAAAGATGCGTGGGATACTGATTGTTTCATTATTGAGCAGCACGGTGTTGTTGCAGGCCTGTGGTAATGATGGAGCTGAACAAGCTCAAGTCGAAATTAAAGCAGCACCTAAATTAACCAATGATGCAACGGAGTATGCTGCCAAAGCTTGGGCGTTTATCAATGAAGTCGATCCGATTGTTTATGCAAAACAAGTCGATCAGATGGAAGAGAAAGTTCGTGTTCCAGCACGTAAATTGAGTACGGAATGGCGTATCAATGTCAAAATGACCGATTCTGTGACTGAAGGTAAATATGCACTGTGTCGTAAGGCTTTGACAAGTTTGGAAATTTGGGCACGTGAAAGTATTGATCAGAGTTCGACTGTTGCACAAAAGCAAGCAGATTATGAGCGTGATAAAAATCAATGCAAAGGTGCGATTGAAAACCCTGAACTCGGAAATACCGATCCGAAAAAAGTAGGCATTTAACCCGATCAAAGCAGTGAATTTTCACTGCTTTTTTTTGGAAAATATCAAAAAACAAGAATAAATCTATAATAGAGGATTGGAAAATTCTCCTAAAAACATTGCTATTTCATATAAAAAATAAATCAGACTGCTGTCTTTGTGTTGAGCTTAGTTTCAAATTTGCATGTTATTTTTTGAATTTAAATAGATAAAGCATAGATAATGAATAGTAAAAATATCTTTTGAGAAATATTCATTGTTAAAAATTCCCCCATTTTAGAACGCTAGTCGTCTGTCTTTCTCTTTAATTAATATCTATAAAATATTAATAATACAAAGTATAGATAATGTGATAAAAAATTAAAATTATCATTATTTGATAAAGTGTGTAAAAATTACTGCGTAAAAGATGAAATGTGTAAATTAAATTAAAGACGTTGAATAGGTGATTAAGATGAAAAAAACATTAATGAAGTTATCGGTTTTGGCTGTTTTGACTACAGCGGTCAATGTACAAGCAGCGACTGAAGACAAATCAGAAGCATCAACTCAAGAAGTTGCAGCATGTACAAATGGTTTTGACAGTGTAAATGTTTGCCAATTATTGTCGTGATCAAAACTCGATAAAGCGAAGTGCCACAAATAAAAGCAAAATAACTATAAAGAATCATTCTGGTGCAATTAAATGCACTTATTTAAATCACAAATGTCAGACATCATGCACAGGAAGTGCATGAGCAATCTGATGTAACTGCGCTAGATCTAAAATTTCAATTTGTTTAAATGCAACACGAAGCACCTGTATTTTTTCCAACTGCTGAAGCTCCTGATTGACTGATTGTCGTGAGCAATTCATCTGTTGCGCGAGTTGTTCCTGCGAGATATGTATGGTGTGTTGCTCAATTTCCAAATGATTTCCATATCCATTTAAAATAAACAGCAGACGCTGTGCGAGACGTTGACTTAAACTCTGTGTTTGTAAGGCTATGAGTTCCATAAAGGCATAGCGAAGCTTTTGACTGGTGAGCTGAGCAATATGAAACCAAAACTCGGGGTGTTGTTGTAATAATTGCTGGATTGCTTGAGCCGGTAAGTGTAATAAGGTGGATTTTTTGGTACAGATGGCATCGTGAGAACGTGGTAATTGGTCAACCAAGGATATTTCGCCAAACCACATAATCGGCTCAGCAATGGCGGCAATCGCTTCTTTGCCATGAATATCGATATAGCCTAATCGAACTGCGCCTTCTAAGACTGCATACATACCATTAAAACGCTGTCCTGATAAAAAAACACGTGCGTCTTTTTCAAAAGTTAAGGTCAGGGCATGGCGGCAGATAAAGTCTTGGAAGGAAACATTTAAGCCTGAATACCACACATTTTTATTGAGTTGATGCACATATTGAGCGTCCAGCACAGCATATCCTTATTTTATGGTCCAACTTGTCTATTAGCTGACAACTTTATTGATGCATTTTTTATATAGTGAAATGAGTGAATGAACAAGGAGTAAGTTGATGAGCAAACTTGAAAGGCTGCTAAGCCAATATGCAGCATATCATTTAGATCGAAAAAATGTGCTGACGCATTTTGTGGGTATTCCGCTTATTGTATTTTCGATTATGTGTCTAACAGCACGAGCAGGGCTAATGATTTCAGGTTTTGAACTGACCCTTGCATTGTTGTTGATTATTGCCAGTGTCATTTATTACCTGAGTTTAGATAAAATTTTCGGTTTGATTATGCTTTTGGTATTTGCCGTCACGTATCCCTTAGCCTTAATGATCGCAAAAATGAGCCTTATGTCATGGCTGATTTGGAGTGTGGGGATCTTTGTAGTGGGTTGGATCATCCAGTTTATCGGCCATTATTATGAAAAGAAAAAGCCTGCGTTTATGGATGATGTTATTGGCTTGGCAATAGGACCTTTATTTGTTCTAGCTGAGTTTGTGTTTCTACTCGGCTTTCGTAAAGAGCTTGAACAACGCATGCTGACAGAAGCAAGAAGACAGCGCGCAGAGATGGATGCAAAATCATTACAAACTGCTCACCCATAAATGATTTGAATAAAAAAGCCGGATAATTCCGGCTTTTTTTGCGATGTGTTAATTCTCAACTGTTTATGATTTCACAGCAGCTTTATGTTGTTCCGCTGCGACCTTTTGTGCAGCGATTTTTGCTTTTGCGTCAGTATTTGCAGCTTTGGCAGCATGGGCTGAAGTTTTAGCTTCTGATTTTGCTTGTGTTGCAAGATGCTGTGCTTGAGCTGCATCATGTTTTGCTAATTTTTGATTATGTTTCACTTTGCTCTGAGCCAATTGGCTGGCTTGTTTTGCATCGTGTCGAGCGACTTTTGCATCATGCTTTGCAACTTGTGCTGCATGTGTAGCAGTATGTTCCTGATGTTTTGCATCTTTTGCAATTGAAACACAAGTACCACCTTTATGGTTTGCACCTGTACCATCTGTAAGTGTGGTGCCTTGTGGACATGCAAACGCAGTTGCACTAAGCATTGTAAAGATACCTGCTGTTAGAATTGTGCTGATTTTTTTCATTGCTATTGTTCTATGAAAATAGGCATTAGTGCCTATGAATAAATTTATAGCAGAACGGTAGAGATTTAAGTCGTTGCACTGTGGTGACTCGGCAACCAAATCATGTATTCGTGTCGATATAATTTTGTTTTTAAGCAGGTTTTAAGTTTTTAAATATGCTTATTTTTTGGCTTGAGCTTTTGCCTGAAATTAAAAAAGCCAGCAAATTGCTGGCTTCTTATGAGTACTATCTTATACGTTAAAACGGAAGTGTAAAACATCACCATCTTGAACGATGTATGTTTTACCTTCTAAACGCCATTTACCTGCTTCTTTAGCGCCAGCTTCACCGTTGTATTGAACGAAGTCGTTGTAGGCAACACATTCAGCACGAATAAAGCCTTTTTCGAAGTCAGTGTGAATCACACCTGCAGCTTGAGGTGCAGTTGCACCAATTTTTACTGTCCAAGCACGAACTTCTTGTACACCAGCTGTAAAGTATGTTTGAAGGCCGAGTAAGCCATAACCTGCACGAATAACTACGTTAAGACCAGGTTCTTCCATGCCTAAAGCTTCAAGGAATTCCGCACGGTCTTCGTCTTCTAGTAATGAAATTTCTGCTTCGATTTGGTTGCAAAGTGGAACCACAATCGCATTTTCTTCAGCAGCTAATTTTTGTACTGCTTCTAAGTGAGGGTTATTTTCGAAACCATCTTCTGCAACGTTGGCAATATACATGGTTGGTTTAAGGGTTAAGAAGCCATAACCACGCACCAATTTACGTTCATCTTCATCAAGGTCAGCTGCACGCGCAGGTTTACCTTCATCCAGTAAAGGTAAGATTTTGTCTAAAACAGCTTTGGTCGCAATCGCTTCTTTATCGCCACCTTTTGCAGATTTTGCTAGACGTGTAATTGCTTTAGAAACAGCTTCTAAGTCAGCAAGTGCAAGTTCAGTGTTGATTGTTGCGATATCGTCAAGTGGATCAATTTTGCCATTTACGTGAATGACATTCTCGTCTTCAAAACAACGTACAACATGTGCAATAGCATCCGTTTCACGAATGTTGGCTAAGAATTGGTTACCAAGGCCTTCACCTTTAGATGCACCAGCAACGAGACCTGCGATATCCACAAATTCCATCGTGGTTGGGACAACACGTTGTGGGTTTACAATTTCAGCAAGTTTATCCATACGTGGGTCAGGTACAGGTACGATCCCAGTATTTGGCTCAATTGTACAGAATGGGAAGTTTTCAGCAGCAATCGCAGCTTTGGTTAATGCGTTGAAAAGCGTTGATTTACCAACGTTCGGCAGGCCGACAATACCACAGTTAAAACCCATGAAATAACTCACAAAGTATTATAAAAAAAATTGTGGATGATTTTACATGAAAGCCATAATAAAGTCAGGTGATATGGGAGGGAGAATGTATAACTTATTGAATCGCGCTGAGATCGAGATGAATTCACGTCTGAATAAAGCTTAAGTTGCACTACGGATGCAGAATAGTTGCAAAAATGACATTGTGTTTCAATAACACAGTGACTAAAGTATCCCTATAAAATTACTGGGTTTTATAAACCACAGTTACAACAAAAACTTGGAGCATTTATGCGAACTCTCTACCAGTTTCCACTCTCACATTTTTGTGAAAAGGCGCGCTGGTTACTCGATCATAAAGAGTTGGATTATGTGGCTCATAATTTAATGCCGGGTGTACATCGTGCATTTGCACAGCTTAAAACAGGGCAAAACAAATTACCGATTTTACGTGATCAAGATCATTGGGTTGCAGATTCAACTCAAATCGCCTTTTACTTGGATGCGACCTACCCCGAACATAGTCTGATCCGTCCAGATGTCAAACTGCGTGAAGACGCTTTAGAAATTAATGAACTCTCCATTGAGTTAGGCCAACATGTGCGCCGTTGGGGGTTGGCACATGCATTAAATGAAAGTGAAGAATCACTTGATATTTTAATTGGTGAAAAGGGCTATTTACGTCAGTTTGAAAAATATTCCAAGCCCATTATAAAGGCACTGGTTTCTAAAGGTTATCAATTAGATACGGATAAGGTTGCGGCTTCACGTGAGCGATTGGACGAAATTGTGGTTGATTTAAATCAACGTCTGATCGAACAAGGTGGGCGTTATTTTGTAGGCGACCGATTAGGTTTGGCTGATATTGCAGTGTGTTCAATGTTGGCGCCGATATTAGAGATTGTTGGAACGCCGTGGGAAAAAGAGCATGGCGAAACCTTGTCAGAAGAGTTTAAAGCTTACAAAGCCTATTTGAGCGATTTGCCTTTAGGTCAATATGTACAACGCATATACCAAACAGAACGAAATGCACGGGTAGATTGGCGTGGTGTATAAACCCTTTATATGAAAAATTTACGTCATATTGCTTTAAAAAAGCGCGCCTAAAAGCGCGCTTTTTCGTCAGACATTCAATCCTTAAATATAGCTTTGTTGTTGAATATCCAAAATATTCAGCACTGGACTGATACTATCGGCTTGTAAAGTATTCAGCGGCATAACTGGGTAGAAGATATTTCCTATCGCATCTTTAATACTTGGGATGATGGTGGAGATATCAAAATCACCTTGAGCAGAACCTAAATTTTCCAATAGGTCATTAATATTCGGTAATTGGCCTGTGAGGTTTTCAGTCAATTGGTTGAACTGATCCGAGATAGAACCCAGATCAATTTTTTCTGCAGCAAGATTGCCGAGTAAATCGCCAAGATTTGGGATGGTCAGTTGATCGAGGAACTGCGTCGCTTCACCATTGCTGTCCATCAGAGCAATGACTGGTTTCAATGAATCAATCACTTGATTTAAATCAGTTGAAAGCGTCAGTAAGGATGGATTGTTGACCACATCCAAAATGGTGCTCACGCTATTTAAAACATCATAAATCGCTTTGATGGTTTGAGCCTGATCCGTATCGATGACATCGCTTTTTGCCAGTAAATCTAGCAGCGGATTAAGTCCTTTGATCACCCCTGAAATGGTCTCAGGGACATTCCCTTGGTTGGCTGATGAAATGGCGGTCACTAGATTGGTCACACTTCCAATCACTGTCGGTAAAGCATGACTCAACTGTTCCATATCAATAGTTGAGTTGTCTTTATTGATTGAAGCTAATAAAGGTAGGAGGGCAGTCGTTGCACCTTGTGCAATTTGCCCAAAGTCGATGTTTCCAGAAGACGAGCTCCCAATCATCTGAATAATAGGTTGCGCATATTCTAAAACTTGACTGAGTGTATTGATAATTTGCGTTGCATCCGTTGACCCTGTTGCGCTTCCAAGCATAGCAAGCAGTGGTTCGATGGCATTTACAGCGCTGCTGATATTGTCAGGAAGATTGGCTTGATTATTGGTGCTACTCAGTAAACTTTGCAAGCTGTTCACAATGGTAGGTAAAGATTGAACCAACTGATTCATCTCTGTTGAGCCAGCGTTGCTATCTAAGTTTTGTAGGAGTGGTTGCAGAGTTGTCATCAATGTCTTGAGTGCATCCGAATTTGAACCGTTATTGGATGTAAGACTTTGAATCGTGCTAATCACTTGCGGAAGCGATTTAGTCAGTGCGCTAAAATCAAAAGACTTTGTGCCACCTAAATTACCCAATAATCCTGTCAGTGTATCCGTGATATTGGTTGTAGGTTTAAGTGGGCTAAGTAGGTTACTGACCGTGCTGCTAATTGTACTGAGCTGTAGGGAAGGACTTAGTACAGAACTTAATTTTGAGCTGAGTGAACTCAGTGATTTAATTGCCATGTTTATTCTTCCGTTTTTGTTTTTTTGTATATTTATGAACCGCCGCTATTTTTTAATGTAATTACCAAATCTAGTAAATAAGTGAAAAAAAGCAAAATGTGAAATAGAGCGCACATTGAAAAATATAGTAAAAATAAAAAGTTGAAAAATATAAAATAAAATTTATTTTCCTTTTATCTGAAATTGATTTATTCAGATCAATGGAATGCATCGAGAAGCTTTATTGGCAGGTTGTCTAAAGACGTTATTTAGAATATAAAAACTAAACTTTGATGAAAAAACATTCATTTAAACACGATATTTATGCAAATTATTATGTTCATAATGCATATGAGCTTTATTATTTTTAATAAATCATGCTATACATGAGAAAACTTGCACATAAATGCTGATTTTAAAACTTAAAATAACATTGAAAATGACAACAGGTGTTTGATGAATCGGGATCATCAGCACTGTTTTCAAAAATGGCTGGAGTAGACTGATGGAACTAGACCGTTTTGATAAACAAATTTTAGAAATTTTGACCCATGAAGATGTCAATTTAAATGAACTGTCAGAGCGGGTGAATTTATCGGTCAGTTCAGTTCATCGTCGGATCAAACAATTGATTGATCACAATATTATCAGTGGTCTAAAACGTGAAATTAATTATCAAAAATTGGGATTTAGTTTGCATGTGCTGCTGCAGGTGTCCTTAAGCAAACATGATACAGACACCTTTGCTAAATTTTTAGAAGAATTAGAAAGTATTCCGGAAGTCATCAATGCATTTTTAGTGACAGGGCAGTCTGCCGATTTTATTGTGGAAGTCGTTGCACGAGATATGGAAAACTATAGTGAAATTTTACTCAAACGCATTGGTAAAATTGAACATGTGGTCGCATTACATTCGAGCTTTGTAATTAAACAATATAATGTTTTTAACTGTAATGGCTTATTAAATAAGGTTTAAATGCAGCCCTCATATATAAACTCAAACAGTTGAAAGCTAGGCAATAAAAAACGCACCGAAGGGTGCGTTTTATACTTCACTCGATTGAATTAAAGAGCTTCTAATTCAGCCATCACTTCATCTGTAAATTCAACGTTGGTATACACGTTTTGAACGTCGTCTAGATCTTCAAACATATCAATCATTTTGATGATTTTTTTCGCTTGTTCGATATCTGAAATTAACGCTTTAGTTGAAGGGTTCATGACCACTTCGGCGTTATCAGATTTTAAACCTGCTGCTGCAAGTGCATCCTGAACCTCACCGAAAGTTTCAGGTGTGGTGATAACTAGAATTTCATCTTCATCTACTTCAATATCTTCAGCACCAGCTTCTAAAGCGATGTCCATGATTTGATCTTCTAAAGAAACATCTTCAAAAGTAATCTCACCACGTTTGGTAAACATATAAGCCACTGAACCTGCAGTACCTAAATTACCATCAGTTTTCGAGAAGCAATGACGAACGTCAGGAACAGTACGGTTCAAGTTATCCGTCATTGTTTCAATGATGACCGCAACACCACCAACGCCATATCCTTCGTAGGTTACTTCTTTTAGATCGGTATTTTCTTCACCACCCACACCACGTTGGATCGCACGGTTGATGGTGTCACGTGTCATGTTTGCAACTAATGCTTTTTCAACAACAGCACGTAAACGTGGGTTAGACGCTACATCACCGCCGCCTAAGCGTGCAGCTGTCACGATTTCACGGATAAATTTTGTGAATACTTTAGCGCGGCTTGCATCTTGTTTTGCTTTACGATGCTTAGTATTAGCCCACTTGGAATGACCCGCCATGCGAAATATGCTCCTTGTAGATTGGCCTTATGCCTATCAAATTGAGCAAATTCTACCATAATGGCTTTTTTGTGTGAAAGTACTGGATTTCAGGAAATGTGTAGTTGAAAAAAAAATATCCAAATTTGAGAAAATAATGCGAAATGTCTAAACACCCGTACTGTAATTTTTCTTATGATGAGAATCAGGCTAAAAGGGGGAGTCTGATCCTGTTATAACAGGAAGATATAAATGTATACAATGCATGGAGCACGTGACATTTATATCTTTAAATACGTAGTTCGTTAAAACATGAATGGCGCTTAGTCTTTATTTTTAGGTTCTGGGATCACGATATCTAAACCTACTTTATCTTTATAGAGCTGTTTGATTAAGGCTAAATCGTGATCGAGCTCAGTCGGGTAAATCTTACCGAAAATACCACCTTGTTTGGTTTTTGAGTTGGCATACATTAATACAATCGGCACACCTGCTGCTTTAGCAATATACCAAAAGCCTGTACGAATTGGTTTTCGTGCTTCACCACGTACTGCACGGGTCGCTTCTGGAGCAATGACTAAATTAAATTTTTCGCTAGCTTCAAAATGCTTAACCATTTGAGTCACGATGTCTTTATTGGCTTTACGGTCTACAGGAATACCGCCAATCGCTTCAAGAACAGGTTTAAATGGACCTTTAAAGAGTTCTTTTTTAATCAGCGTGTGAATTTTAATGTCGTAAATTTGGCAAAGGGCCAATGAAAGAACAGCATCCATCATTGAGGTGTGTTCAAAGCCGACGATCACTTGTTTATTTTCTAAAACATCAGGTTCTACGTGGTATTTCCAGCCTGCCAATTTAAATGCAGATTCGCCAATAAACTTTTTCAACATAGTCGGTGATACGGTGATTTTAAAAAGGTGTAATTTCTGCTTGTTTGGATCATGAGTCAAGAGGATTTAAGTGAGCTTTGATCTGAATTGTGCAGATATTTCAAATCGGAATAAGAAGGGCGGATTGAAAAATTATACTTTTTAGCAATAAATCGGTTAAATTTTATATAGCAAAGCTATCATCATAGATAAAAATACTCTTAAAAATTTGCTAAATATGGCTAGGCACCGTCAGAAATTCTTATTAGACTTTTGTCGTAGGTTAAAACTTTTAACCTGTTGGTCTTAACTCGATTTCTAACGGAGAACTCAAGCATGATTTATTTAACTGCTGTGTTATTCGCTGTTGCTATGTTTGCTTTGATTGTTATTTGGTCAATTGTTGAGTTTTATTTGGACTTAAGAAAGCCTGAACAGGTTGAGTCTTAATATTGGCCGAAATTTATAGGCCCCATAGTTGATTTATTAATACCATATATTTTATATAATAATTATGTTTAATTAATAGTAAAAAGATATTAATGTGGTTTTTTTGTTGAATCTTAAGCTTGTATCTCAATAGAAATTTTTATTTGATATTTTTAAGATTTTCAATATTACATATACTTGAGCAGGTTTCAGAAATGGCTATTCCTAGTTGTAAAAGGCTTTGATGCATAAACCTTCAAAGGGTGAGTTATCCCCAATCCATTTAAATTTAGTAACAACTTGGGTGTGAGGTCTACCTAATTCCGTAAACCTATTCAGAACTGCCACACGCGCATAAATTTCATTAACCTGACTTTGAAAATGTCTTGCCGTCAGCTTATCTCCTAATTATTTGATGCAATGCATCTTGGTTTCCACCAAACTGCGACGGTGATAGCCTGACAGTTTTCCATAGAGTTCTGCCTAAATGTTTAACCGTTTGAAGTAACTTATTTCGCTCTAGCGAGCTAGCTTTTTATCTTTCGATGGTTTTGCATTTTTCTTAGGTGGAATCACTGCATGTGCTTGACAATCTAAATTCACTTGTCTGCAGCACTTCGTGTCGTACGCCCCATCGGTATAGACAGAATCTATTCCCTCATATAGTGGTATTTGATCCAGAAAATCACTAAGTACTTGTGAATCACTGACATTATTTTTCTTAAGCTGAACAGCACGTCTTTGAAGCGTTTCAGCATCAATACTAATATGCAGTTTACGCCATTGCCGACGGTATTCAGGCTGATGCTTTTTACGCTTCCATTCGCCTTTACCTAAAAATTTTAAACCCGTAGAGTCGACGAGTAAGTGTAACCCACTAAGACTTTTCTGATAGCTTATCGCAATATCCATATGCTTTAGTCGTCTACAAAGGGTAGAGTACGAATATCACTGATATTCGGGGCTGCTCAGCCACAGAGTTTAATCAGGCTTTAGCAAAGCTTGTGACCATGCTTAAAGTAAGGTGGAATAGAGATTTGATTATTAAAACAGCATTGAATCGCTGTATCGGAATAAGTTTGATTTCGTCCGTGCTAACTTTGTGGTTACGCATACCATTGGGTCTTAGGATCAAACCAGATTGAAATATTTCGTCGCTTGATGAAAGCTTTGTTATATGCGGACCAATTTAGTAGTCTGGTAGATTTTTATGAAGTTTAGCACTTACCGTTGGACAGATTGGTCTTCTTGTTAGTGCTGTTGCGCCACATCTGGGTTCAGCTGTACTTAAAAATGTGACAACAAAACTGTCGCAACATGCAGTCATGGCTTTTTAATGAGTGTACGTGTGATTGCTGGTTTGAATGTAATAACATTAAGTCTGGTTGCTGTTGAAATAGAACTAAAAAATGGGTCTGACGATGCTTTAAAAGATTGGTGTCAAAAAACACCATTTCTTAAATTAGATAGTAAAGAAAAGCCTTGGAAAGATGCAACTGAAGTGTACCAAGAGTTTGCTAAGGCTGTTTTGAGCTTATAAGTATGTATAGAGAAGATATGATTAAATTAGAAGGCTATATTAGAGAGTTAGAAGTTCATCAGGGTGTATTAAATGCTCTAGGTGGAAAGGGAGACTCATTAATAGCTTCATCTGCAATTCTTGGAACCTTAGCAGGCAATGTTACTTTGGGAACACAAAGTGTTTTTTTGGCTTCTCAGTCACGTTTGCATATCGAAACTCTTGTTATGAAAATTAATGGAAAGATATGCGTTGGCCAATTTCATCGTGTTTTATTACAACAGAATGAATATGTAGTTTGTGTTGCGAAAAAAATTGAAGAAAATGTTTATGAGTTATTTTCTGTTCTAAGCCCTTCAACAGGCATCCTACACATGCAAGTTGGAATGGGGGCCTCGATAACAAATTTTAAAAAATCCACAAACAAGGGGGGACTAGTATGGTTTACACTAACTTGTGTTATTGCTTTCACTTTTATAATTGTACTCCCTCAAAATTTTGATTTAGTAAATTTTTTAATATTCTTTTCTGCGATTTTTACTTTTTATTTTTTATTTATGTATATTATTAAAAGTTCCGCAGCTTCATTAATATATCTCAGTGAAAACTCAGAACAAATTTTTGACTTGTATGGCTTTAAAAATCCTCAAGAAATATATCTATTTACTGCACGACATGAAGATACATCAGAGAAATTAATTTTAGAATCTATTTACGATTATCGAAAAGTTATTAAAGATGATCCTTATCCTGAGGATTATTCTGATAAGAAATGAAAAAGTCTATTTTATCTTTAATTGCATATTTTGCCCAAGATAATGATATCCAAAAATGGATTCGTAAATGTTTATTATCAACGGATCAAAGTATAATTAGGTTAGATACTATTCAACAACAAATGTTGGGCCTAAAGTCGGTATACAATTAATATGAAAAGTAAAATTAAAAAACACGTCTTTGGTTATGATGTGTTTGAGCAGAATATTCCTTTTTCTCATTTAGATGAAGGGGATATTCTACTCAAAGTTGACAATGATTCTAAGAGAAATCATAACTGGTCATTTATTAGCATGAATGATGATTATATTGAATTGATTGATCAATCTTATGCTCGGCTAGGTAAGTCTATAAGCATGTTTATTTTTATTTTACCTATATGGTTGTTTTCAATTGGTTTGCTGATTTATTTTTTAACTAATCCATTTTTTGATGATGGGATTGGTATGTATGTATTTATTATAATTGTTTATTTATTTTTTATAATACTTGTCTTTTATGCATTTATGAGTCCATATTTTAAATACGACCATAAACAACCTATTTGTAAGCCTGTTCTTTTTAATAGAAAAACAGGTAAAGTTTTTTTCTATATTAATGATCAAGAATATATAGAAAAGAAATGGACAGATGTAGTTTATATTATGGGCAGTAGTTTTGGGTTGTCTGGCATTCCATTACGAGAGCTTCGGGCACATATCATCGAAGACGGCATCCTAAAACATACCTTTGTGATTGGCTTTCCAATGATTGGAATATTTCGTACTCAAGGTTTATGGACTTTTATTTGTCATTTTATGATGAAAGGACCAGAGGAGCTTTACCCCAAACCGCATCCTATGTACGGTACCATCGATCCGTTTACCCAACTAACCTATTGTCAAAAGGTCGTGGGTGCAAAAGAAAGTTGGAGAGATACATGGAAATCATTTCGAATCATTTATCATTATAATTGGGTTCCAGCTTTATTTGCTTATCCATTTGATGTGTGTAACTTTGTTGCACGAAGAATTTTATTGCATATCAAACCATTGCCCGTTTGGCATGAAGATGTAGTACGAAAAAACAAAATGGATTTAGAGCGCCCAGAGGAAGTCAGCGCAAAAGATAATTTTGAATTTACGATGTTTAAAATGATGGATAAATAAAAAGCCCCTCAGGGGCTTTTTTAATATAAATTAAGGTAACTGCTTAATCGGACTGCCACCCAACGCCTACATCAAAGTCACGTAAGCATTGTATTAGCTTATTATTTATTGATTTCAATTTGATGCGAAAAAATAAAGCATTATGTCTGTGAGCCGCAGAGTTTTGTACCGTTGTTGCAAACGGGCTATAGATGTTTTATCAAGCTTTCAGAAACGCCTGACTATACTCAATTTTAGCATGAACATTATTGGGTTTATAAAGATCCGATATGGAAAGCCGAAACACGAAAAAATAAAGCTGAATTGGAGCGGGTCCTTTTGATAGAGATACACTGTTGGTAAGCAATATTGAGATGATTGATACTTCACTAGAATCAAATAACCAAAATGGAACGTATAAAGTTTAAATTAATTTATACAACGAAATGCGGTATCTTGGCTTCCATCAATAGTATTGCCATGCTCTTTGAACATAGCGGATGGAGGGGCTTTTTGACGGTAAATATTCATGCCATCACCACCAGCAGCATTATCACCACCTTGTGGAAAGGAGCTGCGCAAGACTTTTTCTGTGCCATCTTTAGGGCCTTGTGGATTCTTAACAGGTGACTCTGCATAGTAGTTTTCGCTATACCAATCTCTGACCCATTCAGTATTATTTGTCACCATGTCGTAGATTCCCAAAGCATTTGGTGATACTTTTCCTAATATAGGAAGATGTCCATAATTATTATACCTATATTTAACAGAATTGGTTTTGAGTTGTTCATAGCTTGCAATATTTACCCCATTTTTCATGGTGCCATCATTGGTTGCATAGAGAAGGTATTGTCCACGGTTTCGGGCAGCATATTCCCATTGTGCTTCTGTCGGTAAATCCATTTTTTGCCCCATTTGATTGCCTAACCACTGACAATACTTTTGTGCATTGTACCAATTTGCACCTGCTGGGAGTTTATGAAAAATTTCCTTTGGATAGTCTTCTAAATAATCTGGTTGTACTTGATTGGTGGCCTTGAGATAGATCAAATAATCTTGCAAAGTAATTTTATTATTGGTCATCTTAAAGCTGTCTAAGACCACTTTATGCGGTGGTTTATTATCCTTATCAGATGAATAACCTACATAGCTATTATAGGGAGGTGTCTCGACATTGCCTTTGGGATTCGTTACTGCCACACTATCTGGAGCTGTTTTTTCTAGTTCTTTGGTGATGGTGCCGAAATCTCCCATAATGAATGAACCACCTTGTACATTCACCATATTTTTCTTTGTGCGCTCGACAAGCTCATGAATTTCACTCTGTAAATTTGGATCTGTAACTTTCTGATTGGCTTGCTTTTGAGAAGATGCATTTGGCTCTGATGGCGTTTTAGCACAAGCCGCTAATGTCAGGCTTGAGAGGAAAATAAAAGCGATTTGTCGATTGATCATATTTTTTTAAATTATAGAGTTGTTTAAATATTATCAAAGAATAAAACAAATTTAATATCTCAAAAAGTAAGTTTTTATATTTATTGAGTCAACTCTAAATATGGCTACCAGCTAAGATTTACATCAAGGTCATGCAAGCATTATCTTAATTTTACTTAACCCGAAGCAAGATTAATTGATCCATGGCGTAAGACACTGGTCAACTCGTACAGCCTCTTTGTTTGATATGACAATTTGCATAAATGGTTTAGATAGGCTTTGTTGCTCAAATCTACGGTTAAAGGCTTATTCAACATTATAATTCTCAAATGAATAAGTCCACATCTAAAATCTATCGCACAACCAATTGGCCTTCTTATAACAGAGCATTAATCAATCGAGGAAATATCTCTATTTGGTTTGATCCCAAAACTCAATGGTACGCTCAACCAAAGGGCAAGCATGGTCGAAATCAAACCTATTCTGATGCTGCTATCCAATGCTGTCTGATGATTAAATCTCTATTCCGTTTGTCTTTACGTATGGTCACTGGCTTTGTTGAAAGTTTTATTCATCTTTGTAGATTAGATTGGGCAGCCCCGAATATTAGTGATATTCGTATTCCACCATTTGTAGAAGACAAAAGCATATTGATATTGAAATCAGCTACCAAAAAAAGTAGCGATGGGCTGCATCTACTCGTAGACTCTACAGGCATGAGGTTTCTAGGTGAGGGAGAATGGAAACGCAAGAAACATGGGCCTGAATATCGTCGCCAATGTCGTAAACTACATATTGGTATAGATGCTAAAACCCTACAAATACGCGCTATTCAGCTCACAACCAATAATTTCAGTGATTCACAGGTGCTTGGTGATTTACTTAATCAGTTTCCACAAGATGAGCAAATTGACTCTGTTTATACCGATGGAGCTTATGACACCAAGCAATGCCGTCAGGTCATTGCAGATCGGCAAGCGCATGCGGTGATTGCACCTAGAAAAAATGCGAAACCATGGAAAGATACAAAGAGTAGCACGCTAGAGCGAAATGAATTACTTCGAACAATTAAACGTGTAGGCATGACACTATAGAAAAAATGGTCAGGCTATCATCGGCGAAGTATGATTGAAAATAAGATGCATTGCATCAAATTATTAGGAGATAAACTCAGTGCAAGGAGTTTTGATAGCCAAGTGAATGAGATCCATGCACGTGTAGCAGTCCTTAACAGATTTACGGAATTAGGTCGACCACTTACCCAAGTTACGCCTTAAATTTGGCTCAATTAGGGGTGCTTTGCATTTCAAATCTTTGTGAACAAAGCCCTTTTGATACACAACCTAAATGGCTTCAGAGTGTGGAGTATGAATGTCAGGTCGCGGAAGATGACCCGTACATCGTTGATGCATTTACGACTTATCGGTTAGATACTTATTTTTGTGTTATAAAATCTTGATTTTTATACTTAATTTTTAGCCATTTAAAAGTAAAGTGAAGTTAAATTATATAGATCACAAATCCTATAAAGAAAAGCTTTCTATATTACAGTGCAGCATATTGCAAAAAAGAAATAAAAAACCCATGAATCATTATAATTCATGGGTTTATATATTAAATCATTGCAAAGTTGAGCATATGATTACAAAAAATTGGTGGGCCCACACAGACTTGAACTGTGGACCAACGGATTATGAGTCCGCTGCTCTAACCAACTGAGCTATAGGCCCTATATTCTGAATGTGTTATTTATCAACAAGTTCAGACGCAAAGCATACTAGCGAAGATTTTTTTAAAAGACAAGCCTTTTTCTTCACGGCTGCACACTAACACAACAAATTGGCTGTAGTTGCAGCAGTTGAGCTTGGATTCGACCAAAATGCACAAAGTGTCGAATCCTATTGTGATGTAAATCACGACAAAAGTTATCAAACAGTCAAAATAACCTTATAATAATGCCCATTCTTGTCAGTACCGTGCCCAACAGCGCTTAGATTGGTACTGGCCTCACATTTTTAAGTCAATGTCCTACAGTTATTCGGCTTATGTTTTCATTTTTATGTGTTGCACTGACACATAAGAATATTTAGGTGCCCACATGGAAATTAAGGTTAATTATCTCGATAACCTTCGACAAGAAGCCAAATTTGATGACTTCACGGTAATTGCCGACCAACCTATTCGCTATAAAGGTGATGGTTCTGCTCCCGGACCATTCGACTACTTTTTAGCGTCATCAGCATTATGTGCAGCGTATTTTGTAAAAGTGTATTGTGCGGCGCGAGACATTCCGACAGATAATATTCGCTTATCACAAAATAATATTGTTGATCCTGAAAACCGCTATAAGCAAATTTTCAAAATTCAAGTTGAACTACCTGCGGATATTTCTGAAAAGGACCGTCAAGGTATTTTGCGTTCAATTGACCGCTGCACGGTTAAAAAAGTGATTCAAACTGGTCCTGAGTTTGTCATTGAAGAAGTAGAAAGCATTGATGCAGATGCACAAGCTTTACTTATGCCAAATTTAGCGTCAGACAGTACCACGTTTATTCCGGGTAAAGATCTGCCATTAGAAGAAACCATTGCCAATATGTCAGGTATTTTGGCTGGTTTAGGCATGAAGATTGAAATCGCGTCATGGCGTAACATCGTGCCGAATGTTTGGTCTCTACATATTCGTGATGCACAATCGCCCATGTGTTTTACCAATGGTAAAGGCTCAACCAAAGAAAGCGCATTAGCTTCGGCTTTGGGTGAATTTATTGAACGTCTCAATTGCAACTTCTTCTATAACGACCAGTTCTGGGGTGAAGAGATTGCCAATGCTGACTTTGTGCATTACCCAGATGAAAAATGGTTCCAACCCGGCCCAGAAGGCGAGTTACCTACTGAAATCTTAGATGACTATACACGTGAAATTTATAACCCAGAAAATGAGTTATTAGGCACACATCTATATGACACCAATTCAGGAAATATAGCACGCGGTATTTGCTCTCTTCCATTTGTCCGTCAGTCCGACGGTGAAACAGTGTATTTCCCATCAAACTTGATTGAAAATTTATACTTGTCAAACGGGATGAGTGCAGGGAATACCTTGGCTGAGGCTCAAGTGCAATGTTTATCGGAAATCTTTGAGCGTGCGGTCAAACGTGAGATTTTAGAAGGTGAATTGGCTCTACCAGATGTACCAGAAGAGGTTTTAGCCAAATATCCAAGTATTGTTGCGGGTATACAAGGCTTAGAAGAACAAGGTTTTCCTGTATTGGTAAAAGATGCTTCACTTGGTGGTCAGTACCCTGTGATGTGCGTAACCTTAATGAACCCACGTACTGGTGGGGTTTTTGCATCTTTTGGTGCGCACCCTAAACTCGAAGTAGCTTTAGAGCGTAGCTTAACCGAGCTTCTACAAGGCCGAAGCTTTGAAGGTCTAAACGATCTACCAAAACCAACGTTTAGCTCAAATGCAGTCACTGAGCCAAATAACTTTGTAGAACACTTTATTGACTCAAGTGGTTTGGTGTCTTGGAAATTCTTTAGCGCACAATCAGACTATGATTTTGTAGAGTGGGATTTCACATCTGAAGGTGAAAATGCCAATGCGGAAGAAGCCGCAGCGATGTTTGCGATTCTAAAAGATATGGGCAAAGAAGCGTATATGGCGGTCTACCAGCATCTTGGTGCTACGGCATGTCGTATTTTAGTTCCGGGTTATTCTGAAGTGTATTTGGTTGAAGACTTGGTTTGGGATAACACCAACAAAGCTTTGGACTTCCGTGAAGATATTTTAAATATTCATCGCCTAGATGAAGACGAGTTAGTGTCACTGGTTGAGCGCTTGGAAGAGCTTGAGGTGGATGACTACACGGATATTGTGACGCTCATCGGGATTGAGTTTGATGACAATACCGTATGGGGCCAATTAACGGTTCTTGAGCTCAAACTACTGATCTATATTGCCTTACAAGAATTTGAAGAAGCAAAAGAGTTGGTCGAAACCTTCCTTCAGTACAACACTAATACAGTTGAACGTGGTTTGTTCTATCAATGCATGAATGTGGTTTTAGAAGTTGAATTGGACGATGACTTAGATCTCAATGACTATGAACATAATTTCCGTCGTATGTTTGGTGACGAACGTATGGATGCAGTGATTGGTTCAATGGATGGCAGTCTTCGCTTCTACGGTTTAACTGAAACCAATATGCAACTTGAAGGTTTAGATCGTCATTTACGTCTGATTGATAGCTATAAAAAATTGCATGCTGCACGTGCGAAGTTTGCCAGTCAGAACGTTTAAATCTGGCCTTGTGAATAACGTTACTCATGTGATCATCTATTTGAAAAAACTCTCCTAAGGGGGAGTTTTTTTGTGCAAAATTTGCTGAAAAATAATCTATATCTGTGATGCTGATATTAATAAAAAACCTTAGAACTCAGGTGAATATAAGGAAGGCTTAAAAATAACCGATTATCCGAAATTGTGTCATTTTAAAGTAAAGATATTTGACTCATTGGAAAAATATGATAATAAATTAGCTATGGCGTGTTTAGGCATGATCATAATATTTCAGGACGAAATATTTAGAAGCACATTAATAAATAAACGGGAGTTTTAACAACATGCTTCAATTATTCAGAAAACTATTTTGCATGCATATTTACGAATACGAGCAAATGGAAGAAATCGGTTCGCACAAGGAATGTCGTAAGTGCGGTGTGACAAAGTAATGCAGAGTCTAAGCCGAAAAAAAAGTGAGCGAAAGCTCACTTTTTTAATGCCGGTCAATATTGAAATCATTAAAATAGAAATACATTCACAGTTTTTATGCAGATATGAGTAAAGATTTTCAAGCCGAGCGTTATACCGTCGATGCCAATATGGCAGATACCATTGCATGGTTATTACAACATCAGGATTGCTTTGAATCTTTTCATTATGATGTGATTCAGCAGCAATTGGTGGTTCAACATGCTAATGGTCAAGACATTATTCGTGAAGGGGATTATTTAAATGCAGGCTATGGAATTTTAATAACAGCACATAACTTTGCGAAGTAAACGATATATTTTCCCTACTCATGGTGATTTAGCCATTTCATTTGTTCGCACCATCTCTTGCATTGCACTTTGATACCTATCACTGATCATTCAATTGAACTAAGCCCCGAACTTCGGGGCTTATTTTAAGCCATTTGCATGGCATCAGTTGAAAGCTGTGCAGCATTTGGTTTGGGCTGTTCAGCCACTAAACCGAGTTTGCTAAATAAAAGCTGATCTTTGCCTTCGCCTGCATTTGGCGTGGTCAGTAGTTTTTCACCAGAAAAGAGTGAATTTGCACCTGCCATAAATGCCAAAGCTTGTTCTGAATCACTCAGGGATTCACGACCTGCAGAGAGTCGAATATAGCTTTTTGGCATAATGATCCGTGCGACTGCAATGGTGCGAATCCATTCGATGACTTCGAGTTTTTCTACATCAGCAAGTGGGGTACCTTGAATAGGGACAAGGAGATTGATCGGCACGGATTCAGGATGAATCGGCAGCGTTGCCAACTCCATCAAAAAGGCGATACGGTCATCACGGCTTTCACCTAAGCCCACAATTCCGCCGCTACAGATTTTCATTCCAGATTGGCGAACATAGTCTAGCGTCGTTAAACGGTCATCATAGCTACGCGTGCTAATGACATTGGGATAATACTCACGAGAGGTATCGAGGTTATGGTTGTAATAATCTAAGCCTGCCTCATGTAAGCGCTCTGCTTGAGACTGATTCAGCATGCCAAGGGTCATACAGGTTTCAAGTCCCAGCGCTTTGACTTCACGCACCATTTCTAGCACATAGGGCATGTCCCGTTCATGTGGATTGCGCCATGCAGCGCCCATACAAAAACGCGAAGAACCTGAGGCAAGCGCAGCTTTCGCTTCATTGATGACTTTTTCCACAGCCAGACGTTTTTCAGCTTCTAATCCAGAGTCATAATGTGCAGACTGAGAGCAATATTTACAGTCTTCAGGGCACTTACCAGTTTTAATCGAAAGTAAGGTGCTGACTTGAATATGATTGGCTTGGAAATATTCACGGTGAATGGTCTGTGCTTGGAATAATAAATCCATCAATGGTTGTTGATACAACTCTTTTATTTCTGGATGTGTCCAGTCATTTCGGTAGCTCATAAATGATCCATATTTTCTGCCTAATGCAGATCATCATACGTAAAATTTGCAGACTTCCAAGACTATTTTGTAACATTGCAATATAGCTAAAATGCATTGAAATGACTTTTTCAAAGAACTTTTGATATTTAAGATGCTTGCAAAGTTATGCTAAATGACAGCACAATCGCTGCAATGTTTATTTTGAGCAAAAAAATTGATTTTCTTGGATTACGTCACTAAGTTTTAGCTTAAATGCAAACTTTGTAAGGATCTGGAAAATAGAGAATAAAAACCCTTAAAGCATTTTTGAGTTTTGTTCTGCAATTGCCCAATCAATATGAACTTGCACAATCGCGTCATGTTTTTCGCGAGAATTTTTTAATGATTGAACAATATTTGAACTGTATGGTGCATTGCCTAAGCCTATCGCGATATTTCGCATAAAGCTTTGATAGCCTGTTCGTCGGATAGGACTGCCTTCAGTACAGCTTAAAAAAGTGGCTTCATCCCATTGCCAAAGATCTAATAAACTCACTTGGTCGAGGCCATGACGTGGATAAAAGTCCTCAATTTGAGTTTTATGCGCAAAGCTATTCCATGGACAGATAAGTTGACAGTCATCACAGCCAAACACACGGTTGCCAATGCCACGGCGTAATTCTTCAGGAATGATGCCTTTATATTCGATGGTTAAGTAGGCAATGCATTTACGTGCATCTAACATATAGGGTTCAACGATGGCCTGAGTTGGACAGATATCAATACAGGCTGTGCATGAACCACAATGTTTGGTTGCCGGCGAATCAAAAGGCAAATCGAGTGATGTAAACAGCTCACCTAATACAAAAAATGAGCCTGATTTTTTATGGATCAGTAAGGTGTGTTTGCCTGTCCAGCCCATGCCTGCATTTTCAGCTAAGGATTTTTCAAACACTGGTGCAGAGTCGGCAAAGGGTCTAGATTCAAAATCTCCGATTTTTTCACGGATGATATTCGACAAGGTTTTTAAACGACCACGCATGACTTTGTGGTAGTCACGACCTCGTGCATAGCGTGCAATGATGGCTGCATTTGGCTCATCAGGAACATAACGTGGTTTTGGGGTTTCGACCAAATAATCCATGCGGACACAAATGATACTGCGGGTGCCGGGGACTAAAAGTGCAGGATTGGCACGTTTTTCAAGGTTTTCCTCTAGGAATTTCATATCGCCATGATAACCACGTTCTAAATATTCTTTAAAACGAGGGAGTTCCTCTTGAGCATCTGGCTTTGCGATGACACAATCAGAAAAACCTAAATTTAAGGCTTGTGCTTTAATCCATGCTTTTAGGGTTTCTGGATCATATTGATCGACAGGAATTTTTTGTGCAGGAGTTGAAGCGGCCATAATCATAACAAGGAAAAACAATGCGTCTGCAAGTTTACCATAGCCCTGTTTATCTTAGCCAAAGTATTCAAGCTTGGGAGCAGCGTTGGTTTGCTCAGCACAATAGCAGTTATGGTCTGATGCAGCAGGTCGCATGGTCGATTGCTCAGCAACTCATTCCAAGGTTAAAGCAGCAAAATTTAAAAAATATCGCTGTATGTTGTGGACAGGGCAATAACGCAGGAGATGGCTATCTTACAGCGCAATACCTACAGCAAGCAGGCTTTCAAGTCGATATTTACGCTGCTGAAATTGGAGCATCGAAAGATTTACATTCTGCTGTAAAAGAAGCGATAGATCACAAGCTCAAGATCTATACACATTTTGATTTTCAGCGAGATTATGACGTCTACATCGACGCATTATTTGGTATAGGGCTCAATCGTGAACTTTCTAGCGAATGGCAAGCCATTATTCAACGATTAAATGCATGCACGGGACTCAAAGTTGCGATTGATATTCCAAGCGGTTTACATGCCAATACAGGGCAGCCTTTACCCATCGCATTTCAAGCCGATTATACCTTTACTGCATTGGGTCTAAAAGCAGGGCTATTTACAGGCCAAGCAAAGGAATATGCAGGTGAAGTTGTGGTGATGGCATGTATACCGACTGATGCAGAGCTAGCGCCACTTGCGTATTTGTCGCCACAGAAAATCACTTTACCTGCACGTCAAGCTTTTGGTCATAAAGGCAGTTATGGCCATGTTTTGGTTGTTGGTGGCCATGCTGAAATGGGCGGGGCGGTGATTATGGCTGCTGAGGCTGCATTCCATGCAGGTGCAGGTAAGGTTACGGTTGTTTGTGATGCACGACATCACACCGCTATTTTGGCGCGCGCACCGAATATTATGCTACGCGATATCAATGCATTAACTACAGAAGCGATTCGGCAACTGATCGATCAAGTCGATGCGATTAGCTTTGGCATGGGGCTTGGTCGTGACGATTGGGCACAACAGCAGTTTCAGTCATGGTTTCCATTGATTCAGCAGTCAACCTTGGAAATTGTTTTGGATGCAGATGCCTTATGGTTTCTAGCTGAAGCACCTAAAAATTTGAATGCACGAACCTATGCAACGCCACATCCGGGTGAAGCTGCGAAATTACTGGGTATTACTACTGCTGAAGTTGAAGCAGATCGTGTACAAGCAATTCAGTATTTAAAAGAAAAATTTCAAGGTCAATGGCTGCTTAAAGGCGCAGGCAGCTTAATACTTGAAGATCACCTTTGGATTTGCACCGCAGGTAATGCAGGAATGGGTACAGGCGGTATGGGAGATGTGCTTGCAGGGATGATTGCGAGTTTAAAAGCACAATTCCATCAGCAAATTCATCTGCACGAAATCGTAAGCCTGCATGCTTTAGCAGGTGATGTATTGGCGAAGCCGGGGATGCGTGGTTTGCAAGCGCAGGATATGGCCCAAGCGGTTTATCATGTGGTCAATCATTCAGGAGTTGAAGACTAAAATGCATGCGGTTAAATTGGGAATTCAAGGTAAAGTTCAGGGTGTTGGTTATCGTCGTTGGTTTGAACAGCAAGCGCTTGCACTTGGTTTAAATGGCTATGTGAAAAATCTAGCGACGGGCGAAGTTGAAGCGCTGATTATTGGAACTGAAGACACCATTCATAAAATACTGAAACACAGTCTGGTGGTGCCTTTACGAGCAGACGTGACTAAAATCGATCAGCAAGAAATTCCAATGCATGAATTAGACTATAGCGGTTTTAAAATGATTCGCTAAATTTGATCACTAGATTGAGTGGGCTTTTGAAAACAGAATGAATTACTGAGCTATATGAATTGACGATTTATTTATCGACGTCGAGTGCTTACACGGCTTCGGCCACGAGCCATACCACCTAAGGCATTCAGTACAGCCATTTTACTCATACTACCAGACGCATGCGCATGACAAATTGCGGCAGCCAAAGCATCGGCTGCATCCTGCTGGGGTTTGATGCTTAGGTTCAGAATGCGCATAACCATCATTTGCACTTGTTCTTTATCTGCAGCACCATAGCCGACTACAGATTGTTTGATTTGCCGCGCAGTATATTCAGCGACTTGTAAATCTAAATTGGTTAAAGCAGCAATAGCAGCGCCACGTGCTTGACCTAGTTTTAGGGCTGAGTCAGGGTTTTGAGCCATAAAGACTTGTTCAACAGCAGCTTCAGTAGGCCCGTGAAACTTTACGATGCGATCAATACCAGCAAAGATACGTTTTAAGCGTTCAGGCATTTCTGTCGTTTCGGTACGAATGGTGCCAGCATCGACAAAACGTAGTTTAGAACCATCCTTTTCGATGATGCCGTAACCAGTTAAGCGCGACCCAGGGTCAATACCGATAATTAATGACATGTTTGCCCTATTTGCCCTTTAAAAATAAAAATATGCCCATATTGTTACATAAGCGTGTCAAAAAAGCTTGATAGTGATTGAGCAGTTGAACGCAACACCTTAAATTAATTTACTTAGATTTGTTTAATTTTCATGAAATTATTTCTTCTGATTTTAGCAGGCTTGATCCTGGAAGTGTTTGTCTGGATCGGTGTGGGCGACCTCGTCGGCAGCATGTGGTATGTCTTTTTCTGGTTCGTGGCGGCCTTCTTTATAGGGATGAATATTATCCGTAAATATTCATCAGATCTGATGCCTCAAATGCAGCAAATGCAAGCAGGTCAAATGAGTAATGATCCAGCTTTAACTGGAAATTTACCAAAAATTTTGGCTGGTTTCTTATTGCTGTTACCGGGTCTAATCTCAGATATTATGGCATTACTTATTTTGATTCCACCTGTACAAAATGCCATGAAAGCAGTCATGATGAAAACAATGATGAAGCGTCAGCAAGCCATGATGGAAAAAATGATGGGTGGCATGATGGGCGATATGGGAGGCATGGGCGGTGCTCAAGGTCAGAACCCATTTGCAGATATGATGCGTCAAATGCAAGATATGCAAAATCAGCAATCAGGTCGTGATTCATCCGTTATTGATGGTGAAGCTCGTGAAGTGACGCCAGATGCGAAACAAATTGAACTGAAAGATGTCAATAAAAAATAATTAACTCAGTATGAAAGGCCGAATGTGTATTCGGCTTTTTTTTGCGTAAATTTTGATACGGCCTAAAAATAAACCTTGTGTTGCCAACAAAAAAATTGAACAAGCGATATAATCTTCACGTTTTAATTCAAATGAATCAGCTTGCATGTCACTGTTATTCACCATCTGTGCGCTTCATTTTGTTGCGCAGTTGAGTCCCGGTCCAGATGTATTATTAATTGCTAAAAGTGCAGCATCAACAACGCGTGCAAATACCTTAAAAATTATTGCGGGGATCTCTGTCGGGATTGTGGTGTGGGTCGTTTTAACCTTATTGGGCTTTACGGTTCTGGTTGAGCAATTTCCATGGATACAACAAGTTTTAATGGCTGTTGGTGGATTTTTCTTGGCGAAAATGGGTTGGGCGATGTTTAGTGGCGGGCTAAAAAGTTTAAATCAAACAGCCAATTTAGAAGATGGGCAGGCTTTAAGTCAGCAGAATACTGAAAATTATTTCTTATTAGGTTTATTTACGAATTTAGCCAATCCGAAAACACTGATCTATTTTAGTAGTGTGTTCTCACTGGCGTTGAGTTCATCAGCCAGTAGTAACCTAAAAGCACAGCTTGCTGTCATCATTCCGATTCAAACTTTTATTGTGTTTAGTCTGTTTATGATGATTATGTCTTTGCCTAAAATTAAAGTACTCTACCAACGTTCGGGTAGTTATATTGATGTGGTTTCAGGGGCGTTATTTTTAATTTTTGCGATTTGGCTGTGGTTCGACGCAATTAGAATGTTCAATCTTCAATAGCTGCAAACATATTGCTGTCAGCAAAGCGAAAGCCAAGTATTAAAACTTGGCTTTTTTTATGTCCAAGTTCTATTGCTCTGGATTGGTTTGATCTTGGTCTTTAGATGGTGCTGTATTTGATGGATCTTGTGCAACATCGGTAGTTTCAGCATGATCACGATAACGGTTCGGTTTGAGGGTGGTTTCGGTATTTTCAGAGCCTTTGTATGATCGGCTACGATTGGCGCGTTCACGCAAACCGCCTTTTTTGATTAACTGCACCATCGTCTAGAACCTCATTGCTATTGCCATAGTTTAAAGAATTTTCCTCGTGAAGATAAGTGAGCAGGGCAGCGCAAGCGCATAAAAAAGCCTGAAATCATTCAGGCTTTCATCATTTTAACTTATCTCTTTGAATGACTTTAACGCGACCCGATAACGGTGCTTAAATTCAGCTTAGCTAAAATTTTACACATTGCCAGCTTGTTCATAGGGCTGTATTTGGCTGTTGTAAAAAAAGCTTAATTTTTACCCTCTTGCTTGAGTACTTCAAAGATGTTGAGTTGGGTTGTCGCTTCAGTATCGTGCTGTTGCAAATACACTTGGACACTCTTAAATAGAATGGCAACAGCCAAACAACTGAGTATGCAAAATATCCAAAAGCCATATGGGCTACGGATATTATGCGAGCCACATTCGGAACATTCTTTATCGCTTGAAGCCAATACTTTATTGCAACAAGCACAGTGATATTGATAGTGCATTGCTTTTCTCCATTTAGTCGAATTTGACCAACATTCTTGTTGTTATTGTCAACCATCAATCCGTGATGATTGTTTTATCTTAATGTGCAAATAAGCTGCTGTACAAGTTTTAAACGGTTTGTTTTGCTCATTATTGTGTAAGTGAAAAGCGTCAGAGAGTTAAATATTTGTTTTATTAATAATTTATAAATGAAACAAGAGGTGAATTTTCACACATAAAAAAAGCCAGTTCGAAAACTGGCTTTTGCTGTTCTGTCTAAATTGTATTATTGACCCGAACGGATGATGTAATCAAAAGCAGACAATGATGCTTTCGCGCCTTCACCTGTCGCAATGATGATTTGTTTGTACGGTACTGTTGTACAGTCACCTGCAGCAAATACACCTTTTACATTGGTTTCGTTACGCTCGTTAATTACGATCTCACCACGGTTTGAAAGTTCAACTGCTGTTTCTTTTAAGAAATCAGTGTTTGGTAACAAACCGATTTGTACAAAGATACCAGCCAATTCAATCGTTTTGATTTCATCAGTTGCACGGTCTTTGTAGTTCAATGCAGTCACTTGTGAACCATCACCGACCACTTCTGTAGACAATGCATTCATGATCACAGTGGTATTCGGTAAGCTGTTTAACTTGTCTTGAAGGACTTGGTCAGCACGAAGTTTAGTATCAAACTCAACAAGCGTTACATGTTCCACAATACCTGCAAGGTCAATCGCCGCTTCGACACCTGAGTTACCACCACCGATGACTGCAACACGTTTACCTTTAAACAATGGACCGTCACAGTGTGGGCAGTATGCAACACCACGTGTACGGTATTCTTGCTCACCTGGAACGTTCATTTCTCTCCAACGTGCACCTGTTGAAAGAATCACTGTTTTAGATTCAAGTTTTGCACCATTCTCTAAAGTCACTTCAACCAAGCCATTGGCTGTTTCATCTGCACCTTTGATGTCAGATACACGTTGCAAGTTCATGATGTCCACACCGTACTCACGTACATGTGCTTCCATTTCAGCAGCAAACTTAGGACCTTGAGTCTTTTGAATCGACGTGAAGTTTTCGATGTCCATGGTATCCATGACCTGACCGCCCATGCGTTCAGCTACGATACCGGTTTTGATACCTTTACGTGCTGCATAGATTGCAGAAGTATTACCTGCAGGGCCACCACCAATCACAAGGACATCAAATGCTTCTTTGGCATTTAGCTTTTCAGCATCTTTTGCAGCAGAGTTGGTGTCTAATTTAGCAATGATTTCTTCCAAAGTCATACGACCTTGACCGATGTGGTTGCCGTCTTGGAATACCATTGGTACAGCCATGATTTTGCGTTCTTCCACTTCGTCTTGGAAGAATGCACCATCAATCATGGTTGCAGTTGTACCCGGGTTGTAAATTGCGATCAAGTTAAGTGCTTGAACCACGTCAGGACAGTTATGGCAGCTTAAAGATACAAACACATCAAAGTCAGTTTTAAGACCTAGACCTTTGATAGTGTTCAGTACTTCGTCAGAAACTTTCGGTGCATAACCTGAAGTTTGTAGCAAAGCTAGAATCAAAGATGTGAATTCGTGGCCCATCGGTAGACCTGCGAAGAATACACGTGGATTTTCACCTGCTTTTGCAATACCAAAGCTTGGCGCACGGCTGTTGTTACCGTCAAAACGTGCTGTCACTAAATCAGATAAAGCAGCAACTTCAGTTACCAATTCTTTAATTTTGTCTGATTTGTCAGTGCCGTTTAAAGTCGCGACGATTTCAATCGGGCCTTCAAGGCGTTCAAGTAAGGTTTTTAATTGAGCAGAAGTATTTTGATCTAACATTGCTAACGTCTCCAGAGGAGTAAATTTATTTGATGAGAGAATGATAGAACAAACCATTAAATAGGTGAAACGGTTTGTTTTTATAAAATTAATCGGTTTTACAAATCAAGAGATTAAATTTCTTTCTAAATCATAAGAATATACCGATGTGAATGCAGTCAATATTGGGCCACTATCGAAAAATACAAGTTAAATAGTGGAAAAATAAACGAATTCATCGCGCTTTAAGCGAGAGAATGCTAGAGTCAACACAATTGTATTGAGAACTTTTTAAGGAAATGACATGCAGGTTAAGAAAGGGATTTATCAGCATTATAAAGGTCAGTTGTATCAAGTCTTTCATGTTGCAACACATAGTGAAACGCGTGAAAAAGTTGTGGTCTATCAGTGCTTGTATGACGACTATTCCATGTGGGTCAGACCCTTAGAGATGTTTATGGAAACCATTGAAATTGATGGTGAAGTAATTCCACGTTTTAAGCTGATCCAAGAAACCCACTAAGTAGATATTTAGTACTTCAATTTATAAATATGAAAGAAATAACAAAAGGACAGAATCATGACCATGGATGCAAATTTTAAAAACTATATGCAACAACTCTATGCAGACTTTAGTGCTCACGATGCTGCGCAAAATCACCGACTTGCGCGTTACCGAAATATTGAGCCTGAGTCTGCACTGTTTTTGGCTATGCAAATTCGCTTAAAACAAGCCAAACAGATATTGGAAATTGGAACATCTACAGGCTATTCCACGCTGTGGTTAGCAGATGCTGCGCAGTCTACACAAGGGCGGGTCGAAACCATTGAAATTGATGCAGCGCGTATCGAACAAGCTAAACAACATGCGGAAAATTTAGCTTTATCCGAATATATCCAGTTCCATCATGGCGATGCACTGCATTTTTTACAGCAGTCAAATCAGCGTTATGATTTCATTTTATTGGATGCAGAACGTGATGCGTATATCGCATATTGGCCATATTTAGCTGAATTGATACAAGCTCAAAGTGGCGTGTTAATCGTGGATAATGTGCTATCACATACCAATGAGGTCGCTGAATTTATCCAACGTGTTGAAGCGGATGACCGTTTTATCAGTACGACATTAAATGTGGGCGCAGGGCTCTTTATGGTGACTTGGCGCAACTAAAAATCAGGGCATTCAGCCCTGATTTGATTGAAAATATTTTTTAATTAATAAAAATACTGTTGCTATAGCGCCAAGCTCGTAGCGGTTTAACCCTGTAAGCTTACGCGTGAAAAATGTAGATCATATTCTAAATATTTGTGGACAAATGCCGTTTTATCACTACATCGAAGTAAATTATCATAAATAAAAGGTGAAACTGGATAAAATAGGTCCCCAGAGCCATTCGCATAAAATATTTTTAAGTAACGTGAAGAAGAACTGTATTTCCAAGAAGTTACCACAGTTGTTGTCATAAGCCACCCCCTTATTGCGTTGTTATAGTCATACTGCAGTTAAAGGTTTATCTCTTTTGAAATTAAGATAAATTCGGGGCGTGGAGTATTGCAGAATTGTTAAAAAATAATGTTTTATCTCATATTTTTTTCATTTCGTTATCAACTAATTTGATAAAAATAATGCCAGTTCAGAGAAATGCCATAAGCGTCATTCTCACTTTTTGATGTCGGGGGAGTTAAAAACTACGGCATTGTTCTGATTTATTGCCTTTGACTTGGTTGTTGCTGCCATTAATTGAAAAAGCATTTTCAAGACAAATCAAATTACCTGCGATTTCATTATTATTTAGCACAATATTGCCATTATTTTTCTTTAATTTGAGGTCGCCTGAAATTTGGTTATTGAGGAGTTGGATGTTTTTCCCAGTTGTAAAATCGACATTGCCACTGATATTGTTATGATTGGCAATGATCTTGGTAAAATTTTTATTCGATTCAATATTGCCTTTGATGTGGTTGTCATGCAGTTCAACACTTGCACCATTTTCTAAAATAACATTGCCATGAACAATTAAACCTTCAAGCTGACAATTTTTTTTGACTTTAATATCTTCACGAATACTTTGGTTTTTAATTTCACCTTCGCAGTTCATGGCAGCAAAAGTTGTAAACGAACATAAAATTAAACTGATTGAGACGAAATATTTTTTCATGGGCTTACATCTTCCTGAAATAAGCAATTGACCTAAAATTCATGTTAAAAATACTGAAATACTGGCAAAGATGTAAGCCTAGACAATCGGGTTTGCGGCGCATTTTTATTATATTTGTGTAAGCTCTAACTTGATGAATATCTACAGATATGTAGAAAGTGCTAGTACGTTAAAGTTGTATGAATAAAGTGTGAACTGCGTAGGGTGTATAGAGGTATATACTCGCAGATAATAGGCATAAAAAACCACGCTAAAAGCGTGGTTTTTGAATCAGTTCAATCTAATACAGATTAGATTTTACCAACTAGGTCGATTGAAGGAGCAAGAGTTGCGTCGCCTTCTTTCCATTTAGCTGGGCAAACTTCGCCTGGGTGAGCGTGCACGTATTGAGCTGCTTTAACTTTACGAAGAAGTTCTTGAGCATCACGACCGATACCACCAGCGTTGATTTCAACGATTTGGATTTTACCTTCTGGATCGATAACGAAAGTACCACGATCAGCAAGACCGTCAGCTTCGATTAATACGTCAAAGTTTTTAGCAAGAGTCCAGTTCGCATCACCAACCATTACGTATTGGATTTTTTTGATTTCTTCTGAAGAATCGTGCCAAGCTTTGTGAGTGAAATGAGTGTCAGTAGAAACTGAGTAGATTTCAACACCTAGTTTTTGGAATTCTGCATAGTTGTCAGCAAGGTCACCAAGTTCAGTTGGGCAAACGAAAGTGAAGTCAGCTGGGTAGAAGAATACAACAGACCATTTACCTTTAAGATCAGCTTCTGTTACTTCGATGAATTGACCATTTTGGAATGCTTGTGCTTTAAACGGTTTAACTTCAGTATTAATTAAGCTCATCATTGTCTCCATGATTGAGGTTTGTTTTTGATTTCCAATAGGGTACAGAAATTTTTCTTATTGCTGAAATAGTATTTTTACATAACTAATATCGGAAAATCCGAATTAGTATACTCCAGAACTATTTCAGCAATAACGATTATTTATCATTATTTCATTCGATATAAGCCATATCAATGCCATATAAAGTTGAAAGTAAAATGACAAAATCATCTTTTTCAAAGTCTGTAACCAACATGATGCTTGTGGCATAAGATTTCAAGGGTGATCTCTAAAAAAGTTATAAAAAATATTTCAAATTATAGAATGTGTTCATATAAGATGGCATGAACATAAAATGATTCCAGATTTGATCAAGTGCTTAGTCAATTTTTTCGTATCATTGCCATTCTCAGTCTTGCACTTGCATCACTATGTATTCTTAAAGTTGAAGATATAGGTACAAATTTATGTATCTATGAATACTTGCAACCTCAAAAAGCGACCTATTTTAATGAACTATTTGGAACTTCGTCAGATGATCCTACGCTATTGAGTACCATGGGAATCGTTGGAATCTTCTTTTTTTTTCCACTGTTGCTATCATTTAGACGTGCTTGGTATGTGGTTATATTATGGCTATATGCGATTTTTCAATTCATCATCATTTTAATGATAGAAACTGCTTCAATTTCAAAAATTATCTATGACAGTATTGTTTATTGTCATAATGGTTGGTTGTTCGCATGGGTGATCGGGCAGAGCATATTTATTGTTTTTAGTTTCGTTTACATTTTCTATGGCACTGAAACTAATGTATAAAGCTTTCAAATGGATTGGCTTGAGTTGCCTATTCTAGTCAGCATATGGCTTTATTATTCTGTACTGGATGAATCAAGAATGTGCTTTCATTTCAAGGTGCTAGCCCGAATCAAATTAATTATTATGCTGAAATGAATGGTTCTTCATCGGATGAACCTTTTTTATTTATTTTTATTGCGTTGATTTGCATTTTATTTTCAATTTTTTTGTGCTTAGCAAAATCTGTTCATCATTTCTTGATCATCACTTTCACTTTATTGATGTTTTTAATTGTGCCATTGAGTATATTCTATACAGTGTCATTTTATCAGCCATTACATGGCAGTATTGAAGCATGTGGCAATTATTGGGTATTGGCCGCAATTTTAGTTTTTTATCATTTTATTCTGTTCGGCTTTACCTATTGGTTTCAGGCACGCAAAAAATAGATTCATCTTTCACTATTTTTACATACAGCGTAAAATATTCGGTTCTATTTTTAATTATTAGGATAATGCATCTGTGCCAAGTCAGTTAAATGTCGATCAATTGGTCATGGTTCGTGATCGCCATCGCTTAAGTCGGCTGAAAAAAGGCAAAGAAGCCAATCCTGAAAAATTTCAAGATTTGTTTGAAAAGTCGAATGCGAAAGTGCGCGAACGGATTGCCCGCATTCCCAATATTAAATTAAATCAAGACTTACCTGTTACGCAGTATGCGGACAAACTAATTGAAGCGATTCAAAAGCATCAAGTGATTATTGTGGCAGGTGAAACGGGTTCGGGTAAAACCACACAGTTGCCTCAAATTGCCATGCTTGCAGGTCGTGGTTTAACGGGTTTGATTGGCCATACTCAACCCCGTCGACTAGCAGCGCGTAGTGTTTCGCAACGTATTGCAGAAGAAGTGGGCGAAAAGCTGGGGGAGTCGATCTCCTTTAAAGTTCGTTTCAATGAACAAGGTTCACAAGATTCCATCGTTCGGTTAATGACCGATGGTATTTTATTGGCTGAACTGGCTAATGACCGATTCTTAAATAAATATGACACGATTATTATCGATGAAGCGCATGAACGTTCGCTGAATATCGACTTCATCATGGGCTATCTCAAACAGCTCTTGCCTCGTCGTAAAGATCTCAAAGTCATTATTACTTCAGCAACTTTAGACGTAAATCGATTCTCGAATTACTTTAATGGGGCACCTATTTTTGAAGTCGAAGGTCGAAGCTTTCCGGTAGAACTCCGTTATCGTCCGATTTCAGAGCTGAGCATTGTTGGCAGTGATGATGATGAATTTGATGATTTTGAAGAAAATTTACCCCGTGCTGTGGTTTCAGCCGTAGAAGAATGTTTTCAAGATGCGCAGGAAAAAGGTCATCCTGAACATGCCGACATTTTGATTTTTGCCAGCACTGAACAAGAAATACGTGAGTTACAGGAAACACTGCAAAAGTTTGGGCCAAGACATACCGAAGTTTTACCTTTATATGCACGATTGGCTTTGGCAGAACAACAAAAGATCTTTAATCCATCGGGTGGTGGGCGACGTATTATTATTGCCACCAACGTGGCAGAAACGGCTTTAACTGTACCGAATATTCGCTACGTAATTGATAGTGGCTTTGCACGGATATCCCGTTATAACTATCGCTCACGTGTACAGCGCTTACCGATTGAAGCAGTATCACAAGCAGCAGCAAATCAGCGTAAAGGTCGTTGTGGTCGGATTGCACCGGGTGTGTGTATTCGACTGTATTCAGAAGAAGACTTTATGAGTCGTCCTGAATTTACCGAACCGGAGATTAAACGAACCAACTTGGCCTCGGTTATTTTGCAAATGCAAAGTTTGGGTTTTGGTGAATTAGAAGACTTCGATTTTATTGAGCCGCCAGATCATCGTTTGGTGAATGATGGTCGTAAGCTGTTAATTGAATTAGGTGCTTTAAAAGAAAAATCGGCGTATGCACCGCAAGTTGCTTCGGAAAACCAAGCAAAACAAGGCACAAAACATGCGAATAATAAAAATGGTGCTTTAACCAAAATTGGTCAGCAAATGGCGAAAATGCCGATCGACCCACGTCTTGCAAGGATGATTTTGGGTGGAGCGCATTTTGGTGTATTAAATGAAGTCTTGATTATTGTCGCTGCTTTAGCGGTACAAGATCCACGTGAACGTCCTGCGGATAAACAAATGCAGGCCGATCAGAAACATGCTTTGTTCCGTGAAGCTGACTCAGATTTCTTGTTTTATATCAAGTTATGGGAAGCTTTGGTTGCTAACCGTGACATGAGTGAAAATAAGCGTCGTACATTTGCACGCAATCATTTCCTCAGTTGGTTACGTCTTCGTGAGTGGAAAAAAACCCATGAGCAATTGGTGGATTTAGCTCAGGGCTTGAAACTCTCTTTTAATGAAAAGAAGGCCAATTACGAAAATCTGCACCGTGCGTTATTAACGGGTTTACTTTCATTTATTGCCAACAAAACCGATGAACGCAATGTATTCATGGCAGTGCGTCAGCAAAAGGCACGCATTTTCCCTGCATCAACTTTGCATAAAACCAATACACCTTGGGTCATGGCTTTTGAGATGGTGGAAACCTCTCAGGTATATCTTCGTACATTGGCGAAAATTGAACCTGAATGGATTTTATTGGCTGCAGGCGATTTATTGAAGCATCATTATTTTGAGCCGCATTGGTCGAAAAAAGCTGGTGTGGTGAATGCTTATGATCAAATTTCTTTGTTTGGTTTGATTATTGAGCCACGTCGTCAGATTAATTATGAAAAAGTGGATCATCCGGCGGCGCATGAAATTTTCCTACGCGATGCGTTGACGACGGGACATTTGGGTATTACGCCGCCGTTCTTAAAACACAATTTATTAAAACTCGAAGAAGTTGAGCGTGTTGAAGATAAACTGCGTCGTCGTGATTTAGTAGTGGATGAGGAAACCATCTACCAATTTTATGCTGCAAAAGTGCCTGAAGAGGTGGCAAGTCGTCGTAGTTTTGAAGACTGGCGTGCAACTGTAGAAACAAAAAATCCACGGTATTTATTTATCGATGATGATGCGCTTTGGATGAATGACCGTCCAACGACCCAGCAATTTCCAGACTATCTACGAAATGGTGAACTGCGTTTGGCTGCAAGTTATCGTTTTGACCCAAGTCATGATGAAGATGGTGCAACGGTCAAAATTCCAGTTCAAGCTTTGCCGCAAGTGGATGAAAATATTTGGTCATGGGGCATACCCGGTTGGCGACAAGACCTGATTGAAGCCTTGCTTAAAGCACTGCCTAAGGATAAACGCCGTCACTTGGTGCCAATACCAGATACGGCGCGTAAATTAATGGATCGTGTCGATGCCATGCATTTGCGCGAGCATATTTTTAGTTTCTTGGCATACCAACTGCGTGGTGAGCAAATCACAGACAAAGACTTTTCTTGGGAACGCGTTGAGCAATATCTGCTGCCTTTAATCAAAGTCATTGATGAAAAAGGCCGTGTGATTGAGCAAGGTCGTGACCTCGATGAACTCAAAGCACGCTGTCGTACGGAAACTCATAGCCCAGTCAAACAGTTAAAAGGTGAGTTTAAAACCTTCCCTGATAATTTTGTGTTCGAAGCATCACAAAAAGTCACGGGTGTGGTAGTGAAACAATATCAAGCGCTTGTTCCAGTCAAAGGCTTTGCAGAGTTGGATGCCAAAGACGAATCTGGTGTGGTGATTCAGACTTTCAATGACCAATTTGAAGCAGTCAAACAACACCGCGAAGGGATCATTCGTTTGGTTCATATGCAGTTGGGTGACTTAGTTCGTCAGTTGAAAAAACAGATTTCTAAACCCTTGGCATTGGCTTATTCACCGCTAGGTGACAAAGCCAAACTAGAGCAAATGTTAGTTTATGCCACACTTCAGCTTGCAATAAATGAGCTACCTGTCAATGTGCAGGAGTACCAAAACCTGATTTTAAATGTAAAGAAATCTTTCTTAACCCATGGGCAACAAGCATTAGCCGTTTTAACCGAAACCTATATTCAATGGCAGGATATACGTCGGAAATTGTTGGTTTTAGATGATTCTGTGTTTGGAAAGAACATCGATGATATTGAAGATCAGCTCGATTTGATGCAACTTTCAGATTTTGTTTATGGCAAAACTTCCGATGTGTGGCTCGAATTTCCAAGATATTTGAAGGCATTAGTCTTGCGTTTAGACCGCTTGCCAAATAACCTACAAAGGGACAATTCTGCCATTGATCAAGTTGACCCATGGATGGAAAAATTATTTAAGTTTAAAAATGACACTCGCCTTAAAGAATTGTATTTCATGGTTGAGGAGTTACGCATCTCTATTTTCTCTCAACCAATGAAGACCAAGATGCCAATTTCTCCATCCCGCTTGCAAAAAGTATGGGATAAGCTCGGAATCAGTTAAGATATAGGTAATTTCTAAAAGGAGTTTTACATGGGCATCCGCATTACGGGTACAGGTCTTTATCATCCAGAAGACGTAATTACTAACGAAGAGTTAGTTGAAGCTTTAAATGCTTATGTGGAACAGTACAACAGTGATAATGCTGAAAAAATTGAAGCCGGTGAGCTAGAAGCGCGCCGTGGTTCAAGTGCAGAATTTATCGAAAAAGCATCTGGCGTAAAAGCACGTTATGTTGCTGAAAAAAGCGGTATTTTAGATCCAAAACGTTTACGTCCAGTATTGCATGAACGTTCAAATGATGAATTGTCTATTCAAGCGGAATGGGGCGTAGCTGCTGCTAAACAAGCGATGGAAAATGCAGGCGTGACTGCTGAAGACATCGATGTTGTGATCTTGTCATGCTCTAACATTCAACGTGCATATCCAGCCGTTTCAATTGAAATTCAAACTGCGTTGGGTATTCAGGGCTATGCCTATGACATGAACGTTGCATGTTCAGCTGCAACTTTTGGTATCAAACAAGCTTATGACGCGATCAAATCAGGCGCTCGTCGCGTGTTATTGGTGAACGTTGAGATCACATCTGGTCATACAGATTTCCGTATGCGTGACTGTCACTTCATCTTTGGTGACGTTGCAACGGCTTCGATCATTGAAGAAACTGAAACCAAAGCTGGTTTTGAAGTGTTGGATATTGACCTGTTTACTCAGTTCTCAAACAACATTCGTAACAACTTCGGTTACTTAAATATGAGTGAAGTCGATGCTGACATCGACAACAATCGTTTCCGTCAAGACGGTCGTAAAGTATTTAAAGAAGTGTGCCCATTAGTGGCGAAAATGATCACCAAGCAATTGGATGACAATAAAATTGCGGCAACAGATGTAAAACGCTTCTGGTTACACCAAGCAAATGCCAGCATGAATGAATTGATTCTGAAACTGGTTGTGGGTAAAGAACATGCTCAGCCAGACCTTGTGCCAATCATTCTTGATGAATTTGCCAATACTTCATCAGCAGGTGTCATTATTGCTTTGCACCGTACAGCAAATGAAGTAAACCATGGCGAATACGGTGTGCTTTGCTCATTTGGTGCAGGCTACTCAGTAGGTTCTGTACTTGTTCAAAAACATGATGCTGCCTAAGGTCAGTACATTTGCAAGTTGAACATGATGCAAAATGGATAAAGCGTTTAAGCGCTTTATCCCGCATGTATTTCACGCCGACCTTTTTTGGTGCTGAATATATTGATGCATCAAAACCTGCAATGTATGTAGGGAATCATACAATTTACGGTGTACTCGATTCACCGTTGATTATTGATTATCTTTACAATGAACATAAAGTGGCTGTGGTCAGTATCGCTGATCATAGCCATTTTTATTTGCCCGGTTGGCGTGGCATGGTCAAAAAGTTCGGTGCAGTCCAAGGCATTCAGGACTATGTCAGAACAGTGATGCAACAAGGTTATTCCATTTTAGTTTTTCCCGGTGGTGGTCGAGAGGTTTTGAAGCGAAAAGGCGAAGCCTATCAACTGATTTGGAAGCAACGTTATGGCTTTTTAAAACTGGCGCAAGAATTTAATTATGATATCGTGCCTTTTGCCGCTTTAGGTGGAGATGAAGTCTTTGAACTGGGTTTTGATGCCAGTGTGATTGTTGAACATCGTTGGTTTAAACAACTATTAAAAATACAAAAAATCGATAAATTATTACGTCATGGTGATGTGATTCCGTCTTTACCCAAACGGATTATCCCCAAGCGCATTCCATTCTATTTTCAATTTTTACCCCGTCAAAGTTTGAGTCATATTCAGAGTGTGGAAGATTTAAAGCTCTATCGAGAGGCACTACAACAAGATATTTACACTGCGATAGAACAGCTTAAAAAAATCCGTTCAGAACAACATTCTACAGATCAATAATAGTGACTACTCTTCAACTTCATCCATTTTTATTCGTCACAGCTCAAAATCGTAGAGAAATGAGTCACAACATTGGCCTTTCGGTTTTTCAAAATAATTCCTTTGCATTGACCTTTTGTACAGCTATTTGGTTGATTAATGGCAGTAGTCGGAGCATTAAACTTTGACTATAGTGAAGGTTGAAAAATAATCAACGATCGTTAGGGCGGAAGATGGAAAAGAAAAGCTTGACCCCGCAGCTAGAGCATATTGCTCGGCAACTTATTCGAATATCTCCAAGTTTAAAGCAGTTGTATCAAGAGCAAATGGAACTTGCTACAGCACTCAATTCACAAAATATCTTTAAAATTGAACAAGAGCAGCACCGCATTCAACTGTGTAATGGACTGTGTACCTTACAACTACAAAGTCGTGAATCGATTGGATATCAGTTTCCTAGAAGTCCGTTTAGACCCATCAAAATTGTTGAATTGCATTCGACAGTGCCATGTATTGAGGCAATAGAAGATTTCTTATTTCATGAATTGTATTTTTTTACTGGCGACCTAAAGCCGCAACATTCACTCTTGCTCAGAGAAAAAGCACAGCAATTTAGACAATTGATCTTACAGTCGGTTTTTCAACATCTAAATGGGCCAGCGCGTGTTCAACAGTTTTTAGCACAGATGACAGCAGTTGAAGCGCAAATATTTGATCAGCTGATGCAAGAGCAGCAGATTTATCAGACACCGCTATTACAAACGTATATCGAATGCCAAATCTGTCTACCCCATTGGTTGGTGCAAAAGATTGAGCAGATGTTTGCGCTTCATTCACTTACAGAAGCTGAAATATTGCCGATACAGCTCTTGATGGATAGTTTGGACGAGATTTGTTTTGCTACAGCACAATTTTTAGATCCAACGATTTACAGGATCATGAGTTTGAGCTATGAAGATCGGTTCAATTTACAAGAATTAAATGAACATATAGAAGATATTATTTTGTTGCTCGACCATGCATATGAGCGTCCCAATTTGCTGGGTTTTATTCGTTTGATGCATCGGGATGTTTGGGCAGAGCAGGACATATTAAGCCATAGCAATTTTGTGCAAGCCACAGCAATTTGGCAAAAAAAATGTGGAAAACTCCCTTTACTCGATAACAATCGTGCAGTGCGATGGATGTTCAAGCAGTCAGCCGAAGTATTGGATTGGCTGAGTCGTAATTTTCAACACAGTAATGTACGAGTGACTGTGACGGCATTAAGTTTTGTCGATACACAGCAAATGCATCCCGCATTGATTCTTGCAACACTACAACATTTCCAATTTGTTGCAGCGCGCTTATTTATTCAAAATTGCCATACGATTGCGCATGAACATGATTGGTTTAATCATGAAAAAAATCTACAGTTTGTTTTACAGCGAAAATATCAGCAGCATGATGACCATCGTGTAGTGATCAGCCCATCGATTTTGTATTTAGATGAGTGGTTGATCTTAATGCGACAGGTGTTAGGCGCGGAGGATCAGGCCATAAAAAAAGTCTATCTACCTTTGAGCCGTATTATGCAGGCCTATCTGCAGCATTTATTACGTTGTACGCAGCATTTACCACAGGCTTTGATGGATTTTATTCGTCCAGAAACCCAAGAAAATCGCCAATTTTTAAGTGTTTTACGACAACATAAAATTCAACTGCAGGATTTTCGAAATTTATTTTATTTAAAGCATGCCAATTTAAGAGTATCTGTATTTGATGCATATGTGCGTGACTATGTTAGTGCGACTTATTCTACAGGTCATATAGTCCCTAAAAATATTACCTGGAATGGGGTCTTTCATCAGGCGGTGCATTGGCATGCCAAGCAACAAAAGCAGGAAGTGTTAACTCAATTAAAGCGTAAATTTGAGACAACAGTCTGGCAGCCATTTACAACAGAAGACAAAATCTATTTTCAAGAGTGGGTCTTTGAAGAATTAAAAACCATCGATCGAATTATTGATGAATCTATTCAATTTAAACATTGTTTGGCATCAAGTTATAGCGCCAGTATCATTGCAAGAGTATATGTAGCTTTTCATATGTACCATCCCATTTTGCATGTATCGATGACTTTGGGCTGTCATGTGCAAAACCACATTTTGGTTTTTGATCAACTTGAGTATTCAAATAATACCCAAGCAGAAATAGAAAAAGTAAATATCGCCAAAGAATTTTTAAATAGGTTCAATAGCTTAAAGTAAGATTGGCGAAATACGGATTTAGGAAACTGTGTTGTGCGCTTAACTTTTGAGTCAAAAATCGTTAGGCTATAGCCGTTCTTTTACGGTATAGGTCTTATGAAACAAGAAACTGCACTCAAGCTGCTCAAAGCAGGCGAAAATGTGTTTTTAACAGGTTCGGCTGGTGCAGGTAAAACTTATACTTTAAATCAATACATCAATTATCTGAAAGCGCGCAAAGTGCCGGTGGCAATTACGGCTTCTACAGGGATTGCTGCAACCCATATGAATGGCATGACAATTCATACATGGGCAGGGATTGGGATTAAAGATGCGATTTCCGAAGATGAGTTAAAGCGCTTAAAAGAACGTAAATATTTAAAAGAGCATTTGGAAAATGCCCAAGTTTTAATCATCGATGAAATTTCGATGTTGCATGCCAAGCAATTAAACTTGGTGAATAAAGTTTTAAAATTTTTTAAAGACAGTGAAGATGCTTTTGGGGGGATTCAAGTCATTGTTGCAGGTGACTTCTTCCAGTTACCCCCTGTGGGACGCAAAGGTGAATTAAACCGTGACAAGTTTTGCTTTATGTCTGAGGCATGGGTAGAAGCGAAGTTTCGCGTGTGTTATTTGACCGAACAACATCGTCAGGGTAATGACTATCTCAATGATATTCTAAATGCGATTCGTGCTCAGCAAATTACGGGTGATCATTTGCATGCTTTAAGGCAGACAAGTTCACAAAATATAGGTGAAACCTTTACGCGCTTGTATACACATAATATGGATGTAGATAGTATTAACTATAAACATCTAAATGAAATTGAGCAAGAATCTCGCCAGTTTGATGCCCAATGTGATGGTAATGATAAACTGATCGAAACCTTAAAATCTTCAGTGCGTGCGCCGGAAACTTTGACCTTAAAGAAAAATGCCAAAGTGATGTTTGTAAAAAACAACTTTGACGTGGGCTATATCAATGGCAGCCTCGGTGAAGTGATAGGTTTTGAAGAAGATGATGAATATGGCATCTTGCCTAAAGTAAAACTCACTGATGGCACGACCTTGGTGGTAGAACCTGAAACATGGTCTGTCGATAATGATGATGGTAAAACCATTGCCAGTTTCCAACAAATTCCACTACGTTTGGCCTGGGCGATTACCATTCATAAATCTCAAGGGATGACCCTTGCAGCGGCTGAAATTAACTTGACCCATACTTTTGAGAAAGGTCAGGGTTATGTGGCATTGTCGCGTTTAAAAACATTAGATGGTTTGCGTTTACTTGGTTTTAATGAACAAGCCTTAGAACTCGACAGTTTGGCCATTAAAGCCGATCGACGCTTTCAGGAACTTTCTGATGAAGCGGAAACCAATTTTGCAGAGGCTGATTTAACAGTACAACATAAAGCCTTTATTCGCCACTGTGGCGGAACACTGAATGAAGTGGAAATCGAGCGCAATGAAAAGAAAATTGCCAAAACTGGTGCGAAACAAAGCTTTGCCACAGCGACTTTAGATCAAACTCGTGAATTGTTTGAAGAAGGTTATGAAATTCAAGATATTGCAGTGGAGCGTGGTTTAACACCAGCTACGATTATTAACCATTTGGCTCGTCTGCAAAAAGAGCAAGGTTTAGATATATCGGTGGCACATCCGGGAGAAGACGTGGTTGAGCAGGTGCGTAAAATCTATAAACGTTTGGCGAAACGACAAGACCCAGCACATTATAATGATGACGGCACGGTTAAGCTGCGCCCAATTGTGGAGTTGACCAGTCCACGCATGGGATATGACCAAGTTCGTTTGGCTTTATTATTTGTGGAATAACACATTCTTTGGATTACATACATTTAAAGCCAGATTGATCGATCTGGCTTTTTTAATAAGTGGGCATTGTGTTTATTTTCATCCTTTATATCTGCTTAAAAACGATGAATTGGTGATTAAAGTTCCAAATAAAACCTAAAATGAATAAAATTTAATAAAATAATGATAAGATGAGTTTAATTCATTAATGCTTTGCGAAAACTATTCGATTGCAAAGTTGCTCCCAAGTCTAGTTGAGAACATTCATGTTGGAATTACGCCATCTCAAAACCTTATTGGCACTTAGAGAACACGGTTCTTTGGTCGCTGCATCTAATGATCTGTGTTTAACGCCTTCTGCACTTTCACACCAGTTGAAAGAACTCGATCATTGGTATGGGGTTGAGGTGGTAAACCGACGCACACGTCCTGTGACCTTTTCGAATGTGGGGCAACGTTTACTACGCCTTGCCGATGACATTTTGCCGCAAGTTCAAATTGCGCAATCGGACATTACACGTATTGTGCATGGTCAAACTGGCCGAATTATTTTTTCTTCAGAATGTCATAGTTGCTTTGACTGGCTGATGCCGTTATTGAATGTCTACCGTCAGCAATACCCCGATGTAGATTTGGACTTTGCTTCTGGCTTTGAAGCCAATCCGCATGAACTATTACAAACTGGCGAGTTTGATCTTCTGATTACGGCAGATCCGATTAATTTAAAAGGTGTGGAATATTTCCCAATCTTTGAATATGAGTCTCGTTTGGTATTGTCGAATACACATCCATTGGTTCGTGCGACAAATGTGACTGTTCAAGAATTAGCAGAAGAAACGCTGATTACCTATCCGGTCGATAAACATCGTTTAGATATCATGGCAAAATTATTTTTACCGGCCAATATTCAGCCTAAACACGTCCGTACTACAGATTTGACCCAGATGCTGATTCAGTTGGTTGCAAGTGGTCGTGGTATTGCGGCATTACCAGATTGGGTGGTAAATGAATATGAACAAAAAGGTTGGGTGACCTCTCGACGTTTAGATTGTGTTTCACCTGAAGGTTTAAGACGGACATTGTACGCCGGTTATCGTACCGAAGAGGCTGAAAAAAGCTATTTTGAAGGCTTCCTAAAACAGTTGGCCAAATTCTCACAAAAACGCAATCAATATTATTCCAACTAAGGAGGAGCTATGACTCAGAGTCTTTTTGTATACGGGACATGACGTCTAGGTCAGCCCAATGCACACGTGATGGAGCGTATTGGTGGCGAGTGGAAGAAAGGTGTAGTTTGGGGTGAATTAGAACATAAAGGCTGGGGTGCGGCGATGGGCAGTCCGGGTATTCGTTTATCGAAGGCAGGTCAAGCCATTGAAGGCTATGTTTTTATCTCTGAAAACTTAGCCGCACATTGGGCGGCTTTAGATGAATTTGAAGGGGCTGAATATCAACGTGTGGCTGTCGATGTGCAATTGGAAGGCGGAGAATGGATGCAGAGTGAAATTTACGCCTTGAAATAATATTGAGGGGAGAGTCGTAAAATACGTGGGTCATCCATACATCATCACTTTCCCTAACCTTCGAAATATTTATCGATGATTCTGCTTGCTCTGTTTTTTCCTTGAGTGCTTTTTTTTAAGAGCAGTATTTGAAAGAGTTGTATCTAAAGTGCTTGAATGAACAGAAATCACTTTAAGATTGCTATACAAGTGGATGAATAATTTTTAGAATTGAGCTGTATCTCATACTGAACACTGTTTGAACTCAATCATGCCGAATACTATAGAACCCTCACCAACTCAACTCATGTCTGTGATTCAAACGCAGACAGCTATTGCCAAACTGGGTTTAGATCTAAATGCAGTGATGACCGTGGTCGCAGAACAGGCGCAGCAGATTACACATGCTAAAGGTGCAGTTGTAGAGTTGGCTGAAGATGGTGATATGGTCTATCGTGCAGTGTCTGGTGGGGCGAGCCATTTACTAGGTTTAAGACTACATATTGAAAACAGCTTATCAGGTCTATGTATTGCACAAAAACAAACACTGTATTGCCAAGATTCGGAAAAAGATGCACGGGTAGATCGCGTGGCATGTCAACGTGTTGGATTGCGTTCGATGGCAGTAGTGCCATTGATTCACTGTGATGAAGGTGTCGGTGTTTTAAAGATTTACTCTGATCAAGTCGATGCCTTTCAGGAAGCTGATTTACATATATTGAGTTTGATGTCTGAGTTGATCGCTGCGGCGATGTACCATGCGACACGTTTCGGTGCGACAGAGTTATATAAATTGGCGACTCAAGATAGCTTAACAGGCTTAGCCAATCGGGCTTTGTTTGTCGACTTTTTACGCCAAGGGATAGAAAAAGCACGTGCGCAGAAAAAAGTACTGGGTATCTTGATGATTGATATGGATGGTCTGAAGCCGATTAATGATCAGTTTGGACATCGCATTGGGGATGCTGCACTGAAAGAAATTGCACAGCGCATTTTGCGTGAAACACGTCAAGATGACTTGGTTGCACGCTTGGGTGGTGATGAATTTGCTGTGATTTTAACCAATATTGCCAACTTAGAGCGTGCGCAAACGGCGATGAATCGAATCGCAGAAAGTTGCGGACTACCGTTTGCATTTGAGCAAATGAGTTTGAAAATTGGTGCCAGTATTGGCATGGCTTTATTTCCAGAGGATGCCCAATCCATCGATCAATTGGTCGAAATGGCTGATTTAAAAATGTACGCCAATAAGCGTGAACGGAAACAAATCAATCCTGAATAACTCACTGCCTAAATATCTCACTGCTTAAATAATTCACTAATTGTTATGCAGGTGAATTCCTTCACTACCGCCAAATTATTGAAAGTATCAGAAAAAACATTTTTGATGGGAATACGTGTTGTCTCAAACAATTGCAGATGACATGACTAAGTATCGTTGTTTAATTTAAATCAAAGTGCGCTTAGCATGTGACGGTGCAAGATGATTAAATAATTGAAAAATCATCTAAGGTCATTTGTTTTTTGACTCAAAATAATATTTTGAATTGTTAAGCTGTGCACTATTGCATGGCGAAAAGAGCATGACAATTCAATGAAAGGGATGTCAAAAGATTTATTCATTATTGCGGCAGGTTTTATTGCTGCAATGCATATCGGGAAACTACCGCCCGCAATACCTGTATTACAACAGCAACTCGGCATTAGCTTTATTCAGTCTAGTTTATTGCTCTCACTAGTACAGGGTGCAGGAATGTGCTTTGCATTGTTGATTGGTAGTTATATCCAAAAAATTGGATTTAAGCTATGTATATTACTAGGCTTAAGTTTATTGACGATAGCAAGTGCATGGGGGAGCTTTGCACAAAGCTTTGATGTCTTGTTGCTACTGCGTGTCATAGAAGGATTTGGCTTCTTATTGGTGACACTCACAGGGCCTGCATTTATCCGTCAGCTTGTACCGCTACAGCACATCAGCGCAAAGATGGGACTGTGGAGTGCTTATATGGGCGGAGGTATGGGCATAGCCTTATTGGTTGCGCCATTTCTAATTGCTCAATATGGTTGGAGTGTGGTTTGGCTCAGTTTCGCTATGATTACTGCAGCATTACTACTCTGTATCGCTATGTTTATTCCTCAGCCTAATGTGGCGCTGAATACAACACCTATTATTGGTCTCATTAGAGATACCTTGAAACATCCTGCAGCATGGCTTTTGGCGCTCATTTTTGGGACATATGCAGGGCAGTGGTTTGCATTGGTGGGCTTCTTACCGATGATTTATGCCCAAAACCAAATTTCAGCAGAACTGGCGGGTGCTTTAACAGCCAGTGTTGCCGTTGCGAATGCTGTGGGCACCTGGGGGTGTGGACTGCTATTACAGCGTGGTTTTCAAGCTAAAACTTTAGTCCAACTGGGTTTTGCTGTTTTGATCATTTGCTCCTTAGGGTTTTATCTCTCTAAAGATGCGTTACCGTTTTTATTGCAATATTTAACGGTGTTTAGTTTTTCGCTTTTTGGTGGCTTAGTTGCTGCGACGGTCTTTGCACAAGCACTGCATTTTGCACCTTATCCCGCGGCAATCAGTACGACGGTCGGCATGATTTTACAATGTTCTGCCATTTCCCAATTTGTTTTGCCACCTGTGATTGCCACCGTAGTTTCACAGACTGGAGCGTGGTTCTGGGCAGGTATCTTGATGTCAGCGTTGTCATTCGTTGGAATCATGCTTAGTCGACGTTTATTTCAAATGCAGCATGGCTCAAATTAAAATTTTGTTAAACCGCTATGTCAGCAACGGCTTTATTGTTTAATCCCAATCAGTAGCGACAAGATGCCTGCTGCAATGAGTGGGCCGACAGGTACACCGCGCAGCATCGCAACACCTGCGACTGTCCCAATTAATAGTCCGGCAACTACATCTGGCTGATTGGACATCAGTTTGACACCACGTCCGCCTAGCCATGCGACAAAGATGCCAATGGCGATTGCGACGAGGGATTTCCAACTTAAAAAGGATTTTAAAATCGAATCACCAGGAATTTTTCCGCTAGCGATCGGCGTGAGTACGCCAATGGTTAAAATAATAATGCCAATGTTTAAGCCATATTGTTGCAGATAGGGGAAAAATTCACTTAAAGGCGTGATGCGGAAAACAATCAAGACACCTGCAGCTATGGTGATCGCTGTATTGTGGCTAAAGATGCCACAAGCCAATAACACCAATAACACGATCAGATTTAAATCCAACTGAGACATAGGATATTCGTGAGAAACTTCAATAAATAATCAATAGTGTAGCGCAGAAACATTAAAAACTGGCGTTCAAGATCATTTCCGCTATTTTTCCTGCAAGTTGGCTCGGTGTTCAGTATAAAATAGCAATATATGGTGTTTATTAGGTTGTTCTATGTTTTTGGAAAAAATCCTGCAATCACAAGGTTTTGGTTCGCGTAAATATTGCCAACAGTTGATTAAAAATGGTGCGGTCGAAATACACGGTGAGATTGTAAATAATCCAAAGCAAAAACTGGACTTGAATGATTTAAGCTACAGTGTGAATGGTCAGGACTATGTCTATCGTGAGCATGTTTATATCGCGTTAAATAAACCTCAAGGTTATGAATGTTCGCATCAGGCAACCCATCATTTTAGTGTTTTTGAATTATTTGATGATGTGCTGTTAAATCGTGGTTTGCAATGCGTCGGTCGACTGGATCAAGACACCACTGGACTGTTGCTGCTCACGGATGATGGTCAATATCTACAAGCGCTGACACACCCTAAAAAGCATGTTGCCAAAGTATATTCGATGCATACCGCAGATCCTGTGACACCTGAGCAAATACAACAATTAGAACAAGGCGTGGAGCTGCGAAACGAAAAAGGCATTTTCGCTGCAACCGATGTGCAGCTATTGGCTTCACAGCAATTACAAATGACTGTTCATCAAGGGGTATATCATCAAGTGAAACGGATGTTGGCGGCTGTCGGCAATAAAGTTGAAACTTTACATCGTGCTCAAATAGGACAATTAAAGCTTGAAGATCTCGCTGAGGGTGAGTGGATCTATTTGAATGCAGCGCAAATTGAACAATCGAAATTTCGCGAAAATATCGCTCCACAGTAATGGGTACTGGGCTTTGATAGGTCATCATTTGAAGGATGAATGTGCGGTATTAAAGCCCATAAATATGTCTGCTAATTATTTAAAGATGCGTTTCTAATATGCGTTGATGATGTTTTTAATGCCTAGCAGAGCATTAGCGAATAAAGTAATGATAGGTTTGAAATTCATCATCTTTAATGAAGCCCATCGATTCATAGAGTTGATGTGAGTGATAGTTATTTTTTTGAGTTTCGAGGCTGATTCGAAGCGCACCTTCATGTTGTGCAAAGAGAACCGCGGTATCGATCAATTGTTTGGCTGAACCCTGACGACGATATACAGGGCTGACATAGACATCATCTAAAATATAGTAGGTTGAACAAGCCACAGATGAAAAGCCTAAATATAGTAAGATAAACCCAGTAATCACTTCATCTTTTAGACAAATAAAAATTACGCTTTCATTATTTTCAAAACGTTGTCTTAGAAATTTATATGAGATATCAAGATTAGAAGAGGTGCCATAAAATTGGCGATATTCATCAAATAAAACAGCAAGTGGATGAAGGTCTGCTTCTGTTGCGCGTCGAACGATCATTTTTTTCTATACTCCATGCTATTTTTATCAGTCTTGCATGAAGCATATCGAAATTTCGAAATTGGTTGATTTATAAATTGTTTATAAATGCGACAGTGTTAAGTTTTGTCACCTTCACCCAAAATTGCATTGAGTTCTTCAAACAAGTCGAGATGATCATCATCTAATAATGGATCATTATTTAAAATTTCTAATTCAGCAGGGCTAATTTCAATGGTTGAAATGGGTTGGGCTTCTTGTTGTTTTAATTTGCGTAACTTAATCAATTGTTCAATATTGATATTTTGGTTTTCAATAGAGAAGGGGATCGATTTGGTTAAAACAACTTGTTTAAAGAATAGACGTACAGCCTGTGCAGGTGTAATGCCTAATTGTTTAAACACGGCAAAGGCTTGTTTCTTTTCCTGTGAATCGAGACGGATTTGGTAGACTTCAGTTTTTCTCATATTCTTAGAAAGCTTTTAAATACTTAACTTTTCGCATTTATTCTAATCAAAACTGTTATAAATTCAAGAAAGTTTGGCAGTATTTTATCAATTTAATGTAATGACAATAGATTTACAGTGTCAATTCATAGGCAGAACTGAATTGAAAAGCCTGCTCTGTCACAGGATCGATAAACTCAAGCTGTTTCGCAAGTAGTTGTAAAGGTTGGCTGAAATCGTCATCTGCCTTATGTTGTACTATTGGATAAAAGGGATCATTTTGAATTGGAATGCCCAAAGCATTTAAATGTACACGAAGTTGGTGTTGCTTGCCGGTATAGGGTTTTAATTCATACTTTGCATGGTTTCCATGCTGCTGGATGAGCTTAATGTATGTTTCACTATTTGGCTCACCATCTACCACTTGCATGGTATAAAATGGCTGACCTTTTTCCATGCAATAGCGAGTTGTGATTGGGAAATTTAAGTCATCTCGATAAGCTGCAATGGCATGATAGGTTTTTTGAACTTGCCGCTTGGCAAACATCTGTTGATATAGCCCACGGCTTTCGACACATTTGGAGAAGAGAACTACGCCGGCAGTTTCACGATCTAAACGATGAATCGGTGTTAGGTGTTCAAGCTGCGTTTGTTTTTTGAGTCGAACCAACAAGGTTTCTTGTACATACTGACCGGTCGGACTCATGGTGAGAAAATGCGGTTTATCGACCACGATGAAATGATCATTTTCAAATAAAATCTGATGCTCAAAGGGAACATGGATTTCATGCGCTAAGAATCGATAATAATAAACATGACGATTTGCTTCAAAAGGACTGTCTATCGTTAAAGCGTCACCATCTGCAGCATAGACTAGACCATCCTTAAATCGTTGTTGCCACTCCACTGCTTGGATATGAGGAAATTGCTCACACAAAAATGCATAAACGGTAGAGGCTTGTGTGTGTTGACCGTCAAGGAAGACTTTGCTGGCACTGACACCATTGATCATCGGGGGAGTAAATTCAAAACTGTGCATGAAGAAAGATCTAAAAACTGAGCAAATAAAGCAGAGAACACATCATGAAAAATGCTCAATCTATAGTGTGAACATATCCATTTTAGCCAGTGCGATGCTATCATATTTAATTCTTATGTACATGTTGTGAGTAATATGCAGTATTCATTCAGTCTGGAACTTAATAGTGAAGTCGATACCCAAAACTTAGCTACCGTACTGGCGACGCATTTTACGACGGGTGTAGCGTATTTAATTGGTGACTTGGGTGCAGGAAAGACCACGTTAACACGTTATTTTTTACAACACTTGGGTCATCAAGGTGCGGTAAAAAGTCCAACCTATACATTGGTTGAACCTTACAATATTCAAGGACAAGATATTTTTCATTTTGATTTATATCGTCTGAATGACCCCTATGAGCTTGAACTTATGGGTATCCGTGATTATTTAGAAACGCCGAACGCCCTATTTTTATTTGAATGGCCATCTAAAGGGGGCGATGAAATCCCTGCGGCTGATTTAATTATTAATATTGAAAAGTCTGTGGATGAAAGTACCCGTACAGCGACTTTAAGCTTTTCTTCAGAAACTTTGCAAAACGCTTTGGAGCAAAAATTTAACCATGCTGAATGAAATCAGTGCCCGCCGCATTCGAACGCTTGATCCTGCCTTAGCCAACCAAATTGCCGCAGGGGAAGTAATTGAACGTCCCGCTTCTGTGGTCAAAGAATTACTGGAAAATGCCATTGATGCAGGGGCGACTGAGCTGATTGTTCGTATTGAACAAGGCGGCAGTACACTGATTGAAATTATAGACAATGGTCGAGGCATCCACCCTGAAGATTTACCTTTGGCGGTCATGCGCCATGCCACCAGTAAAATCCAAACTGCTGAAGATTTACATGCCATTGTAAGTCTGGGCTTTCGTGGGGAAGCCTTGGCTTCAATCGCTGCGGTGTCTCGTTTGACATTGACCAGTAGCCAAAATGATGATGGTGTAGGCTATCAGGTCGAAGTAAATGGCACCGCATTTGATTCGCAAGAAATTCAGCCTGTGGCAGCGACGCAAGGCACGACCATCCGTGTGCAAGATTTATTTTTTAATGTGCCTGCACGGCGTAAGTTCCTCAAAAAACCGGGGACTGAGTTTGGACATATCGAAGAAATTGTCCGTCGTTTGGCACTGACCCATTTTGATATACGTTTTGTCCTTGAGCATAACAATAGCATTAAGCTGAACTTGCCTATTGCAGACAGTGGCGCGCTGCGTTTTCAGCGGGTGCAGCAGTTACTAGGCCGTCAATTTACTGAAAATGCGTACTGGATGGATGCTGATAGCGTCAATATGCGTCTTAGTGGTTGGTTAGGTCATCCTTCAGATGCACGTGCGCAAGCCGATATGCAATATGTCTATGTGAATGGACGTATCGTAAAAGACAAGACAGTTTCACATGCACTTCGCATGGCCTATGACGGTATTTTGCATGGACATCAACATGCCGCTTATTTGTTATTTATGGAAGTTGATCCTGAAAATATCGATGTGAATGTGCATCCGACCAAGCATGAAATTCGGTTTCTAAATCAACGTGAAGTACATGAGTTTGTCCGCCATTTTGCCAAATCGACTTTAGCGCAATTTCAAACTGCGACAGCTGAATTGTCATCTGCAATGAAACTCGATGGGCAGGCACACGAAAATATCATTCCGCAGCCGCGTCATCAGGAACAATTTTCATTACATCAACCTCAGCCAGTTGCAGAGCAAGGCACAAATTTTGTCAGTCCAGAGATCGCAGGTGGACTTACTGACTTTAGTTCGCCAGCAACGGTGCAATATGCTTCAAATCATGCGCCAACAGGTCAGGAAACTTATACACAGCAATATTCAAATGCGTCGAACAATAGCACTGGATATCAGTCAAATATAGCGGGTTCCAGACAGCTCAATAATGCATTGCAAAGTTATTTAGCGCCTTTACGTCAAACTGAGTCGTTAAATGATCCGGATACCGCTTTAGCTGAACATATTCAGCAGAAAGTTGATGAGCATCCTTTGGGGATTGCCATTGCGCAATTGCATGGTATTTATATTTTGGCCCAAAACACCGAAGGTTTAATCATTGTTGATATGCATGCGGCACATGAACGCATTGTTTTGCAACAGATGAAAACAGCTTGGGATAAACCTGAGTTTTGGACATCACAGCAGTTGCTGATTCCTAAAGTCGTCAGTATCAGTCGGATGCAAGCGATGCGCGTCGATGAGCTCAAAGAACAATTGGCACGCCTAGGTTTAGAAATAGACCAATATGGCGATGAGCAAGTCATTGTCCGAGGTGTTCCTGCCATTTTGCATAAAGCAGACTTTGATGCGCTGATCCCAGATTTATTAAATGATTTAGACCCAAGTGATCAGGTTGCAGGGTTACTACAAAAGCGTGATCAAATATTGGCAGGCATGGCCTGTCACGGCGCTGTACGCGCACACCGTATTTTAAGTCTATCTGAAATGAATGCATTACTGCGTCAGATGGAACAAACTGAATTTGCCAGCCAATGTAACCATGGGCGTCCGACGTGGCGTGCGTTTCCATTGGCACAGCTAGATAAACTTTTTGCTCGGGGAGAGTAGTTTTACATGTCAAATCAATTGCCGGTCATCAACTTAATGGGACCAACTGCAAGCGGTAAAACCGCCTTGGCATGTGAGTTATACGAGCAAGGTGGATTCGAATTAATTTCAGTCGATTCTGCTTTGGTTTTTCAGGATATGGATATTGGTACGGCCAAGCCGAGTAAAGCTGAGTTGGAGAAATATCCACATCATTTGATTGATATTATCAGTCCGCTAGAAGTGTATTCGGCAGCGAACTTTGTGGAAGATGCGTGTGTACTGATTGATGATATGCATGTACGAGGTAAAACACCGATTTTAGTCGGTGGTACAATGTTGTATTACAAGGCTTTATTGGAAGGGTTATCTTCAAACTTACCAAGTGCAGACTATGCTGTACGTGCTGAAATTGAAGCCAAAGCTGAGTCGCAAGGTTGGGATGCTGTATATGCAGAACTGTGCAATGTAGACCCATTGGCAGGTGAAAAATTTAAACCGAGTGATAAGCAACGAATTATCCGTGCGCTCGAAGTTTTTAAATTAACAGGTAAACCCATTACGCAGTTACAAGCTGAGCAACCTAAAAACGTACCATACCGTTACAATTTTCATAATTACGCATTATTGCCCGACCGATTAGAATTACATGAGCGTATAGCTCAACGTCTAAAAACAATGTGGGAAATTGGATTTTTAAATGAAGTGAAAGCTCTCATTGAAAAATACGATTTAGATGAAAATTTACCCTCTACGCGCTCAGTTGGATATCGTCAAGCTTTAGATTTTTTGAAAAATAGTGATCAAAGTAGCGAAAAACAGCGTGAAATGGAGGATAAGGCACTTTTTGCAACACGACAACTTGCAAAACGTCAATATACTTGGTTAAGATCTTTGCAAGAAACGCATAAATTTACTACATATTTAACTGCGCAGCAGGCTCAAGAAGACTTGCGAAAGTGCTACGGATAAAGCAAAATTTACAGACTACCTTTTTGATAATTTTTAATTGAAAAGTAAAGGTAGCTTTTGCGCTGATTTTTATTATTTTTTGGAGTTATAACATGTCTAAAGGTCAAACTTTACAAGATCCGTTCTTAAATTCTCTCCGTAAAGAACGTATTCCTGTGTCGATCTTCCTTGTCAACGGTATTAAATTACAAGGTCATATTGAATCTTTCGACCAATACGTTGTTTTATTAAAAAATACTGTAAGCCAAATGGTTTACAAACATGCTATTTCAACTGTTGTTCCAGCACGTAATCCACGTCCTGCTGGTGCTCCTGCTGGTGCTCAAGGCGCTGCCGGCTTCGGTGGTCAACAAGGCGGCTTCGGCGGTCAACAAGGTGGCTTTGGTGGCCAAGGTGGCTTCGGTGGTCAAGGTGGTTTCGGTGGTCAAGGTGGCTTCGGTGGTCAAGGTGGCTTCGGTGGTCAAGGTGGTTTTGGCTCTCAAGGTGGCTTTGGTGGTCAAGGTGGCTTCGGTGGTCAAAGTGGTTTCGGCGGTCAAAATGCTGGTTTTGATGGCGAAACTAAATTTGAAGATGCTCAAGACGACGAAAACAACAATCGTTAATTGAATTAAAAAAACCTCCCAAATGGGAGGTTTTTTTTTGCCTATAAAAGAGTAGATTGTTTTCACAAAGGGTATGTAATAATTACTAAAGTGCTGAATGATGATAAGAATCGACATAAAAAAAACCAGCCGAAGCTAGTTTTTTGTTTATTCACTTATTTCTTTTTACGATCTAGAGTAGGATCTTTAATTTCAACATAGGCATTGTTGCGAATTTCACGTAACCAGCTGTCCAGTTCGGTGTCAAATTGACGCTCACCTAAAATCTGACGGGCCATACGTTCTTGTACTTCATGTGTCATATCTTGTTGACGTGTATCGGTCACTTGAAGGATGTGCCAACCAAACTGTGACTGAAAAGGCTTGCTGATTTCACCTTTCGCTGTTGATTTCATCATTGCTTCAAATTCTGGAACCATCACACCTGGGCTAACCCAACCTAAACTACCACCATTGGCAGCAGAACCAGTGTCATTCGAGAACGTTGAAGCCAAGACCGCAAAATCTTCACCCTTTTGCAGGCGATTATACAAGTTGTCGATCATTTGCTTGGCATTTTCAGGACTCACGACCTCAGATGGTTGAATCAGGATATGGCGAGTTTGGTATTGAGGAACAATGGCTTTTTGTTTTCCACTTTTACGGTCGACCAATTTTAAAACATGAACGCCATCACGTACTGAAATTAGTTCAGTGGTTTGACCAACTTGCAAAGGAGCTACACGTGCAGCAAGTTCATCTGGAATATCAGATAAGTTGCGGAAGCCCATATCGGCACCGTCAACTTTAATATCTTTGGTACTGTATTTGCTAGTAATCGCTTTAACATCGTTGCTTGCTGCAAGTTCTTTACGAATGTCTTCCGCGATTTTAACGGCATTATCACTGCTAGCTACACGTACATGTAAGACATGAACTTGATTACCTAACGCAGCTTGACCTTGTGGTGAGCTTAAGAAGTTTTTCACATCTTGATCACTGATTTGAATGCGAGAAGTGACCAACTGTTGGCGTAGACGTTGTAAAGCGATGTCTTCAGCGATACGTGCACGTAAACCTGCATAGGTATTTGGTGCAACAGCATCTAATTTTTGCTGAAACGCTTCTAAGCTTGGAGAACCTGCATCTTTTGCAACTTTAAGTACAGCTTCATTGAGCGATTTTTCATCCGCTTTGACATTGTATCGTTTAACCTGTTCAAGCTGTGCTTGGCGCGAAATCAGCTGTTCTAAAGCTTGTTGCTGCAAATATTCAGTCGGTGGGACGGTTTGTTTTTTTGCTTGAAATTGATGAGTGATCTCTGCAATGCTTTGATCAAGATCACTACGTAAAATCACGCTATTGTCAACGACAGCTACAATTTCATCTTTAGGTTGCGCAGCAGCAAATACAGATACAGAAGTCGATAGGCAAAGTGCCAAGGCTGACGCTTTAAAAATTTGTTTTAACTGTTTTGTCTTCATTAACGTTCTGTCCAAGATTGATTAATATTGTTAAAACCCAACACTCGGTTTTCAAGCAAAGAGGTTAATTTATTGTTGAAGCCACCTAACCCTTTTAGAGTGAACTCCGCCATAATGGCACGTTTTGGTTTAACATCTGAAGATGTTACATCATCTAAATCGTTATAGTACGAACGACCATAAACTGAAACACCCCAGCAGCATGACTCGTAGTTCACACCCAGTAAATATTCACGCGCAATACTGTTGTCGAGGTCATATTGTGCATGACCAATAATACGCCAGTTATTGTGTATAGGTTGAATAAACGATGCTACTGCTTGGTCATAGCTGTCTTGGCGATTAGGAATGTCTTTACGATAGAAATAACCGACATTGTATAAATTGCCTTTATTTCCTGTGTAATACATTTGAATATCGCGCTGAGCATTATCACCATTCGCCATCCATGCTGAATTGGCATTCACACTGATGCTGTCAGATAGCTGGCTAGAAATGCTCACGACAGGGCCGGTATGGCGTTCGGTATCAAATTTATCAGAGACGTTGTTTAGCGTGACGCGGCGGTCTTCAAAATAGAAACTTTGACCAACGCTGGCTTTTAAACGCTCAAGACCAACATCATCAAATAAACTATAGCTCAAGCCTAGAGATGCGAAGTTGTTGTCTTCTAAACGGTCATTACCATAGAACCGACGCGGGCTAAACAATTGGTCATAATTAATTGACGCTGTGGTTGAGTCAAAGTTCGGATTAGTGTCTTGGTTTTTGTATGGAGAATACGCATAGAAGAAGCGTGGCGTTAAGGTTTGAAGATAACGACCTTCGCGCTCCATCACAAGACCTGCATCTAAAGTAAATTGCGGTACAACGACCGATTTACTTTCATTTGATGAACTAATGTTTTGTGCATTAACGGTATCTTGATCGTAAATCGTGTTGACGTTACGAATAGACACTTCTGGGATTACAAAAGACCATGGGTTACGATAGTTATAACGCACACTAAAGTCGTTATAAATACGTGCACCACTTGGCTCATACATTGGCGAATCGCCAGTATTGCTTGGAATATTATTACTACGTAAGTTCTTTTTGAAGTAAGCCGTATCATTGTTAAATTCGTACTGTAAGCCGAGCGGATTACCAGTCTTGTAGTTCAGTAGGAATTGCGGCAAGCGCGCATATGGACGGTCTTCATCACTGACAGTTTTATCTAGTGTTTGGAAGTCTTCCACTTTAAGCTGTGCTTTTAGGCCAGGGATACCATTTTTATAATTGAGTTCCCATGCACGGCGTAAGTTCAGGTCAGTTTTTGAGTTTGGATTATTATTGAGATCTGAGAAATAGTCTTTATCAGATGCATAATTGTATTCTAAATTGGTTGTAAATTGATCGTTAATTTTCCAGTTATGTAGGAAATGTAAGTCTTTACGATCCTGATCATCATACTTTTGGTCGGATGGTAAATAACCACCCCACACCATCCCTGAACCAAAGTTTTTGGTCAAATAACGGAATTCACCTTCCATCATTGCGCCACGGTCTGCAATATAACGTGGTGTTACTGTAGCATCATAGTTTGGCGCAAGGTTTAAATAAACCGGTACTGCAAGCTCAATACCACCGTCATTGGTAAAGCCAAAGCTTGGGGTCAAAATACCTGTGGTACGACGGTCATCAATCGGGAAGTTGAAGTAGGGTACAGCCATGACAGGAACATCTTTTACATAAAGTGTTGTCCCCTTGGTTTCGCCACGACCGGTTTCTTGATTCAGCTTAATTTTGTCTGCTTGAATTTTCCACGTTGGTTTTTCATCGGGTGGACAGGTGGTATAAACCGCATTTTCTAATTCAAGGGTTTCGGTTGAAGTACGTGAAATTTTTTCAGCACGACCATGCGCATGCTGCTGTTCAGCAATAAAGAAACTGTTATTTAAATCACCCTGTTGGGTTTTTAAATTGTAATCAATTGAATCGCTTTGAGAAATCAGCCCTGACTGTGCCATTTGCACACGGCCAGACGCATTGGCATAGGTTTGGGTTTTATCAATTTTGATTTGATCGGCACGAATTTGACGACCTTCTTGGTCAATCAGAACATTACCTTCAAGAATGGAATCGCCATTCGGGTCAAAATGACCATAGTCTGCGGTAATGGTAGAAGTTGCATCTTCAGGTGCGACTGCTTTTGTTGTTGGCGCAACAGGGGTAATCCACGTGCCTGTACAAAACGCTGAACTTAATTGATTGGTGTTGCGAATCTGTGCTTCAGGTGCAGATTTATCGACATAATATTGTTCGAAGAACTGCTGACCCGGATAAGCTTCTGAAATGTTTTGTTTGAGTTGTTCTGTATCGTCATCCGTGGACGGGTTTGAAACAGGTGCTGCATAGCTTGGTAACGAGCTACCACATAGAAGGGTTAAGATCGCAGTCGCTAAAGGATTAAATTTAAACTGATGCTTCATTTGTCTCATTAACCAGGTATGCTTAATCGCAATTAATTATTGTCGCATCATAGAGAAAAAGTTGATAAGTAGCTACACTTAGCACTTTAAAAACTCAGCCTGTATTAGAATTTATCGCAAATGAATACACAACGTGAACAATTGATACAAACATGGATTTCATCTGTACTCGGTTCAGATCAATTTGAAATTAACTTCTTAGCAGGCGATGCAAGCTTCCGTCGTTATGCACGAATCAAATTGAATAATAAAACATTTATGCTCATGGATGCACCACCAGAAAAAGAAGATTGTGGTCCTTTTGTGTCGATTGATGAATTTTTTGATGCACATGGCGTGCGTGTACCACATATCGTGGCCAAAGACCTCGATCAAGGCTTCTTATTGTTAGAAGATTTTGGTGATGTTTTATTGTCGACGTTGTTGAATGATCAAACCGTAGACGCACATTATGCTCAAAGTTTTAAACAGTTGATTCAATTGCAGTCAATTGATGGAACTGCTCATTTTCCTGCATATGCCTATGAAAAGCTGATTTCTGAAATGGAGCTGTTAACCGATTGGTTATTGCCATCTCTACAAGTGCAGCCTACTGAAGAAGAATCGGCACTGATTAAACGTACCTTTGCTATCTTAGCCAATGCTGCATTGGCTCAGCCTCAAGTGATTGTGCATCGTGATTTTCATAGCCGTAATTTGATGGTACTTGATGGTGAGCAAGATCAGGGTGTGATTGACTTCCAAGATGCTGTGATTGGCGCAGATACTTATGATTTGATTTCTATTACACGTGATGCTTATGTGCAGTGGAATGCAGATCGTGTTTATGCATGGTTTAAGACGTTCTATGATTTGCTACCTGCATCGGCTAAAGAAGGTCGTAACTTTGAGCAATTCAAACAAGACGCTGACCTGATGGCGATTCAACGTCATATCAAAATTTTAGGTATTTTTGTGCGCTTATTTGAGCGTGATGGTAAGTCAGGTTATCTCAAAGATTTGCCTCGTGTGATGTGGTATTTACTTGAAGAAAGTAAACCATATGCAGAATTACAACCTTTTATGCAATTTATTCAGGATAAAGTATTGCCGAAATTTGAAGCCAAATACGGCACTTATGAGGTTGTTGCATAATGAAAGCCATGATTTTAGCTGCGGGTCTCGGAAATCGGATGCGCCCTTTAACATTGTATAAGCCAAAGCCTTTGCTTGAAGTGGGTGGAAAACCACTGATTGTTTGGCATATAGAAAAGCTAAAAAAAATTGGCGTAACTGAAATTATCATCAATTCTGCATGGCTTGCAGATATCCTGATTGGTACTTTGGGTGATGGTTCGCAGTTTGGTGTGAATATTCGCTGGACACGTGAAGCGGAAGGTCTGGAAACAGCCGGTGGCATTATTAATGCTTTACCTTTGCTTGGGACAGAACCGTTTATTTTGGTGAATGGTGACGTTTGGACGACCTACGATTTTTCAGCCTTGCTCAATATTGAGCTAAATGATGACTTGGCACACTTGGTCTATGTGACTAACCCAGCGCAACATCCTAAGGGTGATTTTATCTTGGATGCTGGGCGTAGTTATACCTTTGAGCAAGAACATGCAGGCGAGGCACTCACCTATAGCGGAATCGCAGTTATACATCCAAATATGTTTGATGGATTGGAAGCTGGTAAGCGTCCGCTCGCACCATTATTGAAACAAGCCATGTTGGATGGAAAAATTTCTGCAGAGAAAATGCAAACTGCGTGGGTTGATGTTGGCACACCTGAGCGTTTAAGTGATCTAGATCTACAGATTCGCCAAGGCATGTACGATTAAGTGCATATTCGCTAAGCGTTAGCTACTGTTCCACGGCTTAGAAATCGGTATACTTCAGTTAATTTTTATTGAGATGTCTTCTTTATGCATCCTTTTTTTCAAGACTTAAAGCAAGGTAGTCAAAAGCTTGGCTTAGATTTGAGTGAAGAAGCATTAAATCTATTGCTGAAATACCAAGATGCCCTAGTGCTGTGGAACAAAGCGTATAACTTGACTGCTATTCGTGATCCTAAAGAAATGTTGGTTAAGCATTTATTGGATAGCTTAAGTATCCTAAATGATTTGCCTGCAGGTCGTTTATTGGATATCGGTACGGGTGGTGGCATGCCGGGCATGATCATTGCACTGTGTCAGCCTGAACGTGAATGTGTGCTTTTAGATGCCAACGGTAAAAAAATTCGATTCTTAAAACAATTTATTGCTGACTTAAAACTAAAAAATGTCATTGCGGTACAAACACGTGTTGAAAATGAAGACAGCATTAATGAACTGGGGCAGTTTGATGTGATCACCAGTCGTGCTTTTGCATCGTTAACGGATTTTGTGGATGCGTCTAAACCGTATATGCATGCGCAAAGTATTATCGCGTCGATGAAAGGCTTAATTCCTGAAGAAGAAGTTGAAACACTAAAAAGTGATTTCAAGATTGATATCGTTGCATTAAAAGTTCCACGACTTGATGAGCAGCGTCATTTAATTTTTCTTAAACGTATTTAAAATTTTCAAAGGACTGGGGTTACCATGGCTCAAATTATTGCGATTGCAAACCAAAAGGGTGGCGTAGGTAAAACCACAACTGCTGTGAACTTGGCTGCATCCCTAGCCATATTAAAAAAACGAGTTTTACTTGTGGACATGGATTCACAAGGCAATGCCACGATGGGTTCGGGCATTCAAAAAAATGATTTGTTGTATTCAGTCACGGATGTCTTACTTGGTGAAGTGCCGATTGAAACCGCTATTTATAAAGCGGAAGTGGGCTATAAAGTTTTAGGTGCAAACCGTGACTTAGCCGGTGTTGAACTGGCGATTGCGGATCAAGACGGTCGTGAGTTTATTTTACGTGAAGCATTGGCAAGCGTCGAAAAAGACTTCGACTATATTATTGTCGATTGTGCACCAAGTTTAAGTTTGATCACTGTCAATGCACTTGCAGCGGTACGTGCTGTGCTTATTCCAATGCAGTGTGAATATTATGCCCTAGAAGGTTTGGCTGACCTAACCCAAACCATTGACCGTATTCAGCAAGCATTGAACCCAGATCTAGAGATCGTGGGTGTGCTGCGTACCATGTACGATGCACGTAATGCCTTAACACGTGATGTGTCTGCTGAGCTTGAACAATACTTCGGTCAGAAACTTTATGACACGGTCATTCCGCGTAATATTCGTTTGGCTGAAGCGCCTGCGCACGGTTTGCCAGTGATTTATTTTGAAAAAAGCTCGAAGGGTGCAGTTGCTTATTTGAACTTGGCAGCTGAGATGTTAAAAAAAACCAAAGTAAAAAAAGGAACTAAAGCATGACCGTAAAAAAACGCGGACTGGCTAAAGGTCGTGGTCTGGATGCCTTACTCGGCTCAATCCAAAAAGAAAAACTACAGCTCGAAGCAAAAGCTTTAGATCATGGACAGTTAAAACAAATTGATGTGCATTTATTGAAACGCGGTGAGTATCAACCGCGTCGTTTCATTAAAGAACAAGATTTACAAGAACTTGCTGCATCGATTGAAAAGCATGGCGTCATGCAGCCAATCGTGATTCGTCCTGTCGAAGATGAAAAGCATCCCTACGAAATTATTGCAGGTGAGCGTCGTTGGCGTGCGGCTCAGCTTGCAGGTTTAACCGAAGTTCCAGCCATTGTTCGTGACTTGAGTGACCAAGTGGCAATTGCCTTGGCATTGATTGAAAACATTCAACGTCAAGATTTGAACCCAATCGATCAAGCCATGGCTTTACAACGCTTCCATGACGAATTTGGTTTAAGTCATCAAGAGATTGCCGATACGGTCGGTAAAGCACGTACCACGATTAGTAACTTGCTACGCCTCTTGTCTTTAGCGGATCAAGTCAAAGACTTTATGCAGCAAGGTTTGCTCGATATGGGGCATGCACGTGCGATCTTGACGTTAAAAGCCAAAGATCAGCTTAAAGTTGCTGAAATGGTGATTGAAAAAAGTATGTCTGTACGTCAAACCGAACAATTTGTTCGTGATTTGAATGCACCAAAACAACAAAAAGCTAAACCAATTGTTTCATCAGACATTCAACAACTGACACAACGTCTCTCTGATCGTTTCAGTGCAGACGTGAAAATTGATCATAATAAACAAGGGAAAGGCAAGCTGGTGATTAGCTACCATACTCTTGAAGAGCTAGATGGCATTTTAAATATTTGTCTAGCTGAATAATTTTTAAATTCGATTTATTGGGGAAAATCAAATGTGGGAATTAGTCAAAGCGGGCGGGTGGTTAATGATCCCGCTCGTCATTTGTTCGATCTTTACGGTAGCCATTACCATTGAGCGCTTTATTCGTTTAAAGAAATCAATGGTGTTACCAAAAGACTTGATGATGAATGTAAACACATCGGTGAAAGATGTGGTGCAGCAGCTAAAGCAAAGTCCAACTTTACAACAAAGTACATTGGGTCGTGTATTGGGCGCAGGTTACGCTAGTAAAGATCAAAACGAGCAATATGCACGTGCGCAAATGGAAGTCACAGCGTCACAAGAAATTGGTTATTTAGAAAAAAATATCAACTTTTTGGGCACTTTAAGCGCTGTTGCACCTTTACTAGGTTTGTTGGGTACGGTGATCGGTATTATTGAAGCATTCTTAATGATTGATATAGGCACCAATAGTGATCCAGTGTTGATGATGCCGGGTATTTCTAAAGCCTTGATTACCACTGCTGCCGGTATGTTAATTGCTGTACCTGCATTATTTGCACATCGCTATTTCCAACGTTTGGTTCAGGAATATGTGGCTGAGTTAGAACAGCAGTCGACATTATTTCATGCCGCTTTGTTTTATAAAAAAACACCTGAAGTAGAAAGTCAGGACATTCAGAAAGCCAGCTGAGTGGAGACTGCGCATGAAATTTAAACGTCGTCAGGTTGAAGATATTCATATCAACCTCACACCGATGATTGACTGTTTGATGTTCATTTTGGTGTTCTTGTTGCTCTCGACCACCTTTAACCAGATGAGTCGAATGAACCTGACTTTGCCAGATGCACAGGGTGTTCCACCTAAAAACTATGATCAAAAGATTGAAGTTGTGGTGGATTCAACAGGACATTATTCTGTCAATGGTCAGTCATTGGCGAGTAAAGAAGTCTCTGATTTGAATACTGCAATTAAACAGACAGCCAATGATCGTCGTGATTTAATGTTTGTGATTGCAGCAGATGCAAAAGCAACACATCAGGATGTGATTCGGGTGATGGATGTTGCAGGTCAACTTGGATTTGTGAATATCAACATCAGTACCAAAGTTCCAACTCGAGGTTATTAGTGAAGCACGATTTTAAGGTCTATTTACGCCTATTAAGTTATTTAAAACCTTTTTGGGGAATCGGCCTGCTGGTTTTGCTTGGTTTCGGTATTAATGCTGCGACAGAAGTTTCTGTCGCAAAATTATTGGAACGCATTATTGAAGCCATTCAAAACAAAGATCAAAGCTTTACAACCTTATTTCCACTCTTGGTGGTTTTATTGATGTTCTTCCGTGGACTCGGTTTGTTCATGGGGGGATATTTTACCGCAGTGATTTCTCGAAACTTAATTTTTAATATTCGTCAGCAAGTGTTCGCAAAACTCATGCGTTTGCCTTCGCAATATTATTTAGATAATTCGAGCGGTCATATCACTGCAAAAATTATGTATAACGTTGAACAGTTGACGGCGGCATCGTCTGAGTCACTGAAAACGATTGTACAACAGGGTCTGATTACCATCGCATTATTGGGTTATTTGCTCTATACCAATTGGCGTTTAACCCTGTGTATTTTGATTTTTGGCCCAATTATTGGTCTGATCATCCGTAAAGCGTCCAAGCGCATGCGTAAATTATCCATGCAAGTACAAAGTACAATGGGGGATGTTAACCATGTGGTGCAAGAGACAGTACAAGGCAACTTGGTAGTGAAGGGCTTTGCAGGGCAAGATTATGAACAAAAACGTTTTTATGAAAGCTCAATGGAGAACTTACGCCGCGGCTTAAAAATGGTTGTGGTGCAGCAACTCAATAGCCCAATTGTTCAGCTGATTATGTCGATCGCGCTCAGTATCGTGATGTATATCGCGCTACGCCCAGAGATTTTACAAGATACAACAGCAGGTGAGTTTGTTGCCTATATTACTGCCGCAGGTATGCTGAGTAAGCCAATTAAAACCTTGACGGATGTCAACGAAAAACTACAACGAGGCATGGCAGCGGCCTATTCGGTATTTGAATTGCTAGATATGCCTGAAGAAGTGAATAACGGTACGCTGAAGCCTGCTTTGAAAGGTGATGTCGAATTTAAAAATGTCAATTTGATCTATGCTGATGGTCACCATGCGATTCATGACTTCAATTTAAAAGTTAATGCAGGGCAAACCATTGCATTAGTTGGGCGTTCAGGTGCAGGTAAAACTTCATTGGTCAATCTGTTGGTGCGTTACCAAGAGGTGTCTTCTGGGCAATTGTTGCTTGATCAGCATGATATTCACAATATAGAACTCAATAGCTTGCGTACTCAGATTTCGATGGTCAATCAACAAGTGGTTTTGTTTAACCGTACAGTACGTGAAAATATCGCTTATGGTCAGCTCGAGCATGCAACAGATGAGCAAGTCATTGCTGCTGCCAAAGCTGCATTTGCACATGATTTTATTATGGATTTACCGCAAGGATATGACACACCATTGGGTGCCCAAGGTTTAAACCTATCTGGTGGTCAACGTCAACGGATTGCAATTGCTCGTGCCATTTTGAAAAATGCACCGATCTTAATTTTAGATGAAGCGACCAGTGCGCTAGATAACGAATCTGAATTTTTCATTCAGCAAGCATTTGATGCTGCGATGCAAGATCGTACCACGATCGTGATTGCGCATCGTTTATCGACCATTGAAAATGCAGACTGTATTGTAGTGATGGATAAAGGGCGTATTATTGAACAAGGTTCGCATACAGAATTGATGGCACAACGTGGTGCATATTACCAACTTCATCAGCGTAATTTTGAGGAAAATTAAGTCATGTCTTTTACACAATTGATTCAGGATGCTTGGAATGAACAGGCAAAGTGGCTCGTTGTGTTTAGACCTTTGTCATGGCTTTATCGTGGCGGCTTTTTACTCAATAAAAAACTCTATCAATCAGGTATAAAGCAAAGCTATAAAGCGCCCATTCCAGTCATGGTCATTGGTAACATCACAGTCGGTGGAAGTGGTAAAACCCCTTTGCTCATTCACTTGGTTAGTTATTTAAATAGCTTAAAGCTGCGTGTTGGTGTGATCAGTCGTGGCTATGGTGGTCAAGGACCATTTCCGGCCTATGTGGATTTAGATTCGACGGCTGAAATCGTGGGTGATGAACCGAGCTTAATCGTTCAGTCTACAGGTGTGCCGATGGCGGTCGGTCCAAATCGCCAACAAAGTATTGAGTTGCTGCTATCTAAGCATGAATTGGATTTGATTATCTGTGATGATGGTTTGCAGCATTGGGCGCTTCAACGTCAGTTGGAGTGGATCGTGCTGGATAATAACCGTGGTTTAGGCAATGAAAAATTATTACCCGAAGGTTATTTGCGTGAACCGAAAAAGCGCCTTGCCAGTGGAACGGTCATTGAACATGCAGCAGATCCAAGTTCTCCACTGAATATGCACCTAGAAGCGGCGCAGCCTTATTTGCTCAATAAAGATCTTGTGACGACATTTGATGCAAATAAAGATTTTTATGCTGTGGTGGGTATTGGCTTTCCGCAACGATTTTATAAAACTTTAGAAAATATGGGGATTCATCAATTTCAATGTCATGAATTTCCAGATCATTATGAATATGAACTGAGTGATTTGCAGTTTGAAGATGCCAATCCCATCATTACCACTGAAAAAGATGCAGTTAAAATTTTAGCGATCCTCAAAAATAATCCAGATTTTAAAAGAGAAATATGGGTTGTTCCTGTAGATGCAGTGTTATCACCTGCGTGTTATGAAACTTTGCATGCGCAGTTGAAACAACTGGGTCTGAAACTTCCCGAAGGCATTTAATTTATGAAACATATTGTTATTCCTGCACGTTTTTCAAGTTCACGTTTACCAGGTAAGCCATTGCTAGAAATTCATGGCCGTCCGATGATTTTACGTGTAGTCGATCAAGCTAAAAAAGTTGCAGGATTCGATGACCTATGTGTTGCTACAGATGATGAGCGTATTGCAGCAGTATGTCGTGCGGAAGGGGTTGATGTGGTATTGACCTCTGCAGAGCATCCATCTGGTACAGATCGTTTAAGTGAAGTTGCACGCATCAAAGGTTGGGCGAGTGATGACATTATTGTCAATGTGCAGGGCGATGAACCTTTGCTTCCCGCTCAATTGGTAAAACAAGTTGCACAATTACTTGTAGATCAGCCGACATGTTCAATGTCGACGCTCTGTGAGCTGATTCATAGTCTGGATGAGTTTCAACGTGACAGTATCGTCAAAGTGGTGATGTCAAAGCACAATCAAGCGCTGTATTTCAGCCGTGCGACTATTCCGTATGACCGAGACGGTGCAAAGCAAGTAGAACAAACCTTGCATGATCAGGCTTATCGTCATTTAGGACTTTATGCATACCGCGTAAAACTACTACAAGAATATGTCACTTGGGATATGGGTGTACTAGAAAAATTAGAAAGCCTTGAACAATTACGCGTTTTGGAAAATGGTCACCGTATTGCCATTGCTGTGGCAGAAGCGAATCTTCCACCGGGCGTAGACACTCAAGCTGACCTTGATCGTTTGAACCAAATGGATGTTTCAAACTTCGAATAAGGTTAAACGATTTATGCAAAATGACATTGTGGCGCAAGTGTATCCTTGGCAGCAAAACACATGGAATACATTAACCAGTCGTTTTCCACAACTGGGACATGGCGTGCTTTTGTATGGCAAAAAAGGCTGTGGTAAAGAGGCATTTGCAAAACAATTTCTTGCATGGGTGCTGTGTCAAAAACGTGATGAGCGGACTGAGCCATGTGGTGAGTGCGGGAGTTGCCAGTGGTTAAAGTCAGATACACATCCAAATTTTGTCCACATCAGCACAGATGAAGACAATAAAAAGCAAAACGCCAAAATTAAAATCGAAAAAATTCGTGATTTATTACCCTTTGTGCAGCAAACCGTAGACGGTTGGCGAGTTGTGTTGATTGAGCCCGCTGAAGCATTAAACATTGCGTCATCAAATGCATTGCTGAAAACACTTGAAGAGCCAGGCGAACGCATTGTGATTATGTTGTTGGCAGAGCATTATTTGAAATTGCCGGCAACCATTCGTAGTCGAATGCAGCACTATGCATTGGATCGTATTGAACCCGAACAATCACAGCAATATTTACAGCAGCATTTGCCCGATAGTGGTGAAACTCAGCGCAAAGTTCTCATGAACTTAGCCAGTCAAATGCCATTACAAGCAATTTCATTGGCAAATAGCGAATGGCTAAATATGCGCCAAGAGTTTCTACAAGATTGGCAAAAACTTGTGACTCAAAAAAACATGCCGATGGCAATTGCGACCAAGTGGAATAAAGCACTGAGTTTTAGTGATTTTAGTCAAATGTTTGAATACTTGTTGTCCGATATAATTTGTGTCAAGCTAAATCAATCCATAAAAAATATAGATTTGGATTTTGGAGTGTTGGCAGAGCAATATTCGCTCGAAACACTCTTTGGGATTTATACAGAATTACAGCAGTCTAAGCGGTTCATCGAGCAGAACGTACAGGGGAATCTGGTCGTAGATGAGCTTTGCATCAAACTGATGAATGTTTAATTAAGGGGAAACATCATGCAACCACGTATGGGCGGGATTGTTCACGCTAATATTCCAGATGTGGAAACACTTTTTGCGAGCTACATGCCTTATGTCGTTGGTGGAGGTTTATTTGTACCATCAAAGCAAGCTGTGAAAATGGGTGATGAGGTTTTCTTATTGGCGACTTTGCCTGAACAAAGTATAAAAATTCCTTTGACAGGAAAAGTGATTTGGATTTCGCAAAAGCAAAATGGCATTAAACCACAAGGCTTTGGAATTCAATTAAGTGGCGAAAAAGGCGTTTATTTCAAAACAGAAGCAGAGCGTTTACTTGCAGGGCTTAAATCTGAGGGGCGTAGAAGTTACACTATGTAGTTACAACAGTGAAGACTTGTAGGTACATATTGTGTTTGTAGATACCCATTGCCATTTAACCATGCTCGACTTAAGCCCTTATGAGGGTAATTTAGATCTTGCATTGGATCAGGCTCGTCAAGCCGGGGTCTCAAAATTTATGAGTATCTCGGTTGATCTAGATGACCATATTGAACTTTCAAAAATTGCTGCACGTCATGCCGATGTAGGTTATTCCGTTGGGGTACACCCATGTGAAGATCCTGCAACGATGGCTCGGGCAACAGAAGAATATCTCATTGAATTAGCACAACCTGAAAAGGTTTGGGCGATTGGTGAAACAGGGCTGGACTATTTTCATAGTACAGACTTTATTGCAGAGCAAAAAGAATGCTTTGCCCGCCATATTCACGCATCACAAGCTGTAAAAAAACCAGTGGTTGTTCATACCCGTTCTGCAAAGCATGATACGGTGGATATTATCCGTGCAGAGAAATCCACTCACGGGATTTTGCATTGTTTTACTGAAGATTGGGAAACAGCAAAAGCGGTCTTAGATTGTGGTTATTACGTGTCATTTTCAGGCATTGTTTCTTTTAAAAATGCGCAAGATTTACGTGATGTGGCTAAGCAAGTACCACTGGATCGCGTGCTGATCGAAACAGATAGCCCATACCTTGCACCGATGCCCTATAGAGGAAAGTCTAATGAACCAAAATACGTTCCTTATGTAGCCAAAGCCTTAAGTGATGTATATGATAAGTCAATTGAAGAGATGGCTTTCATTACAATGCAAAACTTTGAAAATCTCCTCAATCTTAAGTAAATAATTTGAATTGATATAAGAGTAAGAGAGTATAGGGTGAAGATGGATCGTCAAGCTCAGTTTAGAGCAAGAGAGGCATTAATTTTCCAAGTGGCAGAGCAGCTGCTATTGGAAAATGGCGAAGCAGGGATGACACTAGATGCGCTAGCGGCAGAACTCGACTTGGCAAAAGGGACGTTATATAAACATTTTCAAAGTAAAGATGAACTATATATGTTGCTCATTATTCGTAATGAACGCATGTTATTGGAAATGATTAAAGACACCGATAAAGCTTTTCCTGAACACCTTGCTTTCTTTATGTTGCATCACTTACATCACCCAGAACGTACAGTGTTGTTTCATCAAATTGAAGAGCGTCTATCGACAACGGGTGTGGGTATTCAGCACTTGTTTAGTGAACTATATCAAGTGCGCAAACAACGCCTACGATTGATCATTCGTATGACTGAGCATTATTTGGAGTCGATTCAAAGTAGCATGCCAGTACGTGATTATCTTGCTTCAATTTGGTCACTTACACATGGCGCTGCAGCAATTTTGAACTCTAGTTTTTATCAGCGTTATTTGGGTTCAAGAGACACCTTGCGGGTTGCTTATATTGATCAAGCCTTGGCCTTACCAAAACAAGTGCATGCGGTTGCTCAATTCGCTTAAAGGCTACTTATGAAAATAGCATCACCATCATTGGTTCGTGGCTTCACCCTCGTAGAATTGATGGTGGTGATTGTGATTATGGGCATTATGGCCTCATTAGTGCTTTTAAATATCGGTGGGACAGATCAACGCAAAGCCATGCAGGCACGTGAAGTGTTTGTGATGGATCTAAAACGAATTTTACGCGATGCAAATGATCAAGCTTTGATATTGGCCCTACAGCAAAAAGCTGGAACGGATGTCAACACCCAAAGCTATGCGGTACAAGAATATTTACCAGAACAAAAACGTGTAGAAAATAGTATTTTAAATCAAAATAATAAATGGCAAAACTATAAAGATTTTGAAACCCGAGTATTACCTGAAAATGTCTCTTTTACAATTCAGCCTTTAGATCAGCAGTATGAAAATGCCAATAATGATGATTTGTTAAATACCAATGCACCCAAGTTGATATGGTTGGGCAATGGTGAGGTAAAGCCTGTGCGTATACAGTTTTATTTTGAAGAACGTCCCATTGGTAATGAAATCGAAATTGATCATTTAGGGAAAGTCAATGCGGGCTAAAGGGTTTACGCTACTTGAAGTCATGGTGGCATTGGCGATTTTTGCGACGGCGGCAATGGCTTTGTCTAATGTTGCGATGCAATATACACAGTCGACAGCACACGCAATTTTAAGAAATAAAGCACAATTCGTCGCGTTGAATGAAATCGCTAAGATGGAAATCAATCGTGAATGGATGACAGGTACTGCATCTAAACAAGTCACTGAACAAGGCGAACAATGGCAAATTGACAAAAAAGCCCAAGCCACCATTAGTCCAAATGTACAACGTATTGATATCCAAGTGAGTTTGATGAATGCTGAAACAGGCGATGTTGAAGCAGGGATTAGCAGTTTGGTGTTCTTTAACTATAAGGCTCCGTTGGATGAAAATAATAACTAGAAAAAAACGTACATCTCAAGATATGCCTGTGCTTGTGCAGCAAGGAATGAGGAATCGAGCAGGATTTACCTTAGTTGAGCTTTTGGTTGCGATTGCTATTTTCGCAGTGCTGTCTGCTTTGGGCTGGAAGGTCTTTGATTATGTCTCGAAAGTGAAAGAGCGAAACGCAACCCATGAAGTAAGGCTCAGTCAGTTGCAAGATGCCCATCAGCAAATACTCAGAGACACAGTACAAGCTGTGCCCTTAACTGCCAATATTAATGGAGATATTCAACCAGCGTTAGTATTGCAAAATGGCCGATTTAATTTCAGTAAGACAGGTGTCACTGATCCATTAAATCAGGGCATTGCACCTGATGAGCGAGTGGAATATCAATACAAAGCTGATGAAAAAAAATTGTATCGGCTAAAGTTTAAAAATCTAAACCAAACGGGGCATGATCAGCCAGATTCGAGTGTGTTACTGGATAATGTAGAGCAATTTAAAATCACGGTACTCAATCCAAATGAGTTAGAGAATTGGCCAGATGCTGCCGCTGATTTGAATAATGAAAAAACCATACAACTGTTACCGCGGGGTATCAGGATGCAGCTCACAGTTGATGGGACAAACTACGAATGGTTATTCAGTTTGTTAAATACTGATTTTTTATTGGATAAAAATAAGAATGGTTAACGTTCAGGTAGTAGAGGCATTTGAAGTTCGGAGTTGCGTATGAAACAGCAACGTGGCATCGCTTTGTTAACTATCCTGATGATGGTAGCTTTGGCAACCATAGTTGCAGCAGGCATCGCAAAACAACAAGCCAATACTTCTGAAAATACCGCTTATGTGATGCGCCAAAATCAGTCGTTGTTATATGCGAAAAGTGCCGAAGCATTTTTTGCTGAACTTTTGGTGAATGATGCCGAAAATGCAGGGCAGGTGGATCACCTCCAAGAAAATTGGGCTCAGCCTATGCCAGCCTTTCCTGTGGAAGGTGGAACTGTTGCAGGTGTGCTCCAAGACGAATCTGGAAAATTTAACCTCAATAGTTTGGTTTCAGAAGAGGGTGTGGTAAATGACAAAGCAAAGCTATGGTTTGAAAAAATATTGCAGCGTGTTGGTTTACCCGCAGAATTAAGTCAAGCCGTGATTGATTGGCAAGATGAAGATGATGAGACCTCTGGCCCGATGGGCGCAGAGCTGGCGTACTATCGTAGTTTAAATAATGCGGCGCTACCACCAAATGCAAAATTTCATAGTGTGGAAGAGCTGAAATCAGTGCGTGGTTTTGACGGTGCTAAATATAAACTAATTGCGCCTTATGTGAGTAGCTTACCTTCGCATGAAACAACGGTAAACATTAATACCGCTTCTGCATTTTTGTTAGCGACCATGGATGATCGTTTAGATGTCAATGCAGTTGAGCAAGCTTTGCAACAAAAAGCTGCCAAATTTGAACATTTCGAAAATATCAATGATTTATGGGCAATGGAGCCATTTGCACAGGTGAGCACAGAAAATAGGGAAGTTTTAAATTCACAATTGGGTGTGCAGTCGAACTATTTTAAAGCGCAAATTGAAATTATTTTAAATGAAAGAAAGCGTCAATTTACCAGTGAGTTAGTGCGAAAAGATAAAGATGTATATGTGGCTTTTCGCAGTATGGCACCATTTTAGGTCTTAAAGGTCGCTAAATTTTCATGATGCCTTTTCCCAATTGTGCTGAATAGCAAAATTAATGCCTCTTGTTAGACTTTTGCATTATAATCTCTGAGAACCCATAGATTATTTGATTGCATTACGACACATGTTAATTCGTAAGTTATTTAAATTTGAAAACGCGCATATCGTGCGTAATTGCACGTCAGACCGTTGCAAACGTTCCATTCATGGACACAGTTATAAAGTCGAACTATTACTCAAAGCGTCGAAACTTGACCATGGGCAAATGGTTTACGATTTCGGTTTGCTCAAAGGGGTAATTAAAGACTTATTTGACAGTTTTGATCACGCGATTTGTTTTTGGCAACACGATGATGCTGAGTACATTCGTGCCTGCAAACAGTTCAGTGCACGTTGGGTCGAACTACCCGTATCGCCCTCAGCGGAACAATTTTCACGAATCTTCTTTTACTTAGCACAACAAGTTCTAAAATCAACAGAAACTCAAAATGGTGAGGGTGATGTTGAGGTGTATTCTGTGATCGTGCATGAGACAGACACAGGCTATGCGCAAAGCTTCTTAGAAGATATCGACAACGCACAAATGGGGTTGTTGCAGTTAGATCAAATTATCTTCTCCGAACAGGTTCAGTCGGAATGGAACGATACCCAGATGTATGAAAAATTAAAACAGGGTCAAAAATTTTTAAACCCTGCAGTTGATTTACAAGTTAGAATTTAAGTAAATATTTGGTTTTATTAGGATTGGTTAACAGTGATGTCTTTAACAGAAGAGCAACAAGCAAAACTCGCTAAAGTGCAGCTTGAGCCTAGCTGGAAATATGCCCTAAGTGAGTTTTTGCTTAGCCCTCGCATGGATGAGTTAAAAGACTTTCTGCTACAACAAATCAAACAGGATAAAGTGATTTATCCACCGAATCCGCTGATCTTTAATGCCTTAAACACGACACCTATGGCAAATGTAAAGGTGGTGATTTTAGGCCAAGACCCGTATCATGGGCCAAATCAGGCACATGGTTTAAGCTTTTCGGTACAAAAGGGGGTTGCATTACCACCTTCTTTACGTAATATCTTCCATGAGTTAAATGCTGACCTCGGGGTTCCTGTGTCAAAACATGGGGACTTAACACGCTGGGCAGAACAAGGTGTTTTGCTTTTAAATGCGGTACTGACTGTTGAGGCTGGGCAACCAACTTCACATCAAAAACGTGGATGGGAAGATTTTACAGACCATGTGATTGATGTTTTAAATGAACAACGTGAGCATATCGTCTTTATTTTATGGGGGGCATATGCACAGCGTAAGGGACAACGCATTGACCAAAATAAGCACTTAGTGCTAAAAGCCGCGCATCCATCTCCTTTGGCTGCAAACCGCGGTGGATTTTTTGGTTGTAAGGTGTTTTCAAAAAGTAATAATTATCTTAAACAAAATGGCATTGAGCCAATAGACTGGCAGCTGGACGCATGACTTATTCTCCCGTTTCAAAAAATTATCACCCAGATCTGATTGTTGAAGAAGCGAAAAAGGGCTGGCGCATTGTTCGCTTGAATCGCCCAAAATCGCTTCATGCATTAGATGAATCAATCTGCACAGCGTTGCTTGAAGTCTTTCAGGACTTTCAACACGATGATGCTGTAAAAGCAATTTGGTTAGATTCCACTACGCCGAAAGCATTTTGTGCAGGTGGCGATGTACGCAAATTGCGACAATTGGTGGTCAATGATGAAGTTGAAACGGCGAATAAATTCTTTGAACAAGAATATGCCCTAGATTTGCTGCTGCATAACTATGCAAAGCCGATTTTGGTTTGGGGCGAAGGTTATGTGATGGGTGGTGGCCTAGGTCTATTTATGGCCGCACCTTTCCGTTTGGTAACACCTTATTCACGTTTAGCAATGCCTGAAATTAATATCGGTTTGTATCCAGATGTCGGTGCGACACGTTTCTTGGCTGATCGTGGCGCCATTGGGTTGTTTACTGGGTTAACTGGCTCTATTATGACCGCAGCAGGTGCTTATGGTATCGGTTGGGCAACGCATATTTGTGATGCACAGCGTGATAACGTACTTGAAACTGTCATTAATATTGATTGGGATCATTATCCAGCTGGCGATTTTCGTGCCATCGATGACACTTTAAATAGTATGCATCGTCCTGTGGGGCCTGGCCCATTACAAAATTCATTGGATGTAATTCAAAGTGTGTGCCGCGGACATAATTTTGAACATGACTATGAATCAATTATTGGTTTAAGCGATGCACGCAGTGATTGGCTACGTCAAGCCAGTGAAAATCTACAAAAAGGTTCACCTGCAACCGCCGCATTAACATGGTTGTTGTGGCAGTGGGGCAAGCAAGTGCATTCTTGGAATGAAGTGTTTGAACTTGAAACCCAAATTTCGGATTGGAAAATTCGTCATGCAGACTTTGTGGAAGGTGTGCGCGCACGTCTAGTCGATAAAGACCTGTCTCCAGAATGGAAAAAAGGTACAGATCTTTCCCTTAAAGGAATTCTGGCTGATGAGCCTCCTGTAACCAATATTGACAGTTGGAATGCACTGTTAAGACAGTATGGTGTAATTTAATTAATTGATGTCTGAACAAAACCAATATAGTGATGAACATTGGATGCAGCTTGCTTTTGAGCAGGCTGCACAGGCTGCCGAATTGCAAGAAATTCCTGTAGGCGCAGTCATTGTGAGTCAAAATCAAGTCATAGGTGCAGGGTTTAATGCGCCGATTTCTCTGAAAGATCCCACCGCACATGCGGAAGTACAAGCTTTGCGTCAAGCTTGTTTAAATATCGATAATTACCGTTTACCTGACGATGCAACCTTATATGTAACTTTGGAACCATGCACAATGTGTGTGGGCGCTTTGGTACATTCGAGAATTAAGCGTGTGGTATTTGCGACGACTGAACCTAAAGCAGGTTCTTTGGTCAGTTCGCGTCAATTATTAAATTCAGGCTACTATAATCATATCTTTGAGTTTGAGCATGGTTGCCTACAAGAGCAATGCTCCCAACAATTAAGTGATTTTTTTAAAATGCGTCGTGAACAAAAACGACTGATGAAGTTACAGGAAAAAGCCACTTTGACTGAACTTAATTTAAAAAATCAAGTAAACTCTACTGACAATTAATATTGTCAAATAAAATAGGGTACAACATGAAATCCATTCAAGTAAAAAAAGAATTTAATGCACCGGTCGAGCAGGTTTTTGAATTACTTTCAAAACATTCGACCTATAACGTGGCTTTTGCGCCGATTCAAGTGGTGCGCGTAAAAGATTCAGCAGATCCTGAACGTCCTGATGGTGTAGGTTCTGTACGTCGTATGGGCTTTGGGCCCGTGAAGCCATTACAAGAGCAAATTACTTTGCTTGAGCCAAACCAACGTATTGAATATAAAATTATTAAAAACCCATTGGTGAAACATCATTTGGGCGTGATTCAATTCGAAGCGATCGATGCCGGGCGTACTTTAATCACTTATACGATTGAATTACAGACGCGTGCGCCATTCGTTAGTCATTTAATCCTTGCGCAACTGAAGTCAGCGATTAAAATTGGTTTTTCAAAACTTGCAAAAACCGTATAAACAAAAGTGGAAGAGCAATGACAGTTCAAATCATTACAATTGATGGCCCAAGTGGCTCAGGTAAAGGAACATTGGCAGCAAAAATTGCGGCACATTATCAGTTCCACTTACTCGACTCAGGTGCGTTATATCGTCTGTTGGGATTGTCATTGCATAAGCAAGACTTAATTGATGCATTAGACTCTAAGCTGGATGAATGCGTAAAAATTGCAACAAATTTAGACATACAATTTGTGACAAATGAAGCAGGTGTTTCGGTGCTTTTAGATGGTGAAGATGTCTCAAAAGTTATCCGTACTGAGAGAGTCGGAGAGTTTGCCTCAAAAGTTGCTGCAATTCCTGCACTTAGAACTGCGCTTTTAGAACGTCAGCATGCCTTTGCTCAAGCACCTGGTTTGGTTGCAGATGGCCGTGATATGGCAACTACGATTTTTCCAAATGCTCAAGCCAAGATATATTTAACGGCTTCAGCTCAGTCCCGTGCGGAGCGCCGTGTAAATCAGTTGCAGGCTATGGGCGTGGATGTTAAAATAAACGACATTTTAGCTAATATCGAAGCGCGTGATAAGCGAGATATGGAACGCGCAGTCGCTCCACTCAAGCCTGCGCCAGATGCTTACTTCATTGATAGTTCAACTTTGAGTATTGATGAAGTATTCACGCTGATGACGAATTACATCGATCAGCAATTAGCAAACTAAAGAATTTTCAGCAGAAGCATAGCTTGATCAGTCTTATACGGACTATGTAGACGCTTAATTAAACCGGCCTTGTCTGATCCAAGACCGCTGACTTTACTAGGTATATCATGACCGAATCTTTTGCAGCCCTCTTTGAAGAAAGCGAATTAAACCTCAACGTTGAAAAGGGTGCTGTCATCCAAGGCGTTGTAGTAAGCATCGACTCTGACTGGGTAACAGTTGACACTGGCCTTAAATCAGAAGGTATTGTTGACCGCGCTGAATTCTTAAATGAACAACGTGAACTTGAAGTTCAAGTTGGCGACACTGTTGATGTAGTTGTTGAAGCTCTTGACAACGGTATGGGTCAAACAGTTTTATCACGTGAAAAAGCTAAACGTGCTGAAACTTGGACTAAACTTGAAAAAATCTTTGAAGACGGCGAAATCGTTACTGGTGTTATCTCTGGTAAGGTTAAAGGCGGTTTCACTGTTGACATCGGTCCAGTTCGTGCGTTCCTTCCAGGTTCTTTAGTTGATACTCGTCCTATTCGTGATACTACTCACTTAGAAGGTAAAGAGTTAGAATTTAAAGTAATCAAACTAGATGCTAAACGTAACAACGTTGTTGTATCTCGTCGTGCTGTTATGGAAGCTGAATCTTCAGCTGACCGTGAAGCTCTTCTTGCTCAGCTTGAAGAAGGTCAAACAGTTACTGGTACTATCAAAAATCTTACTGACTACGGCGCGTTCGTTGACCTTGGCGGTATTGATGGTCTTCTTCACATCACTGACATGGCTTGGAAACGTATCAAGCACCCTTCAGAAGTTGTTGAAGTTGGTCAAGAAGTTACTGTTAAAGTACTTAAATTCGACCGCGAACGTAACCGCGTATCTTTAGGCCTTAAACAATTAGGCGAAGATCCATGGTTAGCGATCATGAACCGTTACCCTAAAGGTTCTATCGTTAAAGCTCGTGTAACTAACTTAACTGACTACGGTTGCTTCGCTGAAATCGCTGAAGGCGTTGAAGGTTTAGTACACGTTTCAGAAATGGACCACACTAACAAAAACATCCACCCATCTAAAGTTGTTCAGATCGGTGACGAAGTTGACGTTATGGTTCTTGAAGTTGATGAAGAGCGTCGTCGTATTTCTCTTGGTATCAAACAAACTCGTGCTAACCCATGGGAAGAGTTTGCTAAAGAACACGATAAAGGTGAAAAAGTTTCAGGTACTATCAAGTCAATCACTGACTTCGGTATCTTCATCGGTTTACCAGGCGGTATCGATGGTCTAGTTCACTTGTCTGACATTTCTTGGAACGAACAAGGCGAAGAAGCTATCCGTCGTTACAAGAAAGGTGACACAGTTGAAGCGGTTATCCTTTCAGTAGACGCTGAAGGCAACCGTATCAGCCTTGGCATCAAACAAATGAACAGCGATCCGTTCAACGATTTCTTAGCTGCTAACGAGCGCGGTGCGCTTGTTAAAGGTACTGTAACTGCAGTTGACGCTAAAGGCGCTACTGTTAAGTTAGCTGACGAAGTTGAAGCGACTCTTAAAGCATCTGAAATCAACCGCGACCGCGTTGAAGATGCAACTAAGTTCCTTGAAGTTGGTCAAGAAGTTGAAGCTAAAATCATCAACGTAGACCGCAAATCACGTTCTATCAACTTGTCTATCAAAGCGAAAGACGAAGCTGAAGAAAAAGAAGCAGTAGCTAACTTGAACAAGACAGCTACAGCAACTTCAGACAATGGTCCTAAGACTATTGGTGATTTGATCAAAGCTCAAATGAACCACTAAGTAAGTGTTTGAATTGTATTGTTAATGTAAATTAATTAATATATTTTACACAATTACTGTAACGGTAGCGTAGTAAGTGATTATTACGCTACCGTTTTGTATTTAAACAGGTTATTATCGGGAAACTGATCCTAGGTAGCTTGATAATTAAAGAGGTCGCAGATGACTACTGAAGCACTTAATAAGTCTGACTTAATAGAGCGTATTTCTCTTAAAAACCCACACTTAGCTGAACCCTTAGTGGAAGAGGCCGTTAAGATAATGATCGATCAAATGATCGAAGCTTTGTCTACAGACAACCGAATTGAAATCCGTGGTTTTGGTAGTTTTGCATTACATCACCGTGAACCACGTGTGGGTCGTAACCCAAAAACCGGCAAATCAGTTGAAGTTGCAGCAAAAGCTGTACCGCACTTTAAACCTGGTAAAGCTTTACGTGATGCGGTAAACGAATCTGCAAACTAATTTAAAACATAGTTAGGGGTGTTTATGCGTTACGTATTGGTCGTAATTCTATTAGTCCTATTTGGATACTCATTGGCTTTGGTACTGCAAAACGGAACTGAACTTTCAGTCGATTTGTTGTTTACACAAGTGCCTGCAATGCGTTTAGGGCTTTTATTGCTATTAACATTGTCATTAGGTTTGGTTTTAGGTCTTTTATTGGCAGTGCAAGTATTCCGAGTATTTCAAAATAACTGGGAAATTAAACGTCTACGTAAAGATATTGAGCGCCTACGTAAAGAGCAAATTCAAACTGCTCAACTGGCTGCTGCTGAAGCGGCTGCACATACACGTCATGAAAAAACAGTTTTAGATATTGATGCAAATGAGCGTCCTTCTAACCCGTTATAATTTGGTTTATGAAGTAAATTAACTACTTTTATGAGTATAGTTAAATTTTATATTAAACACTCTGGTGGATCATCGGGGTGTTTTTTTATGGGCTGAACAAATAAGCCATATATCTTAAATAAAATAATGAGATAGCTAAATTCAAATTAATCATTTCAATTAACATGAGTTTTATGACTTTCTGATCAAGTTGAATCCATCTATAATGCACTAATTTTGTCAAAATGAAGGGTAAGTCTCTTGAGTATCATCGTTGCACTAGATGCTAAAAGCCAATATGACGCACTTACAATTGCAGAGCAGTTAGATCCTGCATTATGTCGAGTTAAGGTTGGTAAAGAGTTATTTACCCATGAGGGTCCAAGTGTCGTTAAAGCATTGCACCATAAAGGTTTTGAAGTATTTCTAGATCTTAAATTCCATGATATTCCAAACACTACAGCACAAGCAGTTTGTGCAGCTGCGGATATGGGTGTGTGGATGGTCAATGTCCATGCATCAGGTGGCCGTAAAATGATGGAAACCTGTGTAGAGCGCCTAAAGGCGGGCAATTACAATACTCAGCTAATTGCTGTTACGGTTTTGACATCAATGGGTCGTGAAGATCTTGCGGAATTAGGCTTAGATGTGGAACCTTTTGAACATGTGAAGCGTCTTGCAACTTTAACAAAAGAAAGTGGTTTGGATGGTGTAGTTTGTTCGGCACAAGAAGCGAAAATGTTACGTGAAACTTTGGGTGCTGACTTTGCATTAGTAACACCGGGTATCCGTCCTGAGGGTTCTGCAGCGGATGATCAAAAACGAATTGTGACACCTAAACAAGCCATGCTTGATGGTTCTACACATTTGGTGATTGGCCGTCCAATTACTAAATCGGATAATATGCGTCAGACTTTAAAAGATATTTTGGCGACACTTTAATATTTACCCTCTCTCTAACTCTCTCCCAAAGGGAGAGAGAAAGTCCTCTCCCTTTGGGAGAGGATTTAGGTGAGGGGTTAGATAGCCGCCAATATACTCACCAATATCGGTGCAAGTACAGAAAGGATAAAGCCGCTGACCATGGCATGTGGAATAAAATCATTACCACAGGCTTGTTTGACCATAGGTAGGGTGACATCCATAGCTGTTGCACCCGCAGATGAAATTGCAGAGCGTGGGTAGCGCCAGCCAATAATATACATAAATACAATCGCAAAAATTTCTCTGAATAAATCATTCATCAGCGCGATACTGCCTAGATGCGCATTTTTTAATTCAGTCACGACGATACCTGTCATCGAATAGAAACCATAGCCTTGTGACAGCATAATCAAATCTTTCAGGCTGATTTGTGGCAAAAGATAGGCTGCAGCAAAAGCGCCCAAAAGTGAACCGACGATACAGCCCAGAGGAACAAGTAGAATTTTCCAATTTAACCAAGAATGATCGAGTGGTGAGTAGGCGAGATCTAGACCAATCAGAAACATGAAGACTAAAAGTAGATCCCAAGTACTCATATGTGGCTGAAGACTAAAATGTGCTGCAATTTCGGCAAAAGCATAACCTAAACCTAATGCAATAAAAGCATAGCTAATATTGATGAGTGAGCTTGTCACTAACTGCATGGACACTTTGCCATGACTAGGTTTGTAGCCTAAAAGCTTAAACAAAATATAGCAGCAAATAAAAGCACCCATTGAGGTCAATAGTGCAATAAGTACTGATGAAGAGAGGATTTGCAGAGGTGCTGGAATAGTGTGTAATGTTTCAGAAAATTCGATCGCAATCGCAAATAACAAAATATAAGTAAAGTACGGCAGGAGTTTAAAGGCGATTTTTTCAAGCCAAGTGGGTAGGCGACGTGCAAGAATAAAACCAAGCCCTAAACAGGCTAAGAGCTGGAAAATCAACCAGAAAGATTGCATACAAAAATAGGCAGATAATGAATACCTGCCTATTATGACCTGTTATTGCTTAAGCTGCATGACTAGATTTTGTTTTACTGAGGAGTCGAAAATCGGCTGGATTTATTTTTCGAGTAGCCAGCCAATATTTCCATGTATAAGTTGGCCACAGTGCAAAATTTTTACCGCCATTTTGCTGATACCAACTCACGCAGCCTGATTGCCATACCGTACCATCAAGCATGTCTTGTACATGAGTGTTAAATTGATCTTGCACCTGATCTTTGACAGCGATGGCTTGAACATTAGATTTTGAAACCAATTGCATCATTTGTAAGATGTAATCGACTTGTGCCTCAATCATAAATACCACTGAATTATGGGCAAGTACGGTATTGGGGCCTAATAATTGGAACAGATTTGGAAAGCCTTTGGTGCAAATGCCATAAAAGCTTTCTGCGCCAGCTTGCCAAACTTGTTTGAGTTCTTGAGAATTTTCACCAATACATTCAAATGATTTTAAATAAATTCTTGGATCGGTAATAAAGCCTGTGCCATAGATCAGACAATCGATTTCACGGGATTTTCCATCTTTGGTAATAATGGCATTTTCAGTGATTTCTTGTATTGCATCACTGACCAATTCCACATTCGGTCGATTAAAGGTTGGAAAGTATTTATTAGAAATTAAAATGCGTTTACAGCCCATGATGTAGTTTGGGGTTAGTTTCTTGGCAAGTTCAGCATCTTTCACTTGATACTTAATATATAGTTCTGCCAGTTTTTGCGCATATTTCATGGTGGTTGGTTTAACAATTGGCACGACACGTGATTCGTTGGTCCAATACAGGCGAGCACGGTGAATTTTTCGAAACCAATCATATTTTTTAAATAGTGATTTTTCTAAACCATGATAACTACGCTCATCTCGTGGAATGACCCAAGCCGCTGTACGCTGAAAAACATACAGTTGCTTTGTTTGTGGTGCGATTTCAGGAATGTATTGGATGGCACTGCCGCCTGTACCAATAGATGCGACTTTTTTACCTTCTAATGGATATTGATGATCCCATTGCGAAGAATGGAACACTTTACCCTTAAATTTTTCAATGCCTGGAATATGTGGAATTTGTGGGACATGTAACGGGCCAGATGCAAAAATCACATATTGAGCGGTAATTTTAACGCCATCTTTGAGTTCTAAATGCCAGTCACAGGTTGATTCATTGTATTGGCTTGAAAGCACTTCACTGTTAAAGCGACAGAATTGTTTTAAATTATATTCACGGGTGACCTGTTGGATATAGTCAAATATTTCCGGCGCTTCGGCGTAACGCTTTGACCAATCTGTTTTGGGTGCAAAAGAAAGTGAATACATATGTGATTGCACATCGCAGGCAGCGCCAGGGTAGCGGTTTTCACGCCAGGTTCCACCAAAATCATTGGCTTTTTCGAGGATTAGAAAATCTTGATTGCCTTGTTGTAAAAGTCGTATCGCCATAGCAATACCACCAAAACCACCGCCGATGATGGCGATTTGTGTATGTATTTCAGAATTGGCGTTTGGGGTTTGCACTGTTTTTGTTTGCGCTTCCTGCATCATTTTTTTAATTCCAAGCGAGATTACAAGCTAAGCATACTTGAGTTCATAACCAGAACAATATGATTAAGGTGACAGAAAAATTGATCGAAACGGCAATGTTCATAATTGCAATTTTGTAGTAAAAAAGAAGAAATTTAATGTCATTTTGCGATTTATGAAACGATCTATTCTAAGCCTGATGTATTTAGTACAAGGAATGCGTAAAGCAGGTGTAGATGTCGATCAACGTTTGCAAACTATTGGGCTGCGTGTCGATGCACTCGATCCAACTTCAGTGATTCATCCGAGTTTGGAGTGGGATGTACTGAAAGTCATTGGTAAAGATGTAGAACCTGAGCAAGGGTTATTTATTGGTCAGCATTATACGTTGGCGGGTTATGGTCCGTTGCTGATGTTATTGGTCACCAGTGATACTTTACGCCAAGCTTTAAATCAGGGAATTCGCTTTCAACAGTTGACACATCTAACTGGGCGTTTGAGTTTGCAAATCAGACAGCATAAAGTGGCTTTATGCTACCAACCGCAAGATGTGTATGCGCCACTGGGTGCATTATTGGCGCAGTCAGAGATTTCAGGAACTTATAAATTCATCCGCGATCTTTACAAAATGATGGGGTTATCGACACCACAAGTTCAAATTGATTTGCCGTTTGCTGAACCCAAAGATCCTGAAAAATTAAAAATGTTTACTGATTATTATGGCTCTCAAGTTCGATTTGGTGCGCCATTTGCGGCATTTTGGTTCGATGAGGATGTTTTAGATATTCGTATTCCATCCGCAGATATTATTACTTTTCGATTATATGAGTCGAAATGTATTGCGGAGTTAGAACGTTTAAGCGCCGATGAAGATGCACCATCATTGGTTCAACGTGTGCAAGATTATTTGGAATTACAAAGTGGTGCGATGCCAAGTATGGCAGCAACTGCTCAAGCATTGAATTTGCCAGAAAGAACTTTGCGTCATCAACTGCAACAGTTAAATACCAGTTATAAGCAAATTCGTGAAGATATTATTAAAGATAAAGCACTCCGTATGATTGAATATAATGAATATTCAATTGAAATGATTGCAGAATTGCTGGGCTATTCGGAACCCGCGGCGTTTAATCATGCATTTAAACGTTGGTTTGGGCATAGTCCGAGACAATATAATAAATAGCCAATGCGCTTTACTGCCAAAGTGTTATATCTTCGAGTTTATTCTTCGTTATAATTCATTTAGCCCAAAAAAGTATTTAATGATATGTCAGATTTTCAGTCACCACACAACACCGCATTTACTCCGATTTCACCGGCTGAGCGTTATGCTCAAGCCTTAGCATCTGGTCAGTTTTTACCAGATCAGGAACAGGCGCAAGCGGTGCATGAGTTGGATCGAGTTTGGCAAGAATTAATCCAACGTTTTAAGGCTTCTAAAAAAGCGTTTCGTCGTTTCCGTCGTCAAACTGCACCGAAAGGGGTGTATATGTGGGGCGGTGTAGGACGTGGTAAAACGTGGCTGATGGATCAGTTTTATGATTCTGTGCCATTTCGACGCAAAACTCGTATGCATTTCCATCACTTTATGCAGTACGTACACCGTGAATTAAATAAGCTTTCAGGTCAGCGTAATCCACTTGACCTTGTTGCCGACCAAATTTATAAAGAAGCAGTCGTGATCTGCTTTGATGAATTCTTTGTATCCAATGTCACAGATGCGATGATTTTGAGTGATCTATTCCAAAAATTATTTACGCGTGGGATCACCCTTGTTGCAACATCTAACATCGCACCAGATGGTTTGTATAAAAACGGGATCCATCGTGACCGTTTTATCCCAACCATTGAAATGGTGAAAAAGAACTGTGTGATTTTAAACGTAGACTCAGGCGTAGATTATCGTTTACGTGTATTGAAACAAGCGCAGTTGTTTAAGTCGCCTTTAACACATGAACATAAGTTGTGGATGGCACAGCGTTTTACAGCATTAACGCAAACCCAAACGGTTTCACAAGAGCCAATTATTATTAATCAGCGTATTGTGGAAACCATTGGTCATACGGAAGATGTACTGTGGTGTGAATATTCTGAACTTTGCCTAAAACCACGTAGCCCAGCGGACTTTATTGAAATTGCCAATATTTATAATACAGTCTTGGTAAGTAATGTGCCGCACATGACGGATTATTTGTCTGAAGGGACTCGTCGTTTTATCTATTTGGTCGATGAATTTTATGACCGTGGTGTGAAGTTGTTGCTTACTTCAGAAGATACGATTATTGAATTATATCAAGGTGAAAAATTGGCATTTGAAATTGAGCGTACACGTTCGCGCTTATTGGAAATGCAATCTGATGATTATCTACATACCTCTCACCGTCAAATCAATGCACCAGAATCTACTGCAGAAAATTAAGCGTTTCTGTTGGAATGAAAAAAGAACGTCTTGATGGCGTTCTTTTTTTTTGATTTTTAGTTTTAGATTACATGCATAGATAAGAAAAAGTATAGATCGAACAATAGACTTTAAAAGCGAGGTCGGAAGATAAAAGCATCATTTAATAAGAAGAAGGGTTGTTTAATAATTCATCGATAAAAGCGTTAAATTTAAACTGATTGGTTGAAGTTGTAGCATCGACATTGGCAGCATTTCATGGCTTAATCGAGTGAGTTTGTTTGACGCTTGGGTCTATTTGTTCAGTTTTAGAACAAAATTCTGCACTTAAGTCTAATTTCGACATTTCAAAAACTTTATACACTGTAAAAAGGTATTCAGGCTGATGATGACGTCGTATTTCTGATCTTTATTATGTTGAATGATGAGGGTATTTCATTACATAGAAAATGATCATTATTTAGGAATGTGATAGTACTATTCAGCAAAGTATAAATGGGTATACTAGAATCTCTTGTTATAAAAAATAGCAATATCAGGAAAGACAATGACTGCACGTATTCAAAAAGGCAAGTTAGCGATTGCTAAAGAACTTTACGATTTCATCGAAAATGAAGCACTACCGGGTTCAGGTTTAGACAGTGAAACTTACTGGAAAAACTTTGAACAAGTCGTTGTCGATCTTAGCCCAAAGAACAAAGCACTATTGGCTAAGCGTGACGACATTCAAGCTAAAATTGATGAATGGCACCGCAACAACAAATTTGAACTCGAAGCTTACAAAGCTTTCCTTACTGAAATTGGCTACTTATTACCAGAAGTAGAAGATTTCCAAATCAGCACAGAAAATGTAGACGAAGAAATCGCATTATTGGCTGGTGCGCAATTAGTAGTGCCTGTACGTAATGCACGTTACTGCTTAAACGCTGCGAACGCACGTTGGGGTTCACTCTACGATGCTCTTTACGGTTTTGACGTGATCTCTGAAGAAGACGGCGCGGAAAAAGGTAAGGGCTATAACCCAGCTCGTGGCGCAAAAGTTATCGAATTTGCTAAAAACTTCTTAAATGAAACTTTCCCGCTAGTTAATGGTTCGCATGCAGATGCAACTAAATATGCGGTAGAAGGCAAAAAGTTAGTTGTAAGCCTAAAAGATGGCTCAACTGCAACTTTAGCGAAAGAAGCTCAGTTTGTTGGTTTTAATGGTGACGAAGCTGCGCCAACCGAAATCGTACTTTTAAACAATGGATTGCATGTAATCATTGAAATTGATGCGACGAGCCCAATTGGTTCAACTGATGCTGCGGGCGTTAAAGACTTAGTTCTTGAAGCTGCGGTAACCACAATTCAAGACTTAGAAGACTCAATTGCAGCAGTTGATGCTGAAGAGAAAGTTGAAGGCTACCGTAACTGGTTAGGCTTAATGAAAGGTACACTTTCTGAGTCAATCGAGAAAAATGGTAAGATCATCACGCGTACATTAAATAAAGATCGTACGCACAAAAACTTAATCGGTGGTGAAACTACGCTTCACGGTCGTTCATTGATGTTGCTTCGTAATGTAGGTCATTTGATGACAAACCCTGCGATCCTTGTCGATGGCGAAGAAATTTATGAAGGTATCATGGATGCCTTGGTTACTCCGCTTCTTACGATTGCTGACATCCGTGGTGAAAACACGATTAAGAACTCGCGTAAAGGTTCAATGTATATCGTGAAGCCAAAAATGCATGGTCCTGAAGAAGTGGCATTTGCAGTTGAATTGTTCGAGCGTGCTGAACAAGCGCTTGGTCTACCTGCGAAGACTTTGAAAATCGGTATCATGGACGAAGAACGTCGTACTTCTGTGAACTTGAAAAACTGTATCGCACAAGCAAAAGATCGTACGATCTTTATTAATACAGGTTTCATGGACCGTACGGGTGATGAAATCCATACTTTCATGGAAGCAGGTCCATTCGTTCGTAAAGGCGAAGTGAAGTCTCAAATCTGGTTCCCTGCATATGAAAACCGTAACGTGATGATCGGTCTACAAGCAGGTTTACGTGGTAAAGCGCAAATCGGTAAAGGCATGTGGCCAAAACCAGATATGTTGCTTGATATGTACAAAACTAAAATTGAGCATCCAGAAGCTGGCGCAAGCTGTGCATGGGTTCCGTCTCCATCTGGCGCTGTAATTCACGCGATTCACTACCATCAGTGCAATGTTTCTGAGCGTCAAAAAGAGTTGTTGAATACTCAACCGCTATCTTTAGATGACTTGTTAACACCGCCTTTAGCGACAGATACAAACTGGTCTGAAGAAGAGAAAACCAAAGAACTCGAAAACAACCTTCAAGGTATCTTGGGTTATGTAGTTCGTTGGGTTGATTTGGGTGTAGGTTGTTCAAAAGTTCTAGACATCAACAACGTTGGTTTGATGGAAGACCGTGCAACTTTACGTATTTCTTCTCAACACGTTGCAAACTGGTTACGTCACGGTATCGTAACTGCTGAGCAAGTTGAAGAAGTATTTAAGCGCATGGCGAAAGTTGTGGATGAGCAAAATGCCAACGATCCACTTTACACACCAATGGCACCAAGCTTTGATGGCTATGCATACAAAGCTGCATATGACCTAGTATTCAAAGGTGGCGAGCAGCCTTCTGGTTATACAGAGCCGCTTCTTCATGCTTACCGTTTAAAATTAAAAGGTTATACAGGTGACTAATCTGTAAATCAAAAAAAGCCTCTTCGGAGGCTTTTTTTATTGCTTGAGAAAGTTAGAATGTCGACATAAAAAATGAAAAGAAAACTCCATGTATTTATGGAATGTAAATCGGTTGGTGGATGATATAAGACTGAATAAAGTCTCTGAAAGCCATTATAAAAACTATTATATTGCCAGCTCAATATTGATTTTCTTCAGTTATTTAGCGCTGACCTTAACCCCAGAATCCAAACCTACAGAAGCTTGGGCTTCGTTTGTTTTACAAGTTGGTCTGCTGATTAGCTGGGTGAATGCCATATTTAAAGCCAATGGCGGCGAGCAAGGCCGAGATTTTTTAAAGCGCTTTATTGCATTGTATTTGCCCGTAACGATTCAGAGTTTAGTCCTCTTTATCTTGATCGCTGTTGTTGTCGAAGGGCTGTTACCCATGTTGACCCTAAACATGGAGGAGGCTGCGCTTGAGCAACTCACCACAGTTAAAGATCTAAGTTTTGAAGTCATCTTTAGCTGTTATATTTATTGGCGAATCTATAAAGCGATGCGGCAGATTCATCAGCCTGTTTAAAGTATAAGGTTGTAAAAGAAATTAATTATAAAGTTTTATCCTGTTTTTCTTATAGCTTTTCAATGCTGAAGCCTTTACATTGGGATGAATGATAAAAATAGGATGGAAACGATGTCAGCTTATACCGCATTAGATTTGCAATATATTGGTGGGCAATGGCGAGCAGGGACTTCAACGCGTCACATCAAGAATATCAATCCCTTTAGCCAAGCACAGATTTTTGAATTGCAGGCAGCCAGCAGTGTCGATGTAGACAGTGCTTATAGTGCGGCAGAAGCAGCATTTAAATCAGAAAAGACCAAGTCTATTAAAGTACGTCAGCAAGTTATCAACAAATTAGCTCAAACCATTCAGCAGCGCAGAGAAGAAATTATTCAATGGCTGATAGATGAATCTGGGAGTACACGTTTAAAAGCCAATATTGAAGTTGATGCAGCGCTTGGCATTATCCAAGAATCTCTGAGTTTTCCTGAAAAAATGCAAACTACGGAGCTAGAGAGTAAAGACCCGAGCCGAAAGAGTTTTGTACTGCGCAAACCCTTGGGAGTCATAGCAGTGATTAGCCCTTGGAATTTTCCATTTCATTTATCGATGCGTTCTGTGGTGACTGCGATTGCTTGCGGCAATAGTGTGGTGCTGAAGCCTGCAAGTGACACGCCAGTGACAGGTGGAACGTTGCTCGGAAAGTTATTTGAAGAAGCGGGTTTACCGCATGGTGTGTTAAATGTCGTTGCAGGCAGCGGCAGTGAAATTGGCGACTATTTTGTAGAGCATCCTGTACCTAAATTGATTTCATTTACAGGTTCAACTGAAGTGGGTCAACAGGTGGGGGTGAAAGCGCTAGGAAGTTCACGGATTAAGCGTTTAGCGCTGGAACTTGGCGGCAATGCGCCTTTGGTCATTTTAGATGATGCAGATTTAAATTTAGCCGTTGAACTGACCGTGATGGGGCGTTTTTTGCATCAAGGACAAATTTGCATGAGTACCAATCGAGTGATTGTGGATGAATCCTTGCACGATGCTTATGTTGAAAAATTAATTAAACGGGTAAAAAGCATTGTGGTCGGTGATCCGAATGATGCTGAAACTCTGATAGGGCCCATTATCAATAAGTCGCAAATCGATAAATTAAAAACTATTATTCAAAATGCTATTCAGCAAGATGCAATTTTAGCCTACGCAGGTGGTATTGAAGGTCAATTGGTTGCACCGCATATTTTCACCCATGTGGATGCACATGCTGATATTGCATTAGAAGAAAGCTTTGGGCCAATCTTGCCGATTTTAAAAGCGCGAGATGAAGCGCATGCACTAGAATTGGCAAATTCAACCCGATTTGGTTTATCGAGTGCAGTATGTACCTCAAATTTAGCACGCGGTGGAGAGTTTGCTGCCAAGCTAGATATAGGCATGACGCATATCAATGGCATCAGTGTGGCGGATCATTCTAATGCACCCTTTGGTGGTGAACGTAATTCAGGGCTTGGTCGTTTTAATGGTGAGTGGATATTTGAGGAATTCACCCGCACCCATTGGCAAACGTTCCCTGCTTAAAATACTCAAAGTGAAGTCTATTTAATCTTGTGCAATCGACTTCACTGCAGGTTCTGTTACGCAGGACATTTTTAGTTTATTTCCATGAAATATCAGGCAGAATATAGTCCCAAAAACGGCTCCAACGTGTATTTGTAATACAGAAAAGCGCCAATATCTTGGCTTGAACAATTATCCTGATAGTACATTTTGTGATTCATTAACAGCATGGGTTTGCGCTGCGAGGCCGTCATATACAGCTTGACCTGCACCTTATAATTGTAGATTGAATAATTAGAAGAAATAGTCTCGGTTTTTATTTTTTGGATATGGTGAATATACACATCAAACTTCAAGCCATTTTTGTAATCCGTTGCCTCATGAACTGTTCGATCTTCGATTGGAATAAGCGGATTGTTATCACTAAACGCTAAGTATGCGTTATGTTTTTGGTTCCCTTGTTGATAATTAAACTGAATGGCTGAATTTGCAGTGGTGAAATAGGGGAGCGCATCTTGAGGATTTATCTTAAACGTGCCTGTACAATTAGTCCTGACACGGCCTCCATATGCGTTCACCGTAAACCAGCCAAATTGATCTTCCAATTCCGTCGTATGGGCTTCATCTACGTCAGGAAGAATCATGCCAAACTGATCTCTTTGTCTTTGCTGATTTTGCATCAAGCGATAACTATTTTGAGCACGTTTTGCAAAACGGATTTCAGGAAACATCTCTGGAGAAGTAATTTTAAAATCAGAGACATTGATTACTTCACCATCAGGCAATATGACCAATGAAAATTGTTGTTCTTGGGTGTTGGGAAGATTTTTGACCGTCACCCAATGATGTGTACTGATCATTTGCTGATTGCGTAAATGCTTGTGCTGAATGCGGTATTTGCCTGCCGGAATCTCAGTCTCATTGATTAGGTCTTGTTTAAATGGATATTCGTTGAGATAGAGCGCGTCGAGACTAAAAGGTAGAAATGAAACGGTATGTACAGAGACTTTTGCGGCATGTGCGGTTGGATACAGGCACATACTTAGAATTAAGACGATAAAGCGACTTCGGTCTAGATTTTTCATTTATTATAAAGATTGATTTTTTGCGGATTATGGCAAATATGTGTGCTAATTTCAAACCGATTACCTTATCGCAATTAAAGTCTCAAAACTTGCCTGAAATCAGCTTTGAATATCCTGAGGAAGTCTATCCAAATTATGATTTGCCGTTACTCTTTAAGTCTGAACAAGGGTTAGAGTGGCGAAAAGTGAATTTTGGCATGGTGCCTAAATGGGCTGAAGACAAATCAATTGCACTTAAAACCTATAATGCCCGAAATGAGACTTTGTATCAAAAGCCTACGTTTATTAATGCGATTTCAAAATGTAAGTTTGGCGTGATACCCGTGTCTGAATTTTATGAGTCAATGTATATCGATAATAAGCCGCAGCGTTGGAGTGTTAAGCGCAAAGATGGAGAAGCGTTTTATATTGCTGCCTTATATGACATTTGTAGACAAGGTGATGAGATTGTACGCTCAAGTACCATGATTACAATGGATGCTATTCAGCATGAGATGATGAAGCATTTTCATGAGCCGGGCAATGTTAAACGTTCGGTGATTGTAATTCCGCATGCGAGGTTAGAAGAGTGGCTGAGTTGGAAATCACCCAACATCCAAAGTTTTGTACAAGGTTTTCCTGTTAATGAGTTTGAATGTGCGCACGCACCCAAAATAAAAATCGAAAAAATCAGTCCCCAACTGAATATTTTCGATTGATATTTCGGTGATGCAAATGCTTAGCGAGCTAAGTTTTTAAAGATATGCTTTAAGCTTTCCATGGTTTTTTCAATTTGTAGGGGTGTTAAGCCTTCAAAAGATTGCTCTAGAACGACATTCGTTAGATCGTTAATCTTCTGCGTCATTGCAGTGCCTTTATCAGTTAATACAACCCGGGTAATACGTGCATCATCTTCACAAGAATAAGTATCTACCAAGCCTTCATCTTTTAAGCGATAAACGATCTTGGTTGTGGTCGACATTTTAGATACGACCATTTCAGATAAATCTGAAACGCTAGCATGTGGTTTAGACTTGAGTGCGAGCAGGATACGACGACGTGAATTATCAACGCCATACTTTTTCAATGCATGGTCGACGTTTAAAACATATTGTGAATGCACCTGAGTAACCCAGTAGAAAGGAAAATTTTCTAAACTAAAGTCATCGGTGGATGGTAAAAATTTTGAATACTTTTTTGTCATAAAGGAGTCCCCTGAATATTTGTTTTAATTTTATTTAATGTTCTAACATTCTATTGAAAAATGGAGGGTAATAGCAAGAGTTCACAATAAAAAATAGAAAGTAGAGGATATCTCATTTTTAGATTATCTAAATAGATTATATTGATATTCTGTCTAAATGCTTAACAGAAATTAAAAATAAGGTTAGGTATAGAGATAGTGTAGTGAAAATAAATAAGTTTTTAATTTGAATTGAATATTAATATTTTTTACCAAAAGGTAGAAATAAATAATTCATTAGATTTGTCATACAATCTCATACAACGTATTTAATTACATTTAATTAAAAGTCAGGTGAATTCATACTTATTTTAAAGTGGAAGAGGAGATCTCAAAAAGTAGGTTTTAACATCTAGAGGTGTATTTTATATCGCCCATTCGATTTGTAATACATTCAGCGTTTTTAACATTTTGTCATATTGTTGATGCAAAAAAATATGCTTGAATACATTACAAATGCGCAAGATTATGCATAATGGAATGGTCTCTAGTTACACAGGTTAAATTTATGGATCCGTCGCCGTGCGTTGGTCTGCTTGAAGATATTCTTACAATCCAGAATGAGGAAGAGAGCTAATGGAATTTTTGTTAGATCCCGGAATCTGGGTTGGTTTACTTACATTAATTATTTTAGAAATTGTACTAGGGATTGATAACCTAGTCTTTATTGCCATTTTGGCAGAAAAACTCCCTCCAGAACAACGTGATAAAGCCCGCGTACTTGGTCTTTCACTCGCATTATTTATGCGATTAGGATTGTTATTTGCAATCTCTTGGTTGGTCACATTAACAAAGCCCCTGATTACCGTTTTTGATTGGACATTCTCTGGTCGAGATCTCATATTATTGTTCGGTGGATTGTTCTTAGTTTATAAGGCAGTCACAGAGCTACATGAGAAATTAGAAGGAAAACCAGAAGTTCAAGTGACAACAAAAGTGGCATATGCCAGCTTTACAGCAGTTGTTGCGCAAATTGTTGTCTTAGATGCGGTTTTCTCTTTAGACTCTGTCATTACAGCGATCGGTATGGTCGACAACATTTATGTCATGATGGCAGCAATGATTGTGGCAATGGCAGTGATGTTACTTGCATCTAAACCGCTAACGGCTTTTGTAAACCGACATCCGACCGTCGTGATCCTATGTTTAAGCTTCTTATTACTGATCGGTATTAGTTTGATAGCAGAAGGTTTTGGTTTCCATATTCCGAAAGGCTATATCTACTCAGGTATTGGTGTTGCGATTGTCATCGAAGCCTTTAACCAGTTTAGTCAACGCAATGCTCAAAAACATGAAGCGAAAATTCCATTACGCCATCGTACTGCAGACAGTATTTTAAAACTGATGGGTGGGCGCTTAGAAGCTGATCAAGTCGGTAATCAGGCGCAAGAAACCTTTGCAGACGAAGAGCGTTATATGATTGGTGGTGTATTGACGCTTGCAGAGCGTTCAGTTGCGTCGATCATGACTCCCCGTAATCAAATTTCTTGGGTGGATTTAAATGACACACCTGAGCAAATTCGTGAGCAAGTCCTTTCAGTGCCGCACAGTTTATTCCCTGTGTGTCGTGGTAGCTTGGATAAAGTGATTAGTATTGTCCGCGCGAAAGAACTTATTGATGTTCTAGACAGTGAAGATGATCTAAAAGCATTGATTAAACGTCATCGTCCGATCTTTATTTTCCAAAAAATGAAGGTGATTGATGCGATTAATACCTTGCGGACTTCTAAAGGCTCTTTGGTATTGGTTACGGATGAGTTTGGTGCGGTACAAGGTCTGATTTCACCACTCGATGTGTTTGAAGCAATTGCTGGTGAATTCCCTGATGCGGATGAACAACTTGATTTGATTAAAATCGATGATGCACATTGGAAAGCTTCAGGCATGCTCGATCTGTATCAGTTAGAACTTGAATTGGAAATGCTGGACTTGATCGAAGAAGATGATGGTTATATCAGTGTTTCAGGTCTTATTTTAGATCAGACCCACGGCAATGTAGAAGTCGGTACTGTGGTTGATTTTAAAGGCATTCAATTTAAAGTCACGGCAATGGATGAAAACCGCATTAAAACGGTTGATATCTATTACCAGGCCTAATGCTCAAATATTAAAAATGACCCTAAGACAGCTTTTCGAAGCTGTCTTTTTTATGACTAGAAAGTATAAGAAATCCTATATAACGAGAGCTGCAATTCACGATGTTAAAACGTATTATATTTACATGATGTAACAGTCAAAAAACACTGCAACTTTTGAGCTTTTAGAGGGTTAAAGCGGTTCAAAAGTAAAAAATATTGATAGGGTTGATTTTAAAAAAGCATGAGGTTAAATAGCGATTCATTTTTAACTTGGGGTTTTAATCATCATTGATGATCTATGAATAATTTTATTTCATTTAAATACCGCTTCGGAAAACTTTATAACTAGGTACTTTGAAGAAATTCAAAGTTAATCCATTAAAAAAATGGGTGTTGGTATGGCGATCACTGAGAATATCATTGATTTTTGCAAACTCACGACTGAAGAAAAACATGAGTTGTTTCAACGGCTCTGGGAGTTTGATCAATGTATTTTCCCAACTTCTAAGATTGAGCAACTTTATCAATACATGCATGACCCAGATATTGTTGCATTACCAATCATTCAGTATTTTGAGCACGATAAACTGATCGGGCAAAATATTGTGCGTATATTAAAAATTATGCATAACAATCGGCCGATTTTTATTTTTAATTCACGGGCAGGGGTATTGGTTGATTATCGTCGGAAAAACCTGACCTTAAACTCGGCGATTAAAGTGGCGATGCAGCATCAGATTCGATTTCCAGCGATTCCGATGTGGTTTGTGGCTACATTGGCACAACCAAAGGTATATACATTATTTGCCTCGCGCTCTGTTAAGTTTTATCCAAGGCATGGTGTCCCGATGCCCACCGAGTATGTGGATGTTTTAAATAGTTATAAAATCCGTCAGCATGATGTGCAGCATCGGGCTGAGGATATTTTTGTTCATCGTTGTGATTTACCGAAGGTGACGCCTGAGCAATTGGTTCGGCTACGGAAAAAATCTGATGAACATGTTCAATTTTTTATGCAGCACGTGCCAGATTATTTTGATGGCATGGGTTTAATGTGCATTTGTAAATTAAATGTTTCAACCATTTTTGAAGCAAGTATGAATCTGGCAGTTGGGCGGGCAGTTTAATGATGGACATGGATGTGTTATGCGACAAATGACGATATATCGATTATTCGGTTTCGGCGCGGCGATCTTTTTAACGGCTTGTCAGCCAGCAGAGCAAAAAGTACAGGAGCAATCGCAGAAATGTGTTGCACCGGAAAAATTGGTCAAACAAATTTATGATCAAGAGTTGAAATTGCACGCTTTGAGTAAAGATCAACTTACTGCCTATTTTGAGCCATCGTTAGCGGAACGTATGCAAGCAGAAATTAACTGTAAGCAGTCGGGACAAGAGTGTAATGTGGATTTTGGTATTTTCACGGATAGCCAAGATCCGCAGCAAGATTCGAAAAAAGGCGTTGAGCCTAAACTGAGTTTTGATGAAAATAAAAACGTTGTTCGTGCTGAGTTTAAAATTGGTGATGAAGCCAAAGTCTTAAATTATGAAATGAGTGATGGCGACTGTTCAAAAATCAAAAATATTGTTTATGTGGGGGACTATGACCTAGACATGATTTTGAGTAATCCAACAGAAACGATCGAAGATTCAGAAATGTTTGATGCCAATGCTGCAAGTGATAGTACGGCACAGTAAGCTTTTTGACGCGTTCTAATTATTCAAAAACAGCATGAAACCCTGAACAGCTTGAACCTTTTACTCAAGCTGTTTTTTTCTCAAGCTATCGTAGTTCATAGTGCATAAATTTGTATGTTGGCAAGTTGATTGAAATCATCTTCATTGAGATTATAAATTTCATCTAAAAATGCAACATTAAAACTGCCGACACTTGAGCTAATTTCATAGGCTTTTTGACCCGCAATCGCAAAGTGCAAATGTGCTGCGACCGTGCCAGCAGTTAGCGTTTCACTCACGGCGCAATAAGCCGCTGTTAACGCACCTAAAGCGCAGCCAGAAGCCGTCACTTTGGGTTGTAAGTAAGATCCACCATTAATCTGTATCACCGCATTCATTTCTTTCGATAAGATGAAATCCGATTCGCCTGAAATTGCCACACATTCACAGTGTTCTAATAAGGGCGCAGCATTTAAGTAAATTTCTGCACTATTGAGCGTGCTATCGACACCGCGTGACTCACCTTGATTACCTGCAAGACCACTGATTTCTGATGCATTGCCACGGATTATGCTTGGCTTGTACTGGAGTAATTGATCAACCATTTCAGATCGCCACGGCAAAACGGGGCCATAACCGACAGGGTCAAGCACCCAAGGTTTATTTAAATTTTGTACTGTTTGTGCAGCAATTTGCATGGCCTGCATTTGTTCAGACGTTGGCGTGCCTAAATTGATATTCAAGGCACTGGCAATTGAGGCAAAGCTTTCGGCTTCAAAGGGATTGTCAATCATTGCAGGAGAAGCACCCGCAGCCAAAAGGACATTGGCGACATAATTGCTCGCGACTGCATTGGTGAGGATATGCACCAAAGGTTGTTTGGATTGAAGTTCAATCCACGCATTGATGACGCTTTGCAAAAGCGGGCTATTTAAGTCAGTTAATTCACTGTTCATGGTCGTTTCAAAATTTTCAGATTGATTCATCGGTTTCTCCCTTAGCGGGTGAAGTAATGGTCTTGATGTTTACAATTACGGCAGAACAGGGTCACATAATCTGCGGCATCATAATCGACAGAGAGTTCTTGTGAACCACAGTACATGCAACGCTTTGTGGAATAAAAATTTAAGCGAGGTTCGATTTTTTTCCAAGCATGGCGTATTGGTTGCACAAAGATACTTTCATCGAGTCCTAAAAAGTTAAAGAGCAAAATTTCACTCATTTTACTAAAGGGGAGTTGTGGCGGACGAGGGAGGGTAAAAGTTTCCCATTTTTCCTGTAAGCCACGTTCACGGTATTGCTGTAAGGTCTTTTTTAACAGATTGGTGTTAATGAAATTTTCATTACGAACTTGCAGGGCTTTTTGTTTATGTAGGTATTCGAGTGCTGACTGAATCATATAATAAATCTGCCCAACCGCTAGATGGTCGAGTAGGCGATAACAGAACACTTGAAAGCTTTTATTCCCTGCAATTTGAATACCCCATGTCTTACAGTAAAACTGCATGAATTGGACAATTTCTTGAAACAGTAGGAGATACAAGCACTCTTTCACTTCGTCAGCGCTTTTAAAAGGAACACCCAGAGCTAAATTTTCATAAAACCAATGGCGCAGTTGCTGTGCTACGCTAAAAAGGCTGGGCTCTGAATATCCATCCAAACGGACATTGATATAATACTGTTCAGCTTGTAGTGCATCATCTTTCACAATCAAAATTTGCTCATGCACGAGATGCTTTTTGAGTGATTGTTGGAAGAAATAATTCGGGCTGATGTTATGATACTTAATAGCGTCCCAGTCGATAAATTCTTGATGCGCCGTATGTTCTTGGACGTGATTATCCAATAAAGCCAGCAAAAAGAGTTTCTGTAAAAAACTCAGTTCACTTAATTCACGTTCAACGATATCTTTATTTTTGAGTTTACGCTGTTCTTGTAAACGGGTTTCTTTCAGTAGTTTTTTTCGCGCAGCCTGACAGTTTTCACAATGACAGTTGTATTGCTGTTCTGGAAATATTTGATGATGACAGTGGCTACACTGATAAAAATTAAATTCTTGCTCATCTAATTTTTCAGCATCTACCCAATACATTGATGCACGACACAACGGGCATTGTGTACTTTCATCCATTTGTTTGCGTAGAATATTGAACATGTTGCCAGCGTTTCTTGAAAGGTTAAATTGATTATACACATCTCTGTTTAAAGACGGGTTTGGAATTTGAGTTGCGGCAGCTCAGGCGAGAAGTCGACAATTAAAAAAGCTGCATAGTGATGATGCAGCTCTTAGTCAGAATGGATTATTAATAAGCGGCTGGGCATGGGATCGATTCGTCCTCCTCTCCAAGTTGTTTGGCTTGTATTAAAGCTTGCACTTTTTTAGACGTAACTTTCTTAGTGCCTAATGCACTATATGAGTTAAGTAATGAACTGACCTCAAAGGCTTTGAGTGGAATCCCTTCGCAAGTCATAAACATTGCAATTACTTGATGGTCGATATTTGCAGCATCAAGCGCTTGCAGGGTCTTCATATTTTCAATACGGATGATGTGTTCTTTAATAAACATAATGCACCTCTTTTTGTTTTAGCCTGATGATTTTGCTTTTGGCAATTAAGTAGATGCAAAACGCATGCTCAAATGTTTTGAGTAGACATTTTAAAGCAGATAAACGGCATATTGTTTTATTAAGATATTGAAAATAAATTATTAATTTAAAAGTAACAAAATAATATTGATGCGTATGGCTATGTCTAATGAATTCTCAAAATGCTTAAACTGTTGAAAAAGAAACATCTTGGTGCATGGTTTAAATAGAAGTATGCAATCAAATACAAATTAGAAGATTGATATGAATTACGTACTAAGGTGCTTTTTGGAAGGAATCACCTAAGCGATTGGATTTGAAAAGTATATTTGTATATATTGAGCTTATAATTCTAATGATCTCAACTTCTAGAATTGAAACCAAGCGGAATCTACTGAACTTGATACACAGCATGATTCAGCTTGATTTCTAAAGGTTTTGATCTTTTTTATCCTTTCTTTGTATGGAATACACATGTCAGACGCACTTAAAAACAGCAATATCACCCGTATGCAATTATATAAGCAGCCACAGGGTACGGTTGGTGCGCTGATTATTGGGCATGATCAAACTTTAGAAAAGACGATCGAGTTACTTGGCCTGGCGCAGCAACATCAAGTATCTAAAATTTATGTGGCGGGTGGGACGGAAGAAATTCAGCAATTCCTCACCTCAAAAGTCACGGCATTTCAATTTTACTTTGCTGCAGACTATGACAGCGCGCTCGATTTAATTTTCGAAAATCAATAATCCTCTAAGTCTTAAGCAGGAAAGTTTGAGCGCAATAATTTGAACGTACAGATGGATTAAGCACCTGTACTTTCTCTTTCTAGTATATAGGCGCTTTATTTATTTTAGGTAGATAAAAAAATTTGCACATTGTTATAGCTGTACTCAACTCAGGCATTTATTTTGCTTAAACATGGCGAAAATATGTGCCAGCCTTTAAATTATTCTATAAAGATGATTGAAAACAACATGCGCTGAGCCCATATATAAATCATTGTAAATGCGAAGACAGCTTATGCATCTTGTCGTATGATCAAGTCATTCACAATGTGTTCAAAAAGCTGATGAAGCAATAACTAAGGAATAGGACGAGATATGAATATTGCGGCAAATCCAGTGGTCGAAGCAGACCAAACTGTTTATTTAAAAGATTATCAAAAACCATCATTTGTCGTAGATAGTATCGATCTAGATATTCAAGTCTTTGATAAGCATACCAATGTAAATGCAAAATTAGTGATGCAGCGTCAAACGGCTGGGGATTTGGTGTTATTGGGTCGTGATTTGGAACTCAAATCAATTCGCTTAAATGGTCAAGTTTTGCCAGCAGATGCCTATGTGGTAGATGCAGAACAACTGGTGATTTCAAATGCACCTGACCAAGCTATCATTGAAACCGAAGTCGTGATTCATCCTGAAAGCAATACTCAACTCGAAGGCTTGTACCAAGCGGCAGGCGATTTATTCGTTACCCAAAACGAGCCTGAAGGCTTCCGTAAAATTACCTATTATCCTGACCGTCCTGATGTGCTATCGGTATTTACCACACGTGTTGAAGCGGATAAAAAATTTCCTGTATTACTTGCCAATGGTAATTTGATTGAAGCGGGTGAAACCGGTGAAGGTCGTCATTATACCGTTTGGCAAGATCCAACCAAAAAACCATCGTATCTATTTGCTTGTGTGATTGGTGATTTGGCAGTACTTAAAGACACTTATGTGACGTCTGAAGGTCGTAATGTTGCTTTAGAAATCTATGCAGAAGAAAAAGACATTCCAAAATGTCATATTGCCATGGAAGCTTTAAAACATTCGATGCGTTGGGACGAAGAACATTATGGTCGTCCTTATGATTTAGACAATTATATGATCGTGGCAACCAGTGCATTTAACATGGGTGCAATGGAAAACAAAGGTTTGAATATTTTCAACACCTCTTGTGTGCTTGCTGATGAAGAATACACCACTGATGCTGCGATCATGCGCGTTCAGTCTGTGATTGCACATGAATACTTCCATAACTGGACGGGTAACCGTATTACCTGTCGTGATTGGTTCCAACTCTGCTTAAAAGAAGGTTTGACAGTATTCCGTGATCAGTCGTTCTCAGAAGATTTACAATCTGCTGCGGTACAACGGATCGATGATGTTGCTGTGTTAAAAGCTCATCAGTTCCCAGAAGATTCAGGCCCGCTTTCACATCCACCGCGTCCAGATCATTTTGTTGAAATTAATAACTTTTATACCGCAACTGTGTATGAAAAAGGTGCGGAAATTAACCGCATGATGGCGACACTCTTGGGCAAAGAAAAATTCCGTGCAGGTACTGACGAATATTTCAAACGCCACGATGGTCAAGCTGTGACTGTTGAAGATTGGGTAGCAGCTCTGACAGCGGGTTCTGGTGTAGATTTGTCGAGTTTCTTGATTTGGTATAACCAACCGGGTACACCAAAACTTGAAGCAAAAGGTGAGTACGATGCTGCAAATCAAACCTATACTTTAAGCTTGAAACAAAGCTTAAAAGCACATCCGAAATATCCAAATTTAAAAGCTGTGCCTATTCCTGTGGCTTTGGCATTGTTTGATGCGACGAGTGGTGAACAGTTAGTTCTCAGCTCAGATGCATTGGTTGAAAATGGCATCAAAGATGGCGTGTATTTATTTGATACCGATACTGCAACGATTACATTTAGCGGTGTAAAAACCCAGCCTGTTGTGTCTTTACTGCGTAATTTCTCTGCACCCGTTAATCTTGAATTTAACTATTCAGATAAAGAGCTTGCTTTCCTGATGCAGTACGAGCCGAATGGTTTTAACCAATGGCAAGCCAGCCAAACCTTGTTAGAACGTATTTTGTTAAATGGCCATGATGCTGATATCTATGTCCAAGCTATACAAAATACATTACCAGCATTGGTTGAGCGTGATCCATTACTTGCTTCACGTTTATTCGATGTACCGACAGAGGGTTATTTAGGTAGCCGTATTGATACCGACTACAGTCCTGCCCAAGTGCAAGAACAGCGTGAAGCACTGTTAAGTCGTGTGGCACGTGAGTTAGGTGCTTTCTTTAAAGAGACTTATGCAACTTTAGACCCAGATGCGCAGAAAGAATTTTCACAAGCCATGGGTGTTCGTGCATTGAAAAACATCATGTTGAGTATGATGGCACGTCAAGGCGATGCATCCGTATTTGAATTGGCCTATGAACAATTCAGCTCTACAGGCAATATGTCTGAACGTCTTGGTGCTTTAAAAGTATTGGTTTGGAATGATGCACCACAAGCACAGCAAGCTTTAGAAACCTTCTATACACGCTTTAAAAATGAAGCCTTGTCGATGGACCAATGGTTTATGTTGCAAGCGGCACATCCGAAAGCAACTGCGGAAACCATTAAGGCACTGACTGCTCATCCTGACTATGACTTGAAAGTACCGAACCGTATTCGTGCGGTTACTGGTGGCTTAAATAGCAATCCTGTCAACACTTGGAGCTTTGGTGTGCAGCATATTGTTGAATTAGCAAAATTCCTCGATGAGAAAAATCCAATTGTCGGTTCACGGTTACTGCAAATTTTGTCCCGTTGGTACACGTTGGCAGAGCCGCAGCGTAGTGAAGTCAAAGCCGAACTTGAAGCGCTTAACCCTGTCGTGAAATCGAAGAATGTATCAGAAACCTTAAACAGTATGTTGAGTGTTTAATCGTTCTACTTCTCAGTAAGATTGATTTGAGTTAAATCAGTCTTACTAAAATGAGTCTGTTGTCATGGCTATGGCAACAGGCTTTTTTTATATCCAATTTTTTTTATTCAATCTTTAGCTAGAATTGAAAATCAATCATGTTTAGATGGCTGAAACTCAAGAATTTTCTCTGAGTATTTATTTAAATTGCATAATAATTGCAACATAAATCACATAATGGCGCTACAATAAAATAGGTCTAACACATGAATGGCTGTATGCGGTAAGGCATCCAAGTTTATGAATGTTTAGATTTTTTATCTATTTCATTGTGTAAGATTTTGAGGCGGGTCATGTTAGTTAAGGTTGATGAAGGTTTTTATTTAAACTCACATCATATTATTGCAATTCGGATTAATAGAGATTTGCTTGATACCTTTGTTGTGTCGGTAGAATACACGCCCAATAGTGTGCAAAACACAGGTGTATTTGAAAAGAAATTCAATGCGCGCCGCGATGCAGAACAATACCTACAGACTCTGAATCAAATCATTGGTAAATCGTAAAAGCTAAAGTGTATATCGTGGATATTGTCTAGATTGAAATGGGCAAGATACGAATCAGACTCAGATTGACATCTAGCAAAAGGGATGAAGCGCATCCCTTTTTTGTCTTATCTGAGCGAAACTGATGTAAAGAATTGAAAATAAATCATTCTATCGATACGACTCGATTTGCACGTCGGATATTTTCCTGACATGCTGTAGCCGTCCAAAATGAGTTAAAACTATATGCGAATCAGTATTGTGGGTGCAGGTCGTGTTGCACATCATTTGCTCAATGTGCTTCATCCACAACATCACATTGTGCAAGTTTATGCGCGAAATCTTGATAAGGCAGAAAAACTTGCAGCAAGTGTAGGCGCAGAAGCCATTCATAGCCCAAGTGAGTTGAATGCTGAGATTGATCTATTGATCATAGCGGTGAGCGACCAGTCGATTGCAACCGTTATTCAGCAGGTCAAAGCCTATCTGCCACAAGTTCTGATTGTGCATACGTCAGGTAGCACCAATATCACAGTACTGACCCAGCAGCATTCGCGAGCAGGGGTGTTTTATCCTTTACAAACTTTTAGTTTAGATCGAGATGTGGACTGGACGTCGACACCGATCTTTGTAGAAGCGGCAGATCCTACAGATTTGACGACACTTACAGATTTAGCAAACAGCATTAGCCAAAGGGTTTATCAATATGATTCGGCACAGCGCTTGAGTTTGCATCTCGCTGCGGTGTTTGCCTGTAATTTTAGTAATTATTGTTATGACATGGCAAAGCAGATTGTCGATGCAAAACACGTCGATTTTAGCTTACTTTATCCTTTGATTTTAGAGACAGCCAATAAAGCTACTCAGGCTGAACCACGTAACATGCAAACAGGTCCTGCCATGCGTGGGGATCAAAATATCATGCAAATGCACGCCCATATGCTTGAGCAAGCTGATCAAGTCGATCTGAAAGTGGTCTATGAAATGTTGAGTCAGCAGATTCTTGGGCATCATCAGAAATAAACAATCCATATAGAATAATGAATATTTATTAGCTTAGACATACATGTCAAACAGGATGTTACATGGCAAAAGATTTTAATAGCCCACAAGTGGTCGAAAGTTATGATGCACATATACGAAAATTAATTCCCGGCTATGAACTTGTCCATCAACAAATTCAGGCGGTGTTGAATTGCCATGTCGCTGAAGGTGCCCATGTACTGATCATTGGATGTGGGACGGGCTATGAATTGGGTTATCTCATGGCCTTGAATCCAACATGGTCATTTACCGTTACAGAATTGTCTGAAAACATGCTGAATCAAACACGCCAACGTGTTGAAGCTGCTGGACAGTTGCATCGCGTCAAATTTGTTTTGGGCAGTCACACTACTTTTGAGCAGGCGAGTTGTTTTGATGCGGTGCTGAGTATCTTGGTGACGCATTTCATTCCATTGTCCGAAAAAAATGAATTTTTAACTAAAGCTTTTGAATTACTTAAACCGCATGGCATTTTTTTAAGTTTTGACTTGATGCAAACTCATTCGAATTTTGAGCAGCGTGTCCTGCCTGAATTTTGCCAAATGCAAGGTTTATCTGCTGCGCAAGCGACAAAAATGATGCAGCGTTTAGAAGATGATTTTGAACTGATTAGCCAGCAGCACTATCAAAGCTTACTGACGGAAATAGGCTTTGATCAAATTTATTGTTTCAGTCAAATCTTTAGCTATGCAGCTTACAGTGCATTTAAAACGGCTATGGATTAAAAGAATAAAGACCAAGTTTGAGTGTATTAAGTTTATCGATCATTTTCACCGATATAGCTACTACGTTGCATGAGTGAAACTTGCATCAAAATTTTGATCAATAGTCTCATTTTTCTTGCTCGGTATGGCGCTCATTATTTTAAGAAAGAAACTTTTCTGTCAGCGTTAAATCCATTATTGTGCATTTATAAAAATAATCAATTGGATGAAAATAATGTCAAAAATGGAATTTGATTACATTGTGATTGGTGGTGGAAGTGCGGGGTGCGTACTGGCTGCACGCCTCAGTGAAGATCCACATATATCTGTGTGCTTATTAGAAGCAGGTGGGTAAGGTGATCAGTGGACGGTCAATATTCCAGCTGCATGCGTGGTGAGTTTACCGACTAAGATCAATAATTGGGCCTTTGAAACTGTGCCTCAAGCTGGCTTGAATGGTCGTAAAGGCTATCAACCACGTGGAAAATGTCTTGGTGGTTCATCCAGTATTAATGCCATGATTTATATTCGTGGACATAAAAATAACAATGATCAATGGGCGGCACAGGGCAATACTGGCTGGTCATACGACGAGGTCTTGCCATATTTTATTCGCTCGGAAAATAACAACCGAATACACAATGAATTTCACGGTAATGACGGCCCTCTTTCCGTGACAGATGTGCAAAGCGATAATATTTTCCATCAACGCTATACCGAAGCGGCTCGTGCACAAGGTCATAAAGTCCTTGATAATTTTAATGGCGCAGAACAAGAAGGCTTAGGGGTTTATCAGGTAACACATATCAATGGAGAGCGTTGTAGTGTAGCGCGTGCGTACTTATTTCCACATTTAGATCGGCCAAATTTAACGGTATTGACCAAAGCCACAACACATAAAATCATTATAGAAGATAAAGTGGCCACAGGTGTTGAAGTCCAACATGCAGGGCAAATGAAACACTTAAAAGCAAGACGAGAGGTCTTGCTCAGTGCCGGTGCGATTCAATCACCGCAGATTTTAATGTTGTCTGGAGTGGGAGATCAGGCCGAGCTCCAAGCGCATGGCATTGAAGTGAAACACCATCTACCGGGTGTAGGAAAGAACTTCCACGACCATCCCGATTTCATTTTTGGTTATAAAGTCAAAGAATACCAAGGCACATTTGGCGTGTCCTTACCTGGCTCAATTGATATGTTCAAGCAGTTCAGTCGCTATCGTAAGGAACGACGGGGTATGATTGCTTCAAATTTTGCAGAATGTGGTGGTTTTCTAAAGTCTTCACCCGATTTAGCCATTCCAAATTTGCAATTACACTTTGTCGTGGCGTTAGTAGATGACCATGCACGGAAATTTCATGTAAGTCATGGTTTGTCGTGTCATGTGTGTCTGCTCAATCCAAGAAGTCGCGGCACGATCAAACTAAGTGGTTTCAGTGTCAATGATCCATTATTGATTGATCCAAACTTTTTAGGGGATGAACAGGATTTAGAAGATTTGGTACAAGGTTTTAAGTTGACGCAGCAATTGATGATGTCGTCGTCTTTATCGAGTCATTATCAGCAAGATTTATTTACCTCACTGGTCAAAACAGATGATGATATACGTGCAATCTTACGTCAGCGTGTGGATACGGTTTATCACCCTGTCGGTAGTTGTAAGATGGGTGTGGATGAGATGTCTGTGGTTGACCCTGAATTGAAAGTCTATGGGATTCAAAACCTTCGTGTCGTCGATGCATCTATCATGCCTTCTGTGGTGAATGGTAATACCAACGCGCCGACAGTGATGATTGCTGAAAAAGCCGTGGATATGATTCGACAAAGTCAGCTCCAAGCGCAAGTAGCTTAATGGTTATTCGTTTTATATGATTTGATACAACACAGAAAAATCTTAGATCAAAAACAGCAATAAAAAACCACCGCTAACGGTGGTTTTTTATTTCATTCAAAAATTAATTTACTTTTTTGAAGATGAAGTCATTAATTTTATGGCCTGCTTCAATTCCGCGACGTTCAAACTTAGTTTGCGGACGCCAATCTGGACGAGGGTAGCTATTGCCTTTACCTGCAAGGTTTTCCAGACGTGGACGTTCTTCAAGAACTTCGATCATCCATTCAGCATAAGGTTCCCAGTCAGTTGCTGAATGGAATGTACCCCCGATTTCTAATTTTTCTTCAACCAATGGCATACGGTCATGAGATACAAAACGACGTTTGAAATGACGTTTCTTCTGCCATGGATCTGGGAAGTATAATTGCACAGTGTTAATACTGTTGTCTGGCATTTCACGTAGCACTTGGATGGCATCAGCATCCAATACTCGAAGGTTAGTTAAACCTGCAAGACCGGCTTCATACACACATTGAGCGATACCCGGAACATGTACTTCAATACCGACAAAGTTACGTTCAGGGTTTGCTTTTGCCATTAGTACCAAAGAACGCCCCATACCAAAACCGATCTCAACAGTTAATGGACGTTCAGGGTGTTCAAAATGCTGACGCAAATCCCCAACAGGATATTCCAAAATTAGATGACCATATTGTTCCAGCGCAGTACGTTGCGAAGTATTAAGTGGCGCAGAGCGGCGCATAAACGTCACGATTTCACGGTGTTCGTTCAGGTTATCCAGATCTACTGCGTGCTGGTCTAATTGATCGTTCGACATAACTTTGGCAAATGTAAAAAATTCGAATGCCGTATTTTAAGTCCTGAGATACACAAGTCAAATTTTTACCGTGAATAAATCCGCTTTTTGCTCAATCTTACTGATTGGAGCCGTGCTGAGCATTTGCCATGTACAGTGAATTACTCAGCTCAAAAGTCATGAATTAACATTAATCTAGGCTGTTTTTTCATCAAGATCTTCACTGTCAGCACCATCAGATTTAAATGGCAAAATGGCCTCAAGAACGGTAGAACCCGGCTGTGACTGTATTTTAAATTCACCACCGATACGATGGATTCGTGTTTGCATACTATGTAGACCAACATGTAGACCTTGTTCAACATCATTAGGGTCGAAGCCTATACCGTTATCTTCAATACGTAATACCAACTGAGTTTCTGTTTGGCACAAACTGAAATGAACTTTGCTGGCTTGACTGTGTTTTAAAATATTGGTGAGGGTTTCTTCTGCAACGCGAGTCAAATTGAGACATTGGGTCGCAGAAGGTGAGTGAATCCATTCGGCAGCAATTTTCCAGCTCGAGCTCATGTCTAATTCTTCAAAGAGCTGTACAAAGCGATGGCGAATCGGTGCCGCCCATTCGATCGGGGTGTCTGGAACTTTCGTTCCTATACTCGAACCTGAATCGATGACTTGTCTTAAATCATTTCGGAACAGTTTAAGCATCGACATGATTTGTGGTTTTTCAATTTTGTCATTTTGTTCTAACAGTAAAATTGAACGGACAATTGATCCGCCTAAACCATCATGTAAGTCATGAGATAAATGAATTCGTTCTTGAAGTCGTGCATTTTCAAGTGCGAGTTGATGTTGTTGACCAAGTGAAGTGGCGAGTTTCAGTTCAGCTCGTTGAACATTTTCAGTTAAGGTCTTATTAAAACGCTCAATTTGACGGGTGTGTCGAGCTAAACGCAAAGCCAGTACGCCGCCCAAAACGAGGGTGGTTAGTGGGCCAGTATATGGTGAGAGCGCATGGCCTTCCATGGTCATCATAAAGTGCGCATCATGTACCGCAATTGGTAAATAAATCAGATACAGCGTTGCAAGCAAATAGGTTTCAGCCATTTTGGCTTTATACGCCAAGTACGGATAGCTAATACATTTGGCCACAAAGACCAAAACAAAGAAGCTAAAACAAATTTGGATGACGGTCTTTAAATAAGCCTCTGGTGCAAAACCGATACAGAGTGCTGCGATAGTGGCAAGGCTTAATAATAGTTTTTGAATTTTCGGGAAGGGATGGTTTGCAAAATACCACGCACCAATACAGCCAAAAACCGTATAAAAACAGAAAATAATATTTTGTAGGCGGTCGACCTGTACGGTGGTTAGAAATGCAATTGGCCCATTAAAAATAATACACAGGCTATAAAATACCCAAGCCATGCCTGTAATGGTTAACCATAAATAGGCTCTTTCATTACGATTGGCGAGCCATGCTAAAAAAAAGAACACAGCCACGACGAAATTAATCATCGTATTCAGTTCTACTAATTGTCGTTGTTCGAGTAGCCAAATCTTAAAGGTGTCGTAGACTTGCGGGTATTCCCCAATTTGAACTGAACTGAGTCCTGATTTTTGGGTCACTGAACCATACACTTGCACCCAAATGGTATTTACACCTTGCTTTAAACTCGAGCTAGGCAAGTTCAATAGTCTAGGTTGATGTTGGCTTCGTGAAAAATGTTGTGCTGAAATGTAATCTTGCCAAAGCAGGGCATCGTTGATATAAACCCGTCCACTTTGGGTGATGCCTTGTATAGCGATAGCAATGGGTTGATTTAACTGATGGAGGTCACAGTTCAACTTAAATTGGATTTTGTACCAAGCGATACCATGATAATCCGGCCAACGTTTATTCCAAGTGTCTGGAAGCTTTTGCAGATTTTGCCAACCTGTACGTGGGCGCTCTTGCTCGACAGCGCTTTTAGCTGTGGCAATATGGGTAATTTCAACAGGACAATGACTGCTTGAGATCTGAGGGGTGGAATTGGCAAAAGTGGGTATAGCAATACAACATAGCAGGCAAAATAGACTCGCTAAGACCAGCAGCCGATTTGCTTGAATGCAGTGTCGTGACCAAAACCATACCATCAAAATTCCCCCAATTTTGTGTATCCACAATTTAAAAAAATAAATAGAAAGTCACATCAAATCTTTATTTTATTTTTGATAGTTATAATTTTATGAGATGAATTATACAGTTAAATCGAATGAATGGTGAATTTTTCTCTTTTTTATTGCCTTAGTATTTTATGTAATGTCATTACAAATGAGACTTTGATTATTGAAACCCTTTGCTATATACATCCTGAATAGGGTTTCAATAGGTCACACTTTATTGAAAATTGATTGGATTCAAAGTGAATATTTCAAAAATCCATTAGTCACTGACACGGTCGAGTAAAGTGCTACTTGCTTCATTTAAGCCAAAAACCTCTACTTGAATCTGTCTTGATTCAAATTTTTGCACGACATTCTTCAAAATATTAACGGAAGTAATATCCCAAATATGTGCATGACTCAGATCAATTCGAACATGACTAACCCTCTCCTGAAAATCAAAAAATTGATAAAAACTCTCAGAGCCACTAAAGAAAATTTGCCCATAGACCGTGTAACTACGGACTTTGTCTTTAAGTTCTGATGTGACTTTTACCGAACTTTCTAGTTGATTGATAATAAACAACGCAGAGAGGAGCACACCAACCAATACGCCAAGCGCCAAGTTATGTGTTGCAAGCACCACGATCACCACAGCAATCATCACGACATTAAAAGACATTGGATGCTTTGAAAATTGCTTGACGGAATTCCACTGGAAAGTAGTGAATGACACCATGACCATAATCGCGACTAAGGCCGCCATTGGGACATAAGCCAGCCAGTCTTTTAAGAACACCACCAAACACAACAAAAATACACCTGCAACCAAAGTGGAAAGGCGAGTTCGCGCGCCAGAACTAACATTAATAATCGACTGCCCAATCATGGCACATCCAGCCATGCCGCCCATAAAGCCACTGACTATATTGGCAATTCCTTGACCACGACATTCCTGATGACGATCACCTTCAGTTCCAGTGACTTCATTGATCACTGTCGTGGTCATCATGGTTTCTAATAGGCCAACTGTTGCTAGGGTAATGGAATAGGGAAAAATAATCGTGAGGGTTTCAAGATTAAAAGGAATTTCAGGAATCAAGAAAATAGGTAAAGTCTCTGGAAACTTACCCAAATCACTCACAGTACGCAGGTCAGCACCTAAAAATAATGCCAAGCCACTGAGGACAATAATGCAAATCAGCGGTGATGGAATGGCTTTGCCAATTTTAGGTAGATATGGAAAAAGATAAATAATCGCAAGCCCTAAAAGCATAAAGACATAGCCCAAACTATCCATCTTTGTCATTTCAGGTAGCTGTGCGAAAAAAATCAAAATCGCGAGTGCATTTAAAAAACCATACACCACTGACTGCGAGACGAAGCGCATAAGTTTTGCGACTTTAAAATAGCCAGCAATGATTTGAATCACACCAGTCAAAACCGTGGCAGCCAAAAGGTATTGCAAACCATGATCTTTGACCAAAGTGATCATAAGTAAGGCCATCGCACCCGTAGCAGCTGAAATCATTGCTGTACGACCACCAAAAAAGGCAATGGTGACGGCAATACAAAACGAAGCGTACAAACCAACCTGAGGGTCAACTCCAGCAATAGCTGAAAAGGCGATGGATTCTGGAATCAACGCAAGTCCAACCACCAAGCCAGCGAGTACATCAGTACGAATATTGGAAAACCATTGTTCTTTTTTAAGTTGTAACACGGTAACTTTTCATCAAATTTTAAACGCGGCTATGTTAAAACAACTGAGTATAAAAATGCATAACACAGTGACTTGAAATCTTCTTAAATATGGATAATAGTCAATGAGTATATATGTTTCAGCATTTACGCTTTTTTGCAATTTACAGGTTTGATCACTTGAAAGTTTGACAGAAGAGATTTAAAACATTGAATAGTACATAACAAGGATCAGATATGAAGCTTTATTATTCTCCAGGTGCATGTTCATTAGCATCACATATAATTTTAAATGAAATTAATGTCGATTTTGATTTGGTCCGTGTTGACCTAAAAAACCATAAAACAGAAAAAGGGGTGGATTATTACGAGATCAACCCAAAAGGTTATGTACCTGCATTAGAAATCAACCCAGGTTTGATCCTGACCGAGAACGTGGCAATTTTACCGTTTCTTGCACAGCATGATCCAAAACAAGACTTAATTCCACCATCAGGTTTAGGTCGTGCCAAAGTTTTAGAATGGCTTGGCTATTTGAACTCAGAATTACATGATGCTTATGCCGTATTCTTTGGTGCTCCACTAGATGCAGACGCTAAAGAAAAAGCTTATGCAGAAATTGATCGTTTATTGACATATATCGATAAAGCGATTGGTGAATCGGATAACGACTATTTGGTCGATGATAACTTTGGCCCAGCAGATGCTTATCTCTTTGTACTGACAAATTGGTCAAATGGCATCGGTCATGATTTAACGCCATATAAAAATATCATTGCATTACGCAACAAAGTTGCAGAGCGCCAATCAGTTCAAATTGCGATGCGAGATGAAGGTTTAATTCCTTAAGTTGTGTATTCAAATTGAATTAAAAAAGACCGCCGAAATTGGCGGTTTTTTTATTGCTAGATTGGCATTGCTCAGGTTCAACTTAGTACTCGAACTGTGTATAGAAATCATCAAAGTTAATATTTTTAAGCGTCAGTTGTTGTGGTGCTTTGAAGCTTGACCATTTGGTTTGAGTTTTGGCATCTTCAAACATATTGCCGCCTACAATTTCCTTACGTTTTAAGGTCGAAAAATTATAGCTTTTCGATGTTTCTTCACCAGAAGCTCGGTGAAAGCTACTGTAGTCAAAACCAATCAGGTCAAAGCATTGATTTTGCCAACGGAAGGTATAACTATGTCGGGGCCATTCCCAGCCGCCACAAGCCATAAAATAACTAAAATGAACGAGTAAATTTCCTTTACTGATTTGGATGTCTTCTGCTTCAGCAAGTGGGTCAAGTAAGCATGAATTGGGTTGTTGAGCGACAGGGATACTGTTGTTTTCAACGATACGTTGATATCCCTTTGCGGTTTTAAAAAACACGATGAGTTTTCGTGGATGGTTATGAACGACTTTGCCATCGTCATCATAGGTCGCTACATCGACTTTTTGCTTTTCCACGATCATCGCAATATCTGGCATTTGATCTTTGTTTAGGTCGCCAGTCGTAGCCATCAAAATGTTCCAACCTTGCGGTGCAAGTGATTTGGCTGTGCTGGGTACTTGGGCAGACAGCCAACTAGATGCGGCACAAAGACTCAAGGTACAGAATATATGGAATATTTTCATTATTATCAGGTTTGAAAAATCAAAAAGAGGACTCAATAGAGTCCTCTTTTATACCGTGAATGAGTTCTTATTTAAAGAAGTATCCGGTTTCAGGTGAACTGGCATTTGCCATGCGTTTACGCGGCATACGTCCTGCTAGAAACGCTTCACGACCGGCTTCAACAGCTTTTTTCATCGCTGACGCCATCAGAACAGGGTTTTGAGCTGCTGCAATGGCAGTATTCATTAATACGCCATCACAGCCCAATTCCATCGCTATCGCTGCATCACTTGCTGTACCGACACCAGCATCGACCAAAACAGGTACTTTGGCATTGTCTTTAATGATCGAAATAGTATGTGGGTTGAGAATACCTAAACCTGAGCCAATAAGACTACCTAAAGGCATAATGGCTACACAGCCCATGCTTTCCAGTTCTTGTGCCACAATTGGGTCATCTGAGGTATAAACCATGATTTCAAAGCCATCGTCAATCAATGTACGTGCAGCTTTTAAAGTCTCGGTAATATTTGGATATAGGGTTTTCTCATCGCCTAAAACCTCAAGTTTAACCAAATTGTGACCATCTAAGAGTTCACGTGCCAACATACAAGTACGAACCGCGCTGTTCGCATCGAAACAACCGGCTGTATTTGGCAAAATCGTATATTTCTCAGGTGGAACTACAGAAAGCAAGTTCGGCTGGTCTGGATGTTGACCAATATTCACACGGCGAATGGCAACGGTCACAATTTCAGCACCACTGGCTTGAATGGCCTGGTCAGTTTCCGTTAAGTCCTTGTACTTACCTGTACCAACTAAAAGTCGTGAATTAAATGTACGTGAACCAATGATTAGGGGTGTATCTTCCATGGGAGCTCCATTTTAGCCGCCACCTACGGCATGAATAATTTCAATATGATCTTGCTCAGTAATTGGGGTTTGTTCCAATTTACTTTTCGAGATGATCATTTCATTTTTTTCAACAGCGAAGCGTTTGCCTTCCAGTTGTAATTGTTGAACCAATTGCAAGAGGTTGACACATTCGGTTTGTGTAGCTTCGCCGTTTAAATAGATTTGCATTTGCGGATTCCGTTCTTGCTGCCTTACCTGTTGAGTAAGACCAATATCTGCTGTTGATTATTTTGCGTATTTAAACGCATTCCATGCCAATATGAGCCATCCAGCAATCATCAGCGCTCCACCAATCGGGGTAATTGCACCGAGACCACGTGGTAAGCCTAGAGCCATCACATATAAAGAACCACAGAAGAAGAAAATACCAACTTGTATAAGGAGGAAACTAGCTTTAATTGGAAGTTGGGGAATGACTTTGGATAAGATCGCGAGGGCAAGTAAGCCTAGTGCATGATAAAAGAAATAGTCCGTTGCAGTTTGCCACCAAGCCAATTGGGCTTCAGTCGCGCGAGCTTTTAATCCGTGTGCACCAAAGGCACCAAGCATTACAGCAAAAGCTAAGTTAAGTGCGGAAATGGCAATCCACATGTGCATTCACCTTAACAAAATTTGCGCATAACCATAGCATATTTAGCACGCAGGGTTAAAGCAAAAATGCCCAAAGTTTTTGTGTTGTAGCTTGTCATTCAATACTATTCAGACATAAAAAAGAGCATCGAAATGCTCTTTTTAAGAATGACTGGAAAAGCCTTCAACTTAGTTTGAGGACATTGCGACTTTAATTTTTTCCATCGCATTTTTTTCCAACTGACGAATACGTTCAGCAGATACATTATATTCCGCCGCCAATTCATGCAGCGTCGACTTTTCGTCATCTAACCAGCGACGTTGTAAGATGTTACGTGAACGGTCATCCAACTGATCCATGGCTTCATGTAAAGCTGAAGTGCTTTGTTCTTCGTAATCTTCATCTTCCGCTAAACGCGCAGGGTCGTAACGGTTATCTTCGAGATAAAGGGCAGGAGCGACATGGGTCGAACCTTCATCGTCATCATCACCTTGAGCTTCAAAGGCAGCATCATAAGCAGTTAAACGGCCTTCCATTTCCAAGACTTGTTCAGGTGTTACATTTAAGTCATTGGCAATCGACTGTGCTTCAGCCAAAGTTAATTTTTTAGATGACTTTTTTAAGCTACGTAAATTAAAGAATAATTTACGCTGCGCTTTAGTGGTCGCAATTTTGACAATACGCCAGTTACGAATCACATATTCATGAATTTCTGCTTTAATCCAATGCACAGCAAAAGATACGAGACGTACGCCCATGTTTGGGTCAAAACGTTTTACCGCTTTCATTAAGCCCAAGTTACCTTCTTGAATCAGGTCACCTTGTGGCAAGCCGTAGCCTGCATAGCTACGTGCGATATGTACAACAAAACGAAGATGTGACATCACCAGCATTTTAGCTGCGTCTAAATCTTGGTCATAATAATAACGTTCGGCCAGCTCTTTTTCTTGTTCGGCCGATAAAATTGGAATCTGATTAACAGTACTAATATAAGCACCAAGATTCACCCCAGGTGCCGATAATGACAGGGGCATCAATTGATTGCTGCTGTCACTCATGTTTTCTCCTTGAGAATTAAAATGGGTAAGCCCAATAACTAAGATTCATCTTAATCCAATATTTCCGTAAATTATGGAAAATTGGGTATAGAAATGTAAACTTTTATTCAATTATGAAGCAATTTAGTTTAACTGAATCTTTTTAAGATTCAATCAAGTAATGAAACTCAGAATCGGAAATTTTGCGCATTTCACAGTTTAACTGATGTATTTGACAGTATCGTGATACATCTTGTTGGCTGTGCGGATCGGATGACTTTAACAATAAAGATTGGTCTGGACTTTTCTTTAAAGCTTTTTTGAGCATCAATAGTGGCATCGGGCAGGGTTTACCCATTGCATCTACAGTTAAAAGCGAATTTTGGCTGTCACTCACGAAGCAGATCCAACATGTTTACATTTCAATGGAAATATTAGCAAATACAGTGCCAAATCCCAACCTAAAATAGGTAAAAATCCTTTGTGATTTATAACTCAAACGATGTGAAAAAATAAGAATATTCAAAAGGAAAATAGATCAAAAAAATCTATTAATTGCGGTAAACCCGTGTTAAGCTCGTTGCGTTGTTAAGATTTTTGTTGGCTGTGAAGCCTCTTAACTCTTGATATATTTGGATGTAACCGGGATTTTGTTGATAGTTTTACAGAATGATTACAAGCTTAGAAATAAAAATATTTTTTTTAACCTTGTTTGGTCTGCTGTTTGCAACACCGGGTGGTCCTTCTTTTTTAAATACGATAAGGATTAACTTATGACAGCTCGTGAACAAGGCGTTGTTAAATGGTTCAACGACACTAAAGGCTTCGGCTTTATTCAACGTAACGGCGGCGACGACGTATTCGTTCATTTCCGCGCAATTATGGGCGAAGGCCACCGTTCACTTCGTGACGGCCAACGCGTAGAATTCAGCGTTGTTAAAGGTCAAAAAGGCTTCCAAGCTGAAGAAGTACAACCTTTAGACTAATCGTCTGAATGTACTCAAAAACGCTCCAATGTAAATTGGGGCGTTTTTTGTTTATAATGCTTCAGCAATTTTGTGATTATTCATTTAGGGCACATCTATATGTCATCAGGTTTTGAAACCTTAAATTTACATCCGAACCTTAAAAAAGCCATTGATGCTTTAGGTTTTAAGGATATGACGCCTATTCAGCAAAAGGTTTTAAAATTTACATTGGCTGGACATGACGCTATTGGTCGTGCTCAAACTGGTACTGGGAAGACTGCGGCTTTCTTGGTCAGTGTGATCAATGACTTGTTGAATAATCCAATTAAAGAACAGCGTTATCGTGGTGAACCGCGTGCATTGATTCTTGCACCAACGCGCGAACTTGCTTTGCAAATTGAAAGTGATGCAAAAGAATTAGTGAAATACACTGATCTCAATGTCATGACTTTGCTCGGTGGGGTAGATTTTGATAAGCAAAAAAATCTATTAAATCGTAATTTTGTCGACATTATGGTGGCGACACCGGGTCGCTTAATTGACTTTGTTGAACAAAAAGAAGTTTGGCTCGATCAAATAGAATTTTTAGTGATTGATGAAGCTGACCGTTTATTAGATATGGGCTTTATCCCATCTGTAAAACGTATCGTGCGCTTTTCACCACGTAAAGAACAACGACAAACTTTGATGTTCTCTGCAACATTTAGTTATGACGTTTTAAATTTGGCACAGCAATGGTTGTTTGAACCAGTAACTGTTGAAATTGAACCTGAGAAAAAAACTAATGCAGATGTAGAGCAACGTGTCTACATGGTGGCGAAGTCTGATAAATATAAATTGTTGGAAGACATCTTACGTGATGAACCAATTGAAAAGGTCATGATCTTTGCCAACCGTCGTGATCAAGTGCGTAAACTTTATGATCACCTCAAAAAAGATGGTTATAAAGTGGTGATGTTGTCAGGTGAAATCGCTCAAGATAAACGTTTGAAAATGCTTGATCAGTTCAAAAATGGTCAACATAACATCATGATTGCAACAGACGTTGCGGGTCGTGGTATCCATGTCGATGGTGTTTCTCATGTAGTGAACTTCACACTTCCTGAACAGTCTGATGATTATGTACACCGTATCGGTCGTACAGGTCGTGCAGGTACTCGTGGTGTGAGTATTAGTTTCTTGTCTGAAGATGATGCTTTTTCACTGCCTGAAATTGAAAAAGCCATTGGTCAAAAATTACCTTTAACCCGTTTAGACGGTTATTGCTAATTTTGCTTCTAAAAAGCCTGCAGATTTGCAGGCTTTTTTATTTCATGTCGACTATTTCATTTTGAGTTAATGGCAAAACGAAATCACAGACTAACGTTTTAGTTTGCACGGCAACTAAAGGTTAGTACGGTTTGGTAATCATCATCTTTGCTGATGCTACCGCTATTTCCAGTAATGGTGCCAAGTACGCCAGCCGCCGCCTGAATCATTTGACCTGTCTTTTCATCGACCACGCCTTTTAAAACTCCGTTGTATTCTTGCTTTTCATCCACCACGACAGGGGTCGCATTTTTACCACAGGTACTATTTGCAGCTGCAATTGCATTATTTTTTGCCGCTAAACTGGTTTTACCTACGGCAGTCACTTCATATTGATTATTTGGTTTTTGAATCGCTAAAGATTTTGTTGGCGTAGATGTACATGCAGCTAAAAGCACAGTTGCGCTTAGCGTGCTAACAATGGCAACAGTTTTGTTGAATTTTTTCATGCGGTGCCCCGAGTTAGAAATAATTTGATTTATTTGAACATAAAATTTCTTATAGAACAGGGAACTGCTGTACAAGTTATGCGGTTTTTTTATAGTAAATCTGTGAATAAAGCTGACTTAACAAATAAGCACCGAGTCTGACGTAAACATTCTAGAGTAAGTTATTGAGAATATGCTAATCTTGAGCAAACGTTTTAAAGTACAGTGTATAGATGTCAATTCTAAAATCAGCAGTTGATACAGTTCATCAAAATATTCATCAGCGTCAGTCGATTGGTCATTTAATTGAACCTGCGCCGAATGCTGAGCAATTGGAAAATGCGTTTCAAGCCGCTTTAACGGCACCAGATCATCATCGTCTTAAGCCTACGCGTTTCGTGATTATTCCTGAAACTGAACGTGAAGCATTTGGTGAGTTGCTTTCACATGCTTTAGCCGATACTGGACAAACAGAAGAAGCGCAGTTGGAACGTGTGAAACACCATCCATTTCGTGCGCCACTATTGGTTTTGGCTTTAACTCAATTACAAGATCATCCCAAAGTTCCGCATTTCGAACAAATTTTAAGTTCAGGCGCAGCAGTACAAAACTTTTTGCTCTCTTTACAAGCACAGGGCTTTTCAACCATGTGGCGTAGTGGGGCGGTGGTTGAATCTAAATTGTTTAAACAAGCCTTAGGCTTAACGGAAAACGATTTGATTTCAGGCATTATTTATATCGGTACAGCTGTGAAAGCAATTCCACCTCGTGCTGAAATACAGTCTGCTGACTTTGTAAGCCATTGGCATAAAGCAAACCAATAAAAGTGAAAAATAGATCGATTGATGAAGTTCGATCAGTAAAGAAATTAGGATAAAAGAACAATGTCAGAACTTGATTTTGCAAGTCTTGTTAGCCCTGTGTCAGTTGACCAAAAAACTGCACTACGTGTTACGGTGTTGGGTGGTGGGAGTTTTGGTACTGCGATGGCCAATACCGCAGTACGTAATGGCTGTGACACCATGATATGGATTCGTGATGAGGCGGTAGCTGCGGACATTAATGCAACACATATCAATAAACGTTACTTGCCAGATTTTCAATTAGAAGCAAGTTTGCTTGCTGTTTCAGATTTAGAAAAAGCAGTATGTAATCGTGACATTATTTTGGTGGCCATTCCGAGCCATTCTTTCCGTAGTGTTTTACAGCAGATCAAGCCTTTTATCACGTCACAAGCAGTGGTGTCTTTAACCAAAGGTATTGAAGCCAATACCTTTAGCTTTATGAGCGATATTATTCGTGAAGAACTTCCTGAAGTCCCTTATGGGGTGCTTTCAGGGCCAAACTTGGCGAAGGAAATTGTTGCAGGACAACCAGCAGGAACAGTGATCGCAAGCCAATCTGAGCTGGTTCGTTATGCAGTTCAACAAGCGCTACACAGTGCGTTGTTCCGTGTATTTGCCAGTGATGATGTGCATGGCGTGGAATTGGGCGGTGCTCTGAAAAATATCTATGCAGTCGCGATGGGTCTAGCTGCGGCTTATGGTGTCGGTGAAAATACCAAGAGTATGATTTTGACACGTGCTTTGGCAGAAATGAGCCGTTTTGCAGTGAAATTAGGCGCAAACCCATTAACATTCCTAGGTTTATCTGGTGTCGGTGATTTATTTGCAACTTGTAGTAGCCCGCTCAGCCGTAATTACCAAGTCGGCTTTGCACTCGGTAGTGGTAAAAGCTTAGAGCAAGCCACCAAAGAACTGGGACAAACTGCGGAAGGTATTAATACCATTGTGCAAGTACGCGCACGCTCTGAAGAGCTCGGTGTATATATGCCAATTACCAGTGCCTTGTACGAAGTGATTTTTGAAGGTGCACCGGCACTGAATATTGCATTGTCACTGATGAAAAATGGCCATCGTAGTGATGTTGAATTTGTCTTGCCACATCAGCAAGTTTAAGTTTGCTGATTAATATGCAATGCACATAGCTTTGTCATACTGGCTGTATATAATGTGCGGAATAGAATAAGGAAATTTTATGCAACTGACATTGGTTAGGCATGGCGAAGCTGCTCCGCCAGTAATGGGGAATGATGAAAAGCGTCCTTTAACAGCGCGCGGACAAACTCAAGCGGCAGAAACTGCAGCATATTTGAAAGATATAATTCAACCAGACGTTTTTGTGGTGAGTCCGCTACTGCGGGCGCAGCAAACACTTTCATCTTTGCAAAAACATTTTCCACATGTGCCTGTGGTTATTTGTAATGCCATCAAACCGGAAGATGATGCCAAAGTTGCAGTGGAATGGTTGTCACATTTACCGTATGAGTCTATTGTGGTGGTGTGCCATATGAACGTTGTGGCACATATGGCCAGTGTTTTGGTCTCAGAATATTTTAATCCCTATGCTTTGGCAGAAGCGCGCATTTATGAACAAGCGGTCATTGCTCCAGGGTTATCAACACAAATTAAAACGTTTATACCATCAACATAAAAACCAATTAAAACGGCAGAAAAATTAATGTTGTATTTATGGATGCCCGAAGCCAATGGGGTTTGGCAATGGTCAGAAGGGGATTTCTGGAAGCAGTCATCGACACTTGAACAATTGATTCAGGAAATTCAGCCATATGCGGGAAAGGAAGCGGTTGTTTTCTTTCCAAGTCGTGATGTACAAATCATTCAGCAAAATTTTCCAAAAAACCAATATAAAAAACTTGGCCCAGACGGCGTAAAATATTTACTTGAGGAATATGTCATTTTGCCTTTGGATGCAATGAAAGTATTGCATCATTTTCAAAGTCCAGATGAATTAACGGTCATGGGGGTTGCGCATAGTGCAGTCGAAACGATGCAGCATGCTTTGACACTAATCCCTGTGAAAGTCATTTCGTTATTACCTGACTTTTTGGTCTTGCCAAGTCCAGAAGCAGGGCAACATGTTTTGGCAAATGTCAGCGGTCATTTATTGGTCCGAAATAGTGAATATGTCGGTCAGTCTGTTGATGATTTGGCATTGTACTTAGATTATCAAATTGGTCAGCCGAACTATAAGATTTCAAATCTAAGTTCAGATCAGACGCATAGTCTTGAAGCCACTGTAACGCATGATCACATTGAATCATTTCATTATGAATTACCCAATATAAAAAAACCGAAACAACATCCACTCAATGTTTTGCCGAAAGCCAAAGCCAATACGGGTGTGAGTGGCTATTGGAAAGCATGTGCAGCAGTTTTGGTCGCAGCTTTAGTTACACAGTTTAGCTATGATGCAGTTCGTTGGTATCAATACAAAAAAGTGGCCAATATCACTGCGACACAAGCGATTGATCAGTTTAAATATTGGTTCGGGCAAAGCTATCCTGTGACCGAACAAACGCTGAAAAGCCAGTTCGAGTCACAATTGCGTCAGAGTCAAACAGGCAATGCACAGGCGCTGTCCTTACTGAGCCGTGTTGGTCCTGTTCTAATGCAAAACCAAATTTCTGCAAATCGTGTGAGCTATGAAGCCTCGATGTTAAATATGGAGCTAAAAGCCAATTCGGCAGAAGTACTACAAACCCTAACCAATCAATTAAAACAACAAGGTTTTAAAGTTGAATTAGGGAATATTCAACCAAGTGCCAACGGCGCGATTGGATTGGTGAAAATACAATAATGACAAAAATGGAAAACCTACAGCAACGTATAGATGGGCAAATTGAGCGCATCACTGATTATTTAGACCAACTTTCTACTCGTGAACGAGTCATGGTGATCTTTACCACGATTTTTGTTGTAGTGGCAGCGATTGGTTCGGCACTGTTTTATATGAACAAAGCTGCAAATTTTCAACAAAAGCGCGTGAATGAACTTAAGGATACTGTTGTTTGGATGCAAAGTAATGCCGTCACGATGAAACCAGCAGGTGATACACAACTGAGCGCGTTGGAAAAAGTTCAGCGTGTATCGCAACAACAGGGCTTGTCAGTAGCATCTCAACAAGTCGGCGAGCAAATACAGATTGCTGTGATGCATGAAAATTATGCAATTCTGGCCAATTTTTTGACGCAATTGGTTCAAATGGGCTTAAGTATTGAAAAGATGGAATTAAGTTCTGAAGCAGGACAGGTTAAATTAACAGCGAGTGTACAATAATCGGTAAAAATAAAGATCTGCTAAGCATGGTGTTTTATCTGTGCTGTGCCTATAATATGCCGACTTAAAAAGCAGTAGACTTTTATAGATATGTTGTATTCTCTAGCCCGCCCTTTGTTGTTTACTTTAGCACCAGAGCGTGCACATGAGCTGACATTATCGCTGTTGAAATCTTCTCACAAGATGGGAATGATGCGTCAAAACGTGGCGTCTAAACCAGTAACATGTATGGGAATCGAATTTCCGAATCCTGTTGGTTTAGCAGCCGGTCTTGATAAAAACGGTGCTTATATCGATGCGCTGGCGAGCCAGGGCTTCGGCTTTATTGAAATTGGTACAATTACACCACTTCCACAATCAGGGAACCCTGAACCTCGTTTATTTCGTTTACCGAAAGCAAAAGCCATTATTAACCGTATGGGTTTTAACAACGATGGCGTGGATCAGCTGATCGAAAATGTCAAAGCTGCAAAATTTAAGGGTGTACTTGGGATCAATATCGGTAAAAATGCAGTCACACCTGTTGAAAAAGCAGTTGACGATTATCTGATTTGTCTAGAAAAAGTTTATAACTACGCTTCTTATATTACCGTTAATATTTCATCTCCTAACACAAAAAATCTTCGTAGCTTACAAAGCGGTGATGCTTTGACTGAACTGTTAGAGACGCTCAAGAAACGTCAACTCGAGTTGGCGGATGAAAATCAACATTATGTACCCTTAGTACTTAAAGTTGCACCAGATCTAGAACCAGAAGACATTAATTTTATTGCCCAACAATTGTTAAAATTTAAAATTGATGGTCTGATTGTTACCAATACGACTTTGTCACGTGAAGGTGTTGAAGGCCTTCCATTTGGTGATGAAGCTGGTGGTCTATCCGGTGCGCCAGTCTTTGAAAAAAGTACGGCATGTTTGGCTGCTTTTGCTAAAGTATTAAACGGTCAAATTCCATTGATCGGTGTGGGTGGTATTTTGTCGGGCGCAGATGCTGTTGCGAAACAAAAAGCAGGAGCAAGCCTTGTACAAGTGTATAGTGGCCTCATATATACAGGTCCGACACTTGTAAAAGACTGCGTAGACGCATTGTAAATATCATGAATACCATTGATATCTTTATACTGATTATTTTGCTCATTGGAGGGCTTAACGGTTTGCGTCAAGGATTTGTAAAAGCCTTTGCGAACTTCATTGGATGGATTCTTGCACTTGTCATTGCGGCAAAGTATGCAACCGTCCTTGCACCTTCGATGACATCTTTAAGTACAGATCCAGTGGTACAGAAGATTGCCGCGTTCGCATTTATTGTATTGTTGATTGTAGTCATGACTTGGGTCGCGACATGGTTATTGAACAGTATTTTGAAAACATTAAAGCTCGGTCCGTTAAATCGACTGGCAGGTGGTGTTTTTGGAAGCTTAAAAGGATTGTTGGTGGTGCTGATCACTATGCAGGGGCTAGGTCCTTGGGTAGAAAGTTCACCACATTGGAAACAATCTAAAATGGTTCAGTCATTATTGCCATATGCGCCTTGGGCAACCGAATTGTCCAAAGATGCTGCAAATCAAGCACTTCATCATATTCAGTCTGAAGATGCTCAGAAATCTTCAGACCTCCCATCTGAGTCGCAGAACAAGCACGGACGTTCTGGATCGGGTGAGTCAACAAATAATCCTTTTTATTAACCCTAGCTTGTCTGCGAGGTTGCTATGTGTGGAGTAGTTGGTATAGCTGGTAAATCACCTGTTAACCAAATGTTGTTTGATGCGTTAACGATGTTACAACATCGTGGACAGGATGCAGCCGGGATCGTAACTTGTCAGGATGGTCGTTTATTCCTGCGTAAAGATACGGGTATGGTGCGTGATGTGTTCCACACACGTCATATGCGTGCATTACAGGGTAATTATGGTATTGGCCATGTTCGTTACCCAACTGCTGGTTCTTCAAGCAGTGCTGAAGCTCAGCCATTCTATGTAAACTCACCTTATGGCATCACGCTTGCACATAATGGTAACTTAACTAATGCTGCTGAAATTCATGATGACTTGTTCAAGACTGACTTACGTCATATGAACACCGATTCAGACTCAGAAGTATTATTAAACGTATTTGCACATGAATTGCAAAAACGCGCAAAACTTACACCAAGTGCTGAAGATGTATTCCACGTGGTATCACGTGTGCATGAACGTTGCAAAGGTGGTTATGCGGTTGTTGCTATGATCACCGGTCAGGGCCTTGTAGGTTTCCGTGATCCAAATGGTATTCGTCCATTGATCTACGGTTCGCGTGAAACTGAAAATGGTATGGAATATATCATTGCGTCTGAATCTGTCGCAATTACCGCGCTCGGCTTTAAGGTTGAACGTGATATTGCACCGGGTGAAGCAATTTATATTACTGCTGATGGCGTGATGTCGACCAAGCAGTGTGCAGTAGCCCCTGAATATCGTCCTTGTATCTTTGAATACGTATATTTTGCGCGTCCAGATGCGACTATTGATGGTATTTCAGTTTACAAAGCACGTTTGAAAATGGGCGAAAAACTTGCTCAGAAAATTCTACGTGAATGGGGTGATGAGCACGATATCGATGTCGTGATCCCAATTCCTGATACTTCACGTACTTCAGCGCTAGAGCTTGCAAATACCTTAGGTGTGAAATTCCGTGAAGGCTTCATGAAGAATCGTTATATCGGTCGTACCTTCATTATGCCGGGTCAGCAACTTCGTAAGAAATCTGTGCGTCAAAAGCTCAACCCTGTAGAGCTAGAGTTCCAAGGCAAAAACGTACTTTTGGTTGATGACTCGATTGTACGTGGTACGACTTGTAACGAAATCATTCAAATGGCGCGTGACGCGGGTGCGAAAAAAGTATTCTTTGCGTCTGCTGCACCGATGGTGAAATATCCAAACGTGTACGGTATCGATATGCCAGCCAAATCTGAACTGATTGCGTCTGAACGTAGCGTTGAAGAAATCCGTGAAATTATTGGTGCTGATCGCTTGATTTTCCAAGACTTGGAAGATCTGAAATCTGCAGTACGCACCAAGAAAGTCCCTGAGTTACAAGACTTTGATTGCTCGGTATTTGATGGTAAATATGTGGCAGGCGGTATTGATGCTGAATATTTGGCAGCTTTAGAGCGTAAGCGTAATGACTCTGCAAAAAATGAAAAGCCAGCTTATATCGATGTTAACATTGATGCAGCTTCTGTGGATTTAACAGGTGTTCGCGAAGAATAATCTGCTGAAAACACACTGAAAAAGCGGGAATTTCCCGCTTTTTTCATTTATGATGAGCAAACAAAAGACAATGTAGCTTAAGGGTATTACATTGAGACGTGTGGGTTATGATTTTATAAAAAACAAAAATATGTTTTGGCCTGTCACCATGTGTATGGCGGCAGTGTTTTTGACCGTCGCAATTATTAATGTAATTGTCGGTTTAATTGTGGATTATTGTGATTCCACTCAGTCTATCTATTGGCATGTCCTTAGCCCATTTTTAGTGGCTGCTGTACTGCTGATTATGTTGGTTTCAGTTCTCTATGATTTTTACACCTTTCGTTTAGGTGGTTATTCACTTGCCAAACAATTAGGTGCGCGTCGTCTCAGTCTGATAGAAAGTATTCCTGAAGAAAGTGTTGCACTGCGTATGACTGAGCAGCTGGCAGATACTTTTTTAATCGATACTCCTGCACTTTATGTCCTACCTGATGAAGTGGGGGTGAATGCGCTCACCGCTGGTTTTAGCCCTCGAGATACATCGATCATTTTAACTTGGGGAGCCTTACAAACCCTAGATGAGATGGAAATGTATGGTTTGCTGAGCCATGAATTTAATAAAATCTTGTCGGGGGAAGCTGCGGAAAATACCCGTTTGAAAATCTTATATAGCGGGTTGACGACCTTTAGTCAGTGGGGCAGTAAAATTGCAAAACGTGGTTTCTATAAAAATGGACAAGCACGGGACAATAAGTTTGAAACGCTCTTTGTAGCGATTGGCGCAGTTATTTGGTTGATCGGTAGTTTAGGTGTTTTGATTTCCCGCTTTATTAAATATATTTCTTTGGGTTCTCGAACCTATCGTAATGACCAGAAAACTAAACGTCTGATTCAAAATGATGCCAATATTCAAACCTTATTAAGGATTTATGTGCATCATTCAGGTTCGCAAATTCATAGTGAATATGCGGAATCGATTTCTCATATGTGTTTTGCAAACTCACTCAGTCCGCAAAACTGGATGAATATTCACCCAAGTATTGAACAGCGCATTTTTGAATTAAATCCAGCGCTCATTCATGACCTGCAACTAGAAAATTTAAAAAAACTGCGAAACCAGCCGCTATTTTATTTATTCCGTTCACTAGAAGAAGCTAGTCCAGATGTTGCAACACCATGGAACTCGCCACAACCATTACCTTTACTGCGCTTGTCACCGATTAGTTTTGCGATACGAGATGCAATTAAACCGTTGAACCCTGAGATTCGTGAAAATTGGCAGCGGCCTGAATTGATCCAACGTGCCTTGCAAACAGCAACGGGTTCGCGTGAGGTGATGGTTGCTATTTTAATGATTCGTCAGTATCGAGAGTTTATTCCGACTGAAGCTGAAGTGAGTCGTGCGATTGTAGATGCATTATTGAATCTTGATGGTCGTGTGCATATCTCCATTTTTCATGAGGCATGTAAAAATATTGGTACTATGCCAGCAACAATTTCACGGCAGTTCTTAACCAAGCTTGCCAAGATTATTCAAGAAGATGGTGAAATTGGATTACTCGACGCCTTACTACTTGAAACAGTGAAATATGAGTTGAATCTGTTGCCTGCACATACACCTACGTCTTTAGAAGATGTAAAACCGAGTATTGTGCGTTTGATTGATGCCTTGCTGCATGTGCAACAAATTAACAGTGATAACCAGCTCGAAGTGCGTGAAAAAATCCTCAATCGAATCTTAACGAAAGAAGAACTTGAGTTCTATCGCGATATATCTGATGAGCCAATTGATTTGGCTGAAATCCTAAATGATATTTCTGGGCTGCTGCTGCGTGAGCGGTTAAGCATTCTTGGGGTTGCTGAAATATGTTTATGGAATGATCGAATTATCACGCAAGATGAGTTGGATGTTTTGCAACTATTATATTGGCGTATTGGATTTGAATCAGCTGAGATAGTTGAACTAATGCAAAAGAAAAATAGTTTGATGATTGTATAATTATTTATAGCGGCTTGATTTATGAATAAATTGTTTAATTTTAAGTCAAAATTAGTCTGAGCAAGTCTACAGAATCTTTAAAGAAATAGTATGATCTAATTGATTTATAAAAGTTCAGCAAAACAGAGTGAATCCCGTTAGAATATCAAGCCTTGAATAGGTGAAAATGAAAGCATGATTGGGCATCAGCGAAGCATAATGGCGGCAATGGGAATTGATGTATGGATTCCTCAGGCGGCTCCGTGTCAGCAATTTAGCTCAAATATTTGGCGAGATCAGGCGGCTCCTGAAATAGTCTCTGAAATTCTACTCAAAAATGCGCCTCAGCCAACGCCTGTTTCATCACAGACTGAGCTTAAAAAGAACGTTGATGTTGTTGTAAATCAACCTGTAGAAGCACCTAAAGATGAACCAAAGGTTGTTGAGCCTGTTGAAATTCGTCCAATTGTTCAAATCCCTTCGTTTAACTTAGAAGCCATCTGTTTAATGCACTGTGTCATTGTCATTGATGCCACAGAATTAACGGCAGAGCAGCAAGTTTTGTGGAGCAATATTCAGCGCGCAGTCAGTGCCGATTTCTTTGCTTTACAGTGGCCTTTTGGCTGGGTGAATTTGCAAGATGGTCGTGGTGCAGCATCTTATGTACAGGGTTTTATCGATGCGATGAGCTTGGATAAAAATGTCATTTGTCTAGGCGATATTCCGCATTTAGAGCATGCGAAGGTGTATCCATTGGCATCTTTACAGCAAATGATTGAACAGCCTTTATTGAAAAAACGCCTATGGCAATTTATGCAAAATAAGGCAGGACAAAATACTTAAATTACGTAAATGGAAAATTTATGCAAAAAAAAGTAGTGGTTTTTAGTCAAATAGATCAAGAAATAATCCAAAGTTTAGAACAGCAATTTAAAGTTTTCCAAATTAGTCCTAAATTGGGCGATGTGAATCAGCAAATTCTTGAGCATTCAAAAGATGCTGACGCCATGATTGGTGCGGGACGTTTGTTGAATGCCTCAAATTTAGCGCATGCATCACAATTAAAAGTCATCTCAAGTGTAAGTGTCGGTTATGACAACTATGATTTAGCATTTTTAAATCAAAAAAATATCTGGTTGAGCCATACTCCGCATGTATTGACGGAAACTACAGCAGATTTAGCATTTACCTTATTGATGAGTGCAGCACGTAAAGTGCCTGTATTGGATCAATGGACCAAACAAGGGCAGTGGAAGCGTACAGTGGGCCCTGAGCAATTTGGCATGGATGTCTTTGCTAAAACTATTGGTATTATTGGCTTAGGACATATTGGCGCAGCCATTGGGCGTCGTGCTCGCTACGGCTTTAATATGAATGTACTCTATCATAATCGCCGAGAAAAAATTGAATTGGCTGAATCGTTATCAGCGCAATATTGCGATTTGGATGATTTGTTGCAACGTGCTGACTTTGTGGTCGTTGCAGTGGATTTAAATGCAGAATCGAAAGCTTTAATTGGTGAACGTGAGTTGGCCTTGATGCAATCGCATGCTGTATTGGTCAATATTTCACGCGGTTCAGTGATTGATGAAACCGCTTTAATCGATGCATTAAGTCGTGGTCAAATTTTTGCAGCAGGCTTAGATGTGTATGAGCAAGAGCCACTTCAAGAATCGCCATTATTTACATTAGCCAATGTCGTGACATTACCCCATGTGGGTTCAGCAACAGCGGCAACTCGTAAACGTATGGCGGAATTGGCTTATCAAAATCTAGTGGATGTTTTGGTACATGAACGCGCGCCACGCTATGTGGTCAATCCAAAATTTGAATAAACAATCACAACAGTTTTCTCCATAATTCACCAAAATTCAATGCTATATTCGATGAAGTACGAATATGAAATTTAGAGAATAGACTTTGAAAAAGATTTTACTGGCATGTGGTCTCGGGCTTTGTTCGACATTGGCGCAGACGCAGTCCGTAGATTTTAGTTCATCCCCACAATTTTCTGTGCCTGAAATTGGTAGTGGCGTCGGCTTGTTGGATCAACAAAAAGAACGTGCCATTGGTGAGAAAGTGTATCGTGAGGTGCATCGTCAACTCCCTGTGACTGAAAATCCGTGGATGGAAGATCGTCTTTTATCTGTCTTTACGCATATTTTGAGTCAAACTCAACTCAATCAACCGGTTGGTTTGTTATTAATTAATGATCCACAAATTAATGCTTTTGCTGTACCTGGTGGTTTATTTGCATTAAATGCAGGATTAATTAATTCAGCACGTAACATGGATGAAGTGGCAGGGGTGATGGCGCATGAAATTGCACATGTATCACAACGTCATTACAGTCGTTCACAAGAAGCCTTTAAAGGGCAAGGTTTATTGTCACTAGCTGGTATTTTGGTCGGCGCCTTGGTGGCCTCACAGGCAGATGGTGATGTCGGTGCGGCTGTAATGATGGGCTCACAAGCCGCTTTGATGGATAAACAGCTAACCTATAGCCGAAACCAAGAACGTGAAGCAGACCGTATTGGGATGCAGTATATGTACCGTGCTGGATACAATCCGCAGAGTATGGCTGACTTCTTTGAGGTGATGCATCGCTCTACGAGTCGAGTGAGCTTTCTGCCTGATTTTTGGTTGACGCATCCTTTAACCACGGAGCGTATGAGCGAAGCGCGCTTACGTGCCAATCAGTTGCCTCAAGTTAAAACCAGTTTGGTTGATCAAGATTTTGAAATTCTGCGCTGGTATAGTCGAGTATTGTCAGGTCAGGCGACTGAATTGCAATTAAATGCGATGGTGGCGCAAAAGAATTATGCAGCTGAGTTGGCTTTGGTGAGCTTGCATATTAAGCAAGGTGACTTTAGTGCTGCTCAAAAGTTATTAAATGAAGCAGCAAAACAAAATGCATCGCATGCACTTTTTACGATTTTACAGACCGATGTGCTGTTGGGACAAAACAAAACAGCCGATGCTGTGAACGCTGTGAAAAGTTCGGCAATCATCATGCCTGAAAATCGTGCATTAAATTATAAATATGCAGAGGCTTTGATTCGAAACAAAGAATATGCGCAAGCACAACTGATTCTACAGCGATTTTTACAAGCAAATCCACGCGACTTGAGTGGTTGGCGACTGATGTTGCAAATGGCTGATGCAGACAAAGATGCAAGCTTCCGTTCGGTCAATGTGCTGCGATATCGAGCTGAAGTAGAGTATTGGGGCGGGGATGAAGAACGGGCGATTAAATCTTTGCTACAGGCGCAGCGCATCGCCAAAGACTCGAAAAGTCTTGCTGCAAAAATTAAGCAGCGTGTAGACGAAATGCAAAATGAACGGAAATTAAAAATATAAAGATTTCAACTGTGATGCACTTATCTATGTCGATTATAAAGTGCAAATTGTAGTTTTAGTGGCTTAGATAAATCAGTGTAAACTAGCTGGATGTAAAATATTTATGATTAAGAACTTACAAATGAAAAATATGATTTTGGCGGCCTGTCTGTTGGGCTTAGCAACGAATATTGCAGCAGCTAGCGCAGAACAATATGTGATTGCTGTTAATGATATTAACGAAAAATATAAAACCGATGTACGCCAATTTTTTAGTCAGTTAGATCCGCAGCAACAGGGATTTAAAGCAGACCAGCAAGTGAAATACTGCGGTATTGTTCAGACTTATGTGAATGATCTTTATCGTGCTGCAGACGAAAATCGTGCATTTTTAGATCGTGAGTACCGTAATATGAATAAGCAGGATGTGATTCAGCAGGTGATCGCATCAAAAGAGATGCAATTATTAAAAAAATATAATGTGCAATGTGTCCTAAATTAAAAATAAATTTATAAGCATTTTAAATCATCACGAGAAACTGAATAAAAATGAAACTCGATGATTTTGATATGAGTCATGGCAGAATCACGCTTCAGTTGATTCAGCGTCACGATGCAAAAGCACTTTATGAAGCGATCTGTCAAAGTATAGTAACCTTACGAATGTTTCCTGCAAGTTTGGCTTGGTCCTTACAAGAACCTAATTTAGATGCTTCATTGGCATTTTGTGATTCGAGAGTGTTGGCTGCGTTAAATCAGGAAAATTTTGTTTATGTGATTCGTGAGCAACAGTCGCATAACTTTTTAGGTGTCATGGATATTCATCAAATCAATTGGATGGAAAACCAAGCTAACGTTGGATTTTGGGGAAATGTTGAATTTAAAGGGCAGGGTTTGATGACTGAAGCCTTGCAGTTATTTGTGGATCAATTATTAAATGGTCTAGGATTTCAGCAATTAAACGCTTTTGTAGATGTGGAAAACAAGCGAGCGCGACGTCTATGTGAACGAGCAGATTTTAAATTGATTGAAATCGATGAAGCGGCAATTCAAAATCCAGTAGATGGAAGTTGGCGAGATATTTGTAAGTATGAAATCGTTAGATAATAAAGAAAAAATAAATGATGTATGTATTTGAATTATTTTTGAATTTGGATAATTTGGCTATTTAAGTCATCAGCGTACTTAAATAGACCAAATCAAACAATATAGATGAAAGATTAAGAGAGTTTCGCTTTAATTTTAGCTGAAACTTGTGCAGGATCGGCACGTCCGGCTATGAGCGGACGTAGAGAGTTCATCACCTTACCCATATCTTTCATGCTAGTAGCTTCTTGCGCAGTAATTGTTTGCGCAATGATGGAATCAAGTTCTTCCTCAGTCATAGCTTCTGGTAGAAATTGAGATAACACCTCAATCTCGGCTTGTTCCTTACTAGCTAAATCATCTCGGTTTGCACCTAAAAAGGCTTTAACCGATTCTTTGCGTTGTTTGATTTGCTTTTCAATGACCGCAAGAACTTGCTTATCGTCAAGCTCTATGCGCTCATCGACTTCGATTTGCTTGATTGCTGCCTGTAGACTACGTATTACCGTTAACTTGTCCATTTCTTTAGCACGCATAGCGGCTTTTAAAACTTCAGTTATTTGGTTTTTTAAAGTAGTCATTTATCTTGTCCAAGTTAGTCAATCAATCACAAATTAATCTTAGTAAAGGCGAGTAGTACGTACTGATTCGCGAGCCAATTTCTTTTGGTAGCGTTTAACAGCAGCAGCTTTTTTACGTTTACGTTCTTGAGTTGGTTTTTCGTAGAATTCACGTTTACGAACGTCAGCAAGAACACCCGCTTTTTCGCATGAACGTTTGAAACGACGGATAGCTACGTCTACTGGTTCGCCTTCTTTCAATTTAACTTGTGGCATGAAGAATCCTCATTAAGTTATGGATAAGATCTCGGGTCGAATTACCCTTGATCACAAGTGAAGGTCAGTATTTTACTCATTTACATCTCATATCACAAGTCTATAATAGGTTTCGCAATATTTTGAAATGGGCAAAAGGCAGTTTAATGATCGTTTTAGGCTTGGAAACTTCGTGTGATGAAACAGGACTAGCACTCTACGATAGTGAGCAAGGATTACGCGGACAAGTATTGTATAGCCAAATCAAACTGCATGCAGAATATGGTGGTGTGGTACCTGAATTAGCTTCACGTGACCATGTGCGTAAGTTAATTCCGTTATTAAAACAATTGCTTGAAGAAAGTAAAGTTGATAAATCTGAAATTGATGCCATCGCATATACTCGCGGGCCGGGCTTGATGGGTGCATTAATGACAGGCGCATTGTTTGGTCGTACGTTGGCATTTGCACTGAATAAACCTGCAATTGGTGTACATCATATGGAAGGTCATATGTTGGCGCCTTTGTTGTCTAAAACTCCACCAGAATTTCCATTTGTGGCACTTTTAGTCTCTGGCGGACATACTCAATTGATGGCTGCTTATGGAATTGGTCAATATGAATTATTGGGTGAGTCGATTGATGATGCAGCAGGTGAGGCATTCGATAAAGTCGCTAAAATGATGGGTCTACCATACCCAGGTGGTCCAAATATTTCGAAATTGGCGATCAATGGCGACATCAATGCCTTTGAATTTCCACGTCCAATGCTACACCAAGGTTTAGATTTTTCATTTAGTGGTTTAAAAACTGCCGTTTCAGTTCAATTGAAAAAAGTTGAAGGCGAAGGTCGTGAGGCGGATATCGCTGCATCATTCCAAGAAGCGTTGGTTGACACATTGGTGAAAAAATCAGTGAAAGCATTAAAACAAACGGGTTTAAAACGTTTAGTTATTGCCGGCGGTGTAAGTGCAAACAAGCGTTTACGTGAGCGCTTAGAGGCTGATTTGGCAAAAATCCGTGCAAATGTGTTTTATGCAGAACCTGCGCTGTGTACAGATAATGGTGCAATGATTGCGTTTGCAGGTTATCAGCGTCTTAAAGCGGGTCAGCATGATGGTTTGTCTGTTACAACTACACCGCGTTGGTCGATGACGGAATTAAGTAATCCAAACGAAGCGTAAAAATCGTTAAAAAAAGAACCGCATTTGCGGTTCTTTTTTTAATCTAAATTTGAAAATAACTGCGCGCTACTGATTTTTCGCATAAATCCTGCACGTTTTAATGCCAATGTCACCATGTTGGTATTGCAAGATTGAATGCCTTCAAAATTACCAAGATCTTCTGTAATGAGTTTCCATAAATCACTTAAATCATTACATAGGACATGCCAGAAAAATTGTGAATCTCCACTAATGCCAAATAGGCAGCGTGTGTTTTTAAGTTCAGACAAGGTTTTGGCAATTTGATTTGCTGCATCTGGACGAGCTTTAATCAAAATAATCGCTTCGGACTTATAGCCCATCAAACTGGGTTCTACATCGACACGAATGTTGAAAATGCCTTCTTCCAATAAATCATTCAATAATTTCTGAGTTTTATGTTCACTGAGTTCGATTTGCTCTGCCAAACTTTTAATAGATGAACGCCCATCAATAGACAGAGCATGAATCAGTTTTAACTCTATTTCAGTCAAACTTCTAAAATTGACGTTTTTATCGCTTGTACCTTCTAAAGCTTTGGGTTTGCTTGCCCAAGTAAATGGTTTTAATACGGCTTGGGTTTCTACGGTTTTAATATCCGGAATATGCGTAACAAAATCATGCATCCAAACAGAGAGATCGGCGGCCTTTTCTAATCCAATTTCAAGAAAAATATCGGCAAGTCCTGTGGTTAGAAAAACAATGCGTACTTCTGGACGGTTTGCAAAAAATTGCGCAACTTCTTTTTCCTTCCCAAATTTCACACTGATCCAGACATGAACGGTGTAACCCTTATTGGCAACCACAGGATTTAATTCAATTGCAGTTCGTATAACTTGGTCATCTAGCAATCTACCTAGACGTCGAGACAGCTTTTTTTCAGGGACATCACTAATCTGGCTCAGTTCTCGCCATGATCCTCTCGGATTGGAGATAAGAGCTTTGATGCATGCAGTATCGATTTCGTCGAAACTAAAAGATTCACTCATGATGATTGACTTGTCTAAAAACTAATTATAATCTAAATTTAAGTCTAGAAAATAAAATACAACCTGTATTTATGTCTAAATATTAAATGAGACGCTTATGGATGAGTCAAAAATGCAAAACTCAATTTCCACACAAGGAAATGTATCACAAAAGAAAGTTATTCTTGCAGGAACTGTAGGAAATGCTATTGAATGGTTCGATTGGACGATTTATGCAACTTTTGCAGTATTTTTCGCGAAACAATTTTTCCCTTCAGATGATCCAACTGCATCCTTGCTTGCGACCTTCGCAATTTTTGCTGTAGGTTTCTTCATGCGTCCATTAGGTGGAATCGTATTGGGTATCTTTTCTGACCGCTATGGTCGAAAAGCAGCTTTGGCCGCAACCATCATAATGATGGCAGGTGGTTCTTTGATGATAGGTCTTTCACCAACCTATGAATCAATTGGTATTTTTGCGCCGATTATTTTGGTATTAGCGCGATTACTTCAGGGTTTATCTTTGGGTGGTGAGTTCGCTTCAGCGGCAACTTATCTTTCAGAGATGGCACCGAAAAATAAACGCGGATTCTATTCAAGCTTTATGTTTTTCAGTTCAGCGATTGGTATTTTGATGGCCTCAGGTCTTGCTTGGGCTTTAACAAGTACTTTAACTGAAACGCAAATGAGCGAATACGGATGGCGTATTCCATTTATTTTGGGTGCGATTGGCGGCTTGGTGGGGATGTGGATTCGTAAATCAGTACCTGATAGCGAAATGACCCATAAAAAAGAATCAGTAAAAAATCCTTTGGTAGTACTGGTTAAACGTCATCCGAAAGAAACGCTTCGTATTGTGGGTATTTCTATCTTAACAACATTTGCATTCTATATTTTTGTGGTCTATGTCCCGACCTATGCCATTAAAGTTTTAGGCGCAGAGCCACAAACAGCCTTTGCTGCAAATACTGTTGGCTTAATTATCTTTATGCTGTGTCAGCCTGTATTTGGCTGGCTATCAGACAAAATTGGGCGTAAACCGCAGTTGATCGTGTTTGCTGTGGGATATTTAGTGTTCTTTTATCCAATCGTTAAATGGATGGATGGCACGTTTGCATCAATTTTATTGGTCGAGCTTTTCGGCTTGGTTTTATATGCTTTATATACCTCCATTGGCCCAGCTGTCATGTCTGAACAGTTTCCGACAGAAGTTCGTGCAGTTGGCATTGGCGCACCCTACAACTTGATGGTGGCTTTACTCGGCGGCACAACACCGTATGTGCTAACTTGGCTACAAAGTATTGGTAAACAAGATTATTTCTACTTTATGGTATTGGTTGGCGCATTATTAACATTAATCACATTTATGAAAATGCCTGAAACGGCAGGAAAAGGTTTGGAAGATATAAAATGAATATTGTGAATTTATCTGCACTTGAGCTTGGTCGCCAGATTGCCTGCAAAAAGATAACTTCAGTAGAGACAGTTCAATTTTATATTGATCGAAACCAAACATTTAAACATCTAGATTGTATTTCGGAATTATTCGAAATTGAGGCTTTGCAACAGGCACAACATTTAGATGAGTTGCTTCAGCAAGGCACACGATTGAGTCCATTTCATGGTGTGCCAATTTTACTAAAGGATAATCTGGATGTAGCGGGTCATATCACCTATGCAGGTACGGTTTATTTAGATCAAAAAGCGCAAGCGAACTGTAAACTGGTTGATCAATTACAAGATTTAGGTTTTGTGATTTTAGGTAAAACTAAAATGACCGAGTTGGCTTTTGGTTTGTCTGGTCAAAATCCAATGCAAGGCACACCTAAAAACCCGTGGGCAGAGCAGCAATTTGCACCGGGTGGATCATCTTCAGGTTCAGCGGTTGCTGTGGCTAGTGGTCTTAGTCCTATGGCCTTTGGCGGTGATACAGGTGGTTCGATTCGTACACCAGCAGCATTAAATGGCATATTTGGTTTTAAACCTTCAGCCCATAAAATTGCCGACACGAGTGCAGTACCTTTATCCAAAACTTTAGATACTCTAGGGCCTTTTGCACGATTTGCAGATGATATTAGCGCTTTAGTCAATGTATTGATGGATGTAGATGTTGGAGCGGCATCAAGTCAAAATGTAATTTATGCTTTAGATGAATCTGCATTTCCATATCCGCTTGAGCCTGAGGTATTAACCCTTTGGCGCGAAGGGCTAAAACGCATTGAATCATTGGGAATCGAAATTAAAAACTGGCAACCACCTGCACATTTCGATTTTCATGATTTATCGGACCGGACGTCTGACATTATTGCTTATGAAAGTTATTTATATCATGGCGATACAGCTGAAAATGCTGAAACACAGATGTGGGAATTAGTTCGTCAGCGTGTGCTGCGCGGTAAGAGTGTTACACAGGAAAAATACGAGTCATTGATTGCACAGCGAACTGAGTTTCAGCAAACATTTAAAGCTTCTTTAAATGGTCAATGTTTGCTGTTTCCAGTGAGCCCATTCCTTGCAGCTGTGTCTAGCTCAATGGATATCGAGTTTAGTCATGTGGGTGAATACACGCGTCCATTTAACTATTTAGATGCACCAAGTTATGCTTTTCCAATGGCTCAAAGTGAAAGTGGACTGCCGATGGGTATTCAGTTGGTTTCATATCAAGCTAATGATGTTAATGTGGTAAACACAGTGCAGAAAATTGCCAATGGTTTAGGTATTCGTTCTGTCCTTCCACCTATTTGTCAGAATTAAAGAATCATTTGTCATATTCAATAATAAAGAACCGCTATAGCGGTTCTTTTTTTATTTAGTTTTTTGGCTCTAGGCTTGTTTAAGTTGTTCTGACCCAATCCAATGCTTTGAAAATTGATAAGCAGCACGCCCTGAACGTTGCCCACGACCTTGACACCAACGTAGTGCCTCAGCACGCGCTTCATCTGTCCATGGCATCTCGGCTTTAGCCAAATAATGTTCAACAATTTCTAAATATAAATTTTGATCCATTGGATAAAAAGACAGCCACATCCCAAAGCGGTCAGAAAGAGATATTTTTTCTTCAATCGCTTCTTGTGGATGGAGCTCAGTATATTGAGGCACATCTACACGGGTAATTGGTGTGTTTTCGTGCATAAATTCAGGCAATAAATGACGACGGTTACTGGTAGCATAAATAATAAAATTACTCGAACCTGATTGTAATGAACCATCTAAAACACTTTTTAAACTGCGATAGTTTTCATCTTCAGCATTGAATGCCAAATCATCACAATATACGATAAATTTTTCAGGGCGATGTTCAATCAACTTTTGGATTTCTGGCAAATCAGATAAATCATCACGCTCAATTTCAATTAAACGTAAACCTTGGTCTGCATAATGGGTGAGCAGAGCACGGACGATGGATGATTTACCTGTACCACGAGAGCCAGTGAGTAAAACATCATTGGCAGGTAAGCCATTTAAAAACTGTAAAGTGTTTTGAATCACTTTTTCTTTTTGACGCTCAATTCCTTTTAAATCTTCTAAATACATGACTTTGGGCTGTTGAATGGCTTTAAGCTGTTTATCTTGCCATTTAAACGCGATACTCGAAAAATCGGGTGCTTTTTTAAGCTCAGGCAAACTGTGCTGTAGTTGTAAGAGTACAGTAGATAGTGATTGAAGGATGTTGTCAGGTAAATCAATTGTAGCCATGATAAGTCAGCTTGTCGTGTCTTGTTGTTGGTTAGTATATGACAGCAGTGTACATCAATAATGTAGTTATAATCGCCTAAATATGTCAAAGTTAAATGATTGTTCTGGCAGATCAGCGCTATTCGAACAACCAAAAAGTTGTTATAAATCTAGCCGAGTGAACAGTTTAAAATGTGCTGAGGGATAGTCATGTTGTTTACAGGGTTTTCAAAAAGTATTAATCCACATCAGGCATATCGGATAAAAAAATTAAAGCGTCAGCTTGACCGTGCTGAGTGTTATGAAGAATGGAAAGATATCGCACTTAAAATAGATGAAGAATCGGGTGCGCAAGAATGGAAACTCGATAATAGTTCACCGTATTTTGATGCAGAAATTATCACTCATCGTTTAGGGTTGCTGAGACGATATCGTGCTCAGAAACGTACTCGAGATTTGATGTACATTTTAAGTGAAGGTTTAACTTATGATGTGGGCAATATTGCCCATCCCTTGCTGTTTACAGAAGCCTACGTCGGTACCAAAAAAATTATTGAAGACTATGTTGATGAGGTGAGTCAAAGTTTGGCATTTATCGCATCTGAAGAATGCGTTTGTCTTGATGCTGCACAAAAAATTGAATTCTTTGAACAAAGCCAAAAAGCCTATGGTCAACCTGTTTTGATGTTTTCAGGCGGTTCAACTTTAGGTTTGTTTCATACCGGTGTGTGTAAAGCACTGATGGAACAAGATTTGATGCCAAAAGTTCTGTCTGGTTCCAGTGCTGGCGCCATTATGACCGGGATGTTGGGTGTATCTAAACCATCAGAATTTACCAATTTATTAAATGGACAAAACTTCTTTAGTGAGGCATTTCACTTTCGTAAATTGACTGAGTTAGTGCAGGGTAATGGCGGTTTGGCAGATGTAAAATATCTGAAAAAGTTTTTGGTTGAAAACTTAGGTGACTTAACTTTTGCCGAAGCATATAAGCAATCAGGTCTGCATATCAATGTGGCAGTTGCGCCTTATGATGCATCACAAGATGCACGAATTATGAATGCCTATACATCACCCGATTTGTTGGTGTGGAGTGCAGTATTGGCATCTTGTGCAGTGCCCATTCTATTTCCTCCGGTACGACTGACCAGTAAGCGTTATGACGGGCAATTTACGCCATATATGTCGGCAACGCGTTGGGTGGATGGCAGTGTGCGCAGTGATTTCCCACAGGAGAAAATGGCGCGTTTGTATAATATTAATTACAGTATCGCTAGTCAGGTCAATCCGCATATTGTGCCGTTTATGCAGGATGATGCTTCACGCTTTCGTAAAAGCATGTTGAGTTGGCCTGAGCGGATCGTTCGACGTCAAGGTAAGGTAATTAGTAAAGGGGTGATGGATTTTGCCCGTGAGCGAGCAGGAAGTATTCCACCGGTAAGACGGTTGCTTGATCATGGTTATGGCGTGGTGGATCAGCGTTACTATGGTGATGTCAATATTGTGGGGAAATATGGCTTAAGACACTATAGTTATATGTTGCAAAATCCTCGACCCTACCTGTTTAAAGTATTGCAACGTGAAGGTGAAAGAGCCACTTGGCCGAAGATTTCATTAATCGAAACGCAAGCCCGCATTGGTAAGACCATTCAGCATTGTTTGGAATTATTAAATTATCAAAATGAATCCAGTCAACGACATGCAGAATTTATTGCAGTTTAAATCCACAGATTTAGCGCAAACCATTTGCGAGCCAAAAACCAAAACCAAAAGTTTGGTTTTTGGCCGTCGTCTATATCAATTTCAATTCAATCAACAACGTTATTGGCTCAAGGCGCAAGTCAGTGACAGCAGCCCTGAACATGTAGCTAGTTTTGGTCAAGAAATTGAGCTGTACCAGCTATTCAATCAAGCGTCTACACAAAACAGCATCACACTACCTTTTCAAATGATAAAACAGTCGCATCTCAGTATTCAGCAAGAGCCTATTGATCGCCTATTAATACTGCCCAATGCTGAGCCTTGGTTCTTACAGCCTGCATCGAGTTTGAGCATCGAACAGGTGAGGCAGGTGCTATGGCAAGCTCTCGATGTGGTTGAACGATTAAGCTTGCACGGTTGGATACATGCAGATTTAAAACAAGAGCATTTTGTGAATTGGCAAGGGCAGTGCAGACTCATCGACTTTGAGCAAGCGCTACCATTAGATTTTGATCAGCAAAATGCCTTAACTGCGACACCACGTTATATGGCTCCAGAACTTTTCCATGGACAAGCAAAATCTTTGCACAGTGATATCTACGCTTTGGGGATTATTTTCTTGGAATGGCTGACATCACAGCGTTTAGATGCAAAAAACTATCAAGATTGGGCCTATTTACATTGCCAACGCTTAAAGCTTGATCTGCCAATGCAATATCAAGGGTTTAGTCAGCTATTGCAACACATGTTGATGAAGCAAAAAAATGACAGATTGGTGGATTTTTATCGCTTAAAAAGCGACTTAGTTGCTGAATTTGCTTAAGAAAAATACAAAAAAAGCACTATTGTTTTTTATTTAAACAAACAAGATGCTTTTTTATAAAAAAGGCTTGTCATGTAAGGGTGATCTCTATAATATACACAGCCATCGGGGACGTGGCGAAATTGGTAGACGCACTGGATTTAGGTTCCAGCGCCGCGAGGTGTGAGAGTTCGAGTCTCTCCGTCCCCACCACTGAATTACTAAACATGAGTTTAGTAGTGAAGGTCACAGAGGATTGGTGTAATGGTAGCATGACGGTCTCCAAAACCGTTCGTCAAGGTTCGAATCCTTGATCCTCTGCCAAGTTTTAAAAATAGTCTGACATTGTCAGCAACCCTGTTGGGGATGTGGCGAAATTGGTAGACGCACTGGATTTAGGTTCCAGCGCCGCGAGGTGTGAGAGTTCGAGTCTCTCCGTCCCCACCACTTAATTTATTAAGTTGCCAAATAAACAGGTTTTTAAAACAAATTTAAGTCTGACATTGTCAGCACCCGAGTTGGGGACGTGGCGAAATTGGTAGACGCACTGGATTTAGGTTCCAGCGCCGAGAGGTGTGAGAGTTCGAGTCTCTCCGTCCCCACCATTAGATTAAGCAAGGTTTTATACCTTGCTTTTTTGTTTTTGAAATTCGAAAAAATCAGTGTCTCAAACGTGGTTTTTTTTAAAACATAATCTAATGAAATAAATCTTAATAAAGATGATGAACCAAGAGATACAGCAAGATGTCTAATCTTGCTTTTTTATGGTCTGAAATTTCTCTCGTTAAAATGAGTCAGTAAAACAAAGGTGAAAAAAAGCCCGAATATACGGGCAAATTTAGAAATGCGGATTCGAATCAATCGAATTAAATCATTTATTTCTAATCGTTCGAATAAATTTTAAAGAAGATTATGCCTTTAAATGATCTTCAAACTCTTCACCGAGCTGCATGGCCAAAGCATTACCAGACAAGTCTACAGTCACTAGACCATATTCTTTTTTAAAACTGAATGTAAATCCACGATTATCTGCCAGTGTACGAACAGAATATCCTAACTTTTCTAACCAAAGACGGAAGGCAACTAAATTTTTTGCTTTAACCACTTTTTTCACGAGCGAACTCCTTATCAATCATTAAAATATTAAATAGGGGTGTCAAAATATTTTTTAAAGGGGAAATGGAAAACTTTTATTTAAAATATGAAATTTTGATGGATAAATAAACAGATTATCGGCTTGTAAACGGTATAAACTTATTTAACTCGCTGTTTTATAACAAGCTAAACTTAATGTAAGTAAATATAACGTATTTTAAAAATTTGGGTTTTAACTGCTGGCTTAAAATCTGAACTATGTTTATAGAGAAGCTGTGCGCAAAATAAACGATTGTTTGGCTTAGAATGCACAGCTGTTTGGGCATGCAGTTGTGGATTGCAAATAACAGCTTGTTCAAAGCCTAATTCGCTGGATAGGTGAGCTTGCAATGCTATTTCTCATCAAGATTTATCGAAAAGTTTTTATACTATGTTCTATTGGTATAAGTAGATTGAACGCATGCAGAACATTGAGCACGCTGTAAAAGCAAAAATTGAACAGATGCAACAAGCGGGACAGACGCCTGTTGCGGTGATGCTTGGACATGAAGATTGGTTGGTCTTTTCGGAGCAATCCAAAGTGGCATATACACCATTTGGTAGTGCACGACGTTATCAACCGGCATTAGGTGGTTTATTGATGGTACGTATCGATGAAATGCAAGCCGTACGAGTTGTGACTCAAGCTGAATTGGATGAGTTTGCTGCAACTAATCAAATTTTATAAATATAGAATGATAAATCGTCCCGAAATATTCATCACAAATAAAACAGTATATTCGTGATGAAATCTAAAATGCTTATAACTCGCAATCCAATTAAAAATTGTCTTTGAGTTCTCTTAAGCGTTGAAATGCTTCAACACTTTCTGCGCGTAAAAATGGATTGGTTTCTAGTTCTAATTCAATGCTGCTTGGCAAAGTACATTGTCCGAGCATGCGTAGGGATTCAACCTCATCAAACCGCTGTTGTATGGCAAGGTTGTCAGGTTCAACATGCCGCGCAAACTGCGCATTCGATAGGGTGTATTCGTGAGTACAATACACTTGAGTTTCAGCAGGGAATGCGGCTATACGGTTCAATGAATCGTACATTTGTTGAAAGGTGCCTTCAAAAACACGTCCACAGCCCATAGCAAATAATACATCGCCACAGAAAAGCGTATGAATGTCATCGATAAAATATACGATATGACCGAGGGTGTGGCCGGGCGTTGCTGTTATTTCAACTTCAAGCCCATGAAATTCAAAACGGTCATTATGATCGAGAGGATAATTCACCCATGGAATACGGCTTAATTCTGCACGGGGACCGTAAACGGCAATGTTTTTATCCTGAATAAGTTCCGGTACGCCACCGACGTGATCTTTATGCCAATGCGTTAACCAAATTTGTGTAAGATTGAGTTGATGTTCCTGACAATAGCGCTCGACTAAGGCAGCTTCAGTAGGATCTACCACAATGACATCATGGCTTTCGGTGTGTTCAAGCAGCCAAATATAATTTTGCAGTGAATTTTTGACATCCAATGTATGTATTTTAAACGCCATATCCATTCATTCAATATTTTAAATTAAGTTAAATTTAGCATGAAAATGCTCAAAACGGATGATTATCCATTTTTAGCCCTAGATAAACGACATATCTCACAGCGCTATTTTAGTCTGGTGTCTCGTCTACAGATACAGAATTACCAATGGTATAAAAATGCCCACCAGCAACATGGTGCAGACTTTTCCATTCATCTGCTACTTCATGATAATACCAATGTCCGTTACGGAAGACGCGGTCATCAGCATAGGCAGCAATGACTTCGCCAATAAACAGATCGTGCGCTTGTTGATTGTGCGGCTCAGGAATAAGTTTGCACAGTAGCCAAGCAGCACAACCTTCAACTACAGGAATATCTGAGGCATTAAATTGAAATAATTCCATGCCACATTGGCGTAATTTTTCTGGCGCATCACGTTGGCTCATCATGCCAAGTGCATAGACCAGTTTGAGTTGTTTTAGTGTCGGAACTTGTAAGGCGAAATAGCCTGAATTCTCAATAATCTCACGGGTTTTAGTTGATTTATCCAGTACTACTGTCACTTTTGCAGGATTGAACTCTAAGGCGCATGCCCATGCTGCAGTCATGACACCAGTATGGGTTTGGTCTTTAGCAGAGACGAGCACAGTCGGCCCATGATTTAAAAGTCGGTATGATTTTTCTAAAGGAACAGGGTGAATATGCGTTTTCAAAATTGTGCCTATATTTAAGTTCATCTAAAACTTAGATGTTTTATTAAAAAGTGTTGCTACATAGCATATAACGCATGAAATATTTTCAAAAGCCTTTAATATAAATCACTAAATCAGGAGTTCAATCAATGAAAATGTATCAAGTAGACGCATTTACCCAAGTGTTATTTAAAGGCAACCCAGCGGCGGTTTTGGTGTTGGATGAATGGTTAGATGAACACTTGATGCAACAGATTGCTTTGGAAAATAATCTGTCTGAAACTGCATTTGTGAAAAAAATTGACAGCAGTAATTATGAAATTCGTTGGTTTACACCGACCACTGAAGTGGACTTTTGTGGACATGCGACATTGGCCAGTAGTTATGTGCTTTTTGAGTTTTATACGGCTGAAAAAAACATCCAATTTCATGTCAAAAATCTCGGTATTTTTAGCGTAAATAAAGCTGAAGATGGAAAAATTCTGATGAATTTCCCTGTGCGTCGGGCACAGGTCGTGAGTGAATATCCTGAAGAGCTACGTCTAGGGTTGAGTCAACCTTTTAAGCAGGTTTATCTGAATACGCAGGCGTATATCGTGGAATACGAAACGGCTCAACAAGTTTTGGACGAACAACCGAATTTTGAAATTTTAAAACGTCTTGGCAAAATCCGCACCGCCATCACAGCGCCGGGTACGATCACTGATGTTGCAATCACTGCGGCAGCCCAGCAATATGACTGCATTTCACGCTATTTTGCACCGGGCAATGGCATCAATGAAGATCCTGTTACAGGTTCTATTCATACTGGAATCGTGCCTATTTGGGCAGAACGTCTAGAAAAACGTCAAATCTTGGCGTATCAAGCATCGAGTCGTGGTGGTGAGTTACACTGTCAAATGCTTGAAAATGACCGTATAGAAATCTCAGGCTATGCGTGTTTGTATATGCAGTCTGACATTTATATCTGAACATAAATCAAATACATGCTGTCGAAATCTGCGGCATGTATTTAATAAAAAGTAACTATTAATCCTGAAAAGCTCAGCATAAAATCAAAACCAATCTGATCGACAGCACTACGCTGATCGATGCTAAATATAAAGGACACTTGAATTACATGCGTATTAAACATTTAACGCTTTCACTTTTTTTTGCAGGTTTAAGTACAAGCCTCTTTGCTCAACCTGTATTGGTTAAAACTGAACAAACCATTGAAGAATATAAATTAGATAACGGTTTTCGTGTGGTTTTGGCGCAAAACGATAAAGAAAGCAAAGTGTTTATGAATACGGTGTATTTCACGGGTTCTTTAAATGACCCTGCGGGCAAAGGTGGTTTGGCACATTTGCTCGAACATTTGGCCTTTAAAGGCACTGAAAATGTCAAAGGTGATGAATTTCAGCGTCGCTTAGACCAATTCACGCTGATGACCAATGCCAGTACGGATTATTATTCAACGAAATACACCAATGTGATTCGTCCTGAACAAAGTTCAATCGATCAAGTTTTGCATTTGGAAGCAGAACGGATGGATAAATTGGTACTTCAGGAAAAATTTGTACCGACAGAAATTGATATCGTTAAGCGTGAACGTGAAATTCGTTTAGATCAGCCATTTTCAGTGTTAATCGACCAAGTTTTAAAAGAAGCCTATGGCAATCAATCTTTAGGCCGCTTACCGATAGGTGATTTGAAAGAACTTCAATCGATCAATATGAACGAATTAAACCAGTTCTATCGCCGTTGGTATGCGCCAAATAATGCAGTGATGGTAATTTCTGGTAAGTTTGATAAAGCGGCTGTATTAAAACAAATTGATCAACAATTTAGCCCAATTGCCGCACGTCAAATTCCTGAACAGGCCAAAGTCCCTAAATTAGATGGAACGAAATTAAAGCAACGCGAATTTACTGTTCATAAGGGTAGTGACTTTGGCAAATTTAATATTTATTTAAATGGTGCAGTCGAACCGATTAAAACTGCTTTGGCGGTATCTCCAACTTTGTATACCTTACAGCCAAGTGGGCATTTGTATCAAAGCATGGTGGAAACAGGGACAGCAACCGCAGTTCAATCGACCACATGGTTAGATAAAGATTTTAATTTGGTGTTTATGGGGGCGATATATGGCCCAAGTCATGATGCTAACAAAGTGGCAACCAGTCTGGCACAAGGTGTAGAGCAGAATAAAGCCTTTAATGATGTTGAGCTGAACCGTGTTAAAAGCCTGACTCGAAATATGGCTGACAATGTCAAAAATAGCGCAACAGCACTTGGCGAGCGTCTTAGTTCTTATACTGTGGCTTATAACGGGGACTGGTCTCAATATTTCAGAGACTTAGATAAAGTACAAAAGCTGAGTGTAAGCGACGTGAATCAAGTGTATAAGGATTTTCTAAAGCCTGAATACCGTGTCACAGGAAATATTCTACCAACACCTGAAGACCAGAAGAAAGCACAGCAACAGGCTGCGTCGAAACCTGCTGAAACTTTAGATCAGCAAGCGCCTGCAGAAGAGCCGTTGAAAGATGCGAGTGTTTATCGTGCTGAAGTGAAGCAATATGTTGCAGAGTCTAAGCAATATTTAAATCAGAAAGAAAAGCAGATTCAGCGCGCTAAATTTAAAAACGGCATTCAGTATGCGTTGTTTCCAACTAAAACACGTGACGACAAGACCTATGCTACGATTGCATTGGATTTTGGTACAGCGCAAAGCTTAATGAATAAAGGTGAGTTGCTAGATTTGACAGCTTATCTCATGTTCCGTGCATCTAAAGATCAAAGTTTGCAGCAAATTGCCGATAAAATTATTGATGTCGGTGGTGGTGCAACGGTTAGTGCAAATGATAATGGCCTGATGATTCAAGTGGTTGCTCGTAAAGAAAAATTTGCTGAATTTTTGCAATATTTCATTGATGTTATTAAAGCACCAGCATTTGAACAGTCACAATTTGATTTAATCAAAGCGCAAAGTTTGTCGAGTTTGGATCGACCTTATACAGAGCCGGATACCGTTGCAGCAATGACTCTGTCGCGTATTGTCGAGATCTATAAACCGGGGGATATTCGTTATCACTTCGAACCTGAACTTGCGAAAAAACAAATTGAGTCGGCTACACGTGATCAAGTGCAGCAGTTACATCAGAAATTCTTTAAAACACATCACGCACAAATTGCGGTAACAGGTGATTTTGATACCAAGCAAATAGAAAAAATTCTGAAAAAAGAATTTGCAGATTGGAAAACCAGCGAGCCATATCAACGCTTAGAGTCTACATTTACAGCGTATCCTGCACAGAAAGTGCATGCATTGTCTGAACAGCGTGAGTTTGGTAGTTACCAAGCCATTATGACTCTACCTGTAGGTGTAGAGCATACCGATTCTCCTGCGTTACAAGTATTACGCCACATACTTGGTGATTCACAGTTGTCTTCACGTTTAGCTCAAGAGTTACGTGAAAAGAATGCACTGGTTTATGGTTTTAGTGCAGACATTAATTTTGATGAATGGGTGAATTCAGGTGTACTGAGTATTGATGCAAACTACACTGCGGGTAAATCAGCACAAGTTTCTCAGTCTGTTCATAAAGTGTTGCAAAACTTATTGAAAAATGGCGTGACGGAACAGGAAGTAGAAGCAGCCAAAGCCAGTATTTTGAAAAAGCGTTTAACTGCACTTGAAGATGACCGTCGCATTCATAGTATGTTGATTCCACAGTTAGAAAAAGGTCGTGATTTAAACTATCGTGAAAAGCGTGATCAACGCATTGCTAGTTTGACCAAAGCGGATGTTAATGCTGTCATCAAAAAATATATTCAACCTGAGCGTTTGGTTGAGGTGATGGCTGACCAATATGGTCAAGCCGCAAAATCTACTCAAAAATAAAATTAATAAAAAAATCCTCCATCTGGAGGATTTTTTTTGAGCTGCATTGTATGACTTGATTGTAAGATTATCTTAACGAACTTATAGGCGGTAGAACTGACGGGCATTTTGTTGGAAGACTAAAGTCAGTGCATCATGATCATAACTCGCGACCGCATCTGAAAATGCGTCAATAATATTCACCAAGGATGCACTCACACTATCCATCGGGAAGTTAGAGCCAAACATCACACGGTATTTCCCAAAGCATTGTAGAGCATGAGAAATAAGCGGAAAGGCGCAATCGAAAATCTCTTGTTTGGATGCAAGGCGTTGTTCTTTATGAAACTGATGACCCAGTACAGGCATGAATAATCCAGACATTTTGGTATAAACATTTGGGCAACTTGCCAGTTCAGCTAAATCATCTTTCCAACGAAACAAGATATTGTCACGTGAAGTTTGGGTTAAGCCTGTATGTGAGCCGACAGGTCCAAAGGCACCGACAGGTGTCCCAAAATGATCCAGCACGATAGATGTTTCAGGGAAAGCACGTGCTAAAGCGGTTAAATCACGAATTTGGTCTGAATAAACCCACGCATCAAAACTTAAGTTCATTTGAGCAAGAGCTTCAAAACCTTTCATAAATTTTTTATTGGTATAGAGATGCGGTTCATTGGTCCATGCATGAACTTTCGGGTCTTCATGTACAGCTGCCATTTTTCGTATGCCACGAAAATGTGGGGAGGCTTGTTTATGCATTTTAAGAATTTTCTTAAAACTACTGTCACATGGGTCTGCAGTGCCGACTATGGCGCCAAGTTTAATTTTTTGAGCGTTAAAGTCTAAGGATTCAATGAACTTGGTTTCACCAACTACCCCTTTACCTTTATGGTCATGCCAGCTCGCTTCTACATGTACGATTTGATCAACCAAATAATGTCCTGCATCTTGCTTATAATTTTTAGGCAAATACGGTGTCGTCACATGTTTGGTTAAGCCAACCGTGTCAATTAATTCTTGCGGCTTAACTAAGCGCATCATTTTGTCGAGCAAGTAGGGATGTTTACCCAATAATTTCACGGCAAGTGAAGCGGCATGTGGGGTATTGTATGGATCCCATTGATGTATATGTGAATCCACGATGGCAAAATCGAGCGTCTGCATTGCTATCCTTGTCCTTAAAACCATGTCCATTTCTTACGTATTTCATTGTATTTTCGAATACGCGAGGCACTGAAAATAGCATGAATGATGAAAATACAACGTTATGACTAAATATTAAATCAAAGCTTTGTGAAAGAGAAGTTGTATAAAAAAAGCCCCGAAGGGCTTTTGATTAATGCTGATGATCGTGGTCGTGATCCTGCTTATTTGCATGGAATTCTTCGTTATGACGGAAGCGAAGATAGTTTTCAAACTGTTCGCAATATTCATCATAATTATCTTCAAGCATCATTTGAAATTGTTGAAGAATATAAGACATCACTTGATCTTTGGCATCACGCATTTCTTTGCCATCTTTGAAGCCATTTGCAGCAACCCAAGTATTAAAGCGAGCAGTACCAAATAACATGGCAGCACTCACTTGACCGCGCATTTCTGCAGGTTTGACTTGAGAACCTTTTTCAACACGACAAAATTCATTGGCTTGTTTAATAAATTCATCCGCACGTTCAAAGAAAGCTGCATTCAACGCTTCTTCTTCGGTTACATCAGTAGCTTCAATCTTTTGAACCATGAATGTGTCCTAGCATAAAAATCTAATGCAGTATTATAGGCAAAGCCTTGCAGAAACTAAACCTTTGACTTAATCTAAAAATAGCCTAAGTAGAATGGAATGCTCCATGCAAGATGCAATCGCAGTGCAAAGTCTGAAAAGTGATATTGCCTTACTTCGACAAAATATTTGGCCGCCCTCAACCTTAGCCAATGTAGAAGGGCTGCCCATTTATTATGGTACACAGTCTGAAGTGGCTGAATATTATGCGCAGTGGACAGGCTTAATCGAACGTGCTCAAGACTTATTTCAGCCCTTTATGGAAGATGAAGTCCTTGATGCAATTCATTTGCCGAGTCATTTGAATCTGCCGCTTTTTTATTTTCACGTGGATCGTATTCGAATCAACAAAACACGTGCGAAAGAATCTAAAACCTTTCGTGGTATTGCCAGCTTAATTGAAAAATGTGGGCAATTTGAAGCAGATCAAATTCAAGCGATGCGACTATGGCTAGACAGCGATGATACGGCAGCTTTGGTCGCACACCGTGAATTTATTGACCTCAGAACCTATGTATTTCAACATGGACAAAGTGAATACACCCGTACCCGTTTTTATGTGAATGGCATTGTTCTCAGTGTCGAAAACGACTTTAAATTGGTGGATGCCCGTGACAAACCACGTAAAGCCCGTAGTGATAGCTATAGCGACCCTTTAGCCGATAACAATACGTGGAAAATCTTTGGGAAATATCGTTAATCAAATGTATTGACGATATCACTTAGAGCGTGGACTTAGTTCGCTGTACAAGGAAGCTTCGGGTTATTTAATCCACGCCCTAAAGTGAATATAGCCACTATGGCAAATGCGACAAAGATCATCACTGAATGCAATAAGGTATTGGCATTAAAATGATCAACAATATAGCCGCCAAATAGAGAGCCACACGCAATCATAAGTTGGAAAATACCAATAAACAGCGGCATGCCTTTTTCAACAGCTTCAGGGGCATGTACAAACATCCAGATATTGGCCGTTGTAGGAAATGCACCAAAGGCGAAACCCCATAATGCGGTTAAAAGATATGCACCGAATAAGTGAACTGCAAAGTGTGGAAAGCTAAAAAATACCACGATAAAACTGAAGGCGACAAAAACAAGGGTATAGCGGACATTGATGTTACTGCTATAACCCGCAAATAAATTACCAAAGAAACCTGCGATGCCGTAGATCAATAATAATGAACTGATGGTGGTCGCATCAAAGCCTGCATGATTTTTAAAAAATGGGGCGAGATAGCTATAAGAAGAAAAATGAGCAAAACCAATTAATAAAATAATAATCAGTCCTTTACGTGCTTTATCATGTTGAATCAGTGCAGGTAAATCACTAAATCGAATAGCCGATGTCGGTGGAAGTTTTGGGAGAAATTTGATTTCTAAAACTAAAATGATGATTCCGACTGCTGCAATGATTTGAAATGCACTACGCCAACCCAACCATTCACTTAGCCATGTACCTAATGGAACACCTAATACCGTCGCTAAGGTAACACCTGCCATGACGATCGCAGTGGCTTTGGCAATGGCGAGATGACTGGGTGCGACACGTCCACTCAAGGCTATGGCTGTTGCCCAAAATCCACCGATAGCAATACCCAATAGAAAACGGCTAAACAACAACAGCGTAAAGCTTTCTGCGAAGCCAGTTATAAAATTAGAAATGACCATAATCACGGTTAAGGCAATCAGTAAGATACGACGGTCAAGTTGCTTCACAGCAACAGAAAGCAGGGGCGCTGCGATCGCACCCATAATGCCAGGGAGGGTAATCACCCAACCTGCGGTACCTACACTAATATTTAAATCTTGAGCAATGGCATTTAACACGCCAATGGGTAAAAACTCACTGGTGACAAGGGCGAAAGCTGTAATGGCAACCGTGAGGATTGCAAACCAATTCCCTTGATTGCGAGAAGATTCATCAGGCTGCTGCGTCAACTGTTTATCTTGTTTTAAAGCTGTAGCATGCGGATTCATAGCGTTACACCTTAATTATTTAATTTAATAGTGACTGTTATAAAAATAAATTATTTGATTAAATTGTGAGCGTCAATTATTTTAATAGTGAACGTTATAAAATATAAATGTTAGCTTATGATGAATGATTCAAAGCAAGAAAATCAGCACGCTAATCCAGCCGATACGGTCAAGAAGCGTGGACGACCTAAATGTTTTAATGAACAGCAAGCTTTGGAAAAGGCGATGATGTTGTTTTGGCAATTTGGCTATGAAGGAACGTCCATCAGTGATTTGACTCAAGCTTTGAATATCACAGCACCTAGCTTATATGGCACATTTGGCGACAAAACGGCGCTTTTTGAAAAATGTATTGAATACTATAGTGAACACGAAGTTCAGCCTGCAGAAAAAATTCTACAAGCAGGTCAAACGGCTAAAATTGCGATGGAATTGTACCTATATGACAGTATTCAGCATTTGGTACAAGCCAAAAAACCTAAAGGTTGTATGGTGGTGGTGGCAACAATGAATTGTTCACAGCAAAACCAAACCGTACAAGAACAGCTCAAACAACGTCGTGCCTATACCAAAACAAAAATTATGGATCGGCTCGCTATAGGCGTGCAAAATTCGGAAATTGAAAGTTTGGCTCATGCAGAGCAATTGATTGATTTTTATATGACCTTATTGCAAGGGATGACCATACAAGCGCGTGATGGCATGGGCTTGATACAATTACAGCGCATGGTGAGTAATGCAATGAGATCATGGGAGTTTTTAGCACAAGGCCCAATCAGTATCGATCATGAATTAAGCCCCCAATAGCAGCATAGCCTTAACACAATTTTTTAGTTTTTTTGAATGACTGATATGCAAATTATATGCTGAAGTTTATTTGCAGGGGTGAATTTTGATGTCGCCTAATTCCATTACACTGATATAACCATCAACCGCAATTAAATTGTCACTTTGACTCGATAGAGTTAGACATTCTCCAGACTTGACGCTGGATAGTAGCTGACCTTGCTGCGGATTCAAGTTCATGCTGTAAATACTGAGTGTGCCTGCATCAGTTTTGATTTGGTAAGACTCATCACCATAGTCCTCATTATTATTGCGCAGGACTTTAAAGGTTCGTTGTGTCTGATCAAAGTTTTGAGTTGGAGAAAACGGCTTTTCGACTTGTAAGGATGCCGTGCGCCTTAATTCGGTGCTTTGCACAGGCTTATGTTGTTCACTACAAGCACTTAGTAATGGGAAAAAGATAAAAATAAGTGAAAATGAAAATAGTGGATGAATTACAGGTATGTGAATTTTCAACATAAAACCACCCTGAATCTAATTTTTCAGATAGCTTATTTTAAAAGTTTTTACTCAAAAAACAAAAATAATAGCTTCTCAAAATATTTCAATGTAACTGAGACAAACTAAGGAATTGATGAATTGAAATTAGGCGAATTTGAATCTGAATGTCCAATAAATGAATATCTATATAATAATGTGGGACGCAAATAAAAAGGGAGACTCATTCAATCTCCCTTAGGTTTTATTTAATAAGTTTTCGGCTGACAAGGAATTGTTCTGTCGCTTCTAAAAGTTTATCTGCATAAACCTCTTGCTTTGCAGTCAACCAACCGAGAACAAACCAATCGCTAGCTTCCAGCTCTGTTTGCTGAATATACTGTGCAGAAGAGGAAAGGACTTGGTATTCCTGTGCCGCAACTTGTGCATCATTGAGTGCTTTACTGTATTTCTGCAAATTTTTTACATCGTAAATCGACGTCAAAATTGGGAAGCTAAATTTAAGCTCTTGTATGCGTTGAGAAAGCACGTCTAAGCTTTCAAAATTGTTAATGTCGGCATCATTTAAAGCCTCTTGGAGGGCTTTATATTGGTTTTGCAGGGTTGTTTGAGCATACCATTTAAAATCATGTTGCTGCGGCGCATCATCGACTTTCAAACTAAACATTAAAAGCTCAAGATAATGATGTACATTTTGAGTCGATTTAACCAAATTGCCTAACTTCTCTTTGCAATACAAAATATCTTTAGTTAAATTTTCTGAAGTCGTTGGGTTTTGTAAAAAGCCTCCCAAAGTATTTTGCATGTGCTCAAAATGATGTAATTGTTCAAACTGCTGTTTAAATGCGCCTAATTGCAATGCCCATTTTTCAACGATATCACTGTTCCAATCTTTAAACAGCGAAATGGTTAATTGTAGATGATGGAGTGCTTTCTGAGCTTGTATAATGTGCTCTGCCTGAGCAACGCCTGCAGAAATTGCGGCAATATTAGGCAGAAGGTGCTGCATTTCCTGTGCAATTAAAAGTCGTAAGTTTTTTGCGGCAGTATCTTTTTTACTGAGTTGAAATTCTTTAGCCTCAACTGCTGGACTCACAGTTTGATTAAACGCCAGCAAATTCCCGATTTCCGCTTTACTGCGAACATCTAACCATAAATGATACTTTTTAACCCATTCGAAACTAAAGGCAAGGAGTGATTGAATAGAGCCACTTTTAAGCTCAAATTCAACTTCATGAACTTCTGTTTCTGTGCTGTTGCTGCGGATACAGCCGACATCTAAGCAAACTTCGATCTTGGCATCTTCAAACTCTATGACGCGATAAGTTCTGAGAATATCTGTTTCAAACTGAAGTTGTAACGAATCCTGCTGATCGCCTAAAGTGGTTTTTAAAACTGACTGAACTTCAGCTTCATTGGCATAGACCGATAAATCTAGGGCAGGGGCTTGTTCATGCTCGCCCAAATCTAAGTTATGTTCAAACCGTTCAATGTGACTTTTACCTGCAGCTTTCAGGGTTTGAATCCAGCGCGTTCCTTCTAAACGTTGACGCAAAGCTGCATGCTGCTGTGCCATTTTTCGATCTGGGGTATCAAAATATTTAGCTTTAAGTTGAATTTGTTCCGATTTTTTTGGATCGAGTGCTTTTAATAATGCAGTTCGACGTGCTTCTGGAATCTGGAACTTTAATTCAACTTCAACCATGGTTTTCTGTCCTGATGTTACAACTTCATAATCTGGCATGAAGCGATCTCTAAATTTTTATAAAAATGAAAAACTAAATCGTACGTAAATTTTCTATGAGCTAAACGCGTTTCGATTGTAGCGAAAAACAGTTGAGAAGTAAGACTTGACTGATTTGAAAGCGCTGATTTTGGCCAAAGAAAAGTTTTAAAAATGGATATTCCATCAATTGTATAATTCACAATAGTTCAATTTTCATTGGAACAAAATAAAATTTTACGCCTTTAAAGTGGGCGAGTTTTGAGCTATGTTGATTAAAATAAGTTCAGGATGAGCACAAAATGAATTCACAAGTACAACCCGAGTTTAATCGAGATTTAAAGCCCGAATTTCAGTTGCCTATTCGTGACTACTCGCAATTTTATCGATTTTATTTGACTGAACATCGAAATATCATGAGCCGACGTTTACATGCCACAGGCAGCAGTATAGGACTCTATTTCTTTGCAAAAGCAATTTTAAAAAGACAACCGAAGTATTTTGCTTATGGCCTGGTTTCAGGCTATGCCTGTGCATGGGTCGGACATTTTTTCTTTGAAAAAAATAAGCCAGCTAGTTTCAAGCAACCTTTGTACAGCTTTATTTCCGATTGGCGCATGCTGTCTGATATTGTGAAGGGGAACTTAAGCTTAAAACACCGTAATTTAGATGAGATTGATAGTTAATTGTTTATTAATCAAACGCTTAATTTTTATGGATATGGGTGTGATTTTTTTGAGTAAATGACTTGCAAAATTAGAGTGATTAGTCTAATAATGTTCATATTGTTTATTTAATTCTTATCTAAAACATGAATAGTCGATAAACCCCAGTTTTCCGAGCCTAGAGTGACCTTCTCTAGGCTTTTTTTATGGCCTTAGAAAAGTCTATTGTTTGAAAGATATAACAATAAAAATTTTCATAAAATAGGCTAGACTTTTTGATGCTCTGAACGCTCCCCAAAACGCTTCTTACCAAGCACCAAAAAGTCTAATAGGTTACACATTTTTATTTTTATAAAAGTGTTGTGTTTTTATGCGCTGCGTTTTGAGTTCTTCTGGTGCACTATTAAATAATTTGTATCAGTTTTGTTCTATACCTGAAAATAGGTATTTTTTGCCATTTTCTACAGAAAATTTAATTAAACATTTATATAAGTAGTCCTGTGAAAAGGAATATAACTTTCTCAGCAGCAAAGCATTAAAATTTTATGTCCCAAGCAACATTTCACAGACCTAATCGTTATAATATTCAAAAGTTTTAAGTTGTGATTGAACTATGCGTGGTTTATACCTCATTACCAATGATGATCCTATCGAATTGCTTTTAGCCAAGCTTGAAGGCGCGATGGCAACTTATGAAGTTGCTGTTTTGCAATATCGTCGTAAAAAAGTGGCAAAGGAAGATCAGGCTTATGAAATTGAATACATGAAAAATATGTGTAATCAGTACAAAGTGCCTTTTGTCATTAATGATGATCTCGAAACTGCAGTTCAATATGGTGTGGGTGTCCATTTAGGGCAAGATGACGGTTCAATTGCTGAAGCTGTAGCACGCTTACCTAAAAATGTTTTGATCGGTCGAAGCTGCAATAACTCTTTAGAACTGGCTGAGCAGGCAATTGCAGACGGTGCAAACTATGTGGCTTTTGGTGCCATTTTTGCAACTGAAACTAAGCCTGAAGCAGGCAATATTGGCTTAGAAACGCTAAAACAAGCCAAAGCGAAACTAAATGTACCTATTTGTGCAATTGGTGGTTTAACTGTAGAAAATTCAGCAGAAGTCATTGAAGCAGGTGCTGATCTTTGTGCTGTGATTAGTGATGTATTAGGTCGTTCAATGTCTGCTGTTAGCAGTCGTGTTTATGAATGGTCTGAGCTTTTTGCTGAACAAGCTTAATTTTATTTTTTAGATTGAATAAGTAGAGAATTTTTATGAGCTTATCTGCTAAGCAAGAACAATTATTTAAACAAGCCAGCAAGCATATTCCTGGCGGTGTAAACTCTCCTGTACGCGCATTTAATGGTGTAGGCGGTACACCGGTATTTATCGAAAAAGCGCAAGGTGCATATCTCTATGACGTAGACGGAAAACGCTATGTCGACTATGTCGGCTCTTGGGGCCCAATGATTTTAGGTCATGCGCAGCCCGACATTATCAAAGCAGTTCAAGACGCGGCTGTTGATGGTTTGAGTTTTGGTGCGCCAACCGTTCATGAAACAACTTTGGCGGATATTATTTGCGAAATTATGCCGTCTATTGAATTGGTTCGTATGACCAACTCAGGGACTGAAGCGACTATGACCGCCATCCGTCTTGCTCGTGGCTACACCGGCCGTGACAAGATTGTAAAATTCGAAGGCTGCTACCATGGCCATTCAGATTCGCTTTTAGTGAAAGCGGGTTCTGGCCTACTTACTAAAGGTGAGGGTGAAGCGACTTCTGCAGGTGTTCCAGCTGATTTCGCCAAACACACTTTAACACTGCCGTATAACGATATTGCGATGCTTAAAGAATGCTTTGCAAAATTCGGTTCAGAAATTGCAGGTGTAATTGTCGAGCCAGTTGCAGGCAACATGAATTTGGTGAAACCAATTGACGGTTTCTTACAAGCCATTCGCGATGTATGTGATGAACATGGTTCTGTCTTCATCATTGACGAAGTAATGACAGGTTTCCGTGTCGGTCTTGGCGGTGCGCAAGCGCATTATGGCGTAACGCCTGACTTGACTACTTTAGGCAAGATCATTGGTGCTGGCCTGCCTGTGGGTGCATTTGGCGGCAAGCGTGAAGTGATGGAATGCATTGCACCTCTTGGCAAAGTTTATCAAGCAGGTACATTGTCTGGTAACCCATTGGCTATGCGTGCCGGTATTGAGATGTTTAAACATCTGCGTAAGCCGGGCTTCTATGAAACTTTGACTGAAAAATTGGCAGGTTTGCTTGCTGGTTTACAGGCAGCTGCAGACGAAGCGGGCATTCCGTTCTTTACGCAGCAAGTGGGCGGCATGTTCGGTATTTATTTCACTGATCAAACTGAAATTACTGGTTTTGATTCAATTTTGAAATGTGATGTAGATGCTTTCCGTACTTTCTTCCACGGCATGTTACAGCGCGGTGTAAACTTAGCGCCTTCAGCATTTGAAGCAGGTTTCTTCTCAAGCGCGCATAGCGATGAAGATATTGCATTTACCATTGAAATGGCGAAAGAAGTTTTTGCTGAAATGAAGTAATTTTCATTTAAAACAGTAAATTCTGCTTTAGAATAAAGCCCGCAGCCTGCTGTGGGCTTTTTTGTTGATTTAAGTTCAGCTTTTTAAGAAAAGGATTTTTAAATGAAAACCAAGCACTATTTAACTTTGGCAGACGCAGAATTTTTACTAAACACAGCACATGATTATGCAGTTGAACAAGGTTTCAATGTCAGTATTGCGGTAATGGATGAAACAGGCAATTTATTGGCAATGAAGCGTATGGATGGTGCATCGCCAATGACAGCAAATCTATGCTTAGAAAAAGCCAAATGTTCTGCGATTAGTCGCCGTCCTTCAAAATTATTTGAAGACATTATTAAAGGCGGCCAGATGGGGTTTTTGACTATGGATACCTTTTCGGGAATGTTGGAAGGTGGTGAGCCGATTTTGTACGAAGGGCAGTTGGTGGGTGCGATGGGCGTGTCTGGAGTAAAGTCTTTTCAGGATGCAGAAATTGCACAGCAGGCGATTGAGAAGTTTTTGGAACAGTAAGACTAAGCATGATCTTGAGTGAAATAGATAATTCAGCCCAATCGATATGTTGGGCTTTTTTTTATTTTGATTTAAATGTCTAGGAACTTCGCCCATAGCATTAAATCGAAATTTTCTAAGATTGAGCCGAAGCATTCAGCATGAAATTGATAAATGCTTTGAGTTTAGAAGACTGATAGTTAGACTTTGGATAGAGTAAATAAAAAGGCCGAGTTGTTTGGCTATAAGATTTGAGAACTTCCACCAACGCGCCGCTTTGTAATTCTTGCTCCACTGAAAAGCGGTAGACCTGCATCAGTCCTGCACCAGATTTAGCTAAGATTAAGGTCGAGAGATAATCATCTTTACAGGTAATTTTTCCTTGGACATCAACCATAATTTTTTTGCCTGCATCCATGAGTGACCACGGTCCAGACTTACCTGAACTCGGTAATTCAAACAAAATACATTCGTGATGCTGTAAGTCTTGGATGTTCATAGGTGCAGGGTGCCTTTTCAAATATTCAGGTGTAGCCACAATGCATAATGCAGCATCTTCAAGTTTACGTGCAATTAAGCCAGAGTCGGTTAACTCATTACCGCGAATCGCAATGTCATAATCATCAGTCACTAAATTTACATTATGGTTGCTGACATGAATCTCGAGCTTAATATGTGGAAACAGTTCGGTAAACTTAGCCATTTTAGGCAGCAGACGATAATGTGCATAAGCTGTGGGCACGCTAATTTTCAGTAAGCCGATGGGGTGTTCCTGTTCACCGCTGATTTGCATTTCACCTTCGAGTAGGCTGTTAAGGGCTTGTTTGCAAAAATAATAATAATGCTGCCCAGCATCGGTAATTTTAAGTTGGCGTGTAGTGCGGACAAATAGCTTTACCCCAAATTTTGCTTCTAAGCGTGATATCGCTCTGCTGACTGCGGCAGGAGAAATGCCTGCTGCAATTGCTGCAGCAGAGAAACTTTTCTTTTCCACGGTTAAACAAAACAATTCAAGACTGCCGATTTGTAGATCATCATAGTGACGCAGCATAATATTTCTATTTATTAATTACACGATGTAATAAGTAAATTAAATTTGAAGGTCTTTTTCAATAATTTATTTTCGATAAAGTGGGTTTAACAGCTGATTCAGCACTGGCTGAGAGCAATTATTTATACAACTCCACAACGAATATCGGAGATACATATGGCGATTCTCAACTACGAAACAGGCCCGATTCAGGTAGAAGCAGCGTTTACTTCAGACTTCCCAGTTGCAAGTGAAATCAAGATGCATGATTTAGTGAATATGCAGGAAATTGAACGTCGTACCATGGATGTGCGCCCGGGCATGCGCCACAAATATATGCCACTTGGTTTTGACCGTTTTAGTGGTGCGCTTTGGACTGGTGGACGCTACTTATTTGATACTTGGGAAAATGTAAAAGATTATGAGCGTTTCACCAGCGAAGAATTGGAGTTTGAGCCGAATGTAAAGTTTTGGAGCCGCCCATTTTTCTTGAATGTACAGCGATATATTTGGCGTGTTGCTGGTGCGCATGATTTTAAATCCTTAGCAACATCGCATCATGTTGTTCGTTTTGAGCGGTTTTCGACACAGCATGATCAGTTAGATCAGCTGCTAAAAGAGGTTTGGCCGACTTTGCGAGAGCAAGCGAAGGTGCAAGGTTTGTCCAGTGCTTGGCTGATGTTTAATCAAGATGAAAAGCAAGTCAGTATTGTGACCGTGGCTGCCAAAGTGGATACAGGTAATGCGGCTGAGGATAGCATCAAGGCTTTGGCTAAACTTGAAAGCATGAGCTCTTTGAGCGAATTGTTACCTTCTGAATTAAAGTTAACTCCACTATTTGATCGAACCAATCCAATACTTGCACAGTGGCTGCCTCTGTCTCGTGTTGCAGGCGGTGAACCTTCGGTACATCCGATGTCACCACCTTTGGCTGCACTGAATGTCGAACCTCAGAAATAAACACGATAAGCTGACAGGAGTACTGCTCTTGTCAGCATTAACATTTAAGAAACTTGTCTAGCAAATCTTGTCGTTTGAAGTATCAGGGTTTATTAGGGTACTATCAGTGCTAGTTTTATATGCTATGTAATATACTGATTTAGGAATTACATTAAATAATGTAATTCTTGATGCGTATATTAGGGATGAGCTGCAGCGATACATATATTTTACAATTATGAGTATTGATGTATCTCGAATATTGTTTGGGGATGAAAAGAATATTAAAGAAATTATCCTAAAATAAAAAAAATGATATTTGAAGAAAAATATCTATATTTGAAAATTTTTTATGCTCATTTAAAAAAGAATGGACGTTATACAAATTAAAATAAAGGGAAAGGTATGGACTCAAAAGAATTAGCTCATCTGCTCAAAAAAGGAATTATTAACGAAAACCTAGAAATTTATAAAGGATTGTTCACAGACTGCTCACCATCAGAAATAAAAGATCCTTATTTTATTGAAGCAATAAGTTTTTTTAATACTTTGCCAGACGAACATAAGAGAATTTTTTTCTCAATCTTACGACAAGTAATGATTGATTCAATTAGTAATGTATTAGGTGTTATTGATGGCAGCTCAAGTTTAGAAGAGCACGATGGTGATTTTTCTTTGCTGTATGAGGGTAAATCACTTGAATATTTACAAGATTATTTTTTATCCGAATTTGAATAAAACCAAAACTTAGGTTTATCTAATAAACTTAATAGAATTAAAAAAATCTATAAGTTTAAAGTTGACCAAAAAGTAAATCATCAGTAGCCGAAAGTCACCTTCAGATATGATTCTGCGTTAGCATAACAGTTGTTCTAACATCAGTTTTGTGCCGAGCCCGTATGCTGTATCCCATGCCTAAAAAAATCCAATTTGCACCATCTCAAGCAAAATGGCAGCTGTCATCAACACAGTCAGTATTGGTACTGGTTGGCTTACAAAATTTACGCATGCAGCAGGGTATACAAGATACGCAGTTGATGGAAAATTTGATCCAGCTGACCAATAAAGCCAAAGCCTTAGAGATTCCTATTGTCGATTTATATGGCGATGATTTACTTCAAGGCATGCAGCAGCTCGGTGAATATGCAACCATACACCCTCAGCTCATCTTTGCAGGGCAAATCACGCCTATGCTGAAACAGATCTTGCTGTATCTATATAGGGTAACAGAGCAAATCTGTATTGTTGATGACGCAATTGTGCTGAATAATCAGGAACAGCATATTCAGTGGGTGGACTCCATGTCAGGCCAAGGTATTCATCATATGAGTAGTTATAATTTGATGCGGCTTTGGAATCTGTCAGCGCCAACGGAATTCGTTTTGTCAGCCAAAGGCATATTATTGGCTATTGCAGAGCAGCTAGATATGGAGGCATTGGAAATAGATCCCTTAACCGATTTACGCAGTTATGGGCTTGATTCCGTTGCCATGGTCAGCTTAATTGGTTTGTGGCGTGCCAATGGTGCAAACATCCGTTATGAAGACTTTTTAGATGATGCAAGTTTAAAAGCATTGCTAGAAAAATTGCTCAGTACAGACTAAACAAAGCCAATTGGAATTATTTTTGTTCTAAATCGGAAAATACGTCGGGAAATATGGCTTTGTGCATTGTAATTGTTGGCTAAGCTTTTTATTATTGCCGCCTTGTTTTTCGAGATCAGAACTGGATTGAACTTTGAGTAATTTTCTAACCGAACACCTGATACATCGTGACACTGACTTTATGGTGATCCATAAACCAGCAGGTTTACTCACAGTTCCGGGAAAAACAGCAGATTTACAAGACTGTGTTATCAATCGATTATTACAAATTGAGCCGAATACTTTGCTCATTCATCGTTTGGATCGTGATACCTCAGGTATTTTGGTTTTTGCATTAACCCGTCAAGGGCAAAATCGAATTTCACGCCAGTTCCAAGAACGTCAAACTTCAAAAACATATCAGGCATTGGTTGCGGGTACGCTTGAAGGTGAAGGTACTGTTGATGTACCCGTCGTGTATGACCCAAAACATCCGCCACTGCATATTGCCGATCCTGCACATAATAAGCCTGCGCTTACGCATTGGAAAGCCACTGAACATTTTGATATTCAGGGGCAAGCTGTAACACGCGTAGTATTAACTCCTATTACTGGTCGATCACATCAGCTTCGTGTTCATATGCAATATTTAGGTCATCCTATTGTTGGCGATACTTTGTATGCAACACCTGAGCAACAGCAGCTGATGCCGCGCTTATGTTTACATGCTGAGCGCTTGAGTTTTAACAATCCTGAAACTGAGCAAACAGTGGAATTTCACTGTCCTGTACCATTTTAGGAAAATCATTTAAATCCCTAAGAATTCTGCTCACTATTTAGTGGGCTTTATGTCAAAATATATTGCTTTATGGTCTAGATTTTTGCTCAAATAACGTTCACAGTTTGAGCATAATATTTTCAGACCGAACTTGAGAAAAAGGTGGAAAAATTGCAGCAGTTTGCTATTGGTCAACGTTGGTTATCAGATACAGAAACGGAACTGGGTTTAGGTGTTCTTATTGATGTTGATGAGCGATCGGTCAGCATTTTATTCCCAAAAAGTGATGAAACTCGTGTCTATGCCCGTCACAATGCACCTTTATCTCGTATTATTTTCAATGTAAATGACGAAGTCCAAGACCAAGAAGGTCAAATTTGGACTGTTGAATCTCTTGAAGACCGTGGTGGCGTGGTTCGTTATAACGCGGTACGTAAACTTGCCGATGGCACAGAAGAGCGTAAAGCACTGAATGAAACACGTATTGGTGCAAGTATTCAGTTAGCAAAACCATTAGATCGTTTGCTTGCAAGCCAAGTGGACTATAAAGAATGGTATGACCTGCGTATCGAAGCACTGCTTCTTCAAGCCAATATGAAGTCTAGCCCTCTACGTGGCTTGGTAGGTTCACGTGTGGGTCTCATTCCACACCAACTGTATATTGCGCATGAAGTAGGTAAACGTTTTGCTCCACGTGTATTACTTGCTGATGAAGTGGGTCTAGGTAAAACCATCGAAGCAGGTCTGATTATTCATCAGCAACTCAAAACGGGTCGTTCAGAACGTATCTTGGTCTTAGTACCTGATTCATTGCAATATCAATGGATGATTGAAATGCGTCGTCGTTTCAATCTTGAGTTCTCATTATTTGATCTGACACGTACAGCATCGATTAAAGAACACGATCCAGATCTCAACCCATTCTTAACAGAACAATGCATCATTGCGAGTGTCGATTTGATGATCGACCATGATGACTTGCGTGAACAAGCCCTTGAAGCTGGGTTTGATTTGCTCGTAGTCGATGAAGCTCATCATTTAATGTGGTCAGAAGAAGAAGGCGGCAATGACCGATATGACCTTGTTGAAGAACTTGCTGAAAAAACGCCGGGTGTCTTGTTACTAACCGCAACGCCTGAACAATTAGGTGTGGAAAGTCACTTTGCACGTTTGCGTCTGCTCGATCCACAACGTTTTAGTTCGCTTGATCGTTTCTTGGATGAAGAAGAGCAGTATCACCAAACAGCTAAAATTGCTGAAGTGCTGATGTCTGATCTGCCACTCGAAGAAGGGCATTTGGCAGCGATTGAAAGCCTATTAGGTCATCGAATTACTGACGAGCCAGAACAACGCTTCCGTGCCATTCACGAATTATTAGACCGTCATGGTACAGGCCGTATTTTATTCCGTAATACACGTGAAGCGATTCAAGGCTTCCCCGGGCGTGACTGTCAGCCTGCGCCATTACCTGCACCAGAAAACTGGTCTAAAGATGGCAAGCTACGTGAACAAATGTGGCCTGAAGAAGCGCAGCTTGATGGCTCGTGGATGGAAACCGACCCACGTGTGATGTGGTTGATGGAACGTCTGCGTACGGACTTGAAACACAAAAAAGTGTTATTGATTGCACGTAGTGGTCCAGTGGTTGAGTCTTTAGAAAATGTACTTCGTTTGCATGCGGGTATTCGCACAGCGATGTTCCATGAAGGCATGAGCTTATTAGAGCGTGACCAAGCAGCAGCTTACTTTGCTGAAGAGTCATACGGTGCGCAAATTTTACTATGTTCAGAAATTGGTTCTGAAGGTCGTAACTTCCAGTTTGCATCAGACCTTGTGTTATTTGACTTACCTGCTAACCCAGATGTACTTGAACAACGTATTGGTCGTCTAGACCGTATTGGTCAAGAAAATCGTATTCAAATTCATGTGCCTTATCTTGTTGGTACTGCTCAAGAGCGTATGTTCCGTTGGTATAACGAAGCATTAAATATTTTCTGTAATATTTCGCCGACTGCGCAAACCTTACAAGAAAACTTCATCGTCAATCTGAAAGATTGTTTGTTGGCAGATAAAGGCCAAGAGTTTGAAGATTTGCTCGAAGCGGTGAGTGTACAACGTGAAGCACTTGAAGCTGAACTTCAAGAAGGTCGTGACCGTTTACTTGAATACAACTCTTGCCGTCCAATCGTGGCACAAGAAATTGTGACTGCACTTGAAGATTATGATGACAACACGACTTTGCCAATGTTTATGAAACGCTTTATGGCGTCTACAAACATTGATTTTGATGAGCAAAGTAATGGTACCGTGATCATCAAGCCAACGGATCAAATGCAAGTTCAAGGTCTGACTTTGGACGAAGAAGGTATGACGGCGACGTTCTATCGTGACCAAGCACAGATCCGTGAAGATGCTCAATATTTAACACTTGAGCATCCATTCACTGAAAGTGTGATGGAAATGATTAATACGCAAGGCTTTGGTAGTACCAACGTTGCTGTATTGAAATCGGCCGCTTTACCGCAAGGTTCTGTGTTAATGGAAGTGTGGTTTAAAGTCGATGTCGTTGCACCGAAAGCATTGAATTTGCCGTCAAGTTTGCCACAACAGCTGGTTCGTGTATTACTGAGCGAAAAAGGTCAGGATTTATCGCAAAAAATTGCACCTGAAATTTTACGTCCTTATTTACATCATCTTGATGGCAACAGTTGCCGCCAAGTGGTTAAGGCGCGTCGTGATGTCATTGAACAGCGTTATACGCAAGCGCTTGAAATTGCTCGTGGTGCATTACCGGGCTTTAAACAACAAGCCAAAGAAATCTACGGTAGCAAATGGCAATATGAAATTGACCGTTTAACTTATTTGAAGCAGTTCAACCCAAGTATTCGTGAAGACGAAATTGCACGTTTACAAAAACTGCAAAAAGAAGGTTTAACACTGCTTGATGGTCTGGCGGTTACACCAGAAGCGATTCAAATTATGGTAGTGGTTAAGCCATAAGTTAAGAATCTTAAAAAAGCACCTTAGGGTGCTTTTTTTTATGGCTAAAATTATAACTGTAAAATTAATCACGACAGATTTACGCTAAATCTAAGTTTTGTATTGTTTATTTTTAATATAAATTGTCGACATCGGCATAAAAAAAGTAACTATTTTTCAGCAATTCTACAGCTTGATCAAAATCTTCATGTTCATCCAACATATAAAATATGCCATCAAGCTTTGTATAGTCAGGATGATTTTTTGCTAACTGAATTTGGATCGTACATCGGTCTGCTTGGCTGCGTGTTGCATAATGAGCTGTAAGTAAATCAAAGTTAATGTCATTGCATAGCGGCTGTTTTAAAGCGATTGCACCACAATAAGCATGTATTTCAGGCAATAAGCGTAAGACTAAATCTGCCTCTTTGCTTTCCGCCACGATGAGCTCTGGGTCTGCAGTCTTACACAAGGCCAGTATTTCTGTTAATAGGGTTGAGTCATCAAGTGTATGGTCTAACACGATGACTTTTTGCGGTTGGGTTAAATCAAAGTCATTTATTAAAATCATAAAACCTCCTGAAAATAGAATGGTTATGCTTTATTTATCTGCGCTATTTATATGAAGTTGTGCTACGTATTGAGTCTAAATATTTACTAAAAATGGTTTTGAATAATGTGTTTAGTCTAAGAACGTTCTAAGGTTAATCATGTCGTAGAAACACACCTTGTTCTGATTCGAAGTTCAGTTAAATACTGAAATTGTTAATATAGGGCGCTACGCTTCATGCTCATTGCTATACCCAATATACAAGATTTGATTAATAAAAGAATCGGCATCGCGACATAAGCTGTCGTTATTGATATCGATTGAATCCTGAAAGTGAAATGATTAAATGTATTCGGGCATATAGCGATAGCATCATAATCAAATGATTGTTCACGAACTGCCTTAAGGTCGTGTTTTAATGCTTTAGTTAAGTAAAGTTTTGGCTTGGTTAAATTTATACGTCGATGCTAGCGAGTTGAGGGCAGTTCCGTTAAAATGCTTCAAATTTCAGCAGTTCGTTAGAAGAAAATAAAAATATGAAATCCTTAATTACCTTAGGTAGTAAAACGTCACACGGTGGTGTGGTTTCAGAATGTGAACCTTCATTTGTGATTAATGGTATTGCGGTGCATTTAAACGGCATGAAACATTATTGCCCGAAATGTAATTCGACTGTGGCTGCGATCGCGGCAGATCAAAGTACAACGGTAAAGGGGCGAGGTGTTGTGGTTGCTGGAGATAAAACCACTTGTGGCGCAACATTTTTACCGAATCAATCAATGGTCGGTTCACAAAAATAATCTGCAAACTGACTTTGGGGTCATATAGATAAACTCATTGAGTCCTGTTTAAATCGTATAGATCTCTTTATGATGTGGCATCATCAGTTGATTGGATGAGTTTTAGATGAAAAGCGCGATCCATTTTACCCATGCCAATGGTATTCCTGCTGCAAGTTATCGAAAGTTTTTATCCTACTTTGCACCGCAATTTGATGTGAAGGCGATTCCGCTGATTGGTATGGATGAGCGCTATCCGATCACCAAAGACTGGCGATATTTGGTTGATCAAGTCGTAGCAGATATCGAGCACCAATTTCCAAAGCAAAAAGTGATTGGGCTTGGGCATTCTTTTGGTTCTTTAGTCACCCTTATGGCGGCTTATAAACGTCCAGACCTGTTTTCACAACTGATTATTATGGATCCACCTTTCGTAATCGGCCCTAAGTCCGCCATTTTTGAGGGCATGCAAAAATTAAAGCTCAAAGCTGTCGATAAAATTACCCCTGCAGCAATTACACTGAAGCGCAATGATCATTGGTCAAATTTGGATGAAGCATATACGGCACTACGGAATAATCGTTTATTTAAAAGTTTTGATGCGCAGTGTTTTGAAGATTACTTTGCACAAGGCATTCAAGCTGATGAAAAACGCGGTGGCGTGACCCTCAGCATTCCAAAAGCCGTGGAAGCGCAAATCTTCCGTACAGTGCCTGCATGGTGGTGGCGTACTCCACGAAAAGCCCCTCAAATGCCTGTACACCTTATCACCGCAGATAACAGCCATTTTTATAAACAAGGTTTGCCTGACGGAATGAAGAAAACCTATGGTATAGATTATAGTGTAGTTGAAGGTGGGCACATGTTTCCACTTGAGCAGCCGAAACAGACAGCGCTACACGTCATGCAGTACTTACAGCATTAGAAAAATAAATTTTGCTCATAAAAAAGGAGACCTGAACGTCTCCTTTTTTTTGACCGTTAATTTTTATCGAATCTGGGCTTCGTCTAAATGGCGAGCACCTTCCAGGATCATGCGAATCATAATCATGGTTTGTTCGGCAACTTCTTTGCGTTGTTCTGTCGGTAGATCAATGACTTTCGCACCCATGTTAAACACCAATTGGGTAATACCACGTGCCACGATGTCAGGATGAGCCAACTTACTCTGATTTAAACGTTCTAGTACGATTAAATCTTCTCTTAATTCTTGTTGGAAATAGTTAAGTTGACGCTCAACTGCATTTTTATAGGAATGCGAACCAGTATAGCCTTCACGAAGTAAAAGGCTTAAGTTGCCTTCATCGGCATCTAGCTGCTGAATAAATACTTCAACTGAACTACGAATAATACTGCTTTGGCGTGATGCCTGAAGGCGTGCTTCATGCAAAATTTGACGTAACACACCACCAGCTCGATCAATCAACTCAATGGCTAATTCATCAATATCTTTGAAGTGACGATAAAAACTATTTGGAGCAATGCCAGCTTCACGTGCAACTTCACGCAAACTCAGTGATGAAATACTTTTTTGTGGACCAATTAAATTAAGCGCTGCCTGAAACAGTTCTTCCTTGGTAATTGTTGCTTTACGACCTACAGTGCGAACTGCAAGTGGAGTTTCAGCTTCAGAATGTAATTCTTCCTGGTACATGTTAACCATATTCGTCTGTGCAGACTGAGTCATATTTTTTAATAGATTAAAAACATTAACATATTATAGCGTCTGCTAATAGCTTTTGTGAAAATGTCGATTAAATGCACAAGCGTATATACAAATATATATACATGTGTATAATAATTAAAAACCTCCCATGAGTTGTATTTGATTATGCATGTACTCGAAAAAGCAAAAAAGCCTTTAAACGCACTCAAAGACAGTGTTATAGACGTCAATGCGGTGAATTTCTGGTTGCAGAAATTTAATCCGTTATGGTCTGGTAATCAGGCTCTCGGCAAAATTGTACAAAAAGAAAATGCAGCAAATGAGATGGTCAGCCTAACCATACAGGTGAACCGTTTATTTAAAATTGGCGAAGCTGGTCAGCATCATCCTGTTTTTGCTTGCGTAAATGGTATCCGTTACGAACGTACTTATAGTTTGACTCAGTTGGATGATCAACACGTATTACTTAGCGTAAAAAAAGTGAATACGGGTATCGTGAGTACTTGGCTCGTAGAACAAGCACAAGTTGGTGACATCTTAGAATTTGGTCAGCCTTTTGGTGATATGACTTTGGTGTCAAATTCTGCGCCGTTGCTACTATTGGCTGCGGGTAGTGGTATTACGCCAATGTTGAGTTTGTTGAAAGCGATGAGCAAAACCAAGCAAATTGCGGAGCAACCAATTCAGTTAATGTATTGGGTTAAGTATCACGATGATGCCGCATTCAAATTACGCTTCGAAGCTTTGGCAAATCAATATCCAAACTTTAAATTTCAAATTTTCTTTACCCAAGAAGATGTTCCCGATCCACGATTAAATGCCTCTCACGCTGCTCAATTTGACAACATTGAGCACAGTACTGTGTTTGCATGTGGTCCATCGGGTTTCGTCACTCAGGCCGAAGCGTTATTTGATCATGCACAGTGCTTTATGAGTGAAGCATTTAGCATGAGTCCAATTGCAACGGATGACATTGGTTTTGTGAATGTCACGCTTACGCAATCCAATAAAACCGTCAGTATTCCAAAAGGCCAATCAATTCTAGCCAGTCTTGAACAGCAAAATATCAAACCAAACCACGGTTGCCGTATGGGCATTTGTAATAAATGTGCCTGCAACAAAGTTGAAGGTTCGACTAAAAATATGGTCAATGGTAGCCAAAATACAGAACCGGGTAATTTACTCAAAATTTGTGTGAACTCAGCACAGTCAGATCTCGTTATTGATTTATAAGGTAGAAAAAATATGAACATGCCTGTAAAAATTGAATATTTTAAAAATCCTAAAAACCGTGAGTTAACCCAATCGCAATTAGATGAACTGGCGCGTGAGCTTGACGCGATTAAGCAAGAAGTTTTAGATGACTTAGGTGAAAAGGATGCGAAATACATTCGTCGTGTGTATTCGACTATTCGATATTCATCTATGGCAGGTCGTGCATTATTGTTTGCAGGTTGGTTTCCGCCAGCGTGGATTTTAGGCACAGGTCTTTTAGGTTTTGCCAAAATCATGGAAAACATGGAATTAGGTCATAATGTCATGCATGGTCAATATGACTGGATGAATGATCCTAAATTCAATGGTCAGACTTATGAATGGGATATCGTGGGTACTGCAGATAACTGGCGCCAAACTCACAATTTTAAACATCATACCTATACCAACATTAAAGGTATGGATGATGATATTGGTTATGGTCTCGTTCGTTTATTCCCAGAACAGCGTTGGAAGCCGGGCTATCTATTACAACCGATTTATAGCATTCCATTTTGCTTATTGTTCCAATGGGGTGTTGCCATTCAAAACCTTGAATTGGGTAAATACTTTAAAGGTCGCAAAACAAAACAGCAGACCAAAGAAGAATGGAAGCCAATGCAAGCCAAAATCGGCAAGCAATTATTTAAAGACTATGTGTTTTTCCCGCTTATTGCAGGGCCTGCAGCATTACCTGTGCTCACAGGGAACCTCGTTGCGAATGGTCTTCGTAATATTTGGACGTTTAGCATTATTTTCTGTGGTCACTTCACCAAAGATGTTGAAGTTTTCCCGAAAAAAGTACTTGAAAATGAAAGCCGTGGACATTGGTACATGCGTCAAATCCGTGGTTCTTCAAACCTTACTGGTTCAGAAGCATTTCACATTTTGACAGGGCATTTAAGCCATCAGATCGAACACCATTTATACCCTGACGTTCCTGCACGTCGTTATCGTAAAATGGCGCCAAAAGTGCAGGCGGTCTGTGAAAAATATGGTTTGAACTATAACAACGCAAGTTTAGTGAAACAGTACGGCAGTGTACTAAAACGTATTGTGAAATATGCGTTTCCATTTAAAAAGTAATAAACGCTACACTAAATTTACGGGAAAAAAAGCCATGCAATTGCATGGCTTTTTTATATTAACTTTGGGGAAAATATTTATTTCAATTTTTGATATGTAATTTGAGGATCTTAATCAAATTCATATAATTTCCTTTTTTAGCCATACGAATGACCAATTCAATTTCTTCTTTCGTCCACATCTGGCGAGTGGCTGAGAAGGCAAATTGAGCAAGGAGTACAAATGGATTTTCGCCAAATTTAATATGGAGGCCTTTGACATATTTCGGTGGATTGAATTGATTCATATTCTTTTCCCGCTTTTAATATTTGACCGCATTATTTCTAATTAATGAGAAAAATAGCACACTATAAAGTCAAAATAAAAGCAGAATTTTCAAAATTTAATCATATATTAGAGCGACTTAAATTTAAGTTTGTAATTGTTAACTTTGATTAATAAACCAAACTAAATCACTCGACTTTAGTCGAGTTCAGGTAGGCGTTTATCCTGTCCATTCATGAAATGGTGGGTGGCCAATTCAAACATAGCGAGGTCTTCATCGCTATTTCCATAGGCATAAACATGCTCATAGTCTTGAAGGTTAAATTGCTCCAAAACGCGAATTTTCTTTTGCTCGCCACTACAGTCTAAGGTTTGATACAAACCAGTCAGTATTTGGTCATTGGCTGCTGTTTCGGTACAAATCAGTTTGACCCCAAGCTTTTTGGCCACAGGTTTAAGATATAAATCGACGGATGCAGAAACCAATACGACTTCATGACCGCGTTTTTGGTGTTGCTGTAATTGTTCATACAGTGAAGGATTGAGTTCTGCCATCAAATGTTCAGCATATTGCGCTGCTTGATTTAAAACCTGCTCATGATTGGCTTGGCTAAACATTGCGGCATATAGGCGAGGACGCATTGCATGTGCAGGATATAGCTTGAGATAATAGCCTTGAATCCAAGGGAGAATTTTAATCCCTTGGCGCACGATATGCCTTTTAGGCAGGGAATAGAAGATGAACCCTGTAAAACTGTCTTTGTTACACAGGGTTCCGTCAAAATCAAATAAGGCTAGAGTTTTAGGTTTTTGATGCGGCGCATGCATGTTTGATAACGTCCATCGACTCGTGTGGCAAACCAATTGGTATTGTAATCACGGCTTAATTTCGGCCCAGAAATTACGACTTCAGGCATCATGGCATAAAATGGTTCTTTACCTGTCTTTTCTTGGTACAACTTTTTGACCGCTTTATACGTCAAAGTATCTTCAAAGTCCTGATCTTTTTCTTTTTTAAGATCTGAACGAATTTGACGTGGCGTCGCGATCACATTGTTTTCTGCAAAAACGGCAATCAGCGCGGTTTCAGACTGGCTTTTTGCTGAACGTGGAGAACCATCTTTATTATAAAGTAAGAGGTCACCATCTAAGCCGAGCTCAGCAGGGGTTAAGTCATTCAACATGCTTTGGAATGCCGCATTACGACTCGAATAACGACCCGAGTTATAATCTGCAAAACGATAAATCGGTTTGTCATATTCAGCTGGATACATCATTAAACGGTGAATGCCGTAATACAAACCGCCATATTGGCTATACATATCTGTACGTAGTGCCGCAATATTTCCACCTTGGCGTTTGTGGTCTTTGGCATAGCCTATATGGACTTGCATCGAACCCAAAGTGGTAATGGGATTGAGCTTTTCACCAATATCTTGTCCAACCAGTTTTGCTGCGCCCGTCAAAGCACTCACGTGATAATGTTTAGACATATAGTCAAAAATTTCACGATATAACTCGTCTAGTTCACGTTCAGTTTGAACGCGGCGCATTTGGCTCAAATAGTTATCTTCAGGACTCGGCTGATTTTTTAACACATCTTGGAAATAGCCAGCGACTGTACCACCGATGCCATCACCCAATTTATCTTTAAACTTTTCTTCAAGACGATCTTGAACTTCTTTAACGGCTTTTTCACCGAGCCCCGGCACATGCGGATCAGCAACAAAATTGGACTCTTGATCGACCACAGCAACAATCGTACAGACATTTTCTTTCGTGGTCGGAATACCGAGCTGATCACTAATGTCGTAGATATCATTGGCCCATGACAGACGATCATTCACGCGAGGTGGAATGGCTTTTTTAATCTGTTCCGCTTCCATAGTGGGTTCATCTTTGCTCCACCATGAACCATTACCACAAGCAGCCAAGCCAATGGATAAAGCCAGTACAGAAAGGGATTTAAAGCATAATGTGGTCGAAAAAGTTTTGTTCATATTTTCCAATAAACTCAGCCATATGGGGGCGACAAAGCAGGAGCAGTATACTATGCAAAATACATAAGTAATGAATAAATATGTATATGCCTCATAGGTGACTGTCAATCTATTTATGGAGATCTACGCGTGTAAAAACAAGCAGTTCTGTCAGGATGATTGGAAAAAGAATGCTTTTTGAGCTAAATAGATGAATATTCCAATATCATTTTCAACAGATTATAAAAAATGAAGGTATATACTAGCTGAAATCCATAATTTTTTAAGGGGATTGTTATGCCAGCTAAATTTTTCAGTCGTTTCTTAGGTTTGATTGCGTTAGTTATGGTGTTGGGGGCAATCGTTATTAACTTTGTTGTGGCTAAACCGATGGTGGAATATTGGATCTTACTCTTACTACCTTGTTTTGCTGTTCCAATTTTAACATCTGTGATGATCACGAAGGATGAAAATCTTTAACGTCATTGCACAGTGAATCAATATTTCAATCTATATAAATGAAGAATAAACAGTCTTTGCGTAAAGCTCACCTAGGGTGGGCTTTTTTGTGAATTAGCCAAAAGTCTTTTATACTATGCAAATGAGAAAGTTAAAACGTCAGCACAAATTAACGGTATCAACCGTGATTTGGTCAACGGAACAAGATGCCGTGTTGATCGAACATGCAGATTTAGCTATGTCTGAATTAATCCAGCGCTTGGGATTTAGTGAAGAAGACATTTTACAAAGAAAAGAAATATTAGGTTTAAACCGGCGGGCACGACAAATTCAACGTTTATACTTTAAATAACAGATGTCAAAGTGATTGTATACTGTGACAAACATAAAATGTCTGTGAATTTAATAACCCACAAACTGTGGGTTTTTAAATGTTTACTGAATTATTTTGCAACAGCTTCAGAAGCAGGAGCCGCTTCAGTTGCGTCTTGAGCAACTTCAGTTGTTTGAGCTTCAGATGCAGCAGCTTCAACTTTTTGTTCTTCCGCAGCAAATGTAGTTGCAGTAGCAGCAGAGATAAGTGCAGCAAAAAGTGCTTTATTTAAAGTTTTCATGATTCAATCTTCAGTCTATTTTTGGAAAAAACAACTTAATGTATTAATCATGAGAAAAGTGTAATTAAAATAGATTGTTCTGTGTCCAAATTGTGAATTCCAACGAAAAAATTATCAAATTAAATCAGTATTTTGAAGTCTATCACAAAATAATATGTGCCATTCAATTGTCGTTAATTATTTGAAAGGCTTTAAAAAGAAAAACCCGAATAAATCGGGAAGTATATTTTACGTTGTTATTACAGCGAAACTTACACACTTTTCGCTTAATTACAATTTATCGCTGAAATATGACGCCATGATGAAAGGGAGATTATTCGGCAGGACATTCAATTTTGAGTTTTACTTTGTAGTAGTCCTGTGCAATCTTCAAATCATTTAACATTTTATCTTGAGTATAATCTTGGGCTGCGAGTTTGAGCATGGCAGGCATATAGTTGGTTTTATATTCATGAGGGTAGTCATGACATAAGACTTGTGTTTTTTCCTTGATCGATGTGCTTGGGGCATCTAAAACATCAAGGTATTGACTGATTTGCGCATCTGACTGCTCAAATTGTTGAGTCGCTTGTTCCGTTGTTAAATCAGCGTTTTGACTTTCAGCTGCAGCTACCTCGTCATTCGGTTGTTGGCAGGCAGTCAATATGGTAGCGAAAAATATAAAAGAGAGAATTTTCAATTTTTTCATAAAGTTCAACTCACTGATGTGAATTTATAGATTTAAGTTTTCAATGATTTTAGCAGTATCCCTCTATAGTAACACCTGTACAGGCAGATCTGCTGAAAGTCTGATGTTGAATCGATAGTGTGTTAGCTAGAAGGTATATGCATAACTTTCAACGACTCTTAAGCAAAAGCGTAGAAATTTTTGTTTGGAATTACTAAACTATCGCATTGCAAATTTGCCGTCCAATTCCGAAGCTTCAAATTCCTCAATTTAAGCGTTGAACGATGTTGATGTTCATTGTCATCATTCAATTGCATAATCATTGCCATGAAACGTTTTTACGCTCAACAGATTTTGCGAACATACATTTGAATTTAGCATTGTTAAAAGTGGATTCGAAGATTTCGAATGTGGTTCGGGTATCATTTGCTAAATATAGCTAGAGGTTAAAACATTGAGTCAACATCCTGTCATTCAAGAATTATTCGATCGTCCCATCGAGAGAAAACTGTGGGTGGCACCTATGGCAGGTGGGTTAGATTACGTTACTATTTACAATAACATCCAATTTAACGAGCATCAAAAGTGCATTATCTAACCAAAATTATTAACGGAATAACAATTTGCTTCCTAGCATCAGTGAACTGCTATGCTAAAGATGAACCATCAAATGCTCATAATGTAATTGAATTTAAATGGTACGAAGCCAAAAATAATTACAACAGAATAATCAGAGAGTCTAGAGAAGCCAAAAGGAATGATAGTGATTGTGAGGAAAAACTGGATAGCTGTGATAAAGATATGAAAAGCTATCTTTATTACCGGAAACCATTAGCTGCCGCAAAAGCTCGCTTAGATGCAGCTGAAAGCAAGCTATATGAGAAAATGTCATTAGAATTTGATGCAGATAATGTTGGTGTTCAGAAAGATTAATACTTTTATAAGAAGCGGCGTAATCAGAAAAGTCTTGTCGCGTTAAATAATAGATATTCTTTTCAGAAATATCTAAACTAGCGATATGCTGTAGTGCTCCTGTTTTTGTCCTAGCAAAACTGTCCGCCTCATCCAAATACTGAAATATGAATTCTCTGAGTGTTTTTGCTTAAGTTGCACCTCAGGGTTCAACATTTTTTCAGGGTGCAATTCAATTTCTGCCTCTGCGCGTTTAATCCACTCATCAGCCAAAGACTTTTAGCTAAATGTTTTGGATTGCTTGAATTCTGGGTAGCCTTGAAGTTGTACGCGGACTTGAGCTCTATACCGAGTTGTACCGTCTTTTGTTTGTCGCTTAGTGACTGTACCTATAAATTTGCAACATTGAAATTTCGTGGTGCAAATAGGTTGCAACTAAAGAGCATTAAAAGTCAATACGAAGCGACTAAACGAAGTTAAACGAGGTTAAAAGATTTTGAGTAAAAACAATGTCATTCAAGAATTATTCGATCGTCCCATCGAGAGAAAACTGTGGGTGGCACCTATGGCAGGGGTTACAGATCGCCCATTTCGTACACTTTGCAAATACTTTGGCGCAGGTCATGCTGTCAGTGAAATGATGACGGCAGATAAGACCTTACGCATGAGTAAAAAGAGTCTTTATCGTGCCAATTTTGATGGTGAGATAGCACCTATCTCAGCTCAAATTGCAGGGTCAGATCCAGCTGAACTGGCTGAAGCCGCTCGCTATCAAGTGGCAAATGGTGCGCAAATTGTCGACATTAATATGGGATGTCCGGCGAAGAAAGTTTGTAATAAGTTGGCAGGTTCTGCGCTGCTCAAAGATGAAGATTTGGTGGCCCGCATTTTAGATGCTGTGGTTGATGCAGTTGATGTACCCGTGACTTTAAAAACCCGCTTGGGCTATCTCAATGGTCATGAAAACATTATGCGCGTTGCGAAACGTGCCGAAGAAGCTGGCATTGCTGCATTGGCACTTCATGGTCGTACACGTGAAGATATGTATCTGAATACGGCGCGTTATAGCTTAATTAAAGATGTGAAATCGTTGATCAATATTCCTGTGATTGCCAATGGTGATATTGATACACCTGAAAAAGCCAAATATGTACTGGATTATACTGGTGCTGATGCAGTCATGATTGGTCGTGCAGCTCAAGGTCGCCCATGGATATTCCGTGAAATAGGACATTACCTGACGACAGGTGAGCATATGGCGGCGCCAAGTATTATGGAAGTCCGTGACGTATTGCTTGGACACTTGTCTGAATTATATGGTTTTTATGGCGAATATTCAGGTTGTCGAATTTCACGCAAACATATTGCTTGGTACACCAAGGGTCTACGCTCTAGTAATGAGTTCCGCCAAAATATGTATAAAATTGAATCTACAGCAGATCAATATAAAGTCGTCGAGAACTATTTTAATCACTTACTTGATCATGGTCAGATCATGAGTGATGTTCAAGTTGATCAGGTCAACTTGCTTGAAACCAAATAATTTAAAGCCAAACGAAATGGATCTGCACAATTTGATGCAAAGTAGGCTGCTTTAAGTTAGTTAGATTGATTTGAAATAGATTTAACTAACTTGATTCAAATGATCTGAAACAATTCTTGAATTGTGCATCGATGATGGCCTAAATTACATATAAAAAGCCCTCAATGTTGAGGGCTTTTTTGTAAGCATTCATGTTTGAATGTCGCGTTGAGCGAGGCCTTAGTTAAAGCGCATTTCTAAAACCAATTGATTGATCAAGTCAGGTGCTTCCAATTCACGTATTTGAGAGACATTGGTTCCCGCCCAAAAAGCACCATATTCATGTACACCATGCTTGCTAGCAGCGGCATGTAATTGTTTGCCTAAATCATAGCTATATGGGTAAGCCGGGACGGTCGGGCGAGTCGGTGTGTCAATATCTGTGTGCCAGTTATTGATAATGCCACGAGCAGGGCGGCCTGAAATACTTGATGTAATCTGCGTGATGGGTGCATCAAATAATGCTTTGCGATAAGCTTCATTTGCATTTGATGTTTTGCATTGCACAAAAGCAGTGCCCAATTGAACAGCATCTGCACCCAATTCCATAATTTGATAGGCCTGATGTCCATTCATAATACCACCAGCCGCAACGACTGGACATTGAATATGGCGTTTCAAGAGCTGAACCAAGTCACGTGTCTTAACGCTACTATCAAAGTTTTCATTGAAAATGCCACGGTGACCACCAGCTTCAATACCTTGAGCAATCACTATATCAATGCCTGCAGCTTCGATCAGTTTAGCTTCTGCTAAGTTGGTTGCAGAAACTAGAGTCAAAATACCCGCTTGTTTCAAGGCTTGGATTTGATGTGGATGTGGAATACCAAAATGGAAGCTTACCGCTTTAGGGCGCGTTTCCAGTAAGAGGTTTAGAAAATGGTCATTGTCTTTAAAGCTTGGATAAATACAGTTCAGTGCTTCTGGAGCTTCTGCATTATATTGAGCAAAGCGTGATTTAAATTGCATGATCCATTTGGCAGCAACTTGTTCATCGAGTTCTACTGTGTCATGACAAAAAAAATTGACCTGAAAAGGTTGTTCAGTGAGTTCTTGAGTTTGTAATATTTGTTGACGTGCATTCTCAACACTGCTTGCACCTAAACCCAGTGAACCAAGTCCACCTTGATTTGACACTTCTGCAGCAAGTTCAGGTGTAGAAACACCTGCCATTGGGGCAAGAAATATAGGGTGTTTGATGCCAAGTTTTTCTAATAAAGTCATGTGCATACTCCAATCACTCTAAATACTTTGCCCAAGCGAGTGAAATTAAGCAAATAATATTCGTTATTTCTTATCAAAATGGTCTTGAGCCTACAAAATGCTGTACTTAAAATTAAGCGACACCTCATGTCGTATTAAGGATGTATGACCCGACTTTTGACGGGGATGCTTTTAAAATAGTGCTGTGTTCACTTTAAATTTTATAATTCTCCCATGTCTGAACGTATCCGTGAAAAACTGCAAATTTTAGCCGATGCTGCCAAATATGATGTCTCATGTTCTTCGAGTGGTAGCAAGCGCCAAAATAAAGACAAAGGTCTGGGTAATACTGGAAACGGTATTTGCCATAGCTATACAGAAGATGGCCGCTGCGTTTCGTTATTAAAAATTCTATTTTCCAATGTCTGTATTTTTGACTGCGCATATTGTGTGTCCCGTCGAAGTAACGACGTAAAGCGCGCAGCATTTACGGTACAGGAAGTGGTCGATTTGACTATGAATTTTTATCGTCGGAACTATATTGAGGGGCTATTTTTAAGTTCGGGGATTTTTAAATCGGCGGATTACACCATGGAACGTATGTTGCAGGTGGTAAAAAAACTGCGTTTAGAAGAAAATTTTAATGGTTATATTCATCTGAAGACTATTCCGGGGGCATCTCAGGAAATCATTACCGAAGCAGGTTTATATGTTGACCGTATGAGCATTAATTTAGAAATGCCGACAGAAGATGGTTTAAAAAAATTTGCACCTGAAAAAAGTCATGTCGAAGTCCAAAAAGACTTAGGTATTGTGCGAGATCGTTTGATTCAATTCAAAGATGAACGAAAAATAATACGTACAGTCCCTAAATTTGTACCCGCAGGACAAACGACGCAAATGGTGGTGGGCGCACATCAAGAGTCTGACCGTGATGTAATACTGATGGCAGACCGTCATTACAAAGAGTTTAAGCTCAAGCGTGTGTATTACTCAGGTTATATTCCCATTAATGAAGAGGAGCGTGCGCTGCCAGCTGTGGGGTCTGCGCCACCTTTATTACGAGAAAATCGGCTGTATCAAAGTGATTGGTTAATGCGTTTTTATGGATTTGAAGCGACAGAGTTGGTCGATGAAGAGCATCCAAATTTAGAATTGGATATTGACCCTAAGTTAGCGTGGGCACTGCGTCATCCCGAGCAATTTCCCGTGGATATCAATCGTGCTGAATATCAAATGATCTTACGTGTGCCGGGCATCGGTGTGCGTTCTGCTAAAAAAATTGTTCAAGCACGACGTTTTGGTAAAATTCATATCGACCAATTAAAACGTATGGGTATTTCCTACAACAGAGCACAACATTTTATACGCTGTGAAGATTCACCTAAATTTATTCGTGAACAACAGCCTCATCAAATAAGACAGCAGATTTTGCAAAGTGGTCAGTCGAAATATACGCAGCAAGTTTCTCCACAATTGAACTTCGGTTTTTAGGACACAGTCGTGAGTATTTATGTCTTTGATGGCACGATGACAGGATTGTTAAGCTGTGTTTTTCGGGCCTTTCAATTTAAGCAATTTGACGTTCAGATTTGTACAGATGGGCAAGTGCAGGCAGGCCTTTTCGCCGATGTCATTGATGTGGCTAGTCATGATGAACAAGCACAGCGAGTATGGCAAGGATTAAAGCTTAAAGCATCTGAAAGTGCTTTAAAGCAGTTTTATTATGCGTTTTTATCCGAGCAGCAGCAGGCTTTTCAGCATTGTTTTAATTTTGCGATTTATGTGTTCCAGCAACAGCGTGATGTGTCTAAAAACTATGGTCATGCTGATGTATTAGGGATGAGTCAGTGGGCGAAGCAAGTGGAGCGTGAAAAGCACCGAATGGAAGCTTTTGTGCGTTTTAAAAAATGTCAGGATGGCTTGTTTATCAGTTTAGTCTCACCTGACTTTAATGTATTGCCTTTGATCGAACGGCATTTCAAATCACGCTATCAAGATCAACGTTGGCTGATTTACGATGAAAAACGAAATTATGGCATTTATTATGATTTAAAACAGGTGCATCAAGTGGATATGGATGCCACAACCATAGATAGGCAAATACAATCAGGCCATAGTCAATCCTTTAATATCGAACTGGATGATGATGAGGTTTTGTATGATCAGCTTTGGAAAGATTATTTTAGAAGTGTCAATATTGAAGCCCGACGTAATATGAAATTACATGTGCAGTATGTGCCACGTCGTTATTGGCGTTATATGAATGAGAAAGCGATTTAAGTGCGAATCATCTGGCTATTTCGGGCATAATGATTGCGCTTTTGATTGTTTAAGTGAGACCTTGATGAAATTATTTCTTGTTACGACCGTTCTGACGACAATGGCATTAACGGCGTGTTCTGCAAATAAGCAAGAAAAGAAAACATTCAATCCACAAAGTTATCAAGTTGCCGATACAGCGGGATTACAACAACGCTTTGAACAATTAAATCAGACTCTAGCAGCTGATTTTAGCCAACTAAAAAAAGTAGAAAGTATGGCTTTTTCAGATCAATCCGCTTTAGATGTTCAGAACTTAAAAACTTTAAATCAGCATTTTGTTGCTAATACCGCTTTAAAAAGCTCCAAAATTGCCTATTGCGAAGTAATGAATCATTATTTTTCTGAAATGTATCATCTCGGACATGTGAACTTGGCCTTGGTGAAAGACGTTAAACTGCCAAATGCCGCAAATGAAGATTTGAGTCAGGTGTTTGCGAATGCTGACCAATTTTATGATTTTATTATCAACCGCTATACCACATACAAACAGGCACAAGAAACCATGCAATATGGTTGTAATCTAAAAGGCGCACTGAAAGATTAAAAAAGCCCCTCATTTGAGGGGCTTTTTATTTCACAGAAATTAGCAGTCTGTTAGTTTTTCAGTTTGTGGACGTTCGCCGGGGAAGAAGATTGGACGTAGTTTGACGCCAATACCGTTCCCAATGAAGGCAAATACTAACCATACCCAACCGTGTAAACTACCTGAAGCAATACCGCTGAAATACGCACCAATGTTACAGCCGTATGCTAAACGTGCGCCGTAACCCAACATCAAACCACCGATCACAGCCGCTAGCAGTGAACGTTTTGGGATATTAAAGTTTGGTGCAAATTTACCAGCTAGGCTTGCTGCGAGTAAGGCACCGAGCATGATGCCGAAATTCATCATCGACGTGATATCAAACCATAATGATTCGGTGAGTGCTTTGGCATTTGCAGGTTGCTGCCAATATGCCCAAGATGCAACATCGATCCCCATAACACTTGCTGATTTTGCGGCCCAAACGGCTAAGGCAGAGGTCACGCCCCAAGGACGGCCTGCAAGTGCGAGTGTGGCAAAGTTCAGTAAAGTCAGGATAATTCCGCCCCAAACCAATGGCCATGGTCCACGTAGAAAACGTTTCCAGCCGTGTTGCATTGCTTGCGGCTCAACCTCAAGCTGACCATGGCGTTTCTTTTCAAAATAAACTGTTGCTGCGGCAATCAATACAAAGAGCACAAAGTTTAATGCCAGTGCAGGAACTACACCAAAGCTTTTGACTAAAGAAATTGGCTCAAAGTGGGGAAGGTCAAACCACCATTGAATATGTGAAGTTGCAATCAATGAACCTGTACAGAAGAAGATCAGCGTTACAATCATACGTGCGCTACCTGCGCCCACAGTGTACAGGGTCCCTGATGCACAGCCGCCGCCAAGTTGCATACCAATACCAAAAATAAAGGCACCGATCATCACGGACATTGAAACAGGATTAACGTTACCTTTGACTGGGTTGCCAAATAATTCACCCGCACCTAAAGCAGGGAAGAAGAGCAATACAGCCAAAGCCAACATGATCATTTGTGCACGCAAGCCACGACCACGACGCTCTTTAATAAAGACACGCCAACTCGAGGTGAAACCAAAAGACGCATGATAAAGCGTCATACCCAAAGCACCGCCAATTAAAAATAGTAATGCTTGGTTAACGCCTACAACCAGATAAGCACCAATGGTGCCTAAAATTAATAAAACAAAAGCCACCCAAATCGATACATTGGATCGATTGGCTGGCGCAGCAATAACAGACATGGAGAAAAAAGCTTAAAAAATGTATTTCTATTTTACGGTTTTTATATATTGTAAAAATTAATATTGTTTAGAATTCACACAATCATTGCTGTGAATAATTGATTTTCAATATTTGTAAAACTGATAAAAGAAACATTAAACTGGATTTACATTAAATAAAGAACCAATCCAACTTGAAAATAGCATGGCTGCAATGCCCCAGAGTGCAACACGTAGACTGCCTTTCAACATAGAAGTGCCAGCTGCATAACTGGCTAAAGCACCGAGGAGTGCTAGGGAAATCACGCCAACGGCCATAACAGTTTTTTCAATATGCATGTCAGCACTGATCAAGATCGCAACCATCGGAAATAGTGCACCAATTGAAAATGCTAAAGCCGATGAGAGTGCTGCTTGAACGGGTTTTGCTGCGGTATTGTCATGGATTCCAATTTCATCTCGGGCGTGGGCTTCAAGTGCATCATGTGCAGTTAATTGGACTGCGACTTCATGGGCAAGTGTAGGCTCTAAACCACGTTGAATATAAATTTGGGTAAGTTCTTTAAGTTCTAGCTCAGGGTTCTTTTGCAGTTCTTTATGCTCCATGTGAAGATCTGCTTTTTCGACGTCTTCTTGAGATTTCACAGAGATATATTCGCCCGCCGCCATAGAGGTTGCACCAGAGATGAGTCCTGCAATGCAGGTAATGAGTAAGGTATGGCTAGAAGCACCACTTGCAGCCATGCCCATAATTAAACTAGTGACGGAGATAATGCCATCATTTGCACCGAGTACAGATGCACGTAGCCAACCCGTACGTTCCATAAAATGTTTTTCGGCATGATGTGAGTAAGACATTATTTTCTCTAAATTTGTTATTTATATGACCTCATAAGATTGACCTGACATCGGTTAAATTTCAAGTTAAAAATAGATTGAAACAGTAAGTTGAATAAAATACAGATATAAAAAAAGCACCCGAAGGTGCTTTTTTTATAAAATGCTTATTGCTGCGCTTTTTCTTTCACGTCAGCTGCACCTTGTTCAACAGCACCTGCTGTTGCAGCAGTTGCGTCTTTAGCTGCTTCTTTGGCATTGTGTGCAGCAGCTTCAGCATTTTCTGCAGCATTTTCGGCTGCTGTTGCAGTTGCAGTTGCAGCATTATCAACAGCAGTCGCTGTCGCAGTTGCCGCATCTGAAGTTGCATCAGCGATGTCATGGCCTGCTTGGTCAGCAGCGTTTTCTAAGTGTTCACCAGTTGTTGCACCTGTTTCTGGCGCTTTGTCTTTATTACAGCCAACAAGTGCAACAGTTGCAGCCAAACCTAAAGCAACAAGTAATTTATTCATTTTGATCTTTCCTTTTTTTGTTATGCCCGTAGCATGGGCTGAATTTATATTAGCTGAAAAAATATTCAAAAATCGATCAAAAATTGTTGATTTAGTGTAATTTTATCTAGCTTATTTTGTAGTTTGAAAGGCTTTATATCTGCTTATGGCGTTAAGGGTTTTGAGTAAATAATTCTTCAATTGAGTTAACAAGTAGATAGATAAATTCACTGTCTTCATGGCGCCATAAATATATTTCTTCCCCCAATTGTGTATCGTCTACCGTACGCATCAATAAATAATCGCCATCGCCGTTATGTGCAATAGCAATGCTGTTTTCAGGGAAGTCTTCAATTTCACTGATGGATTGATGTTCTGCGGCTAGATGATTCATCGTACGCTTTATTCTTTTCACATCGCTGGTGTCTTGGAAGGGAAAAAGCCACCAAGCTTCGATGTCATCACCATCTTTAAATTCATCCGCACTAGAAAAGCTAATGCCGAATTCGCCACCATTTTCAATTTGCATTTTGGCTTTATATTTTTCTGGAAACTTAAATCCTAATTGTTCTTCAGTTGCAGTAATAAATTTTAAGTCTAATGGAAAGGGCATGATGTTGTTCTTAAATTATTTTGGTGTTTTATGAATAAGCTAGGCGTAAATTTTAGTCAATATTTTTTACACTCGTTATTTTTATCCTAGATGTTTTAGTTATGGACATACGGGCCATAAAAAAGCCTGCAATCAATGCAGGCTTTTTTGGGAAATTAATCTATTAAGATTAAAGACCAGCAGATGCTTTAAGCGCTTCCACTTTGTCAGTTTTTTCCCATGTAAATGCGGTATCAGAACCTTCACGACCGAAGTGACCATACGCAGCAGTTTGTTGGTACATCGGTTGGATTAAGTTCAACATACGAGTAATACCGTATGGACGTAAGTCAAAGTGTTCACGTACAAGTGCAATAATCAAATCTTCAGATACTTTCGCAGTATTGAATGTGTTGATCGAGATAGATGTTGGTTCTGCAACACCAATCGCATATGACACTTGAATTTCACATTTGTCAGCTAGACCAGCAGCCACAATGTTTTTAGCAACATAACGGCCTGCATAAGCAGCAGAACGGTCCACTTTTGATGGATCTTTACCAGAGAACGCACCACCACCGTGACGAGCCATACCACCGTAAGTATCTACAATGATTTTACGGCCTGTTAAACCACAGTCGCCTACAGGGCCGCCAATGACGAACATACCTGTTGGGTTGATGTGGAATTTAGTGTCTGCATGGAACATTTCAGCAGGAATCACTTTTTTCACGATTTCTTCTATTACCGCCTCTTTCAATTGAGCTTGGGTAATTTTTGGATCGTGCTGAGTTGAAAGTACAACTGCGTCTAAGCGAACTGGCATACCATTTTCATAAGCAAATGTTACTTGGCTTTTTGCATCAGGACGTAACCAAGCAAGTTTGCCTTGTTTACGTAGTTCAGCTTGTTTTTCCATTAAGCGATGTGCATATGAAATAGGTGCCGGCATAAGCACATCAGTTTCACGGCTTGCATAACCAAACATTAAACCTTGGTCGCCCGCACCTTGATCTTCAGGTTTTTGACGGTCTACACCTTGAGCAATTTCAGGTGATTGTTTACCGATCATGTTGATCACGGCACAAGTTGAACCATCAAAGCCAAGATCTGAATGATGATATCCGATACCATTTACGGTATTACGAACAATCGCTTCAAAGTCAACATTTGCAGTTGTTGTGATTTCACCGGCAAGTACAACCGCACCCGTTTTTACAAGCGTTTCACAAGCAACCCGTGCATATGGGTCTTCTTTTAAGATTGCATCCAAAATAGCATCACTGATTTGGTCAGCCATTTTATCCGGATGGCCTTCGCTTACAGATTCCGAGGTAAATACAGCGTACTCGCGCATAAGTCCTATCACAGTTAAATTTAAAGACGCAATATGTTACATCGAGAAAGCGTTTAGGACTAGCTTAACATGACCAAATTGGATGAAATTAATTCATTTCAATGACTTTTTAATTGATATAGGCATCTAAAAAATTGATATGAGCAATGGATTTCTCAATTTAATTTTTTATGATGAGATAAAACTGAGATATTTTGTTTTGGCACAAGCAACAATGTGATTAGGCGTTAAAATGCCTAAAGTGGCATTTTAAGTGAATCAATTATAAGAAAAAATCAAATCAATATCCTGAGATTTATCAATAATGAATGTCATGAACTGCCAGAATATGACTGTAAACGACAATTATTCGTTTAATTTGAAAAATAAAACACAATAAATGCGAGATTTTGAGACTTGGTACGCAAATTGCCTATTTGTCATTACGTTGAATGGGGAAACGTAATGAAACAGTCTGGTTTTACACTCATTGAAATCATGATGGTAGTGGCAATTATCGGCATTTTGGCTGCAATTGCTACTGTATCTTACAATGGCTATGTCGCTCGAGCGCAAGTGGCTGAAGTTTTAACAATGATTTCATCCTATAAATTGAAACTGATTGAAAATTATTCAGAGGAACAAAGCTGTGTAGATTTGAATACAGCGCTGAATGAAAGTATCAGTACCAAATATATTGCGAGTAGTGACATTACTGATGTGGCAGGAACGTGTTCAGTGGTTTTTACGTTTAAATCAACAGATGTCAATTTTGCTCTTCGCTCAAAGCAGATCTATTTTAATATTCCAGATGATTTAAATGGTGCTTGGAATTGTCAATCGGATGATATTTCGCAGCGAAATTTACCTGCTACATGTCGTGGGATCTAAAGTATTGAATGTGAAACCGTGAGTATATTGGATAAGTGCTGATTTTACAGGGATGATTACGACGTTTGAGTTACCCAAAGCATAGTGGGTTTAATTATTGAAAGTATTTCATATTTCAAAATGGTCATTTATTTAGACAAGCTTTGACTACTACTTTTATTTGCAATTGCCTTTCGATGTATTGGACTTTTATCAATTACGAAGCGTTTGCTTTCACCACCAAACTCTAAATATGCATTGCGCTGTCATTGATTCGCTATATAAAAGCGTTACTGTATACAAAATAAACGACATGCATAGGCTTGAAATTGAGCAATAAGCGCCCAAAATACAGGTGGTGCAGGAATAATTAGCGAAAATTTGCCCCTGAGGCTTTACCCATTCCGCTTTTTTTAAGACAATATGCTCATCTTTGAATTCTTATTCATCTTACTCTTTTAAACCATTTGTTTGGACTCTGACCTATGACAACCCCGCTTAACGAACGTCGTATTGCAAACGCAATTCGTGTATTGGCAATGGATGCTGTGCAAAAAGCAAATTCAGGACATCCAGGTGCTCCAATGGGGATGGCAGATATTGCTGATGTGGTATGGCGTGAATTCCTCAACCACAACCCTGCAAACCCACAATGGGCAAACCGTGACCGTTTCGTATTGTCTAACGGCCATGGCTCTATGCTGCAATATGCGTTATTGCACTTAACAGGTTATGACCTGTCTATTGAAGATTTGAAATCTTTCCGTCAATTGCACTCTAAAACTCCGGGTCACCCAGAATTGGGCTATGCACCGGGTATCGAAACAACGACTGGTCCATTGGGTCAAGGTATTGCAAACGCTGTAGGTTTTGCACTTGCTGAAAAAACTTTAGCAGCTCAATTCAACAAAGAAGACATTACAGTTGTAGATCACAACACTTACTGTTTCTTAGGTGACGGCTGTTTAATGGAAGGTGTTTCTCACGAAGCATGTTCATTGGCTGGTACTTTGGGTCTAGGTAAATTAGTTGTTTACTACGATGACAACGGCATCTCGATTGACGGTGAAGTAGAAGGCTGGTTCTCTGATGATACAGAACAGCGTTTCCTTGCATACGGCTGGCAAGTGCTTAAAGTTGACGGCCATGATGCAGACGCAATCCGTGCGGCAACTGTTGAAGCAAAAGCTGAAACTGCGAAACCAACCTTAATTATCTGTAAAACCATTATTGGTTTAGGTTCGCCAAACAAACAAGGTAAAGAAGATTGCCACGGTGCGCCGCTTGGTAATGATGAAATCGCTTTAACTCGTGAAGCTTTGGGCTGGGCAGAAGGTCCATTTGAAATTCCTGCTGATGTTTATGCAGCTTGGGATGCAAAAGCCAAAGGTACTGCTTCTGAATCTGCTTGGAACGACACATTTGCTGCTTATGCTGCTAAATATCCAGTAGAAGCAGCTGAACTAAAACGTCGTCTTTCTGGTGACCTTCCTGCTGACTTCGCAGCAAAAGCGGATGCTTATATTGCTGAAGTAAATGCTAAAGCTGAAACAATCGCTACTCGTAAAGCGAGCCAAAATGCCATTCAAGCATTTGCGCCGCAGCTTCCAGAAATTCTAGGCGGTTCTGCTGACCTTGCAGGCTCTAACCTGACTTTATGGAAAGGCGCAGAAGGCGTTGAATCTAACCCAGCGGGTAACTACGTTCATTACGGCGTACGTGAATTCGGTATGACTGCGATTGCTAACGGTGTTGCACTTCATGGCGGTTTCGTTCCTTATGTAGCAACATTCCTGATGTTTATGGAATATGCGCGTAATGCAGTACGTATGTCTGCATTGATGAAACAGCGTGTGATTCATGTGTATACCCATGACTCAATTGGTCTAGGTGAAGATGGTCCTACACACCAACCTGTAGAGCAAATTGCATCTTTACGTGGTACACCAAATCTGAACACTTGGCGTCCATGTGACACTGTAGAAGCGTCTATTTCTTGGAAATCTGCGCTGCTTCGTTCAGAAGGCCCTACAGCATTAATCTTCTCTCGTCAAAACTTGCCATTCCAAACTCGTACAGCAGATCAAATTGCTGACGTTGCGAAAGGCGGTTATGTACTTGCAAAAGAAAAAGGCGAATTGAAAGCAATCATCATTGCGACTGGTTCAGAAGTTTCATTGGCAATGGATGCTTACGCACAGCTTGACGGCGTACGTGTTGTTTCTATGCCATGTGCTGAAGAATTCGTAAAACAAGACGCTGCTTACCGTGAAGCGGTTCTTCCTGCTGCGATCCGTGCGCGTGTTGCTGTTGAAGCTGCGCATGTGGACTACTGGTGGAAATTTGTAGGTCTTGATGGCCGTGTAATCGGTATGACGACTTACGGTGAATCTGCTCCAGCAAAAGACTTGTACAAACACTTCGGTATCACAGCTGATGCTGTTGTTGCTGCAGTGAAAGAAATTACCGCTTAATCTATAAAGATTAACAGTAAAAAACGCCCCAGAGAAGGGGCGTTTTTTATTGCAGAGATCAAATATATTTTTTAATTGTGAAATAACGATTTGTAACGAATGAATTAAAGCATTGGTTTAAAATTAATTCATTCATGCAGTATTCAGCCACGGGTGCAATGTTGCCCCAAGTGAGGAAACGATGAGCCTTTACGATCAGATAAATGATGAAATTGTACTGATGGATGCTGGTGAACAGAAATGGATAGGCACGAACTTAGAGCTTGAAGCCATGGTTGCAGTAGAATTGATGTTGCAAGATTTGCAAGAAGACAAAGTGATTAAGATTCGCCGTAAGAACCATGAAAAGCATACAGGTTTAAAGCAGGTAGATCGGATCTTGGTTGAAAAGCTATAAGCTGAATGGTTAAAAAGTCCGAATCTTCGGGCTTTTTATTTGTCTATTGTATTTACAAAACAGATAAGAAAACGTTCTTTCAAGACTCATCATGTTTAAAAAGAGCGCATAAAATACAGTGTTTTCAACACAAAAAGCTTTATTTCAGTTATAAAAATCCAGTGATCATTTAAAAAAGACATTGAACGTGCAAATACAAATTAAAAATTTAACTGAAATTTTAAAAAGCCAATGGCAGCCGCTCTGGGAGCTGTATTTAGAATTTTATAAAAGTCAGGTGGCGGATGCAGTGACCGAGCGAACATGGCAAAGGTTACATGCTGCTGAGTGCGAACATATGTATGGCTTTGCAGCCGTAATTGAACATCAAGTGGTTGGGATCGTGCATGTCATTGAACATGAGAGCTGCTGGACATTGCAGCCTTATGCCTATTTGCAAGATTTATATACGCTTGAAGAATATCGCGGGCAGGGTATTGGCAAGGCGCTGATCGCGAAAGTGAAAGAATATTGTGATCAGCGGCAGTGTGACCGTGTGTATTGGCTAACGCATCAGGACAATGAAACAGCACAAAAGCTGTATGATCAAATCGCGAGAAAAACAGGGTTTATCCAATATCGCTGTCATTAACTTAATGTAAAAGGCCATTCCAAATCAACAGCAGCTCTTGCGTGAAGAGCTGCTGCATCTAAGTATTAAGCTGAAACTTTAAAGTTTTTAGTCGGGTCTGCATCTTGCTGAATGATCCATTCTCCGCCTACGCGGAAAGATGATGCTGAGGCATAGGTATCTTCCATGAATTGGAAATAGCTGATTAAACCATTTTGAACTTTGGCTTTAATTGAAAAAGGCGAGGTGAAAGTATTTTTTGCATAGACTGAGGTGTAGGTGAATTGACCAAATACAGCTACGGTTTCATCTTCAGCGATCATATCCGTGATTTGAAAGTCGGCGATATTCCAGTAGGTCCCGACGTTGGCAAAGGTATAAATATAAATGTCTCTGCCTGTGCCAGACCCAGCCCACGGCTCAATTTGTTTAAGTTCTGGGTTGCTGAAGTTTAAGGAAACATATGCTGCGTCTTCGGCTACCAGTAGCTGAGTTGCATTTTCAATGAGTTCTTTTGAAGTATTCATAAGAAATGCCAAAACCACATCTTTGGGTGTTTTAGTGTTTAAGGCTTTTTCAATAGCCAGCGATTGTTCTGTCATTTTTCGGTACTCAGATTTTTATGATGTCTAAAAATCTTAAGTGGATTTGTATTGAATACCTACGACTCAGATGGGTTGATGTTTCCTAAATTTAGGATAAATAGCTCATAGCCTAAATTAATTATTTGAAATATATGGGAAATTTAATAATTGAGAGTAGTTTTGGATGCTGCTACAGATTTTACAAAACTATCGTTCTAAACATGCAACAAAACGTTTTATCTTTAAAGCTGTAATACGGCTAAAAATCTATAGACTTAATGGTATTCGAAAGTGAGATAAAAACATGAACTTTAAAGCATTAACAATCGGTTTGGCGGTAGCATCAGTTACAACAATTTCTATGGCAAAACCTGTTGCCTATCAAATTGATCCTACTCATACAGCAACAGTATTTACTTGGAATCATTTTGGTTTCTCAACGCCTTCTGCAAACTTTAGTGACATTCAAGGGACAATCAATGTCGATAATGCAAAACCTGCAAATTCGTCTGTGAATGTGACGATTCCATTATCGAGCTTAAATACCAATGTCAAAGCATTAGATGATCATTTAAAAACAGCTGATTTCTTTGATGCTGAAAAATATCCAAATATCACGTTTAAAAGTACAAAAGTTCAAGCCATCAGCAAAACTAAATACAAAATCACGGGTGATTTAACAGTTAAAAATGTGACTAAACCAGTGGTATTGGATGCTGTATTGAACAAGCAAGCCGTTCACCCAATGACTAAGGCAGAAACGATTGGTTTCAATGCAACGACTTCTTTTGATCGTTCAGCATTTGGTGTTGGTGCATATGTACCGAATGTAGGCGACAAAATTACGGTAAATATTACGACTGAAGCCGCTGTATCTACAGCAAAGGCAGCAGCGAAATAAGATTTAGCTCCCTCAGCTAAGTTAGGAAAGCACCCATTTGGGTGCTTTTTTATGTCTTATTTAACTGGTGTGTGATCAATCGCGATTGAGTAGTAACAGGCAGCCAAAACTGATGAAGATTCCACCGGTAATGGCGTCAATTTTTTTACTAAATTTTTGATAGTAATGGGTCATTTTAGGTGCTGAGAATAAGACCGCAACCAATGCAAACCAAATCAAACTTTCAATAAAGACTAAAGCCAATAAAGAGCTTTGATCAAAAATACTGACCTTTGCACTGATCCCAATGGAAAATACACTACTGAAATAAACCAATGCTTTAGGATTGGCCATATTGGTCAAGAAACCTTGGAATAACAGCGTCAAAGGCGATTTTTTCTGTACAGCTTGCTCGGTTGGTTTCGTTATTGTGCCGAGGTCTTTACTCCATGCAGATTTTAATAACTGAGAGCCTAAATATAAAAGATATAAGCCACCCAAAATCATGAGGCATTGTTGTAACCAAGCCATTTTTTGAAATAGAAAATGTAAGCCACTTATTGCACAAATTGACCAAACTAAAATACTAAGTGATATACCTAATGCGGCAAATAATGCATGTGATCTGGATTGTCGAATAGCACTTTGAGTGACAAAAAAGAAGTCTGGGCCTGGGCTGATGAGAGCAAAAAAGTGGATGAGCGCAATGCTGAGTAAGGGAGTCATTCTAATGGCTTATACGTTTTGAAGTGCAACCGTTATAAGCCATTTAGCTTTAAATTAATAGCTGTTTTAAAGCTCAAGCTGTTGTAAGAATTGTTGCAAAATAAGGGGAGCAACACGTTCTAAATGAGGTGCATGTTGTTGGCTTTCCATGCGTAAATTTGGGATGTTAATTTGTGCTTTATGCAGTTCACATGTATGCCCAATTAGCCATTTTTCCATGGCCTGTGTTTCTGCTTCAATATGAAACTGTAGAGCTAGAATATTGGGCCCATAGCTAAACGCTTGATTTGGATAAATTGCTGAGCTGGCGAGTAACTGTGCATTTACAGGTAAATCAAAGGTATCACCATGCCAATGCAGTACAGGCACTTGATCTAATGGCGCTAATATATTGTCAGCAATAGCATCAAGTTCTAAGTTACTCCAACCGATTTCTTTGCTATGACCTGCATAAACTTTCGCTCCCAATGCATGCGCAATTAGCTGAGCACCTAAGCAAATGCCTAAAGTCGGTAAATTACTCTCTAAACGTACTTTAAGTAAGTCTATTTCTTTTTGTAGGAAGGGGTAGTCATTAGTTTCATAAATTCCGATCGGGCCGCCCAAAATGATGGTAAGCCCTGTATGTTGCATAGCTTTACTGAGGTCATCGATACCAGCTTCGAAGTATCTCACCCGATAACCCAGTTGATAAAATACATCTTCCAATGAACCCAAATCTTCAAATGCAAGGTGTTGAATGACGTAAATGGTTTCGTTTAATGCAGTACTCATAGGGATTTTTCAGGATTAAAATTTCAAAATAGAATGTAGCTTGAATTGTCGGAGATTAAAAAGGAAAACTGTAAATTTTTCACAATTGCGAAAAGAGATAAATATAGAAGTTGGCTGAAGCATATTTTTTTTCTTTGAATGATTAGGTTCGATCGTTGAACTTAGCATTTAAAACCTTTGTATTGTGAATTAGGGGATTCCAGAAAGGCTTTATTGGTAAAATTTATGAGAAAAAGTGCATGAAATTTTGATAAAGCTTTGGTTTAGTATAAAAAAAAGATGAAAAACCAATGGAAAAGCGTTTAGAGATGCGTATGATGAAATCTTCGACAAACAACAGTTCATTTTTCTTTTAATATCATCACATAATTAGATAACTGATTTTAAAAGTAAAAAAATATAAGCCAGGGAACTTGTATGCAGTCAAAACATAATCGAGATGCCAGTCTCTTGCATGCGATACATAAAATTTTATTGAAGGAATGGGACCCGTTAGGGATTCGCCGTATTCCTGCTTTACGTGATGAATATGATGATTATTTGCCCAATATTTTTAAATTAATTCAAGAGGATTCAAGTGAATCAGAAATTTTTGAATATTTATGGTGGGTTGAGCAAAAGGTCTTAGAGAAAAAAGGGCGGAAGGAACATACCCTAAAAATTGCGAAAATGTTGAAGGCAATTGAGCGCTAGTTTGCGGTCGTGTACGCATAAAAAAACCGATTCGTTGTCCGTATCGGTTTTTTATTTTAAATCTCTTAGAAGTCTCTTAGAAACGGTTTAGAATTTCTTTTCTAAGGTAAACATAAAGCTTGGAATTGCTTCATTAATACGAGATTGGTATAGCGCGCCAGAACTTTGTTCTCTTAACACTTCTTTATAATCTGAGCTGAGAATATTACGTGCATTGATTGATGCAGACCAATTTTGATCAAAGCGTTTAGTAAAACTGACATCCATGTTGACACGTTCATTGCTGGTGCGATTGTAAGGTTCCTTACTCAGCGCACGTGTATATTCAGGGGTATAATTGAGGTTCACACTTGTTGCAATACGCCACGGTTGATAGTTATAAGATAAACCAGCACTTGCGGTATAAGGTGCAACATCGCTTGCCAAACGGTCAGAGCCGTCAGCTTCTTCAATTTTTGCACGTACAGTTGAAAGTTGAGCATTCAACATAAATGAATGACCATTCTCCGTTTGCTTTAGTGCATAACGTCCAGCAATTTCCACACCATAGGTGGTTGCACTGTCTTGGTTATAAGGACGTTCGACAAAACGGCAATCGGTATTTCCTGTTTCGCAACGACCGCCCGTAGCATTTTCTGACAGGATCGATTTTTCGATATAGTCATTAATTTCTCGATAATATGCAGTGATATTTACGCCGCCAGCAGGGGTGTTATAACCTAGGGTTGTTTCGTAAGCATTAATAGTTTCAGGTCGTAAGTCAGGATTACCCCCACGGTCAGGGTTGTTTAGTGTCCCTGCATCGCTATCTGTAGAAACTGAAACAGTCGGCATCAATTGATTGCTACGTGGGTTTTTAAAAGCCTGACTCAAATTGGTTTGGAGTGACCATTGGTCATTAAAGTCAAAACGGTGTGCTAATACAGGACTTAAATGCTGATCTTGATAATCCACTAAACCTGAACGATCAATCCACTCTTGGCGTACACCTAAAGTTAAGGTTTGGCGCGGCGTATATTTCCAACTTCCTTCAACATAAGCAGCATACAATTGTTCATCTAAGGTCTCTGCAATATTGCTTTCAAGTTCATTGCTTCGTAGGTCGGTACCAAATTTTATTTGGCGTTTTGAATCGAACTTTCGGACACCGTCGTAGCCTAAACCATATTCATTAATTTTTTCATCAATATATGATTGGGAATCTCTATACTCTGTTAATTCTGTTTCATTTTGCTGCTCAATTGATAAGCGAATTTTGTCGGAATTACCTTGGTCTTTACGCTCATATCGTGTGTTGAGTCGAATACTGTCATTTTTATCTTTTTGGACTTGGGAGCCACTTGTGCCTTCGCTTTCATTGTTGCGATAAAACATTTCAGCGACCAGTTTTTGTTGATCATCAAGTTGATATTCAACACGTGGGGTCAGCATTTGCGACGTACGATTGGTGATGCGTTTTTGAGTTTTCGTTCCTGTTGCATCTTGTGTACGGATGAGCGTATCTGAATCATTCCACATTTGGCTCCCAGATAAACTATAGATCCAAGGGTCTGAACGACCATCCATTTGAAAGTTTAAATTAGTGCGTTCTTCTTCACGTGTATTTGACTTTGTTAGACCATAACCAGCACGTACAGAACCACTCAAACGCGTGCCATTCAATGGTTCTTTTAAAATAATATTAATGACAGCAGATGAAGCAACCGAGCCTTGAGCTACACTTGGTTGTTTGGTGATTTCAAGGCGTTCGATCATTTCCGGTGTAATGCTATCAACAACTGACATGCCCCCACGAGGACCACCTTGTACAGGTTCACCATTGATTAAGAAAACGGGTGCGCCACCACCACGAAAGCGCATGCCGCCAGCACCTGCACCACCACGTGGACCAACGCCAGCACCGGGTAGTTGAAACCCTGCAGCACGGCGCAGCGCATCATTGATTGACTGATCGCCAAATTTCAACATTTCATCACGGCTTATAATGGTTTTTGCGACAGCACTGATATCTGGGTCTTTGGGCTTAGTGCTTGCTGTTGGAACTTCAAATGTTAAAGTTTCCATTTGCTGAACTGCTGCAGATTCTTGAGGATTTTGAACAGTATCTGCGGCCCAAATTGATGTTGAGATCGTAATTAATGCGTAACTTAAGCTGGTCAGTTTGAGTGTGGTGTGCACGCCGTGCATTATTTGGTTGTCCAAATGTAATTTTGGCAAAGAATAACGGAAAATTATGGAGAAAAATTGAGGAAAATTGGCGAGATGAGCATTTCATCAGATTATTTTTTAACAGGTAGGCGAAAGGTCATATTGCAATAAGGAAAGCCTTAATCTTTGAGAGGAAATTAAGGCCTATTAACGTCGCTACAATACGATAAATAACAGATGTTACGCAGTAACATCAGAAGCGTACTTTGCTTCAAATAATAAAGATACGCAGTAATGTCATCCGCAATTGTTTGAGACAGGACGACTTCTAATCAAAATGTTTTTTAATACTTTGAATAATTTGACGGTAGTGAACGAGTTTTGTCTGTGAGGTGCATTGCACCGCAAGATGGTTTCCTTGCGAAGCTTCGCATCTCATTTTGCCGAATGAGAAACAACGTTTCGTAAGAGTACTTCCAGCCGAAAGCTAATCCCTGTATTTAATCCCTAAATGTAAGACTTCGTCAGATTTAAATATTATTTTAAAAATGTGAAATGGCTTTCATGTGCATAACATGAGTAAATACATATAAAAATAAGCCTTTGAAGAAAGATTTAGACATAAAAAAACCCTCATCTTTCGATGAGGGTTTTTCGTATTCTGGAGCGGGAAAGGAGACTCGAACTCCCGACCCCAACCTTGGCAAGGTTATGCTCTACCAACTGAGCTATTCCCGCAATGAGGTGAATTATAGAGAATTTCACGCAACTGTCAACTCTCTATGCTTCTGTTTGCTTAATTAATCAGCGCGACGCCAAATAGTACCTTGACGTGTATCTTCAAGAACTACGCCCTGATCCAGTAAAGATTGACGAATGTCATCTGCTTTGGCAAATTCTTTGGCTTTTTTCGCATCTTTACGTTGTTGAATTAAATCTTCAATCTGTTCTTCTGATAAGCCTAATGCTTCCTGACCGATATCTGATTTTAAAAATTCATCAACATTGTGTTGAACCAAACCTAAAATATTGGTCAAGTGACGCAATGTCGAATAATACACAGCCGCTTGTTCAGCATTTTCATCTTTTACGGCACGGTTCAATTCTTTGTTGACTTCAAACAATACCGCAATTGCTTCTGCGGTGTTGAAATCATCACGCATAGCGGCATTAAAGCGCTCAACTAAAGCATCATCCAAAGTTTCTACGGTTTTTTCACCATAGACTTGCTGATAAGCTTTAAATGAATGATAGAAACGGGAAAGGGTATTTTTCGCTTCTTTTAAAGCAGTGTCAGAGAAGTTTACTGGGCTACGGTAATGTGATGACACAATAAAGAAGCGAATCACTTCAGGGTGGAATTTATCCATCACATCACGAATAGTGAAGAAGTTACCTAAAGACTTCGACATTTTTTCGCCATCGACATTAATAAAGCCGACATGCATCCAGTAATTAACATACTGTTCGCCAGTAGATGCCTCAGATTGCGCAATTTCATTTTCATGATGCGGGAAAGTTAAGTCTGAACCGCCACCATGAATATCAAAATGGTTACCTAAGCAGCAGGTCGACATCGCTGAACATTCAATATGCCAGCCCGGACGGCCATTGCCCCAAGGCGAAGCCCAAGAAGGTTCATTTTCTTTGGCATGTTTCCAAAGCACGAAGTCAAAAGGATGTTTCTTTTCTACTTCTACATCAACGCGTTCAGAAGCACCAGCCTGCATATCGTCAAGTTTACGACCCGAAAGACGACCATATTTGGCAAACTTTTCAACTTCAAAATAAACATCGCCATTTGCAGATGGATATGCTGTACCTTTGTTAACCAAGCTGCCAATCATATTCTGCATTTGATCGATATAGTCTGTTGCACGTGGTGCTTCATCAGGTGCTGCACAACCTAAATTGGCAGCATCTTCGTTCATGGCCTTGATAAAACGGTCGGTTAAAGCAGTAATGCTTTCGCCATTTTCATTGGCACGGGCAATGATCTTATCGTCAATATCGGTAATGTTTCGAACGTATTTAACGCTCCAGCCCTGACTGCGCAGGAAACGGATAATATAGTCAAATGCAACCATAACTCGAGCATGACCAATATGACAGTAGTCATACACAGTCATTCCACAGACATACATGTCGATATGTCCTTCTTTGCGAGGTACGAATTCTACTTTTTTACGTTGCTCTGAGTTATATAGAACAAAAGGTTGCATAGGTCTTCAAATTGTTTCTACCAAAAGATGGCTCATCTTAACCTAAGCATTTTTTTTCATAAAGTTAAAACCCAAAAAAGCAGATATTTTTTAATGCTTGATGTAATTGTACTGCTGGAAAAAGAAGTTGAAGGCTCATTTGATTCGGGCTGAATTTCATTTGAGAGTTGAATTCAATTTATCTGTTCCTAAGATAAAAAAGAAGAAATGCATCTTTTCTGCATAATTCATGAATTCTTATACATTTGGAAACGTGCTATTTGCATAGATATGATAAAATTGTGAAAATTTTTTATTTTGAAAGTGAGAGCGCACCTCTCACGGCTTAAGGTATAACAACTTTGAATCCACCAAATATGCCGAATCAAGTCGATTTTCAGAAAGTCGCATTAGAAACTTTGCGTATTGAAGAGCATGCTTTACAAGTATTAGCGACGCAAATAGATGATCGTTTTAGCCAAGCCTGCGAAATCATTTTACAGTGCAAAGGGCGTTTAGTGATTACAGGTATGGGCAAATCGGGTCATATCGGTCGTAAAATGGCCGCTACATTTGCCTCGACTGGTACGCCATCTTTCTTCATGCATCCGGGTGAAGCTGGACATGGTGATTTGGGCATGTTGGTTAAAGGTGATGTGCTCATTGCAATTTCAAACTCAGGTAAGAGTGATGAAATTATGATGCTCATGCCATTGATCAAACATTTGGGCATTCCTTTAATTACCATGAGTGGCGACAATAAAGGCCCAATGCCACAAAATGCTGATGTCGCATTGACCTTGGGTAATATTCAAGAAGCATGCCCTTTGGGTCTAGCCCCGACCTCCAGTACCACTGCAACATTAGCCTTAGGTGATGCACTTGCAGTTGCATTATTGGATGCACGTGGCTTTACTTCAGATGATTTCGCACGTTCTCATCCTGCTGGAGCGTTGGGTAAACGTTTGTTATTGCATGTAAAACATCTTATGCATACAGGTGAAGACTTACCAAAAGTGTCGCCAGAGACACCAATGAATAAAGTTCTGTATGAAATTTCAAATAAACGTTTGGGTCTCACCACGATTGTCGATGAAAACGATACCTTATTGGGTATCTTTACTGACGGTGACTTACGTCGTTTGATTGATAAACAGCAAGGCTTTGATGTGAATATGAAAGTCTCAGAAGTGATGATTAAAAATCCTTTGACCATTTCACAAGAAGAACGCGCGGTACATGCTTTAGAACGTATGAACGAAAAGAAAATTACACAATTTGTAGTTGTTGATGATGTCAATAAAGTGATTGGGATTATCAGCATGCATGATCTGATTCAGGCTGGGGTAAATTAAGAAAATGGCATCGTATGTATTGCTAGAACAAGCGCGTCACATAGAAGCACTAGTACTGGATGTAGATGGAATTTTAAGTGATGGATTTGTAACGTTGACCAATAGCGGCGATGAAATCAAATCCTTTGATATTCGAGATGGCTTAGGCATGAAGTTGGTGCAAAAAGCGGGTATCAAAGTCATCATTATTACTGGCCGTAAAAGTAATATTGTTGAAAAACGCATGTCTGACTTAGGTGTGGACTTGGTTTTTCAAGGTCGTGAAGATAAAGGCGTTGCCTTGACTGAAGCCTGCGCACAGTTTGGTATTGATCCTTCAGATTGCCTATATATGGGCGATGATTGGCCCGATCTTTCAGCCTTTGCTATTGCAGGGATGAAAGTGACCGTACCGAATGGACATTTAGAAGTACGTCGCCGTGCAGATCTTGTTACTCAGGCGATGGGTGGACGTGGTGCTGTTCGTGAAATCTGCGATATGCTTTTAGTTTCTAAAGGTGTATATCAGGAACTACTTGAAAAATATGCAAGTGCACCTTATTAATAAATTGATGCAGTCATTGGATTGAATCTCCGCTTATGGATACTAAAGTTTTATACGTGACAGCTGTGGTCATTGCTGCAGTAAGCGGTGGTTTTTACTATTTCGGTGGAAAGGGTAATAAGCTTCAGGCGGACTCTTCGAAAAGTATGACTTACTCAGCTGAAAACATTAACCTGACGCAGACTGATGAGCAGGGAAAATTGCATATTCGTGCGCAAGTCGATCGACTTGAGCAGGATTTGCAAAAGCAAACGTCTCATTTGGTCAATCTGAAAGCATCGACCTATCAAGATGGTGCTGTCGATGCCACGTTCTTTGCTAAACAAGCCAATGGTATGGATGATAACCAAAAAGTCGTACTGAGTGACAATGTGGTTGCAACGAAATTGATGCGTGAAGGGCAAATGGAGTTTCGTACTGAGGAACTAACTGCTTTTCCAAAAAAGCGTGAAATAGAAACGGACAAGACTGTAACGGTGATTTCACCACAAGCCGAATTTGTCAGCCAAGGTTTAAAAGCAAATTTAAACGACGGTCAATACGAATTTTTTAATATTCGAGGAAAGTATGAACCATAATTTTAATCGAAAAACTGCAAAAACTTTCCTAAAACGTACAGCGCTACTCGGTTCACTGGCGTTATGTTCGGTTGCAGCTTTTGCTTTGCCTTCAGATCGTAATCAACCGATTTCATTGGTTGCAGATCGTGCAACATTTAATGAAAAAACTGGGATTACGACATATACCGGTAATGTCATCATTGAACAGGGTACGATGAAGCTTCAGGCAAACTCAATCGTTGCGAACTTAAACAGCAAAAAAGAGATCAGTACGATTACAGCAACGGGTGGGCCAGCACATTTCCAACAAAAAACTGACCCTGCCAAAGGCTATGCAAAAGGCCAAGCACAGAAGATCGTCTACAATGCTGAAACGGGTATTATCACCATGACGGGTGGTGCTTTGCTACAACAAGATGGTGCAAGTATTCGTGGTAATAGCCTGAAATACAGTATGAATAAAGGCGATATCGTAGCTGAAGGTACACCAAATAAATCTGGATCTTCTTCGGGTCGTGTTCAAATCGTGATTCCACCGTCAAGCACTAAGTCCTTCCCAGGAGCACGTGATTAATGGAGCAAACCTCGCAAGTTCAAACTTTATGTATTAAACATTTAGCTAAAAACTATAGTAAGCGTTGGGTGGTAAAGGATGTGTCCTTTAGCATGCAAAGTGGTCAAATTGTGGGTTTACTTGGTCCAAATGGTGCAGGTAAAACCACAAGTTTCTATATGGTTGTTGGCCTAGTGCGTATGGATAAAGGTGAGATTCATTTAGATGATCTTGATTTGTCTGACTTGGCAATGCATGAGCGCGCACGTAAAGGTATTGGTTATCTACCTCAAGAAGCATCTATTTTTAGAAAATTAACGATTTCTGAAAATATCATGTCGATTTTAGAAACCCGTAAAGATCTAAATAAGCAACAACGTCAGCAACGTCTAACGGAATTGCTTGCTGACTTTAAAATCACTCATATTAAAGATTCTCTTGGTATGAGTGTGTCGGGTGGTGAGCGTCGTCGTGCGGAAATCGCGCGTGCGTTAGCGGCAGACCCTAAATTTATGTTGCTCGATGAACCTTTTGCAGGGGTCGATCCTATTTCAGTGGGTGATATTAAAGACATTATCCGAACATTGAAAGATCGTGGTATTGGTGTATTAATTACCGACCATAATGTGCGTGAAACCCTTGCGATTTGTGAGCATGCTTATATCGTGAGCGAAGGTTCAGTGATTGCAGAAGGTACTCCAGAAGAAGTCCTTGCAGATGAAACGGTACGTAAAGTTTATCTTGGTGATGATTTTACTGTTTAATTGAATAAAATAAGAAATTTCCCGTTGAATGGCGCTAGTTTCATTCAGCGGGTTTATGTTATTGTCTGAAATGACAAAAACTGAGCGATTAATCTAAAAAATTAACAAGAATTCAGTATACTTTAAACTAAAAATACGACCTGCAAAAATCATGCGATTACGAAAGATGAATGGTCCAGAAGTTGGGCGTCCGCGTAAAAATAAGTGCAATTTCTTTTGTATATTATTATTACCCTTTTCCATTGGTTCAGTGTATGCAGCAGATACCGGCACTGCACAAAGTACCATTCAAAAGACATTAGATAAGATTTTTTTACCTAATAAGCCGAAACCTTCTGCCGAAAAAATTAACATCACAGAACTCAGTAAATATAATTTAGATACCTCACGTGTCCAAGAAATGCCAGCCGTTGCTTATGGTCGAACGCAACAAGGCAGCTATAATCCAAACACAGTAGCGAAGAATCTAAGTTTTATTGATGCGATACATATCGCCGTCCAAAGACGTCCAGAAATCACACAAAGTATTGCTACAGTCGCATCGCAAAACGCCAATATTGACCTTGCGAATGCTGCATATTATCCCCAAATTTCAGGTGGATTAAGTACCGCAGATCTGACAAAAGGCGAGCGTGGACGTCAGTTGGTATCTTTAAATGCGACGCAGATGTTATATGACTTTGGTAAAACCAAAAGTGCTGTTGGTATCGAAGAAGCAAAAATGTTACAAGAGCAGGCTAATGTACTTGTAAATTTAGATGAAGTTTCTTTTGATGTTGCAAATGCAATTATCAACATTAAACGATATCAAGAAGTGGCTAAAATTGCGCAGCAGCAAATTGCCGGTGTGAGTCGGATTGCTGAGATTGCTAATTTACGTGCAACCGCAGGGATCAGTAGTCAAGCAGACCCTATTCAAGCCAAGTCAAATTTAGAAGCTGCAGAATCAAATTTAATCGTGCAAGAAACTCAACTTCGACAGTATCAACAGCGACTTCGTACCTTGTTAGGTTTTGATGTAAGTCAGATCAATTGGGTGATACCTGATCGGATCTTAACTGCAGCGGCTTTATATGAGGATCCAGACTTCAAGATGATTCCGAGCATGATGCAAGCGCAGGCTGGGGTTGAAATTGCCAAATTACAAAAGCAACAGTCAAAATTAAGTGCTTATCCAACCCTCAATGTCAAAGGTAGTCTGAGTCAGGCGGTAAATGGTCGCAATCCAAATAATGACGAAGATGATGGTTTATATAATTCAATCATGTTGGAAGCGACCAGTAATTTTTACCAAGGTGGAGCAATTGCAGCGCAAACACGTGCCGCAAGCTATGCAGAAGAAGCAGCAAAAGCACAAGTAAATACAGTGTATTTGGATGTGATTGATCAAGTCCGAATGATTCGTGAACAAATCGAAAATAAAAAGCGTCAAATGTCGATATTGGTGCAGCGCCGTGAAACAACGGTAAGAACCAAAGAGCTGTATCAAGAACAATATAAATTAGGAACTCGAACGGTTGTCGATCTACTGAATGCAGAGCAAGCCATACATAGTGCCGCACAAGAAATTGTGACATCGCAATATGATATTTACTCTGCACTTGCACAGTACATCCAAGTGACAGGGCGTTCACGAAATATTTATGAACTTAATAATATATCTATTCAGGGGTTTGAAGTTCAGCCATGAGTAATACAATAAATTATCAACCGTGGCTACAAGCGGTTCTGAATATTGCAAAGCATTATCGAATTGAACCCTCTGAAGAACGTATACGGTTGCAGTTGGATTGGGATCAACACAAAAATGCCGATGAACTGGTCGCAGTGATGGCACGCCAAATTGGGTTAAGTGTTCGTAAAAACAAATACGACATAAATCTGCTCAATCCATGGCGCTTACCGGTATTGGTCGAGTTTATCAGTGGTGAAGTGGGTGTAGTAGAACGCATCGACGTAGACGGCAATGCCAGTGTTCAACTAAGCGGTGATGAAGGCCTATCTCAAGTCTTCTCTATTGAACGATTGAGCCATGGCGTTCGCAATATATATATTCTGCGTCCAGAGTCATCTGTACCCGATGCACGTGTCGATGAATACATCAAGCCGTTTGAAAAAAATTGGTTCTGGTCGATCGTTTTAAAAGACTGGAAACGCTACATCGACATTATGTTTGCTTCATTAATGGCGAATATTTTGGCCCTAGCCACTATTTTGTTCTCAATGAACGTGTACGACCGCGTCATTCCATCTCAATCTGTACCGACTTTATGGGTACTTGCCGGTGGGGTGTTAATTGCAGCGATATTTGAGTTTGCACTACGTGTTTCACGAATTTATTTGTCGGATATTATTGGTAAACGTGCCGATTTGAAAATTTCCGATCGTGTGTTTGGTCATGCATTAAGAATTAAAAATAGCGAACGCTCAAAATCAACGGGTACTTTTATTTCACAGATTCGTGAATTAGAAGGCGTGCGTGAGATGGTCACCTCGACGACTGTTACTGCGATTGCCGACTTACCGTTTTTCTTCTTGTTCCTGTTCATCTTCTGGTTAATTGGCGGCAATCTATTTTGGGTTATGCTGTTGGTGGTTCCTTTGATGATTATTCCAGGGGTTTTGGCGCAAAAACCATTGGCTAAACTTGCACAAATGGGTATGCGCGAGTCTTCGATTCGTAATGCCTTATTGGTTGAATCTGTGCAAGGTATGGAGGATATCAAATTACTTCGTGCTGAATCACGTTTCCAAAACCAATGGAACCACATGAATGAAGTGTCTGCTGATGTCAGCATGCGTCAACGTAAAATTGTAGGCTTAATGTCGGCATGGACGCAAAAAATTCAGGGTCTAACGTTTGCAATTGTTGTACTTGTCGGCTGTTTTGCTGTGATGAAAGGTGAAATGACCACAGGTGCTTTGGTGGCTTGTTCGATTTTGTCTTCACGAATGTTGGCACCGATTTCTGCACTGGCAGGGGTATTAGGTCGTTTACAACAGGCTAAAGTGGCAAAAGCCGGTCTGGATGAGCTCATGAAGAAACCTGTCGATCAACCGGATTATTCTCATCTTATTCATCGACCATCAATTAATGGTCATTATGAACTCAATGGTGTGTCATTTAAGTATGGTGAAGATGACCCACGTCCAAGTCTTTTAATTCCAAAACTGGAAATTAAGGCTGGAGAAAAAATCGCAATTTTGGGCCGTAACGGTGCTGGTAAGTCGACGCTACTCCAATTGTTATCGGGTATGCAAACGCCAGTACAAGGCAAAGTTAAATTAGATGGGATTGAGCTGTCTTTAATTGACCCCGCAGATGTACGCCGTGATATGGGGCTATTGAACCAAAATGCACAGTTATTTTATGGTACGATTCGTGAAAACTTGACCTTGGGTGCTCCGTTGGCTACGGATGAACAATTGATTGAAGTACTGAAAATTACGGGTGCAATTCACTTTGTTCAAGAGAAAAAAGAAGGGCTAGACCATATCATTTTAGAAGGTGGTGTAGGCTTCTCTGGCGGTCAACGCCAAGCTTTGTTGCTTGCACGCTTATTGATTCGTCAACCAAATATTCTATTGCTTGATGAACCTACAGCAGCCATTGATGACGTATCTGAGAAGCAGTTGATCGATCATTTAAAAGGTTATTTACAAAACCGAACTATGGTGGTAGCAACACATCGCCGTGCGGTACTTGAGTTGGTTGACCGCATTATTGTGGTGAATGAAGGTAAAATTGTCATGGATGGGCCTCGTGATCAAATTCTGAATCAGAATGCTCAGAAAAAAGTAGCTGGGGCTTAAATCATGAGTGAAAATAAACAAGAAATACAACGCTCGACCAAAGTCAGCTTTAAAGAGCCACCATTACCGAAATCGAGTTTAATCATTTGGATTATTACGATTGGTCTGGCAATCCTTTTAGTTTGGGCTTGGTTGTTTAAATTAGAAGAAGTCTCTACAGGGACAGGTAAAGTGATTCCATCTTCGAAAGAACAAATTGTTCAGTCGCTTGAGGGAGGGATTTTAACTAAGTTGAATGTGAAGGAAGGTCAAATTGTTGAACAAGGTCAAGTCCTTGCGCAACTCGATCCAACACGCTTCGCATCAAATGTTGGTGAAACCGAGTCTTTACTTGTGGCATCACGTGCGACAGCAGCACGTTTACGTGCAGAAGTGAATGGTACACCATTAACCTTTCCTGAAGATGTTCAAAAGATTCCAGCTTTAGTGAAGGAAGAAACAGCTTTATATCATTCACGTCGTGCAAACTTGGAAGAATCTGTTGCCGGCTTAAAACAGGCATTGGTGTTAGTTCAACAAGAATTGGCCATGACTGAGCCGCTTGTTGCTAAAGGGGCAGCAAGTGAAGTTGAAGTACTTCGTTTAAAGCGTTCAGCGAATGACTTACAAAATCAGTTAAATGATGTCCGTAACCAATATTTGGTAAAATCACGGGAAGAATTGTCGAAAGCCAATACTGATATTGAATCACAGCAACAAGTGGTGAAAGGCAAATCAGATACACTCAGCCGTACCGTTTTTAAATCTCCAGTTCGTGGTGTGGTCAAAGAGATTGATGTGATGACATTGGGTGGTGTGATTCCGCAAAATGGTAAATTGATGACTATTGTACCTTTGGATGAACAGCTTTTGGTAGAAGCACGTATTTCACCACGAGATATTGCTTTTATTCGTCCGGGTCAAGAAGCCTTAGTGAAAATTACGGCATATGACTATTCGATCTATGGTGGTCTAAAAGGTAAAGTGACCGTCATTTCACCAGATACTTTACGTGATGAAGTGAAACAAGATCAGTTCTATTATCGTGTTTATATCCGTACAGATAGTGATAAATTAAGCAATAAAGAAGGTAAAAGTTTTAGTATCACTCCGGGTATGGTGGCGACAGTTGATATCCGTACCGGCTCGAAAACTGTACTTGAGTACTTAATCAAGCCATTCAATAAAGCAAAAGAAGCACTTCGCGAACGTTAATAGCGCAGTGCCAATCAAGCCTCCAGCATTGGGGGCTTTTTTGTGGATGTAAGTCTTTCAAAAAACGCTATAATATCCTTTGATACAGGATCTAAAGACGTTATGCCATTTACACTCGCCGCACAGTTTGAATATGAAGAAGACATTAAAAAAAGTCGTTTTCAAGCCATCGCAGTTCCTGTGGAAAATGAACAAGCCGTTAAAGAATTTCTCGAAGCCCATAAAGATATCTCAACAACACATCAGTGTTGGGCATGGAAAATTGGACATACCGTACGTTTTAATGATGATGGTGAGCCTTCAGGCACAGCAGGTCGGCCCATTCTAGCAACCATAGAAGGGAATGACCTAACCAACGTGTTGGTCTTGGTTAATCGTTGGTATGGCGGAATTAAGCTCGGGACTGGGGGCTTGGTACGCGCCTATGGTGGCTGTGCAGGTCAATGCCTTTTACAAGCTGAAAAAATTGAACTCATTGAGAAGAAAAAAGTGCAATTTAGTTGTCAGTTTAATGAATGGGCAATTTTCCAATACGAACTCAATCAGCAGCAAATTGAATTTCAGGAAGAATATACAGCGCAGGGCGTAAATGTACTTGCATCATTGCAAATTCATCAAATCCAACCGCTACAGTTAAAGATTCAAGATGTAACTCGCGGACGTGAACAATTGCATATCGTTGAGGCTGCTGAAGATGAATGAAATAGATCCATTATTGAAATATCGAGAGCAACATAAGCATCGTCTGAATTATATGCCTTGGTTGTATTGGTCACTCAAACCGAAAAATCGTGGTTGGGCTGAAGCTTGGCAACAGGAATATCAAGACTATCTCAAATCGATGGAAACTGTGGAAATTGGTGAAAATTGTTTTATATCGCCCTTGGCTCATATTTTTGCCGAACCGGGACGTAAGATTGTTATTGGAGATAACAGCTTTATTGCAGCAGATTGCACTTTGCATGGCCCAATAGAAATTGGCAATGAAGTGGCGATCAATCATCACTGTATTTTAGATGGTGGGCGCGTGGGCATAAAAATTCATGATCAAGTTCGTATGGCGGCATATTGCCATTTATACGCTTTTGATCATGGAATGGATGTCAATCAACCGATCTATCAGCAGGCTGTACGATCACAAGGGATTGAGATAGAGCATGATGTTTGGTTAGGGGCGCATGTTGGAATTAAGGATGGTATTCACATTGCTGAGCAGGCTGTAGTCGGCATGAACAGTATGGTGACGAAAAATGTCGAAGCGCGTGCAATCATTGCGGGAAATCCTGCAAAATTCATTCGATATCGTGAATAAATAATCGCCAAATAGGTCATAAATATTTTTTATGCTTACACAAATGCATGCACAGTGAAACAGAGTTGTGATAAGTTAAAAATAACAAACAACATTTTATAGCCAAGCAATAATAAAACGAGGGCTAATCATGAAACGAGTTATCGCCTGTATCGACTCTTCTCCATGCATTAATGCACTAGCTGATGCTGCTGCTTGGGTTGCTAAACAAACTCACCGTGAGTTGGTTTTACTGCAAATACTTGATTACTATCCGGCAAGTTATCACTTAGGTGAAATTAGCGGCGTGATTGGGTTTGAAAGTAATGCCATGCTCTTAAAAGAACTCGCGGAGTTAGAACAAAAACAAAGTGATTTAGCGCTAGATTATAGTAATAACTTGCTCAAACACATTTCTGAAATGATCCAAGATAAGCATGGTATTCAAACCACCCATATTCAGGAAAAGGGTGACTTCTTAGAGCAAAGTTTTAATATTTTGCAAGATGACGATATTGTTTTAATTGGTCGCGTTGGTGAACGTTCAGCAGAGCGTAATAAGCCGCTGGGTAGTAATGTTGAAAACTTTATTCGTGGTGCAAGTTGTACAGTTATGACCGTAGGACCAACGTTTAAACCACCGACTCGCTTTATTTTTGCCTATGAATATTCGCCTAAATGCGTTGAGTTAATGAAGCGTGTGGCACAAAGTGATCTACTCAAACTCTTACAATGTCATTTGGTTTATGTTGGAGATCACCCACAAATCTTGGATGATCCAAAAAATTATTTAACCAATGCCGGTCTCGATGTGGTGACAGAATACCGTTATGGCGATGTTTCGGAAAATATTCTGGACTATCAACAAGAGCATGGTATTCAGTTAATCGTACTTGGCGCTTTTAGCCACAGTAAAATCCATCAGTTCTTCTTGGGCAGTATCACTACCAGTATTTTCAGAAATTCCAGTGTTCCATTGTTGGTTGTAAAATAAGTTGAGCAAACGAACAGAGTTGATTTAATAGACGGACAATTACGAGTAAATAAATAATAAGTTGTTGATTTAAAAATAATCAGAGTTATCCTCAAAAATTGTGGATAACTCTGTGTGTAGTGTTTGTAAGTAATTGTTTTTAAAATAAAATATTATATTGATTGTTTTTTGTACCTTTATTCGAGGTGTTTAAAAAACACCTCGATTGAGATTATTTAACGATTGCAATTGCAAAACCGTCATGACCTTTGCAACCAACAGTTTGAAGTGCTGTGCAAGATAAAATTTTCGGATGATTTTGCATGGCTTTGAACATATCACGGATACCTTCAATGCTGGGTTTATGGTTTTCAGCATTTAGAATCTCACCTGCACGAATTACATTGTCTAAAACAATCACTGTACCTGAATGAGATAAATTTAAACTTAATTCTAAATATTCAGGGTAGCTCTGTTTGTCTGCATCGACAAAAATAAAGTCAAAAGGTTCGGTATCTTCAGGAAGGGCACGTAAAATATCTGCCGCACGACCACATTTCAGTTCTATCGTTTGTGCAAGCTTTGCATTATCAATATTTTCTTGACCGAGGGCAGCATGTGTATCACGACCTTCAATGGTCAGAATGTAACCATCTTCAGGTAATGCACGTGCTAACCACATGGTGCTATAGGCTGCAAAAGTTCCAAGTTCTAAAACGCGTTTACACTTGTTCATTTGGATTAACATTTGAAGCAGCATGCCTTGATTAGCCGCTACAGCAAGATGATCAGGAAAGCCACGTTCATCCGTATGTTGAAGTGTTTGGGTCAATATTGGATCTTCAGGAATTAAATGTGAATCGATGTAAGCATCAATGTCTGTCCACATTTGTTGCATGTTGTCGCACCTCGTGATTGATGCAAGCATTTTAAACCTTTCCACCAACATCGCAATTTATTGTTCTATATTTGAATATTTTATGTACAAAAAAGACCTCCGAAGAGGTCTTGATATGACGATGTAATGTTTTAGTAATTACACATTGATGAGCGACTTGAGTGATCAGGCCCCCAAGTACGGTAGCCTTGAGTATCAATATGAATTTGTCCGCTGGCATATAAACCTAATCCCATATTGAGACTCTGCCCGTGTTGTGACCAAAATTGGCATAAACGGAACTTGGTATTTTCAATATAACTGTAGTCTTCGGGCTGCGGGTACGCAGGTCCAATACGGAAATCAATCGCCGAGTTATATAGGTGACGAGATGAACTTGCACCACCGGCACATTGGTTCAAAGGCAAATCACGATAAACCGAAGTCACTTCAAAGTCCGTTAAGATATTTGCAGCAACTAAATATTTAAAGACACGTAAGGTCGCAATTTGGTTTTGCCATAATTCACGGTTAGGCACCATATATTCTGAGCGACCACATTTTTGCCAATCACGTGCAGTACGCATCAGCTCAAATGAAGGGATGATATTGCCTACACCATTTTTCTCTAAAAAGACTTCATAGTCTCGAACGCGACGTAAATTATCAACAGACGCGACCCATGAGTTGTATGCATAAGGCACCACTTTAGGCGGGGCTTGTCTGATGGTCGTCACTTTTTCTTGAGGTATGTAAATACGTTTACCGTCGGGAGTTGTAATAGTGTGACCTTGTTTTTGTGGTGTAGTTGTACAACCAATGAAAACAAGAGGGAATATTGCAACGGACAATAATCCCTTGAGTAAATGCTTCATTATAGAAATCAATTATTTATAAACTCGTTCTATTTTAATCCAATTTGATTGAGAAAATTTGAATAATTTGCAATGAAATGTGTGCTTTAAGTATAAAAAAAGATCAGCATGTGCTGATCTTTTCATGAAGGCGTAAAATTACTTTTCAAGATATTGTAATTTATCAGCTTTACCGTTCCACTCTTCACGGTCGGCAGGTTGATCACCAATTTGAGTGATGTTCGGCCATTTTTGAGAAAGTTCAGTATTAAGTTCGATAAATACTTCTTGACCTTCAGGTAACTCATCTTCAGAGAAAATCGCGTTAGCTGGACACTCAGGTTCACATAGCGCACAGTCGATACATTCATCTGGATTAATAACAAGGAAGTTTGGACCTTCATAGAAACAGTCAACAGGGCAAACTTCTACGCAGTCTTGATATTTACATTTAATACAGTTTTCAGTGACAACAAAGGTCATGGCGACAGCTACCTAAAAAATATGGTTCTAATAAACTAATGGTGTATTTTAGGCAAAAAATAGGGTAACTAACAATTCCTTTTATTGATAATTATTATATGCAGTGCTGTTAAAATCACTAAAAACTGAACAATTTATGTAAATTTCACAATGAATGAGAATCATACTCAAAAACTGATTAAATTACATCTGTTTATCGAACAATATTTTTAATGTGGATTTTAAGCATGAAACATTTTAGAACACTAATTTTTTTATCAATTTATTGCTGAGTAGCCGCATAAGTAAATAGCAAACATTCACTAATTTACGCGTTTCAATGGTGTCAATGCAAAGAACACCTTCATAGGTGTTCTTTGCATATCTCATCTATCGCTTCTGCTCAATTAGATCTTAAGTAAATCCTTTAAGAGATAAAGCTGTTGTAATGCTTCACGTGGACTTAAGTTATCTACATCTAAATCTGCTAAGGCATCAAGTACGGGCGATGTTTTTTCAACTTCCACCACGCGTTCAATGACTTCGGGCTCTGTGAGTGCCGAGAATAGATCGGTTTGTACAGCAGTATTGAGTTGCTGTTTTTGTTGAGTTTCTAAAATACGAAGTCGGTTTTGCGCTTCTTTGATCACAGCTGCAGGAATCCCCGCAAGCTTTGCCACTTGTAGACCATGACTTTGACTCGCAGGGCCTTGTTGGACCTTATGTAATAGGATCAAGTTGCCATTTAGCTCACGAGCAGTCACATGATAGTTATCGATATTAGCGTCTTTGCCTAACTCGGTGAGTTCAAAATAATGCGTTGCAAATAGGCATAAACATTTAATACGACGCGTGAGATCGAGTACACATGCCCACGCCAAAGATAAGCCGTCATAGGTACTCGTACCACGCCCAACTTCATCCATCAGTACCAATGATTGATTGGTCGCATGATGTAGAATCTGTGAGGTTTCAGTCATTTCCACCATGAAGGTTGATTTGCCTGTAGACAAGTCGTCGGCAGATCCTATACGGGTAAATATCCGATCGATCGGCCCTAATACGGCAGATTGGGCAGGGATAAAGCTACCACAGTAGGCCAATAAGCTGATTAAGGCAGTTTGGCGCATAAAGGTCGATTTACCGCCCATATTTGGCCCTGTGATAATCGCCATACGGTGATTAAAGTCCAAACTGGTATCATTTGGGGTAAATGCCGATTTGCTCAGAGATTCCACAACAGGGTGACGTCCGGCTTTGATTTTGATCCCAACTTCAGGGCTATATTCAGGACGTGACCAATTGCGTAATCGAGCTTGATGGGCAAAATTAGCCAGTAAATCAATTTGCGCTATAGCGGCGCTCATCATTTGTAAGTTGCCAATATCTGCACGTAATTCATCGAGTAATAGTTCAAAAAGCATTTTTTCGCGCGCTAATGCACGTGACTCACTTGAAAGCACCTTATCTTCAAAGGATTTCAGCTCAGGGGTAATGTAGCGTTCAGCATTTTTAAGGGTTTGGCGGCGAATATAATGATCAGGTGCTTGTTCAGCTTGTGCGCGAGTCAGTTCAATATAGTAACCACTAACTCGGTTATAACCAATTTTTAAGGTTGAAATTCCGGTTTGTTCACGCTCTTTAATTTCAAGATCAATGAGGAATTGTCCCGCATGGTCACGAATTTTACGTAGTTCATCAAGTTCAGTGTCGAAACCCTCGGCAATCACATTTCCATCACGTAAAAGCACTGGCGGGTTTTCTACGATGGCAGACATGAGACGCTCATGTAAGCCGTGAAAATCACCCATTTCATCATTTAACTGAGCGATCAGCTTAGATTGATGTGCCTGAATGATCGGTTCAAGTGCATGTCGAAGATAGGGAATTTGTGCACAAGTTTGACGTAACTGAACTAGGTCTCGTGGACGAGCACTGCCGAGAGCTACACGAGATAGCACACGTTCAATATCACCAATTTCTTTGAGAACTAAGCGGATCGGAGACTCATGATAGCCTTGCAGCATCGCTTGTGATGCATCTAAACGTGCATCCAATAAAGCGGTATCTCGTAAAGGCTGCATTAAGGTACGACTTAATAGACGGCCACCCATCGCAGTTTGGCAATCATTGATTAGTTGGAACAGGGAAGTACCATGTTCAAATAGGGGATCAATCAGTTCTAAGTTACGACGAGTGACGGGGTCGAGCGCGACAAAATCACTACTTTGTTCGAGTTGAATGCTGCGAATATGGGGTAAAGCAGTTTTTTGAGTCACTTTTGCATAGTGAATCAAAGCCGCTGCGGCAGCTTTCGCCAAAGGTAAATGGTCAATACCAAAACCTGAAAGTGTGGCAACTGCAAATTGGTCACACAGCGTTTTTTGTGCGTTATTTAAATTGAAGTCGACGTTTGGACGTTTAGTGACAGGGCAGTCTAATTGACGTTTAATTTGCTCGACAATATTCGGATCAATAAGATCTTCATCAATCAAAATTTCGCTCGGCATTAAACGTGAAAGTTCGATTGCTAATTGTTCCAGCTGATAGTCCATTTGCTGAACTTTGAAAATACCTGCACTGAGGTCTAGTAAAGCAATCCCGATCTGATTTTGTTGTAAGCAGATCGCGACTAAATTTGAACTTTGATGAGAGGCAATTAGTGCATCATCCGTTAATGTCCCCGGGGTAATGATACGAACAATGCCGCGCTCAACTGGACCTTTACCTGTTACCTCACCAATTTGCTCGCAGATCACCACCGTTTCACCTTTTTTTACAAGGCGGGCTAAGTAGCCTTCAGCTGCATGGTACGGGACTCCCGCCATAGGAATAGGCTCACCATTGGCTTTACCACGATGTGTTAGTGTAATTCCTAAAAGTTTTGCTGCTTTATGCGCATCTTCAAAAAAGAGCTCATAAAAATCACCCATCCGATAAAACATCAGTGAATGCGGATTTTGCATTTTGACTGACATGTACTGTTGCATCATTGGGGTCAGCGTTGAAAGGTCAACTTTGGAATTATCAGCTTGCATGAAACGAAATACCTTAAAATAAAAATTTGTGCGCTGCTAAACGAAAAACACTGTTTTGATGAAAATTGGATTTAGAAAAAGTCCTTATATTTATATTGTCTCTTCGTTCAAAACCACAGGTGTACGTTAACAAATCGTGTTGCTGATTCTAGCAAAAAAAGTGACAGGAAAATGCCAGAAAAGGTTTGTCTGCATGTAAAAAAAGCAGTCAAAATATTATTTATAAACGCTAAAAAAGTCTGTGTGTAAATTCAACAATGGATAAATTAACAATGCGATTAACTGACTCAAACATCAAGCTGCGCTTCAGCCTGAGCTAATCGATATTGGTTGCGACCGCTGCCTTTTGCAAGGTAAAGTGCACGATCGGCAGCCAATATAAATTTTTGAATTTGATCAGATTCAGATGGAATGATTGTTGCCGTACCGATGCTAATCGTCACAAATTTAGACATATGGCTGGCTGGATGTGGAAGTTCGAGTGATTAAATTCTGCGTAATAAATTGGCTGCCAAAGGTTCAATTTTCAGCTTCAGTTAACACCCTAAAGAGTAGTAAAAACTCTTTGCTGCCATAGTGTGCAGCTAACTCACCATTTCGATTGGTGATTTGAGACAAAACCTCACGGTAGAGCGGTTGATAAATGGATTATAAACTTGACGTAAAATATACTTAATTTTATATAGTTATGATTTAACCCCCAATTTCATCCAGATGAAGTGACTTTAAGCCTTAAAATTTCATAATTCGATATGCGCATAAAATAATAAGGAAAATCGCACAATATTTTGAATTTATTTTACAATAATTTATCTCCAATATAAGGTTTATGTAAAGTTTAACGAGTGCCTTTGAGTTTTAAAATAATTAAAAAAAAGCTTATATAGTAATTACCTGAATAATGGCATATTCAAGTAAATGCAGAAATAAAAAAAACCGATCCTGAGATCGGTTTTAAAATATGTAGATCGATTTAAATGCTGTATTGCCTTATGGTTTATAGAGGCCAAGTTCAATCAAATGCAAACGTAATATACGGCGTAGTTCGAGTACAGCTTCAGGGGTTTCTTGAATCGAATGACCCCCTTTAATGATTTTTTCTGAAACAGCACCCTCTAGATGAGCACTAGTGTATGGTACAATATCATCCGTCATAATATTTTTATCTTGACTGTTGGTGTTATTTCCCATAATTGAATGAAACTTCAAACCCTTACGTGGCTGAATATCTTCAGTGAGCGCGATAAATTTTGATTGATGACTTAAGTCACTTGGTCCATTTTGGATCAAGCCATGGTCAATTTCACGAAATAAATCTTTCAGGTCTTCTTCTTGAGTTAACACATCACCCATGGCCGATAAAAAAGCTCCTGGGAGTTTAATAATTTTTCGAGCGGCTTTGGTAAACCAGCGATCTGCATATTCTGTACCACGATGAGGTGCAGCCAAAAAAATTGCACGGCTGAAATTAGGAATATCATCAATCACCATACGTTGCTTCACTACTGGAATATTTCGGTACTGATTTAATTGACGTGAATTCATCATTTTCAAAGCTGCTTGCGTGGTATCGGCTTGGCTGACCAGTAGTCGTGCAATAATGCCGCCCATACTATGACCGACTAGAACAGCATCTTTTTTAGCTGCGGCATTGGCGTCTACTTTGCTAAAGGTCTGAGTCAAAATGGAATAAATTTGGAAGCGGCTTTCAATAATCGGCATATTAGTTGAATAGAAGACTTGCCACACTTGATAATGTTCACGTAGCACTGAATCGCCCATAATATCGTTAGTCAGACGAATCCATGCTTCAGGGCTGCTAGCAAGGCCATGTACCAAGACGATAACTTTCTTGTCAGGATTATATGGTTCAAGCATGTAGAGATGCGGCATCGTCAGTTTTTCATCTCGGTCAATCAGTGATAAATAAGCTGCCTTACCCAAGTTATTTTGTGCTAACCAAAGACCATATGGAGCAGAAAAATTGGCAGCAAGCGCATAGTTTTTATTGGCAATATTGACCTGTTCATACTTATACGGGTCGTAAGCTTTAATTTGAAACTCATGTTGATTCAAAATTTGATCAACTGTAGTTGTAGCGCTTAGTGGTTCAGCCGTTAAGGTTGCAGCTAAATAGCGCGCTTGATGGATATTAGGGTTTGAACCAGACGGATATTTAAAATCAATCGGGTTGATAATATATTTTGCTTTGCCTGTTTCAATCGTATGTTCTTCGGGTAAAACTACAAGAAATTCGGAGCCAAAACCATCTCGGCGGGTAATTGAACGTAAACCTGAGAAGTTGAGGTTATAGGTTGACATCAATTGTTCAATTTTACGATTTTTGAGTTCTGGGTAGTGGCTGAAGTCTATGTGATAGGTGGTTTGTCCGACTTTAATCTGTTGGGTGACTTCTTGCGGCTTATAACGTAGTGCATAGCTGCTAACCAATTTGGCAATCCCTTGATTATAGAAATCACGGATTTGAACTTGACGGTTATCAAAAATACGATCAGCAGGCGCACGTTTGGTTTTAAACATGTACGCATAGCTATAGCGAATACTTTTATCGAGTAGTATCAATTGTTGATCTAAACACTTATTATAAGTGTCTTGTTCAATTTTTTGTTTTTCTTCAGATTTGTGACTACTGAGCACACCTAACTTGCAGGCTGAAGAAGATTCATATTCTATAGCTTTAGCTAAATATAATTCACTTGCTGTAGAAAGTAATTGTTCATCTTGAATCTGAGGAATTTGTTGTAACTCATCAACACAGGCTTTCGGGTCTTCTGTGCAGGCTTTGGCTTCCCGACCTGTCATCGACAAGACATTTAAACTGGCTTCGCTAAGTTTATTTCGAGAAATAATACTTTCACGTTCATTGGCAATCGAAACATTGAGTTTTTGATTTTTGACACTGACGACCTGACATCCACTCAGTACGCTTGTACTTATGATTCCAAGGAGCAGTATTTTTTTAATATTTTGCTGCATAAAGAGGCCGCACATAAGGTTAAGTATTTTCAAATCATACGATAATTATCAGGATTTTCAATTCACCTTAAATGAAAAAAGACCGTTAAAACGGTCTTTTTTCAAAAGAATTTTCTAAATCGTCAGATTTAAGACGCAGCTTTAGGTGGATTTAAAACTTGCCAAACATTCCAGCGACCTTGCTTTTCAATTTCTTGAATTAAACGATCAGCAACTTCTGCTTCTTGTGGATATTTAACTTTATAGTTCTTTAAAACCTGAATGGCGTTCTTTTTTTGTTCCATGGCAATATAGTTATTTGCTGCAGAAAGATACGCTTCTTGAACACCGGCTTTCATTGCTTTGTCTAAGTATGGAATCGCTTCACGTTGACCACCACCTTCAGATAAACCAAAACCGAACCAGAAGTTTGCTTCTGCATCATCTTGGTTGATTTTTAAAATACGTTGTGCGTAAGTTAATGATTTAGTTGTGTACACAGAACCCAAATCAAGGTTACGTGCCATCACACTGGCTTTAAATGCACGAACTAAAATATCAAAAGAAGCGTTGTCTTTAGACGCAAGCGTATCTAATTTTTGCGTAACTTCCTTGAGTTTAAGCTCAAACCCTTTGCGTTCTTGGCGTTGAACAAAACGTGGTGGATAGTGACGTGCTTTACCTTCAACAAGCTGTAAGAAATCATCAATTTCAGTAATGTCGATTTCATTGTCACCTGCTAAAGCAGCAAATTTCATCGAACGTTCTTTGCTGTCAACAGTGGGGATAATCAGGCGGTTTTCTTCAAGAGTTAATTGCTTAGATGGGTCGGTTGGGCTAGTTACCACCATCTTAGTCACAGGCTGTGCTGCAGCTTTTTGTAAATTTAATTCAAAAGGAGGTGGTGCATCGTAGTTAAATGGGTTGAGTGCGTAGAAAGGTGGAGTCAGTTCAGGCTCTACAAAAATCATGGCATCTTTAGGTGCATTATTCTTAGTTGGGGCGCTTCCACAAGCGGCAAGGGTTAAAGCAATACAAGCAACTGCCAAGGGCTTAAGCGTCATATGATTCATCCATTAAATTTATTTTATAAAAAAAAGCATGTTGGTCAGTCTAAAAAAACTCTGAACAACATGCAAGTTAAAGGCAACTTATTCTGATTGCTTTTGGTTAAGCTTTAGATTGTGAACTTTGCGCTTCGCATTCGCGGCGCACATCTTCAATGATTTTAAGTTCTTCCTGACTAAAAGGTTGTTCATTAAGCTGTTGCTTTTTGAACGTTGGGTCAAGGAGAGACAAACGCTGACACAAATTATTCATACGTTTTTCATTGTGCTGAATACGATCTAACAATACACGCATACCTTCTAACATCGGGTCAGTTTGGTCTTGGGTTGCAGCATAAGGCTGGAAACCAATACTTTCTGCATAGTCGCGACGACGTGTTTCCGCTTCATCTTTTGGTTTATCTTTGGTGATAAAGCGTGCTGGATTGCCCACAGCAGTAGTATTTGCAGGAACTTCCTTAGTCACGACGGCATTTGAACCGACTTTGGCATTTTTACCCACCGTAAATGGGCCCAAGATCTTTGCACCAGCGCCAACCACTACACCATCTTCCAAAGTTGGGTGACGTTTGCCTTTGTTCCAAGTCGTGCCACCTAAGGTCACACCATGGTAGAGGGTGACATCATCACCAATTTCAGCTGTTTCACCAATCACCACACCCATACCGTGGTCAATGAAGAAACGACGACCGATTTTCGCACCCGGATGAATCTCAATGCCTGTGGCAAAGCGGCTAAAAGAAGACAATAAGCGGGCTGAGCCTTTACACTCTTTTTTCCAAAGTTCATGTGCCATACGATGCATGATCAAGGCATGAATTCCTGGATAAGTCGTTAAGACTTCGAGTGTATTTCGTGCAGCAGGATCGCGCGCGAATACAGCCTGTATATCTTCTTTGAGCTGCTTAAGCATTAGATTGATCCTCATTGTCTGTAGATTTTTTCCATGTTCCGTTATTTAAAGCCTGTACTCGGCTAAAGATGCCACGTAATAAGTGGTATTCCATACGATCTAATTGTATACGTCCAAATAGGCGACGCAAGCGTAAAGGTAATAATCTTGGATTTTTTGGATCCATAAATTCAATCTCTGCCAGCATTTTTTCAATATGCGGGTAGAACTGTTCCATCATTTCATGGGTCACCAAAGGTTCATCCCATTCCATATCGATGTCATCTGTCACATGCATCTTGGCATCAGGGTTTGCAGTTAACTCAGTATGTGCAAGGGCGGCCATGCGCATTTCATAGCAAATGACTTGAATCGCTTGGGCAACGTTCAATACGCCATATTCAGTATTTACTGGAATAGTGACGTGATAATTGGCCATTGCCAATTCTTCATTGGTCAAACCACGGTCTTCACGGCCAAACACCACGGCAATTTCTTGTTGTTGTTCACAGACTGCTTTGAGAGACATTTCAGCAGCAGGGCGAGCATCAAGTAATGGCCATGGGATGGTACGACTACGCGCACTAGTACCAAAGACAATATGACAATCTTTAATGGCATCTTCTAGTGATTCAACGATTTCAATTTGATCAATTAAATCGACAGCACCGGCAGCCAAAGCATTAATGTCCGGATGCGGGTAAGTCTTCGGTGCAACTAAGACCAACTTTGAAAGTCCCATGGTTTTCATGGCACGTAATGCACTACCAATATTTGCGGGTAATGTTGTATTCACCATGACAATACGCACATGGGAGAGATGTGCTGAAACCGCAGCATTGTCAGTTTGATTCATGATATTTCCAATATGTTTATTTAAAAAAGCAGTTCAAACAGCGTTTAAACTTTAAGAAAATTGATTGGCTTCTGCTTGGTATAAATCCATGGCATCATCCATGCTCATCCCATCTGGCGGTGGCGGAACCTGCGCAGGAATAGAGGCTTGTTCATAACTTACCGCTTTGGCAGCTTTGGATTTGACATGATATTCGACATGCAAAGATTCTTTGCCGAAGTAGTCACGCAGCTTAGACAGTAATTCATCTAGTGGGGCAACTTTCCAGTTTAAGCCCAAATGAATGTCGGCCGTCGCATATGGATAGTCTATATATAACTGCACAGGGATATGCGTACACATATCGACATTGCAAAAAGGCAGTAAAATATTTTGGATGTCGCGTGATAGCGTTTTACTAAAATGTTCAGGTGTTAATTTAATTTGAATGGCATTGGCACGTTTTTGACGGATTTCATTCAAACTGAAGGCTTTAGTTAAGCGACCCATTGGCCGATCAAAACCTTCACGTTCGTAAATTTCACCTTCAATGACCACCACTTTTTCGTTTTGAATCACATCTTTGAAGCGGTTAAAACGTTCGTGATTCGCAGACACTTCTATACGTGCAGTACCATCATCGAGCGTCACCATCATGCGGTTCGGGAAGTTGGCAATATCGACGACGAGGCCTGCAAATACTGTAGTGACACCACGTCGTGTAGGCGTAAGCTCATTAATGCGCTGTGAAATAAAGGCTTTTAGCTCTGATCGATACACATCGATCGGATGACCTGTTAGATAAAGCCCAAGAGTATCTTTTTCACCTTTAAGGCGAACTTCATCTGACCACGGTTTAACAGGTTTAGAAGGTTTACGTTGAACTTCTTCAACTTCACCAAATAAATCCATCATCCCCGTTTCGCGGTTTGTACGGGCTTGGTCAGCCGCTTGTACAGCTTCTGGCAATTGCGCCATCAAGTCAGCGCGTTCTAATCCTAAACAATCCAATGCGCCACCACGAATCAATGCTTCAAGCGTGCGCTTATTGATTTTTTTAAGGTCAATACGATGGCAGAAGTCAAACAGATCTTTATATGGGCCATCTTGGATACGTGAGTCAATCACAGACTGCATGGCAGCTTCACCGACACCCTTGATCGCACCTAAACCATAGACGATGGTTTTTGGATCGCTGGCATGGAAATTATATAAAGACATATTGACCGAAGGTGGTAAGACTTCAAGACCATTAATACGACAGTCATCGATCAAGAACACCACGTTGTCCGTGTTCTGCATTTCCGAGGTCATCACTGCTGACATAAATTCAGCAGGGAAATGTGCTTTTAACCAAGCGGTTTGATATGCAACAAGGGCGTAGGCTGCGGCATGGGATTTGTTAAAACCATAGCCTGCGAATTTTTCCATATAATCGAAGATATGGTTGGCCGTATCTGCATCAATACCTTTGGTTGCAGCACCTTCAGTAAAGATCTGACGGTGCTTAATCATTTCTTCGACTTTCTTTTTACCCATGGCACGACGAAGTAAATCCGCGCCACCCAAGCTATAGCCAGCACAGAACTGCGCTGCCTGCATTACCTGTTCCTGATACACCATAATGCCGTATGTCGGTTCAAGGACACTTTCTAGTAATGGATGTAAGTATTCAAACTCGCCACCATGCATTCGGTAAATAAAGTCAGGAATCAGATCCATGGGGCCTGGACGATATAAAGACACGAAAGCAATAATTTCTTCGAACTTACTTGGACGTGCCTCTTTCAGCATTTTTTTCATGCCGACGGATTCAAACTGGAAGACCGCTGTGGTATTTGCATCTGCGAACACAGCATAGGCAGGTTTGTCATCCAAAGGAATCAAGGAAATGTCGACAGGTGTAGTGATATCTGGACGGGCATTAATGTGCTTAATGGCATCTTCAATTACCGTTAAGTTACGTAAGCCCAAGAAGTCGAATTTAACTAGACCTGCAGCTTCCACATCGTCTTTATCGAATTGGGCTACACGGTTAGTTCCATCTGCATCACACAGTACAGCGGAATAGTCGGTTAACTTGGTTGGTGCAATTACCACACCACCGGCGTGTTTACCTGTATTACGGGTAATGCCTTCAAGTTTAAGTGCCATTTCCCAAATTTCGGCTGCATCGTCGTTATCAGGATTTGATGGGTTGGTGACAATATCTTTTAGCTGTGGTTCGGCCTCAATGGATTCTTCCAAACTTAAACCTAAAGGCTTGGTCGGAATCATTTTAGAAATACGGTCAGCCAAACCATAAGATTTACCCAAGACACGGGCTACGTCACGAATTGCACCTTTTGCCGCCATGGTACCGAAAGTTGCAATTTGAGAGACCGCATCTCGACCATAGGTGCGTGCAACATAGTCAATAACACGGTCACGACCTGCAATACAGAAATCGACATCAAAGTCGGGCATTGATACACGTTCAGGGTTTAAGAAACGTTCGAACAGTAGGTCATAACGTAGTGGGTCTAGGTCAGTAATTTTTAAACTATAGGCAACCAAGGAACCTGCACCCGAACCACGGCCTGGACCAACAGGCACGCCATTACCTTTAGACCATTGAATAAAGTCCATGACAATTAGGAAATAACCTGGGAATTGCATGGTCAGGATGATCCCGACTTCATAAGCCAAACGTTCATCATAAGGCTTACGAATTTCTGGCCAGTCGTCACCACGTTGTTCGACAGGGTACAAATGCGCTAAACGTTCTTCTAAACCTTCTTTTGATAAATGTTCAAAATAGGTGTCAATTGTATGACCTTCAGGAATTGGATAATCGGGAAGGTCATGGAAGCCTAAACGTAATGACACATTACAGCGTCGCGCAATGTGATAGGTATTTTCTATAGCCGTTGGAATGTCTGCAAACAGCTCCGTCATTTCCTCGGCAGTTTTAAAATACTGTTCAGGACTGTAATTTTTAGGGCGACGATTGTCACCGAGGACATAGCCATCGGCAATACAAACGCGTGCTTCATGTGCCTCGAAATCTTCTTTACGTATAAAATGCACATCGTTATGAGCAACCACACCAATGTTAAATTTCTTCGCAAGTTTTACTGCTTCGTGAATAAAGTCTTCTTCACCCGAGCGCTCAGTTCGTGTAATCGCTAGATAAACACGATTGCCAAATTTTTCGACCCATTCAGCTAACAGTGGTTCAGCTTTTTGCGGGTTGGAAGAGCAAAGCATTTTGCCGACATCACTTTGCATACCCAGTAAAACAATCAAGTCTTGGTGTTGATTTAAAATCCAATCTTTTTTTACGCAAGGAATATCAAGCTGTTGACCTGAAATATAACCTTCAGAAACCAACTCTGTTAGACTGCGCCAACCTTTATTGGTCATCGCTAGAAGAGTAGCTTTGTGTTCAGCATCATTCAAACGAATGGTTGAACCAAATATGGGTTTAATGCCTTTATCTAAGCACTTTTTATAGAATTTTACAGCAGCATGTAGATTTGAAAGGTCAGTAATGGCCAGAGCGGGCATTTCATCTGCAGCTGCAGCTTTTACAAGATCAGGTATACGTACAATAGATTCAGTAATGGAAAATTCTGTAAAAATACCAAGATGTACAAAGTGCATAGATGAGTCCCTGCGAAAACAGCTGCTGATTTTAGCATGCTCTGAGTTCAAACTTGCGTTTATTGCATGGCTTTATGCAGATTTATAAATTCACTGTTTAAGCAATAAACGCTGTATGACAATCACCATTTAGCAAGCAATACCTTGATTAACTGAAAAGGCAGTTAATTTGCTATTTTTAAAGTTGAAGGCTAGATTGCCAATATTGGGTAAATCATAGTTATGCAGCTCTTTCAGCACGGATTTTGCATGAGTCGGTGAGAGTAAAATTACGTAAGTAACTTCATTTGGATTGGCTAATTTTGCACTTTTGATAAAGTCTTTTACAAATTGTTGATAGTCATATTGGCTTATCAGATGTTTCGACCCAATTTGAATTTTATCGCGTATTTGAGTGGATTTATCCCATTCCATCCAAACATCCCCTTTGGTCTGTCCAAGTTGGACGAAGCTGCTTTTATTTTTAGAGAATGAATCATGTTTAACTTGAGGATTGTCCTCAGCATAAATTTCAAATTTTAGAAATTTACCTTTTGATGTGATATGAAATTCAGTATTGCCGGTACATTCTGAATATTCAAATTTTAAGCTTTACTGGATTTTTGCTGATTAATGCATTTGCTTTTGATGCAGGCAAGGGTAAGGCTAAGTCAACATCATTTACCTTAATACTAGTGACATAGTCATAATCAGCAATGGATGCAGATGCAGCTGAAGTGATCAATATCACCGTTGTGAAAAAAATTTAAGCGGAAAATTTGTGCTGTCAGTGTAGTTTCCATGGGGAATATAAAATCCTGTTCTTTTGATATTTTGTACTCATTCAAGTTTTTGTAAACGTAATATTGAAGGTTACATTTTAAATTTTATGGTGTTACTAATTTGCCGTCAAAATAATTTAAAACTAAAAAAAAAATTTGGTTTAAGTACAGCTTAAAAAAACCAAATCTTAAATACTAAAAAGCCCTCCGAAGAGAGCTTATAATATAAATCGTGATGACTCAACGTAACTTCGATAACCAGTCTCCCAGACTTTGAACAATTTGTACCAAAATCAACAATATAATGACGGTCATGATGACCACGCTACTATCAAAACGTTGATAACCATAAGAAATAGCAAGGTCACCGATACCGCCTGCACCTACTGCACCCGCCATAGCTGTTGCGCCAATCAAGCTAATGGTTGCAGTCGTTAAGTTTAAAATTAAAGAGCTACGAGACTCTGGCAGAACAAATTTAGTAATGATTTGCAGCGGAGATGCACCCATCGCTTGAGCAGACTCAATGATGCCGTCATTCACTTCAAGCAATGATGTTTCAATCAGACGACCAATGTACGGACCAACATAGATTGTGAGGGGAACAATTGCAGCCCAAGTCCCGATCGATGTCCCTACAATGACTTTGGTCAAAGGAATGACAGCAATCAAGAGGATAATAAATGGTAATGAACGCAGCGCATTCACAATCGGGTTCAAACCATGGTAGATGACACGGTTAGGCAAAATGCCTTGTGGACGTGAGACATATAAAATCACGGCCTGGATAAAACCCCAAATACAGCCAAAGAGCATGGCAAAGAACACCATATGAAAAGTTTCTTGTAGGGCAGTGACGAACTGATCCATAGACAAAGAACTTTTCCAAAAGGGTGCGGTAATTTGAGTCAGCCATTGAACAATTAAATCTCTCATTGCTGAACTCCTGCTTGAGTGACTTCAACGCCATGTTGCTCTAAGAACTCCAACGCTTGTTGAATCAATGCTGCATCACCTAATAGCTGAACGAACATTTGCCCAATTACCGCACCATTAATTTCAGTCATATTGGCAAACAAAATATTCAGGCTAATATCAAACTGTTTAATTACCGCCTGAATGACAGTTTCTTGTGCCGAACTGCCCAGAAATTTTAAACAATAAATACTGTTATGGTTTTGATTTTCTAGATTATTTAAAATATTAACAGGGAGCTGTTGCTGCAAAACAGTTTGAATAAAGTTTTTGGTTGTATTGTGTTTTGGCTGACTAAAAATCTCTAAGGTTGAGCCATGTTCGATGATTTTCCCTTGTTCCATCACCGCAACATAATCACAAACAGATTCAATCACATCCATTTCATGGGTGACCATCACAATAGTAATGCCTTGTTCTTGATTGATTTTCTTTAATAACGCCAATACCGACTTGGTGGTTTGCGGATCGAGAGCAGATGTTGCTTCATCACACAGTAAAATTTTAGGATGATTGACAAGCGCACGGGCAATCCCGACACGTTGTTTTTGGCCACCAGAGAGCTCATCCGGATAGGCATTTTTCTTATGTTTTAGGTCAATAAATTCGAGCAACTCTTTTAAACGTTTTTGGCGTTCAGCTTTAGACACACCTAAAAGTTTAAGCGGCATTTCAATATTTTCTGCAACTGTTTTGGTTTGCAGTAAATTGAAGTGCTGGAAGATCATGCCAATATTGGTTCTTTCTTGACGTAGCTCTGCCGAATTTAAAGCAGTAAAGTCTTTATCATGAATAATAATTTGCCCTTCACTAGGACGTTCTAGCAAATTAATTAAACGGATTAAGGTACTTTTGCCTGCACCACTGTAGCCAATTAGACCGAAAATACAGCCATCTGGAATGTCCAGATTAATCTGATCCAGTGCTGTAACGGTTTGGCCTTTTAGCTCAAAATGCTTGGAGATATTTTTAAATTGGATCATAGCGTCAAAAAAGGTTCAGAAATGAAAAAACAGGCAAAGTAAACTTTGCCTGTTTATTTGAAGAAATTATATTACTATTTTGCTTCAGTGAGGTAGCTAGTTGGTTTGTTTACATCAATTTTAGTACCACCAAAATGTTCATCGATGTAAGCTTTAACTGCTGGAGTGTGGTAAAGCGCGCCTACTTTTTGTAGTACTGGGTCATTTTGACGGTCAGCAGCAACAGCAAGAATGTTCACGTTCATTTTTGTACTTTGATCGATTGGCTCATAGTAAACCGCATCTTTCAGTACGTTTAAACCACCTTCCATTGCAAGGGTATTACCCAAAACAATCGCATCAACTTCGTCTTTAACACGAACCGCAGTCGCCATTTGAATTGGTTTGATTACGATTTTTTTCGCATTTTCAGTTATGTCAGCAGGTGTGCCTTTTACATCGTCAAAATCAGCTTTAAGTTTGATTAAGCCAGCAGATTGAAGTAGCAACAATGCACGTGATTCGTTTGCGCCATCATTTGGAATCGCGATTGTTGCACCTGTTTTGAACTCTTCAAGTTTTTTGACTTTGCTTGAATAGATACCCATTGGCTCTAAATAAGTAGTCGAAAGCGGTGCGATTTTATCTTTATTGTTGTCATTAAACGCAACCATATAGGCATATGACTGGAATGCATTAACATCAATTTCTTTGTTCGCTACAGCAGTGTTCATAGACACATAGTCAGTAAAGTTTTTCACTTCAAGTTTAATGCCAGCTTCTTTGGTTTCAGGAAGCGTAGCAATATAGCGCCAAATATCAGCATCTGAACCAGTCGAAGCCATGGTAACAGTTTGCACTTCTGCAGTGTCTTTTTGTTGTGCGGCGTCAGTTGCAGGAGCTTCTTGTTTACCACAGCCTGAAAGGCCCACAGATAAACCGAGAACTAATCCTAGGAGCTTTTTCATATATTCACCCGAGTAAATTTATAAAATTAATAAATTCACAAATCATATTATGGAGAGATTTACTTAAGTCTTTTATCAGACAGGCTGATAGATGCTTAATAATTTAAAATGCTACACAGACTTATACAATTAGATCTGATTCTATTTCCAAATGGGAAAAGATAGCCATTGCAAGCTGCTGTAAACAAAAGATTTAATAAAGCGAATCTCTATATTTCGCTAGGCATCATATCAATTTTTTATTATTCAATATAGTGATTTAAAAAGTTATGCTTAGCAGCAAAAATGTATATGGAATATGTTTAATTAAATAATTTAATAAGTAAAAACAATATATTATTTATAATTAAACTATTTAAGTACATCATTTATATAAGTTTAGGTCTATATAACAAATTTTAAAATGTATTGCTGAAAAAATGATAAAAATGAAATAAGTCCTGTCATACACAAAATTTGTAACATTCATATGTGAAAATAACGGAGAGCTTCAATCTAATCTGCATTGAAATCTTTATTGATATATTTGAAGTTCAACTCTGATTCATGGTTTTTCAAAATCATAGATCTAAATCTGAGGAAGATTGAATCCGCTACAGCAGTTTAAGATAGGCTGATTAATAATTGATCATAATAAATTGCTATGTGCGGCACGCTATGTTAAATCAGTTTGATTTCGTCTCATTTGTAAAAAAGCCTACGGTTCATTATGGTGGTATATCGGTGAGCCATGTTTAAAAAATGGAAGATGATAGCCAAAAAACTATCGCTGTATTTTTGATATCAGAACAACCTATGACGTTTGAGGTGCATGTGAAAGAACGTGTTGAAATCACATCGGGGTAGTGTGTTGTGCAAATTGGGGACCAGGTCGAGTTTGTTCAATATACTTCTGGCGAAAGCTTTATTGTTCCACAAGATTCTATTTTTAAAGTGCAATGTACTGATGTCGTTGATTATGTATGCCATTTTGATTAAGCATGCTTAAACAGGTTGGAGTTGCTTTAGCATTGTGACTTATGATTTTTACTTCCAAAGCCATAGTAATTGATATGTTTAGAGTTTAAACCCCGCATTTAGCGGGGTTTTTTATATGATTTAATGAATGAATTAGCTTTCTTATACGAAATCCTGTAGTTACTAAAATTAAAGAATTTAACATCACCTATAACCACTGTTTGGCAGAGTTAATGTGCTTTGGTTTTGCTGTGAATAAATATTCAATTAGCAAAATGGAATGTGCAATAATCACTACGTTGTATTTCATACAGCACGTGTTTATTTAAGTGATGCTCTAGTGGTACAAGTGGATGATTAAACTCACGGACTTTTTGCATACCAATTTTTTGCATAACATGTTCGGATGGTTTATTTAAACACGCTGTAAATGAAATGACTTTCTCAAGTCTTAGATTTCGAAAAGCATGTTTGAGAACTGCTTTCGCACCTTCAGTAGCATAACCTTGATGCCAATATTGCGGCAGTAGCCGCCAGCCAATTTCAGGTGCATCGGCTATTTCAAACTCAGGTGGGTGTATGTGTAAGCCGATAAAGCCAATAAATTCACCTGTAGCTTTAAGCTCGACAGCATATAAGCCCCAGCCGCGTGTTTCGATTGCATCACGTATGCGTTGTATAAAGGCAGTAGCTTCAGAAGCATCGAGTTTTTTAGGAAAATAGCGCATGACATCGTCATCTGCACACATTTGGGTGAATGGAGCAATGTCGAAGTCTTGCCATTGGCGGAGGATAAGGCGAGGGGTTGGGAGTTGTATCATATATGTAATACTATAATTTCCTTATTCTTATTATAAAAAGACCGTGAGTAGATGTGATGTATATTTTTGAAATAATTATACCTGGGACTTGGCTTGATTATGAAGATCGTGAATGGAGTTGGGCGATTGAAAATCAGCTTCGTTCGTTAGAAGCGCAATTTTTTGAGGCAAATTTAGCTTTAAATCTGTTCCATTCAATGGTTCACCAAGAATCAACTTCTAAAGATGATTGGCTTCGAGAAAATAATAGAAGAAGTGAAATAAGGAAGGAGATTGAAGTAGAGATTTTACAAGAGGGTAAGAATCATTGGGATTATATGGAAGAGATTAATTTAAAAACGGAAATTATTTTTAAAAGAGAAAAATGGAGTCAAGGTCATATACCTAGGGAGTTTAATCATAATTTAGCATTTATATATGCACGAGCATTTTTATATGCTTTGGATACTTTTGATAAATTTCTTAAAGTTTTATCAAATAATAAAGATGTTCCAACGGAGCTGAAAACTGCGTATTTGAAAATGTCAGAATTTTTTCCTGATTTACGTGATGTTAGGAATACCGCCCAGCATCTCGAAGATAGATCAAGGGGATTGGGAGCATATAATAAGCCTTTGGATTTAAAGCCTGTTGAGAATAGTTTTATTAATGCTCAACAAGGTGCATTAATATTAAATTGTTTAAATGGCTCTAAGTATGGATCAACTATGGCAGATGGTCATTATGGTGAAGTAGATGTATCACCTGAATCGATGAATCATTTGCAAAGTATTTTGACAGAAGTTTTAAACGCTTTTAAATGGAAAGGCAGTCCTCAGCATAAGCCTAGTGCTTAGAACTTATATTGTTAAAAAACCCCGCAATAAGCGGGGTTTTTTTACTTAATTAAATTAATGATTAAGCATTTTCACGTGCAATTGCGCGGTAACCAATATCTTTACGGTATTGAACGCCGTCAAACGTTACTTTTTGGCACAGCTCTAATGCTTTCGCTTGAGCTTCGCCAATGGTGTTGCCTAGCGCAGTCACACAAAGCACACGACCACCAGCAGTCACAATATCACCATTTTCAAGTGCTTTAGTCCCTGCATGGAATACTTTCGCATCAGCCATTTCAGTGTCTAAACCTGAAATTACATCGCCATTGCTAGACGTTTCTGGGTAGCCACGTGACGCAAGTACGATACCTACAGTCTTACGCTCATCCCAATCTGCTTCTTTTGGTAAGTTACCTGCAATACCAGCTTCAACCAAATCAACTAGAGATGATTTTAAACGCATCATAATTGGTTGAGTTTCAGGGTCGCCAAAACGACAGTTGAACTCGATCACTTTTGGTTGACCTTGTTCATCAATCATCAAACCTGCGTATAAGAAACCTGTATAAACATGACCGTCTTTTTTCATACCTTCAACGGTAGGACGCATCACTTCATTCATGGTTTTTTCAAATACGTCAGCCGTCACCACAGGAGCAGGAGAGTAAGCACCCATACCGCCCGTATTTGGACCTTGGTCGCCTTCAAAGATACGTTTGTGATCTTGAGAAGTCGCCATCGGCAAGATGTTGTCGCCATCAATCATACAAATGAAAGATGCTTCTTCACCTGCAAGGAATTCTTCGATTACTACACGTGAGCCAGCATCGCCAAATTTGTTGCCTGCAAGCATGTCATCAATCGCATCAAATGCTTCTTGATTGGTCATGGCAACAATTACGCCTTTACCCGCAGCAAGGCCATCTGCCTTGATAACGATTGGTGCACCATTTTTTTCAACAAATGCTTTTGCTGCATCTACTTCTGTAAATACATCATAGAAAGCAGTTGGAATGTTGTGGCGTTTTAAGAAATGCTTAGCAAATGCTTTAGAGCCTTCAAGCTGTGCTGCAAATTGAGTTGGACCCCAAATTTTTACACCCGCTTCACGGCAAGCATCGACTACACCATTGACAAGCGGTGCTTCTGGACCAACCACGATTAAATCAACAGCATTGTTTTTTGCAAAGTCGATAATCGCTGCATTGTCTAAAATGTTAAGCGCAACATTTTCGCATTTATTTTCAGTTGCAGAACCCGCATTACCCGGTGCTACAAAGACTTTTGCGACTTTGTCATCTTGCGCGATTTTCCAGGCTAATGCATGTTCACGACCGCCATTACCCAAAACTAAAATATTCATCGGTTCATACTCCATGAATCGAAAATGACATAAAGTCCTCAGCCTAAAAATAGGAGAGGACTTTATGCAAGATTAGAAATCTAGTGTATTAAGCAAAAAAATGTGCTTAATTGTCATGATCAAGTTGCCAACTTAGTGACGGAAGTGACGCATGCCAGTGAAGACCATTGCAATACCAGCTTCATCAGCAGCAGCAATTGTCTCTTCATCACGCATAGAACCACCTGGTTGGATAATGCATTTGATACCCGCTTTCGCAGCGTTATCAATACCATCACGGAATGGGAAGAATGCGTCAGATGCCATTACCGCACCTTCAACTATTAAACCAGCATGTTCAGCTTTGATCGCAGCAATACGAGCAGAGTTAACGCGGCTCATTTGACCTGCGCCAACACCAATCGTTTGACGGCCTTTCGCATAAACAATCGCGTTAGATTTAACGTATTTCGCAACTTTCCAAGCAAAGATCAAGTCATCAATTTCTGCTTCAGTTGGCGCACGTTTAGTCACAACTTTAAGGTCATCTTTAGTGATCATGCCTAAGTCTTGGTCTTGAACCAATAGACCGCCATTTACACGTTTGTAGTCAAGCTGTGCTTTACGCTCAGTGATCGCAGGAAGCTCGCCGCATACAAGTACACGTACGTTTTTCTTCGCGCCAGTCACTTCAAGCACGCCTTCAGCAACGCTAGGAGCAATGATCACTTCAACGAATTGACGGTCAACAATGGCTTGAGCAGTTGCAACGTCTAATTCACGGTTGAATGCAATGATGCCACCGAATGCAGATTCAGGGTCAGTTGCGTATGCAAGGTCATAAGCAGCTTGAATGCCGTCAAGTGAAACTGCAACGCCACATGGGTTTGCGTGCTTAACGATTACACAAGCAGGTTTAGCGAATGATTTCACACATTCAAGTGCAGCGTCAGTGTCTGCAATATTGTTATAAGAGAGTTCTTTACCTTGAAGTTGTTTCGCAGTAGAAACAGATGCTTCAGTTGCTGTGTCTTCTACATAGAAAGCAGCAGATTGATGCGGGTTTTCACCGTAACGTAAGTCTTGAACTTTGTTCAATTGAGTATTGAAAGTACGCGCAAATTTATCTGCTTGACCTTCTTCCTTACCTACGCGAGCGCCTAAGTAAGATGCAATCATGCCGTCATACTGTGCAGTATGTTCAAATGCTTTAACGGCAAGGTCAAAACGAGTTGCATGTGATAATGCGCCTTCAGCTTTTAACTCTTCAACAACAGTTCCATAGTCAGATGCATTTACTACGATACCTACAGATGCATGGTTTTTCGCAGCAGCACGAACCATAGTCGGACCACCGATGTCGATATTTTCAATAGCATCAGCAAGTGAGCAGTTCGGTTTAGCCACAGTCGCAGCGAAAGGATAAAGGTTAACAACAACTAAATCGATTGCATCGATGTTGTGTTCAGCCATCACAGCTTCGTCTAGACCGCGACGAGCTAAGATACCACCATGAATTTTCGGATGTAGCGTTTTTACACGGCCGTCCATCATCTCTGGGAAACCTGTGTGCTCTGAAACTTCAACTACGGCAACATTATTGTCTTTCAACAATTTGTATGTTCCGCCAGTAGATAAAATTTCTACCCCTAGAGCAGCAAGTTCTTGTGCAAATTCAACAATTCCAGTCTTGTCAGACACAGAGATTAAAGCGCGTTTAATAGTCATGATCTTCGTCACAGTTTTCAAGGAACAGATTAAAACAAAATTAGCAAAATGCAGGTTAAAAAAAATGCCTGCGGAAGCCGCAAGCATTTTATCATTTATTCACTCATTAAACCGTGAGCTTTCAACTTTTTACGTAAAGTACCACGGTTTAAGCCGAGAATCTCAGCAGCGCGGGTTTGATTACCACGTGTATATTCAAGAACTACAGATAGAAGAGGCTTCTCCATTTCCGCCAGCACCATATCGTATACCTGAGATGGTTGCTCGCCTTGCAATTGTGCAAAGTAGTGGCGAACTGCGCGATCTACGTGAATACGAAGAGCGACATCAGATTGTGCAGTAAAAATAGGAGATTTGCTATTCATGCGAATTAATCCGAAAAATCAAATATCACTTGGGTAAAGTGATTTGTTAAAAGTGGTCTATAAACTTGAATGAACTCCGTTTTAGTTCCTAATGCGGAGTTCTAAAACTTGTACATTACTTGTAGCTTGACACAACTCGCAAAATTGTTCGAAAAATAAGCGTAACAATAGATTAATAATTGTTACAGCCTAAAAAACAAACAAAAAATCTACTCAATACGCAATAAATATTAAAGCGCACGGTTGGGATTGTATTTGTTGTGAAAAATTAGCGAGGAGTTTGCAGCACAAAGCTTTCGTGGCGCGTATCATACCATTGTCTAGGAAAAAGTGAGCAAGAAAACTGCATTTTTTTTATGTTTTTTTTACTTTTTTAATAGTTTTTTCCAATATTAGGGGCGAATCAACTCAATTGAATGATTATCGAAGCTTTTGCGTGCAATTGGTAGGCTAAATTGGAATTTAAAAGGACTACTTTTTGGGATCCGTTGGATGCCATGCAGACTTTTGTCCAAATACTCTTCAGGTAAAAGCGTATAGTTTGCTATTTCAGTACCATTTTCTTTTAGTGAAATTTTCATATTGGGTAAGGCTAGGCTACGGTCATGAAAATTGATCATTTCACCTGTAAAACGTGTTTCATTATTTCCAATGCTACGAATTTTGACTTTTTTGGTACTAATTAAACTGTAATGTTCCTCTAGGCGTGAACAATTGAATACATCACAGACCGCAGTAAATGCAGCACCCATCACTGGACTGTTTTTTAAATATTGTGGATTGAACCAGAAAAATTGGAATATAAGTGCACCAAATAAGAAGGCATTAATACAGAACCACATAAAATAATTCAGTGGTGTACGTTTTTTATCTTTTTCAGCCTGTTCTGCCCAATTTACAGCAGGCAGGTTGCCGATCGGTTCGGTGCTGAAATAATTTAAGTTATTTAAATACGTTTTTAGATCGATATTAGAGTTTTCGACTTTTTGATCAAATAGTTTTAATAAATGGTGGGTTGGTGTTTCTTCAACAGTCACTGGTGTAAGCGTATTATTAAATTCGCTGACATTAATAATAGTATTGGAGTTTTTCTGCGGTGCATTTTCTTGCTCAGGGGTAGAAAAAGACAACGCTTTATCTACCACCAAATGAGACAGTGCATTAAAAGATGTAGAGCACTTTGGGCAACAAACCATGCCCTGAGCGACAGTAAGCTGCGGAACAGTTACTTTATATGTTGTAAAACAAGTAGGGCAGTTAGTTAATTTGTCGCTCATAAGTACACATTTTAAATTTTAATACTGTTGGCGTTTACCCGAAATTCGGCACCATGTTTCGTCACGTTTTTCTACGTCTAATATATCAAAAAATTCAGAATAAACACTAGAAACATCAGAAACTTGCTCTTCAATCACACCTGCAAGTGCGAACTCTCCCTCAGATTTAATTAAAGTTGAGAATTCTGCAGCCAAGGCCATTAGAGGGCCTGCAAGAATATTGGCAACAAATACATCGGCTTTTTGTCCAGCGAGCTCTTGGTTGAACTCTTCAGGTAGGCCTACATACAAATTTTCCAGTACACCATTCAATTCGGCATTTTGTTGTGTTGCTAAAACGGCTTGTGGGTCAATATCAGTGGCATAAACTTTTTTGGCACCCAAAAGTAAAGCGGCAACACCTAAAATACCAGAACCACAACCGTAGTCGATTACGATTTTATCTTTAAGGTCAACTTTACCTAACCATTGTAGGCATAAGAATGTTGATGCATGGTTACCAGTACCAAAAGCAAGACCTGGGTCTAGTTTGATGTTTACGGCGTCTGCTTCTGGCGCTTCCATCCATTCTGGTACGATCCAGTATTTTTCACCAATTTGAATAGGCTCATAAGCATCCATCCATGTGCGTTCCCATTCTTGGTCTTCAATGAATTCGCTGCGCATTGGTGCTTCAGGAAGTTGCGCTTTAATAAATGTTTCTAATGCAGCAACATCAATTTCTTCATCATCTTCTTGTGCATAGATACCAGTAACGATCACTTTATTCCAAAGTGGTGTTTCACCTGGAAGTGGTTCAAGTAAATCCTGATTTTCTGCATCATCTAGCGTGACACTGACTGCACCTAAAGAACTGAGCAGCGTTTCAGTGTAATCAACTTGAGCTTTTTCAACAGTAATATGAATTTGTAACCACTTCACGGACATAACCTAAATGAGTTTTATAAAAAGCTATTGTAACGGAACTCGGCAACTTGCAGCTAGCGATTATCAAAATTGACAAAAAATAAAAGGATGCATGTGGCATCCTTTTAACTTTTCAGCGCCTTAACTTTTAATTGTTTCGGTAGCTGTTGTCGAGATCGGTGCAAAACGTGTAATTACGAAACCAAATACAGCGGCAAAGATGTACATAAAGATTGAATATACTGCCGCAGGCATTGCAACTGCAGAGCTTGCCATCACTGTTAAGGCGATGGTCATGGCCAACGTGCTGTTATGAATCCCGATTTCAAATGCACAAGCACGTGCCTGAGCACTATTGATGCCGAATAGTCTCGGAACAAAATAACCGATACATAAGCTGAAAATACAGAATAGAACCGTAGCTAAGCCAACTTGGGTTAGATAAGCCGCAATATTATGTCGTTCAGAGTAAATAGCACCGATAATAATTAAGATGAGAAAGACCACAGCAAAGATGCGGAGTGGTTTATGCAGTTTCTCAGTCAGTTTAGGTGCATAGTGACGAAGCAGCATACCTATACAGACTGGGATGATAATGATGCCGAAAACTTGGAGGATTTTTCCAAACTGTAGACTGATTTGTTGCCCTTCTTGCATGAAGTGCATGATCGAAAAATTCACGATCAATGGAAGGGTTAATGCTGCAATGACTGAGTTGATGGCGGTCAGGGTAATATTTAAAGCCAAGTCACCTTTAAATAGATAGCTAAATAAGTTAGCTGTGCTACCACCGGGTGAGGCTGCGAGTAGCATCAATCCGACAGCAAGCAGTGGTGGTAATGCTAGCAGTTTACATAGTAGAAAGGCGATACCGACAAGCAACACGAGCTGGCAAAATAATGCGATCAACACGGCTTTAGGGTGCTTGGTGACACGTGCGAAATCTTTGGGGGTAAGTTCTAGCCCAAGCCCGATCATAATAAAGGCCAGTGCTAATGGCAAAAGAACCGTAATAATTCCAGAATCCATCTTATTTATTCTCCTTGAGCATATTTAATGGTTTTTCACCAAAGTCCTTATGGTGATTGCGTTAGAAAAAATAGTTTAGGTTTTCACTTGTTGAATCAAGTGACTGCCACGGCGCGTCAAAATAAAACCAAATAAGGTCGCCAATAAATACATAAAAATAGAATAAACACCGGCAGGTATCGCCACTGTGGTGTTTTCAAGCACACTCAGTGCGATGGTTAGGGCGATACTGGTGTTATGAATACCAATCTCAAAGGTACACGCACGAGCCTGTTTTTCAGGTACACCCGAGAGGAATGGAATTAAGTAACCCAAAAATAGTCCACTGAAACAGAGTAAACAGGTTGCAATGCCGACGCTGGCAAAATACGTAATAATGTTGGATTGTTCGCGCAAAACTGCGAGTGTAAAGATAAGAATTAATAAAAAAATAGATAACATTCGCATCGGTTTGTTGATGTGATATGCAATGGTCGGAAAGGAGTTACGAATAAACATACCGAAACATACCGGTATCAAAATAATCAGAAATACATGGGTGATCTTATCGATAGGCATGCCAATACTGGTACTTTCACCAACAAAATGCAAAATGGAAAGGTTGACAATAAAAGGTAATGTAAAGCACGAAACAACTGAGTTAATGGCCGTTAAGCTAATATTTAATGCAACATCACCTTTATATAGGTAGCTATAAAGGTTTGCTGTGGGGCCACCGGGTGAAGCCGCAAGCAACATGAGCCCGACCGCGAGTAAAGGGGGTAACTCAAGCAACTTACACAGGAAAAACGCAATGCTGGTCAGTAGAATAAGCTGAGTAAATAAAGCGATGAAAATAACTTTTGGATAGCGTCCAACGCGTAAAAAGTCTTTGATTGAAAGTTCAAGTCCCAAACCCATCATCATAATGGCTAAAGCAATGGGTAGAAAAAATGCAAATAATCCCGAATCCATGGAATTTCCTGATATTTTTATCCTTATAGTGTTTTTGAGTTTATCTCAGTTTGATAAATAAGCAATAAATAAAAGCGAGTAAAAACTGATGTTTTACCCGCTTTATTTTTGATCTGTTAATTGGTCGATATTTTTATCGACAACTGTTTATTTAGGACGAGGAGGAGTGAACCCTAAAGCACATTTTCCTTTAATTTCTTGCCCATTAATCGTTGCAGTAGTGGCTTTTGCATCTGCACTACATGTGCTTAATAATTCTGCTTCTTCGCCATGCAGATTTGCATTTTTGGAAGAGCTAAAAAATTGTGGTTCGCAAGTACCATTCCAGATAATACCGCGATAGGCAAATGATACTTGAGCGCCTTGACTTTTACCTTTACAGACTTGTTGATATCGCTGTGCATCATACACTTTCTCAACTTTATCATTGGCTGAGGCAGCAAGTGGTGATAAACATAAACCGCATAAAACCGTGGATAGCAAAATATTCTTATTCATGCTTATGGTCCTTATGATTCTCATGGGATCTATAACAGAATAAAAAATCATCAGAATAAAACAACAATCTTCGAGTAACATTTGCTTGAGAAATGTATATTTTTATGTGGAATATGCAAAGTATGTATGTTCATAAAGAAATATATAGGAATAAAACAGTAGCCAATAACAATAAAATCGAGTTAATCAGTCAACTTATCGGTGAATTTTTGCTATAATCTTCCGTCATCCTTTTTTAATCTCCTTTACCACTATGCATTATCCTAAAGTTTACGATGTCATTGTTATCGGCGGCGGTCACGCGGGTACTGAGGCAGCTCTTGCTGCGGCACGTATGGGTCGACAGACTTTACTCTTAACTCATAATATTGAGACTTTAGGGCAGATGAGCTGTAACCCAGCCATTGGTGGTATTGGTAAATCACATTTAGTACGTGAAATTGATGCGCTTGGCGGTGCTATGGCATTGGCTGCCGACAAAGGTGGTATTCAATTCCGTATTTTAAACTCACGTAAAGGTGCGGCTGTTCGTGCGACTCGTGCGCAGGCTGACCGTATTCGTTATAAAGCTGCGATTCGTGAAACCTTAGAAAATCAAGCGAACTTGGATATTTTTCAACAAGCAGCTGACGACTTAATCGTTGAGGGCGACACTGTAAAAGGTGTGGTTACTCAGATGGGTATTCGCTTTGATGCGAAAACTGTTGTATTGACTACAGGTACATTCTTGGGTGGTGTGATCCACGTAGGTCTAAATAATGCTTCAGGCGGTCGTGCGGGCGATCCTCCTTCAATTTCATTGGCTGCGCGCCTTCGTGAATTGAACTTACCCGTAGGTCGTTTAAAAACTGGTACACCACCTCGTATCGATGCACGATCAGTTGATTTCTCTGTGATGACGCCACAGCCGGGTGATTTCCCATCTCCGAGTATGTCGTTCATGGGTGATGCATCGATGCATCCTGAGCAAATCAATTGCTATATCACACATACCAATGAAAAAACTCACGATATCATTCGTGGCGGCTTAGACCGTTCACCAATGTATACTGGTGTGATTGAAGGTGTGGGTCCACGTTACTGCCCATCTATTGAAGATAAGATTCATAAATTTGCCGATAAAGATTCGCATCAAGTGTTCTTGGAACCTGAAGGTTTGGACACACATGAGCTTTATCCAAACGGTATTTCAACTTCTTTACCATTCGATGTTCAGTTTGAATTGGTTCGCTCGATTCGTGGTATGGAAAATGCGCACATTTTGCGTCCAGGTTATGCGATTGAGTACGATTATTTCAATCCACAATCATTGAAATTCTCTTTAGAAACCAAATCGATTAATAACCTGTATTTTGCAGGTCAAATTAACGGTACAACGGGTTATGAAGAAGCGGGTGCGCAAGGTTTGCTTGCAGGCTTAAACGCAGCACGTCGTGCATGGGATCAAGAGCAATGGACACCAAAACGTGATGAAGCGTACATGGGTGTATTGGTTGATGACTTGATTACTCTCGGTACTAAAGAACCGTACCGTATGTTTACTTCGCGTGCGGAATACCGTTTGATGTTGCGTGAAGACAATGCGGATCAGCGTTTAACAGCAATTGGCCGTGAAATGGGGCTGGTGGATGACGCACGTTGGGATTCTTTCTGTCAAAAAATGGAAGCTGTTGAAACTGAAAAAGGTCGTTTACAACACCTTTGGGCAGCGCCAAACAATCCACTAGGCAAAAAATTCGTTGAAATGACTGGCGATGACCTGTCAAAAGAAACCAATGCAATTGATTTGCTCAAACGTCCAAATATCAACTTTGCTCAAATTGCTGAATTGACGGGTTCTGAAGTTTCGGCATTTGTGGGTGAGCAAATTGAAATTGCTGTGAAATATGCAGGTTATATTAACCGTCAGCAAGAAGACGTTGCGCAAATGAAGCGTTTGGAAGATACGCGTATTCCAGCTGATTTTGATTATGATGTCGTTTCTGGTCTTTCACGTGAAATCACCATGAAGCTGAAAAATGTATTGCCTGAAACATTGGCACAAGCAAGTCGTATTCCGGGTGTTACACCTGCGGCTGTTCAATTGGTGATGATTACCATCCGTAAGAATAATGCAGCAAAAAAATCTGCATAAGGTTTTAAGCAATAAAAAACCCGCTCAGTTGCGGGTTTTTTATTACCAATAAATTATTGGCTGTTGGTATTTGATCGGATTAAATGAATATTTTGATCATCATTAGTTTTAGCTATGGTTTGATTATTAAAATCTTTCATAAACCTAAGTGATTGATAATTAATTATAAATACAAAAAATAAGATCTAAAAACTATTGATATACAAAGTTTTAAGTCTTAATGGTGGGCTTTTGGTCGTGTGAATTCCGACCTTTGTAGTGGTATTTATTCTACCCAATAAAGCCGAAACTTCAGGGCATGGCGTACAAGTGGGTTTACGCTACATGAATGGAGTTTGATTATGGCAAATCAACAATCGGGAAAAATGCAAAAAATTCTAACAGTATTTTTGTGTTTCTGGGTGGCATTTTTTGAAGGTTTTGACCTACAAGCACCCGGTATCGCAGCAAAAGGAATCGCAGCGACATTTTCCTTAGATCAGGTGCAAATGGGCTATGTGTTTAGCTTGGGTGTATTTGGTATGTTATTTGGCGCGTTCTTTGGGGGGCGTGTCGCTGACTATTTGGGGCAGAAGAAAGTCCTAATGTTGTCGATTTTTATCTTCGGTGTATTTATGTCTATAACGGCAGTTGCACCAAGTATTGAAATTTTATATATCGCACGATTCTTTACAGGTTTAGGTTTGGGCGCTGCGATGCCAACGATGATCTCGGTGGTGGGTGATGAAGCGACGGATGCTAACCGTGGACGCTTAAATAGTTTGATGTACTGCGGCTTACCTGTAGGTGCAATCTTTGTTGCTGGCTTGGGTATTATTTTTAAAGATATCTCTTGGCATACACTGTTTTTAATTGGTGGTTTAACGCCTTTAATCTTGATTCCATTCATGGCGATTATCTTAAAAGATAAGCGTACTGAAAAAGTTCAGGCAGAAAGCAAAGAAGCGGTTCCTCCGATGGGGCAAATCCTTTTTGCTGAACAGCGTTATAAATATACCTTGCCGCTTTGGTTGAGTTTCTTCTTTACCTTAATGGTGAACTATATTCTGATCAGTTGGTTGCCTAACTTGCTTATGGAACAAGGGTTGGAAAAGCAACAAGCTTTTATGATCATGTTGATGTTCCAAGTGGGCGCGGTGATTGGTACGCTGGGTTTAGGCTACTTGCTAGATCGCCTAAAATTATGGCAAATGGCAGTGATTATCTATTCAGGTTTGTTTGTGGCATTATTTGTGCTGTTTACAACAAATTCCATTCCTGTACTCATTGCTGCAGGCATCATGGGCGGAATTTTCTCTACAGGTGGTCAATCGATTTTGTATGGGATCTCTCCAATTTTCTATACACCAGCTGGGAAAGTGACAGGTGTGGGAAGTGCAATTTCATGGGGACGTTTGGGTGCAATGACAGGTCCATTACTTACAGGCAAGATTTTGGCGCTAGGTCTAGGAACGACAGGTATTTTAATTGCAAGTGCGCCGGGTATTGCTTTGTCGGCTATCGCGGTGGCTGCATTATCTGCCTATAAGTCATCCCTTAAGAAATAATCGAAATCAGTCATATTTAAAGGAGCTACGGCTCCTTTTTTATTGAATAAATATCTTTAGCTGAAACTAAGTTTTGTTAGAATAAATCTAATATTCATGAATAAATTTACTTCTATGTCTTATCAATTGATCGAACTTGATATTTCTCCTTCAGATAACATTCAGTGTCCACATTGTCAGCAGCAAGTGATTGATTGGTCAGAAGAGCAGTATGTACAGCCATGTGAGCATGTGCTGTTTATTGCAATGGATATTGGTTTTGAGTTTATTACCGATGAATTTGAGCAAACTATGCAGCATACAGTCGATGACTTGCATGCTAATGATGATCAGTATCATATGTTTACTGAAATTACCGCCTCAAGTTTCCCTGAGTTTCTGATTTATAAGTCTGATTTAGGGGTGGAAGGTTATTCACGTTATGTCGGCTTTACGGCATAAAATATTGCTAAAAAATCTCAAAATAAAAAAGCCAGTCAAGTGACTGGCTTTTTTAATGTAAATCAGAAAATTAACTTTCTAATTCTTCTTCGACATCATCTTCGGCACTGTCCATGCCAAGTTCTTTGAGTTTACGGGTTAAGGTGTTGCGACCCCAACCTAAAAGTTCTGCAGCATGACGCTTACGCCCACGTGTTTGCTGTAGTGCAGCATTGATGAGGGTGCGTTCAAACATTGGTGTGGCAATGTCGAGAATTTTCATCTCACCGTTTTTCAGTTTTTGTACGGCCCATTGACCAAGTAATTCATCCCAATGATGCACACCGATGCGATCAATCCCTTGAGCAGAAGGGTTGCCATCTGTACCTTGAATTGGAATCTGTTTTAATTCAGACGGTAAATCTTCTGGATAAACTTCACGGCCTGTGATCATAACCGTTAACCAACGACAGGTATTTTCAAGCTGACGCACATTACCTTGCCATGGCAGTTTTTGCATGTATTCTTGCGTTTCAGGACGCAGAATCTTCGGACTTACCCCAAGTTCTTTACCTGCACTTGCAAGGAAATGCTGTGCAAGCATCGGAATATCTTCACTACGATGTGCAAGTTTTGGAATATGAATACGAATCACATTTAGACGGTGGTACAAGTCTTCACGGAAGCGACCTTCATGTACTAACTTTTCTAAGTCTTGGTGCGTTGCTGCAACGATACGGACATCCACCTTGACTGGGATGTGACCACCAACGCGGTAGAATTCGCCATCCGCTAAAACACGCAATAAGCGGGTTTGGGTTTCAAATGGCATGTCGCCAATTTCATCAAGGAAAAGAGTCCCGCCATTGGCTTGTTCGAAACGACCTTGACGCTGTGTGTTGGCACCGGTGAACGCGCCTTTTTCATGACCAAATAATTCAGTTTCGATCAAATCCTTTGGAATTGCCGCCATGTTGAGCGCAATAAAAGGCTTGTTGCCACGTGGTGAATGCTTATGCAGCGCATGCGCAACCAATTCTTTCCCTGTGCCTGATTCACCATTAATTAATACAGTAATGTGTGATTGAGAAAGACGACCAATGGCACGGAAGACTTCCTGCATAGCAGGTGATTCACCAATAATCTCTGTAGATTGAATCGGTTGAATGGTTTTAGCAGATTCTTGTTGTTGTAATTTGGCAATATGCAAAATTGCACGGTTTACAAGTGCTAAAGCTTCATCAATATCAAAAGGTTTTGGTAGATATTCAAATGCACCCGTTTGATAGCTCGACACAGCAGATTCTAAATCTGAATGTGCGGTCATGATGATCACAGGTAAGTCAGGGTAGTTGCCTTTGACTTTACCTAAAAAGGTCAGTCCATCAATACCCGGCATACGGATGTCTGTCAAAATAACATCTGGCGCATCGACACTTAACTGATCTAAAGCGGATTGTGCTTCTTCAAAACTGGTAACATCAAAACCTTCTTCTTTGAATGTTTTTTCCAGCACCCAACGCATGGCGCGATCATCATCGATGACCCAAATCTTATTACGCGACATGATCTGACTCCCAAGGTAAATATAGGCTAAATACTGTTTTTCCAGGAACTGATTGGCATTCAATCATTCCGTTATGTTGATGCATAATATTTTGTGCAATGCTTAGACCGAGACCTGTGCCTTTCGCTCGTCCTGTCACTAAAGGGTAAAATACGGATTCTAATATTTCTTGTGGGACACCCGGTCCATTGTCCTCGATGTCAACGCGTACCGCAGAGCGTTTTAATACACCGTTGATGGTGACTAAACGTTGAATACGTGTGCGCAAAGTGAGTTCTGGTTGGTGCTCAACAAAGAACTCTTTGTTTTCCGTCATTGCCTGAACGGCATTAACACTGATATTCAGCATGACCTGAATCAATTGATCACGATCTGCGAAAACATCCGGTAAAGAAAGGTCGTAATCACGGGTGATCTTAATTTTCTTCTTGGTTTGGTTGACGATCAGTGAACGGACGCGTTCAAGTGGTTCGTGCACATTGACTGGCTCGTAACTTGGCAATTGTCTAGAGCCAAGCATAGTGTCAGCAAGATTACGTAATCGATCCACCTCACTGATAATAATGTCGGTGAATTCGCTGTACTTCGGATCATTTAAGCTACGCGCTAAAAGTTGTGTCGCCCCACGGATACCACCAAGTGGATTTTTAATTTCATGGGCAACACCACGAATCAGTTGTCGTGCGACTTGATGCTGTTGAATCAGGTTTTCTTCTTTAGAGATTTTCAACATCCGGTCGATTTGATTGAGTTCAATCAATAGCAACGGGTGGTAGGGTTTGCCAGAGTTGAGTTGTGACACGGTGTAATCAACATGAATGTCTTTAAAGTTGACATTAATCGTTGCTTCTCGGCGCGTATAGTGCTGGCCAGAAGTTAATGTATTCATTAATGCATCATGCGTATTGAATTCATCATCGGGCATATGGAGTAAATTTAATACAGGCTGACCTGATGCACGAAGTAAGCTGATGTCAAAAAGCGCTTCACATGATGAATTTAAATAAAAAATATTCAGGTTGCTATCGACCAATAAAATGGCAGTGGTTAAATTATCCACTAAAAGCCGGTAATCAATCGTCATAGTCTGATCCATTAGCGAGAGGTTCCTGTCTTAAAATGGCGCAATGGCATCTTCATAAAGCAAATCGTTCAATCTAATAAGGTTCGAATTGATGCAAGTTATGCAAGATATAAGCCAACTATTTCAGAAATACGCTAAGTTTTGATGCTTATTTGAATAAATGCGCTTATTTAAGACTTTAAATAAAGTGTATAGCTGATTAAAAACAGGCTGTAAATCTAAAATGCATTAAAATGGTGCAAATGAAATTATATGGATGAATTTATAGCATTATTTTGGTGCGTGATATAAAGAGTGGCCTTTTCACCTGTTTTTATGTTTTGAAAAGACATACAATACGCGGATTATAGTGGAGCGCAGATTCATGAAATCCCCCAAAGTCGGTTTTGTTTCTTTAGGTTGTCCTAAGGCATTGGTAGATTCCGAACGAATTTTAACTCAGTTAAAGACTGAAGGTTATGATGTAGCATCAGATTATGATGGTGCCGATTTAGTAGTTGTAAATACCTGTGGTTTTATTGAATCTGCAGTACAAGAGTCGCTAGATGCCATTGGCGAAGCGATGAGTTCAAACGGTCGCGTAATTGTGACTGGTTGTTTAGGTAAAGACGAAGACAAAATTCGCCAAATGCACCCAAATGTCTTAAAAGTGACAGGTGCTGCGGCATATCAAGAAGTGATGGAAGCTGTGCACGAATACGTGCCTGAGCCACCGAAACACAATCCGTTTATTGATCTAGTACCTGAACAAGGTATTCGATTAACACCAAAACATTATGCTTATTTGAAGATTTCAGAAGGTTGTAACCATCGTTGCACATTCTGCATTATTCCGAGCATGCGTGGTGATTTGGTTTCTCGTCCAGTAGGTTCAGTATTGACTGAAGCTCAAGCACTGAAAAAAGCAGGCGTAAAAGAAGTTTTAGTGATTTCTCAAGATACATCTGCTTATGGCGTAGACACCAAATACAAATTGGACTTCTGGAACGGTCAGCCCGTTAAAACCAAATTCTATGACATGTGTGAAGCATTGGGTCAATTGGGTATCTGGGTGCGTCTGCACTATGTATATCCATATCCACATGTGGATGCTGTGATTGACTTAATGGCACAAGGCAAAATCCTGCCGTATTTGGATATTCCATTCCAACATGCAAGTCCTAAGATTTTAAAACTCATGAAACGTCCTGCGCACAGTGAAAATACACTAGAGCGTTTAAAAGTTTGGCGTGAGAAATGTCCTGATCTTGTGATTCGTTCTACATTTGTTGTGGGCTTCCCGGGTGAAACTGAAGAAGACTTCCAAATGTTGCTTGATTGGTTAAAAGAAGCGCAGCTTGATCGTGTGGGTTGTTTTACTTACTCACCAGTTGAAGGCGCGACTGCAAATGATTTGCCAGATCATGTGCCTGAAGAAATCAAACAAGAGCGTTATGAACGTTTCATGCAAGTTCAGCAAGAAATCTCTGCTGCGAAATTGCAAAGCCGTATCGGTCAGAAAATGACAGTACTGGTGGATGATCTTGAAGAAGAGTTCCCAGTTGCTGTTGCGCGTTCTTATGCAGATGCACCTGAAATTGACGGTAATGTATTTGTTGAAGATATCGATAAGTCAGTGATTAAAGCAGGTGATTTACTTGAAGTAGAAATCACAGATGCAGATGAATATGACTTATTTGCAAAACTGATCTCGGTTAAGTCTGCTTAAACGATTCATTAAAAATAATTGAAATTAAATAATTCGGAGTTGATGATGCTTGATTCTAAAAAACCACGTTTTGGTCGCATCCTGCTTAAGCTTTCAGGTGAAGCTTTAGCGGGCAATAAAGAGATGGGTATCGATGCACAAGTGCTCGATCAAATGTCACTCGCAATTGCGCACCTTGTTGGTTTGGGTGTTCAAGTGGGTATCGTTGTCGGTGGTGGTAACCTTTACCGTGGTAGCCAATTACAAAAAGATGGTTTGGTTGGCCGTGTAACAGGTGACCAAATGGGTATGTTGGCCACTGTGATGAACGGTTTGGCACTGCGTGATGCTTTGGTACGTCGTAATATCAAAACTCGTCTAATGTCAGCTTTGCCCATTGGTGCTGTAGTTGAATCATATTCTAGCCGTGATGCAATTCGTCATTTAACACGTGGCGAAGTTTGTGTATTTGTCGCAGGTACGGGTAACCCATTCTTTACGACAGATACAGCAGCATGCTTACGCGGTATCGAGATTGAAGCCAATCTTATTCTTAAAGCGACGAAAGTTGATGGCGTATACAACAAAGATCCAAGCAAATATGAAGATGCAGTGAAATATGATGCATTAACATTTGACCAAGTTTTAGATGAAAAACTGGGTGTGATGGATTTAACAGCGATCTGCTTATGCCGTGACCACAACGTTCCACTTCAAGTATTTGATATGAACAAATCAGGTTCATTACTTTCAGTGGTAATGGGTGAAAAAGAGGGTACTCACGTTACGAACTAATGTACGTGGACCCTAAAGCTCTTTATACTACAAGCTATTTTAGAATTTACATCTTTTCGAATTAAGTAAGGAAGATCACATGATTAACGATCTTAAAAAAGACGCAGAAGACCGTATGAACAAATCTCTAGATTCTCTAGAGCATGGTTTTGCTAAAGTTCGTACAGGGCGCGCGCACCCATCAATTTTAAATGGTGTTATGGTTCCTTACTATGGCTCTGATGTGCCATTAAACCAAGTAGCGAACGTGGGTGTAGAAGATTCTCGTACTTTACTTGTTCAGCCTTTTGAACGTTCAATGGTTGCTGCAATTGATAAAGCAATCCGTGAATCTGACTTGGGCTTAAACCCGATTACTGCTGATGCCATCCGTGTTCCTATGGCTGCATTAACAGAAGAAACACGTAAAGACATGCAGAAAGTTGCACGTAACGAAGCTGAAAATGCAAAAGTTGCGATCCGTAACATCCGTCGTGATGTTTTGGGTGATATCAAAGCATTGTTGAAAGAAAAAGAAATTTCTGAAGATGATGAGCGTCGTGCGGGTGATGACATTCAAAAAATCACAGACAAATTCGTTGCTGAAGTTGAAAAACGTCTGGCTGCAAAAGAAGCTGAATTGATGAAGGTCTAAGTTTTAATGACCTCATCTGAAGAAACTTCCCGTCTTCCAAAACATGTTGCCATCATTATGGATGGCAACAATCGTTTTGCCAAAAAGAATCAAATGCAAAAAGGTGAAGGGCATCGTTCTGGAAAGGACATCCTAGATCCCATCGTTGAACATTGTCGTAAAAGAAATATCCAAGCACTGACCGTTTTTGCTTTTTCGAGTGAAAATTGGAATCGTCCTCAGTTTGAGGTTGATTTGTTGATGGCTCTTCTTGAAGAAACCATTCATGAACAGTTGCCACGCATGGAAAAATTTAACATTTCCCTACGTTTTATTGGTGATCGTTCTCGTTTATCTCCTAACTTACGTGACTTAATGTTGCAAGCTGAACAAAGGACTGCTAATTTCGACAGCATGACTTTAACTATTGCAATTAGTTACGGTGGTATGTGGGATATGACACAGGCTGCAAAAAAAATCGCAGCAGATGTTTTAACTAACAAAATAAATCTTGAAGCAGTGGATGCTGAAGTCTTTGGTCAATATGTCAGTTTAAGTGATCTACCTCCGGTAGATTTGTTAATTCGTACAGGTGGTGATTTCCGTCTCTCGAACTTCTTGCTTTGGCAAGCTGCGTATGCAGAACTTTATTTTACCCAGACATTATGGCCTGAATTTACCATTGAAGAATTTGACGACGCACTAGCGGTATTTGGTGGTCGTGAACGTCGTTTTGGTAAGACTTCAGAGCAGATTCAACAAGAGCAGTTTGAGAATAAATAAATGTTAGAGCGGATAATAACCGCATTGGTACTGGTTTCAGTTGTACTGAGTTGCATGTTTGCAACCGAGTCTAAATACCCAATGCTTGTGCTGATGATTATTGCATCAGCTGTCGCGGGTTATGAGTGGTTCAAACTCATGCCGCGGAATACACAAAATGTGATTAAACCTTTCGCTTGGGGCTATGGTCTAGTCACTGCTATTCTTTCAGCACTAGCATTGCATTTTACAGATGTTGCATTACTGCTTTGGGCGGCTTCGATCTTTACTTGGATCTTAAGTGTCTATTGGGTGAAGTCTTATCCTGATTACGATAACTGGTATAACCCGAGTCTGAGTGGTATTGGTTTAGTCTTAGTTCCTGCTGCGGTAACTGCTATTTTTTCTGTGTGGATGAACTCACCTTGGTGGCTCATGTATCTGTTCCTGTTGGTATGGGGTGCAGACAGTGGTGCATACTTCGTGGGACGTAAATTTGGTAAGAAAAAACTTGCACCAGATGTGAGCCCAAATAAATCGATCGAAGGTTTATATGGCGGTCTATTCACTGCAATGCTAATTGTTATTGTTGTTGAAATTATTTATCTTGATTTAAGCATCGCTGAACATATTTTATTTTTAATACTTTCAGTAATAACAGTATTTAGTTCAGTACTTGGTGATTTATTTGAATCGATGATCAAGCGTCGTGCAGGGATCAAAGATTCTGGTCGTATTCTTCCCGGACATGGTGGTGTGCTGGATCGTATTGACTCGTTGCTTGCTGCAGCACCTATCTTTGCGGCAGGTATGTATGTTTTAAAATTAATTGGCGTAGATTTATAGATGTCACAATCTGTTTGTATATTGGGTGTAACAGGATCCATTGGTCAAAGTACTTTAAAGATTCTGCAACAGCACCCCGAAGAGTATTCAGTTTTTGCAGTCACTGCACATAGCCGAATTGTAGAACTTGTCGAAATATGCAAACAATATCGACCGAAAATCGCAGTTGTTCCATTCAATAAAGTGGATGAACTGCGCCAATTACTCGTAGCTGAAAAATTAACTGATATTGAAATCCTGCATGATGAAGCAGGATTAATCGCAGTGGCAGAACATCCACAAGTTGATGTGGTCATGGCCGCTATTGTGGGGGCTGCAGGGTTGCTACCTACATTGGCTGCTGCGAAAGCGGGTAAGCGTGTCTTACTAGCAAATAAAGAAGCGTTGGTGATGTCGGGTGACATCATGATTCAGACCGCACGTGAAAATAATGCTTTGTTACTGCCAGTCGATTCTGAACATAATGCAATCTTCCAATGCTTGCCTGAAACTTATCTACAAGGTGAGCGTCATGGTCAGCCAAAGCTAGGTGTCAAACAAATTTTACTTACCGCTTCTGGTGGTCCATTTTTACATCATAGTTTAGAACAATTGCAAAGTGTAACGCCGGCCCAAGCCTGTAAGCATCCAAATTGGTCGATGGGGCAAAAAATTTCAGTTGATTCTGCAACGCTGATGAATAAAGGCTTGGAATTGATCGAAGCCTGTCATCTTTTTGCAGTTGAAGAACAATTTGTAACAGTTGTTGTCCATCCACAGAGTATCATTCATTCAATGGTTCAATATGTAGATGGTTCGACTTTGGCGCAAATGGGTAATCCTGATATGTGTACGCCTATTGCTCATGCATTAGCATGGCCGAAGCGTATTCAAACACATGTGCCTCCATTAGATTTATTTATTCATTCTCAGTTAAATTTTGAACAGCCTGATATACAGCGATTCCCAGCGCTAAAATTAGCACGTCAAGCCATGAAGGCTGGAGGCTTAGCTCCTACGATTTTAAATGCAGCCAATGAAATCGCCGTGGCAGCATTTTTGCATGAGAAAATTGGCTTTACTCAAATCCCTCAAATTGTGGAACATGTGTTGGGGCAAGTTGAAAACTCAGCTGCAAATAATATTGATGTTATTTTACGTGCAGATAAATCGGCACGTATGGTTGCTGAAAAAGCAGTATTGAATTCAGGAAGTTAAGACATGAATGCCTTGTTTATGATTATTGCAGCAATATTGCTACTTGGACCGCTGATAGCGATTCATGAATTTGGGCATTATTTCGTTGCACGTAAACTGGGCGTAAAGGTTTTGGTGTATTCGATTGGTTTTGGCCCAACACTGCTCAAGTGGACGTCGAAGAAATCAGGTATTCAATATCAACTGTCTGCATTACCACTGGGTGGTTATGTCAAAATGTTGGATGAACGAGAAGGTGATGTCGCAGCAGAAGACTTACCAAAAGCATTTAACCGACAACACCCTTGGAAGCGTATTGCAATTGTTGCGGCAGGGCCACTCATTAACTTGGCTTTTGCAGTAGTGTTGTTTTGGATTTTATTTTTACCAGCTCAGGAACAGCTGAATACGCGCGTAGGTAAAATTTTACCGAATACGCCTGCAGCAGCTGCGCAAATGCAGTCTGGTGATAAAATTACTGCCGTAGATGGCACTCAAGTATCCACTTGGGAGCGCTTGAATTATGCCTTGGTTGATCGTGTAGGTGAAACTGGCAATATTCAAATTCAAGCTGAACGAGCAGGGCAAATTCAAAACTTCAGTTTACCTATTCAAAGTTTCTTACGTGATCAAACTCAGTCACCACTCGATGTTCTAGGTTTTACACCGTATCGTCCTAAAATTCCTGCAGTGGTTTCAAAACTCAGTGAAGATGGCGCAGCGATTCGCCAAGGGATGCAAGTGGGTGATCGAATTGTTTCGATCGATGGCGTAAAAATGAAAGACTGGTTTGATGTTGTACAAGTTGTACAAGCTTCTCCAGAAAAGTTACTTAAAATTGATGTTTTACGACAAAATAAAATTGTGCATTTAAACGTGATGCCGCAAGGTAAGCGTGACCAAATGGGTAAAGTCACAGGGCTTTTAGGTGTACAAAGTGATCCGGGTAAAGTCAATATTCCAGCCGAATACAAACAAACCATTCAATACACGCCTGTAGAGGCGATGGGCAAAGCGGTAGAAAAAACAGGTCAGATATCTAGTATGATCCTGAATTCTATTGTAAAAATGGTGCGTGGTTTGGTTGGTTTAGATAATTTATCTGGTCCGATTACTATTGCGAAAGTGGCTGGACAAAGTGCTGAGATGGGGTGGCAAACCTTCATTTCATTTATGGCACTGATGAGTGTAAGTTTGGGTATTTTAAATTTACTACCGATTCCTATGCTCGATGGCGGTCATTTAATTTACTATTTTATTGAATTAATTCGTGGTAAACCTGTTTCTGAACAAATACAATTGGTTGGATTAAAAATTGGTATGGTATTGCTGGGTAGCATGATGCTACTGGCTCTATTCAATGACATTATGCGTTTATAAGAACGTTATACGAAATAAATTAACAGCGGAAAAGACTGGCATGCAGCACAAACATTTATTTATGCCATTGGCACTGGTTAGTGCTATGGCCGTAGCACAACAAGTATATGCAGCAGATGATTTTGTAGTACAAGATATTCGTGTTGATGGCTTAGTGCGTTTAACTCCTGACAATGTAGCCGGAATGATCCCATTCTCCGCTGGTGATCGTGTCAATGATCAAATCATTTCAAACTCAATTCGTAGCATGTTTGCGTCGGGTTTGTTTGATGATGTGAAGTCTTCACAAGTCGGTAATACCCTTGTATATACAGTGGTTGAACGCCCAGTAATTTCTAAAGTTGAGCTAAAAGGCAATAAACTTATTCCTAAAGAAGCCTTGGAAGAAGGCTTAAAGAAAATGGGTCTGTCCGAAGGTGAAGTTTTAAAGAAATCATCTTTGCAAACGGTTGAAACTGAATTAGAACAACAGTACATGCAGCAAGGTCGCTACGATGCTGATGTCAAAGTGATTACAACCGCTCAACCGAATAACCGTGTCAATGTCTTAATCGAGTTTGAAGAAGGTCAATCTGCCAAAGTATTTGATATTAATATCATTGGTAATACGGTCTTTAAAGAAAGCGAAATTAAACAAATTTTTGCATTAAAAGAAAGTGGTTGGAACTCGATCATTTCTCGAAATGACCGCTATGCACGTGAAAAGATGGCTGCGAGTTTAGAAGCTTTACGTGCGATGTATCTCAATAAAGGTTACATCAACTTCAACATTACCAATTCAAGTCTGAATTTGAGTGAAGATAAAAAACACGTCTTTATCGAAGTTTCGGTGGATGAAGGTGAACAATTTAAGTTTGGTGAAACCCATTTTTTAGGTGATACGCTTTATACGCAAACAGATTTAAACGCTTTAAAACTTTATAAAGATGGCGATTTATATTCACAAGAAAAAGTGAATGGTGTGAAACAGCTTTTACTTCGTAAATATGGTAATGCAGGTTACTACTTTGCAGAAGTGAACATTGTTCCTGAAATCAATAAAGACACCAAATTGGTTGATTTAAATTACTATGTGAATCCGGGCCAGCAAGTCACTGTTCGCCGTATTAATTTCACAGGTAACTCGAAAACAGCTGATGAAGTTCTACGTCGTGAAATGCGTCAAATGGAAGGCGCCTTAGCAAGTAACGAAAAAATTGATTTGTCTAAAGTGCGTTTAGAACGTACTGGTTTCTTTAAAACCGTTGATGTTAAGCCTGCACGTATTCCGGGCACGCCAGATCAAATTGATTTAAATGTAAATGTTGAAGAGCAGCATTCGGGGACAAGTACTTTAGCTGTTGGTTTCTCACAAAGTGGCGGTGTAACTTTCCAAGCAGGTTTGAGTCAAACCAACTTCTTGGGTACAGGTAATGCAGTTTCTATCGATTTATCTCGTTCAGAGACTCAAGATTATTACAACCTCAGTGTAACTGACCCATACTTCACTATTGATGGTGTACGCCGTGGTTATAACTTGTACTACCGTAAAACCAAGTTAGATAACGACTATAACGTTAACAACTACGTCACTGACAGTTTTGGTGGTGGTATCAACTTTGGTTATCCGATCGATGAAAACCAAAGTATCAGTATGGGTTTGAATATTGATCAAACTGATGTAACTACAGGCCCATATGTATCTACGTATGTCCGTGACTACTTACTTGCTAACGGTGGTAAAGCTACAGGGAAAGGTTCTTACTGCCCAAAAGATGCTAATGGTGAGTCTCAAAATACTGTACCTGTTTATAATGATAAAAACGAAATAATTGGTTATAAATGTGCTGTTGAAGAAATTACTTATGATAATGAATTTAAAGGTGATTTCTTAACTTATAACCTTAACTTAGGTTGGTCGTACAACACCTTGAATCGCCCGGTATTCCCTACATCGGGTATGTCACACCGCGTCAATGCCGAAATTGCATTACCGGGCAGTGATGTTGAATATCAAAAAATCACTTATGATGCACAAGCTTATTTCCCACTAGGTAAAGACTTTGTGTTACGTGGTTACGGTAAGTTAGGCTATGGTAATGATTTACCGTTCTACAAAAATTTCTATGCAGGTGGTTTTGGTTCGGTACGTGGCTATGACAATAGTACTCTAGGGCCGAAATATCCTGGTGTGTATTATGATGCGCAAAATCAGGTTGACTACGATCCAGAAGAAGTCGGTGGTAATGCTTTAATTCAATTTGGTACTGAATTGGCTTTACCTGTGCCATTTAAAGGCGATTGGGCGCGTCAAGTTCGTCCAGTATTGTTTGCTGAAGGCGCACAAGTATTTGACACCCAATGTGACGTTCCTAAATCTAGTGAAGACCGTCAATACTGTAAAGATAACTACGGCTTTGATATGAATAACATGCGTTATAGCGTTGGTGCAGGTTTTACTTGGATCACGATGATTGGCCCAATTTCACTGAGTTATGCATTCCCGCTGAATGACAAAGCTGGCGATGAAACAAAAGAAATCCAATTCGAGATTGGTCGTACGTTCTAAGTACGACCCTTCGGGGAATAACAAAATTACAGGTTGATAAGATGAATAAATTATTTGCTGGTTTGGCAGTATTGGGTATGTCATGTTCTGCAGTGGTACATGCAGCAGGTTACGGTGTGGTTGATTTAGAAAAGGTGGTTGATCAAAGCACTTATCTAAAACAACAAAATGCTCAAATTCAACAGCAGTTGAAACCACAAACCACTAAAATTGAATCACTGGCTAAAGAGCTGGAAGCAATGCAACAGAAAGCTCAGCAGGGTGGTGATAAGTTGACTGCTGCGCAAAAGCAGCAAATGGGTCAACAGTATCAAACTAAACTCAAAGAGCTGACTGATTTACAGCAAAAAGTTCAAGCTTCGGTTCAAGGTAATATCCAGTCCTTAAATCGCACGATGGATACTCGAATCAAGCAAGTTGCAGAACAATTGCGCACAGAAAATAAGTTAGATGTTGTTTTAAATAAAAATTCAGCACTTGCGTATGACCCTAAGTTTGATTTAACTGATAAAATGATTCAAAAGGTTAATGCAATTAAATAATCAATGAATTCTCAAAAATTCAGTTTAGAAAAGCTTGCTCAACTTGTTCAAGGTCAATGTATTGGTCAGCTAGACTTGCAATTCAGTGGAATGGCAAGTTTGGAGAGTGCTCAACCGCATCAGCTTGCATTTTTAAACGCAGATAAATATCTGAATGAAGCTCAACAGTCTCAGGCTGGTGCGCTGATTGTGACTGCAGACATGCAGTCACAAATCCCTTCACAGCAAAACTTCATTGTTGTACCCAATCCGTATCTGGCTTTCGCTATTCTAACGCATGTTTTTGAAAAAAAATCTGTAGAAATAGGAATTGAAAGTACTGCTCAAATTCATCCTTCAGCAATCATTTCTGATACTGCTTATATTGGGCATTATGTGGTGATTGGTGCGAATAGTGTGGTGGGTGAAGGAACGCGCATTGAATCACAAGTGAAGATTGATCATGGTGTTGAAATTGGTAAAGATTGTTTTATCGATTCGCATGTGACGATTACTGGTGAAGCCAAGTTAGGTGATCGTGTACGTATTCATGCAAATACGGTGGTCGGTGGTGAAGGATTTGGTTTTGCACCTTATCAAGGGAAATGGCATCGTATTGCTCAATTAGGTTCTGTACGTATCGGTAATGATGTGCGTATTGGTTCAAATTGTAGTATCGACCGTGGTGCTTTAGATGACACAATTTTGGAAGATGGTGTCATTATTGATAACCTTGTGCAAATCGCGCATAACGTCAAAGTTGGTGCAAATACGGCAATGGCTGCGAAATGTGGTATTGCCGGTAGTACAACTATTGGCAAAAATTGTGTGCTAGCAGGGGCTGTTGGTATCGTAGGTCACATTAATATTGCAGATAATGTGACAATTACCGGTATGTCAATGGTCACAAAAAGTATTTCCGTTGCTGGGAGTTATTCTTCAGGTACGCCAATGCTTGAAAGTGGTTCTTGGAAAAAGGCAGCAATCCGCTTTAAACAATTAGCAGATGTGCCATTGACCCAATTGGTCAAACGACTTGATCATATGCAGTCTCAAATTGAGTCCCTTGAATCAACATTTAAATTGCGTAAATAATTATGATGACAGAGTCGAATACCCCAGCTTTCACAAAACCTGAATTACCAATGACTATTCAGACTATTCGTGAATATTTGCCACATCGTTATCCGTTTTTATTGGTTGATCGTGTTGTTGAAGTGACTGACAACGGGATTGTAGGCTATAAAAATGTAACGATTAATGAAGAATTTTTACAAGGCCATTTCCCTGAATACCCAATTATGCCGGGTGTGTTGATTGTTGAAGCATTGGCGCAAGTATCGGGTATTTTAGGTTTCATTATGAATAATGAGAAACCTTCAGCGGGTTCGCTGTTCTTATTTGCTGGTGCAGAGAAGGTTCGATTTAAAAAACAAGTCGTTGCAGGCGATCAACTTGTATTAAAATCGGAATTAGTGATGCAAAAGCGTGGCATTTACAAATATAATTGTGTTGCCACTGTAGATGGCGTAGTCGCAGCAACCGCGGAAATTATGGTTTCGCATCAGAAAACAGAGACAGCATGAGCAATAACGAATTAATTCATCCTACCGCCATTATTGACTCATCAGCAGTAATTGCTCCGGATGTGCAAATTGGACCATATTGTATTATTGGTCCTAAAGTCACAATTGGAGCGGGCACTAAACTGCATTCACATGTTGTGGTGGGTGGTTATACCCGTATTGGTCAAAATAACGAAATTTTTCAATTTGCCAGTGTTGGTGAAGTTTGCCAAGACTTGAAATATGCTGGTGAAGAAACGTGGTTAGAAATCGGTGATTATAACTCGATTCGTGAACACTGTAGTTTACATCGTGGTACTGTTCAAGATCAGGGTCTAACTAAAGTTGGTAGTCATAATTTATTGATGGTAAATACACATATTGCACATGACTGTGTAGTAGGTGATCATAATATTTTTGCTAATAACGTCGGCGTTGCAGGTCATGTCCACATTGGTGATTACGTCATCGTAGGTGGTAACTCTGGTATTCATCAATTCTGTAAAATCGATTCATACAGTATGATCGGTGGTGCTTCGCTTATTTTGAAAGATGTACCTGCTTATGTCATGGTATCTGGTAATCCAGCCCATGCTTTTGCCATGAACATTGAAGGCATGCGTCGTAAAGGTTGGTCAAAAAATGTGATTCAAGGTTTACGTGAATCCTTTAAATTGATCTATAAAGATGGTTTAACGACGAATGAAGCGATTGAGCGTATTCGTACTGAAATTTTGCCTGATGTGGCAGAAGCGCAATTGTTGATTGACTCACTTGAGCAGTCTAAGCGCGGTATTGTGCGCTAAATGCTGCGAATAAAAAAAGACACCTTATAAGGTGTCTTTTTTTTGCGTTAAAAATAGGACTATTTTTTAACAAAGCCTGCTTCTTCAGATTTTGGATACTTTTGGATAAGCTTGCTTTTGAGCTGCGTTGCTAAACTACTATTTCGATCGACATCTTTTGCAATGCTATACAGTTGATATAACGCTCTAGGCGCGCGGGTCGACTCAGGGTATTGATCTACCACGATACTATAGTTCTTTTTCGCTTCCGCGTAGTTGGTCGGTTCAACAGCAAGGTTGAACTCAGCTAACCAAAAATATGCATTGCTAATATAGACACTGTTAGGATTATTCTTAATAAAGTTTTTCATTGGTGCAATGGCTTTCTTTGCACCACCTTGTTTGTATGCGTCTAAAGCAACGGTATACGCTGCTTTCTCAAGCTCAAGTGAGTCACCACCTGCATTTACAGGTTGGTTTGCAGATGAGCTTAATGTTGCTTGGGTCGTAGGTTGTTTAACAGGAGTAGGCGCTGTATTAGCTGTTACTGGGTGCAGTACCTTGTTGGTTATCCTCCGCAGCCTCTGTGTCTTCACTTGGATCTACTTTTTGTTGGAGTAGTTCTAAACGTTGATCTAAATCTGCATAGCGGTTTGTAAGTTCACTTTTTAATTGTTCGATAATATTGTCTTGCTCTTCCATTTTACCGCGTAAGCTACGCAATTCATTTTCGAGCTGTTGGTTCTTCTGCATAAGCTGCCAATTCAAATTGGTTGGAATAGGGGTAGAGCCAGCTCCTGTTTGAATGGCTGTATTATTTGCTGTATACACAGTGCCATTATTAGCGCCACTCAAACCACGAGATTCAATTGGAATATTGGCAAATAATGCACCTGAGCAAGTCAATGTAAGGGCACACAATACATGCTGTTTAAACATCATAAAAATTCCATGTAGTTACAAGCATGTCCGTATAGAATAGTTTTATTACAGACAGCTTTAGATAAAACGATAAGCACATTAAAAACGCCAAAGATCTGAATTGCAATAAGCTTTTACAATCTTGTTGTGTATTAAAGTAAAAATATAGTGGTGAAGTTTCACGTTTTCTACATCATCGACCATCATATTGATTTATAAATAATCAAACAGTGTTTTCTACTCAGGAATTCTTGGTTTTAGGCTTGCATGTTTATTAAAAATCTCTATACTCTGTTCTTGCAATGGTAGCCCTGCCGGTTACTTCGCAATTGTACTCTACAAACCCCGCCAGGACCGGAAGGTAGCAACGGTAGTAGAAATATGATGTGCCGAAGTCTTGCTGGTAGGGTTGCCACCAGTTTCAATAATAATAAATTAAACTTCCTCTCATTTTTCAATCCTAGATTCTTCTTTATTTTAATTTTATTAATTCATCATTTAGATCTATATCTTTATTATTCGTCTTCAAATTCTTTACGTGCAATCACTTTAAAAATCGTATCGAGGTCAAAGCCTCGATATTGTAAAAAACGTATTTGTTTGGCTTTTTGTTTTGGATCACGTTCAACAGCTTTGCCAAATTTTTTTATTTTGAGCTGGTAGGCTTCAGTGACCCAATCTGTTTCTTTTAATTCATCCTGAATTAATTCACTGTCTACTTTTTTATTTTTTAACGCGAGCTTTATACGATTAGGGCCTTTACCTTTACGTTTTTGACTCGATAGCACCATCTCTGCTACACGCTGATCGCTTTGATAGTTCTCACGCGCGAGTTCCTCCACCAAGTGTATGATTTCTTCTCGGCTATCCGCATACAGTGCTAATTTTTCGATTAAATCCGCTTTTGAGTATTCTTTACGTGTGAGTACTGCAAAAGCATACGAGCGTAGACGAGAGCCGCGCAGTCCTGGTTTTTTTTCAGCATGAACATCTTTACCATTGGTGTCAAAATGCAACGCAGTGTGATCGATCACCGAAGTATTGTCATGTGAAATGTCAGTTTGTGCAGCATGATTTACGCAGGTAGTTTCTTCAGCTTCTGCAAACTGTTGTTTCAGTGCTTCATAATCAAGCAAGAGTGGAAAATGGTCTTTAGTCATGGGGTCATTTTAATACAAATTTTGAGTGCAAAACAAAACGCCCCGTAGGGCGTTTCGTGTGCTATTAAAGTATGCTGTATTAAGCATCTAAAAAGTCTGGTTCTTCTTCGTCTTTGTCTTCTACAGGTGCTGTACCCGTAGTCAGAAGTTGTTCACGAATCAGTTTTTCGATAGTTTGCACAAGTTCAGGGTGTTCTTCTAAGTGGCGAATGGTATTGTTTTTACCTTGCCCAATCTTGTCACCTTGGTATGAATACCAAGCACCTGCTTTTTGAACAATTTCTTGTTGTACTGCGAGGTCAACAAGCTCACCTAAATGGTTCACGCCTTTACCATAAAGAATTTGGAAAATCGCTTCACGGAATGGAGGAGCCATTTTGTTTTTCACAACTTTCACTTTGGTTTCTGAACCAATGATCTCGTCGCCTTCTTTCACTTGACCAATACGGCGGATATCTAAACGTACAGATGCATAGAATTTAAGTGCATTACCACCAGTTGTGGTTTCTGGGCTACCAAACATTACACCAATCTTCATACGGATTTGGTTAATGAAGATTACCATACAGTTAGAACGTTTCGCATTACCGGTAATTTTACGCAGTGCTTGGCTCATCAGACGAGCTTGTAAGCCCATGTGTGAGTCACCCATTTCGCCTTCAATTTCGGCGCGAGGGGTAAGTGCAGCTACAGAGTCGACAACGATCAGGTCAATGGCACCTGAACGTACCAGCATGTCTGCAATTTCAAGTGCTTGTTCACCATTGTCTGGCTGTGAAACAAGTAAGTTATCAATATCTACGCCAAGTTTACGTGCGTATTGAGGGTCTAATGCATGTTCAGCATCGATGAATGCACAAGTACCGCCAGCTTTCTGACATTGTGCAATAGCTTGTAATGTCATAGTCGTTTTACCAGAAGATTCAGGACCGTAGATTTCTACGATACGACCTTTAGGCAAACCACCAATACCTAGTGCGATATCTAATGTTAAAGAACCTGTAGAGACAGCTTCAACTGCCTGTACGGTGTTATCACCAAGACGCATAACGGTGTTTTTACCAAACTGCTTTTCAATTTGGCTTAAGGCCGCATTTAACGCCTTGCTTTTATTATCATCCATCTTACAACCTCAATACGATGTCACGAAACAATATACTCAAGTGGATGTATTCAGTTTAGATCTGTTCCACGAGGGTATAGTGACAGAAATCATCCTTTTGTTCTATGAAAATCACAACAGGTGCGACATGTTGTGACGCTTTAACTTAATCATCATTATAAGACCATTGCTGGTCAAACTGTTGATCATTTTCTCTTTTAAATTTACCAATATCGCGACGATCTTTTTTACTTGGTCGATGATCTGGCCGAGCTAGATTATGCAACTTTCTTTGTGATGCGAGCAATTCCCGTTTTGCAATACTGACCTCAGTTTCATCATAAAGCAGCTGAGCGGTTGGGGCAGGCCCACGAACATCCGACAGTGCTTTCACCACCACAGTTTTTTTCTCAAGGCCTTGTGCAATGGTTAACTCCATGCCTACACGAACTTCACGAGAGACTTTAACGCGTTCGCCATTATGATGAACTTTACCGCCTTCAATAGCATTTTTGGCAATAGAGCGTGTTTTAAAAAAACGTGCAGCCCACAACCATTTGTCTATACGCATACCAACCGCATCTTCGGCTAGATTTGATTTACGCATATTTTTTCTGTTCCTCGGCTTGCTCAGTCATTTGAGCTTCTAAAATAGGGATTAAATCTGTTAATGCGGACAGCATTGGATAATTACAAGTCTCGCGAGGCGCTTTGGCAGATGAAGGCTGCTGAATCGAATAGAGCTGTTCAATCCCAAAAAGTTTTGCACCATTAAGCACTTTTTCTGTGTCATCAATGAAGTAACAGTTTTTTGCATCGAAGGGATGTTTACTTGCTAATATTTGCCAAAACTCAATAAACTCTTTGGCATGACCGAGAGTTTCTGAACTGACGATAACATCGAAAAAATCACGAAGACCGGTTTCTTCAAGTTTGAATTGTAGGCCTGCATAGTCGGCATTGGTCGCAAGCCAAATAGGATAGCCATTTTCTTTTAGATAGGTGAGTAGCTCAATGCAGCCTTTGCGTTTAGCTACTTTGGCTTTTTGTTCTATTTGCATTGCCAAAACATCAACGCCAACTTGTGACGTCCAAAAGCGAGAGGAGTACCATTTTAGGGTATGATTATGTTGTTGATAAAAACTAAATAGCGTTTGCTTGCTTTGTTCGAGTGAGCACTGATGCTGTTCAGCATAGCGAATTGGCAGCAGCTCATTCCAGATAAAATCATCATAAGCAAGATCGAGTAAAGTACCGTCCATATCGAAAATTATAGTCGGCTTTTCTGAGTAATTTGGCATATAAAGGTATTCTATGTTTAAAACAACAACAGCACCGCAAGACCCACTGATTTTGCAGTTGGTTCCCATTGTGACACAAGCTTGCGAAATTTTGCGAGAAGAATATCAGCGTTATTGCTCAGGTGCGGATTTTGATGTGGAACGTAAAAGTGATGATTCACCTGTAACGCAAGCTGACTATCGTGCAAATAGCTATATTACTCAAACATTATCCAAAGTTTCTAACTTGCCTGTATTGTCAGAAGAAGGTGACAAGTCTGAACGTATGCAATGGCAAAAATTTTGGCTGCTTGATCCTTTAGATGGTACCAAAGAGTTTTTACATAAAAGACCTGAATTTACCATTAATCTGAGTTTGGTTGAGGGTGCTAATACTACCTTTGCCATATTGGCGATTCCCGGGGAATACAGCGTATATATTTGTCCCTTTGAGGGACTGCCGCTGAAATATGATAGCCAGTCAACCACATGGTATGAATATGTTCAAACCTCTTTAGAGAATGTCGTACACGTTGGCTTGAGTCAAAGTGCCAAAAATAAGCCGATTTATACGGACTATCTAGACGCTTTAGAAAAACTCACTCCTTATCAGGCATACCATGCTGGTAGTGCGTATAAGTTTTGTATGATGTTAGAAGATCGAGTGGATATTTATCCTCGTTTTCACCCCACCTGTGAATGGGATACCAGCGCTGGACAATGTTTAATCGAGCGTATTGGTGGTGGTTTGGTTGATTTTAAAGGTCGCGCATTTTTATATAACCAGCGCAAGACTTTATTAAATGGTGGGTTTATTGCATTTAAAAATGCCGAAATGAAAGCATTGGCCTTAAATGCTTTGGCAAACATGCCTGACAAAACTTGAGCTAAATCGGGTTCATGCTATAGTGTCAGCACACTCCGTTAAATCTCCTGCATTTAAGAACTGTCAATTATGGCCCTAGATTTGCTCCCTCCTAGTATGCTGAAAGCAATAGACTTATTGCCGGATGAAAAGACGCCTGTAACATTGTTTACACGTCATTCCATTCGTGAAGTTGTACAAGGACAAGGCTTGGCCGGTTATGACTTACAACTTACGCATCAAGGACGAGATTTAGCCGAAGCGTGGGGCAGCTATTTGGTTGAAAATACCGACCGTGTTATTCAGCACTGTATTTCGAGTCCAATTCAGCGCTGTGTGGATACGGCAGCATTGATGATTCAAGGTGCGGATAATGTCACGATTGAACCGAATACCCACCATATCGAGATCATTGAACAAGGATTATTGGTCGAGCCGGGAAGTTTTGTGCTCGATATTAAAAAAGCAGGACCATACTTTCAAAAGCAAGGTGCCTTGGGCTTTATCAATAGTTTTGTGAATAATGCTTTGCCGGGTATGAAACAGCCCATTCATGGGGTGGTAGATGTTTTGGAGTTGATTTACAACACTCATCCAACCAATGATTATGGTCTGAGTCTAGCGGTGAGTCATGATACGATTTTGGCTGCAATTCTTGCCATTATTTCAGGTAAAAATATCGTGACACGCGAAGATTGGCCTAAAATGATGGAAGGTTTATTTGTTTGGTTTGAAGGAGATGTATTCCTTGAGTCAAAACTGAAATGGATTTGGCGTGGTGAACTAAATGAATTAAATATTCGTGAATTTCAGCAAGCTGAACAGCAACTTTAAGAAATTTTGCTAATAATAAAAAATTTATAAAAGGCATCCTATAAATGGATGCCTTTTTTATCTGATTCAATATTTCATTATGTAAAAGATTAAATATTGGCTTTAATTCGCGCAGGATACTGATTTAAATCAATACTTGAACCATCGTCACTATAAGGCCAGCGGCTAGTATTAACTGGGAGGTGCTGTTGGTGGATTCGACTATATTTGTCAGCGGCAATCAAGGTCGCAATGTCATGATCTTTAATGCTATACGCTTGCACGAGTTCAGCTGGATATTGTGTGCGTTCAAAAAATTCAGCTTCTGTTTCCCCTTGATGCAGTGCAAAGATACGTTCTACAGCTGGTAAGTACACGCCATATGCTAACCATGAGTCTACACCTTGAGAGGCTTGAATCTCAGCGGTCGATTTCATATTTGAAATGACTTTACCTAAAATGTCTTTTTCACCTTTAGATGTAAAATATTCAATATATTGATTTTCTGCTTCTGCAAATTTTTCTAATGATGGCAAAAATTGGTTAATCGACATTTTTATCCCTCTTTTCATTTGTACAGCAATGGCTGCCTAGGATGAAAATTAAAATACCATAAAAAATATATGGGATTAATCCATTTCTTAAAATTTTTATTTACAAAGTTTCTAAAAATATCCTGACAATTTCTGTCGGGAATATACGATTGTATTTAAAGGCCTACATCTTAATTTTAGTTGAAAAGTGAAATACCTGTCACACCAATCGTGATTCAGCCAATACTAAATATTTAGATTTTATTTGAATTGTTAAAAAGTGACAAAACACGGCAATTGAATGATTTAAAAAAAGAAAATAGCATTAACTTTGTTATAAATTATTGATTTATATATTTTATGTAAGTCTCTTTATTGGATTTTATTGTGGCTAATTGGGGGAATGGTAGTGAAAAGTGTGATAGGTTTTTCATATAACAAGTTATCAATTTGTATTGTGTCATTGATGTTAGTTGCTTGTGGTGGCGGAGGTGGTGGTGATAGTTCAGGTGGCTCTGCATCAACTGCCAGTTATCCAGAACCGACCCAAGACATAGTCGATGATACCAGTATTGGCTTTTATGACTACGATGCAAATGATGCTGTTCGTGAAATACGAAATGATTTAGTCGGCAACTTTTCAGCGCAAGTTCAATTTGGTCAAAGTCATGTCGTCGATCCGAATGCGAACGAAGCTAAGAAAATGCCACGGTTAACCAGTGAAAAAGAAGCGCTGCTTATCGTGACGCCAACACTTGATATGCAAAACATCAAGCAACTCAAAGTAGAAATCTATCAAAACAACCGCTTAGTTCGTACCGCGACATTGGATGATCCGACGCAAATGCCTGTTTCAGACCAGAGTGGGCAAAGAGGTCGTCCAGATGTTTGGTACAGTAAACGCGCGTGGACCACGAAACTCAATTGGGATGAAGTTAAACCCGGTCTAAGATTAAAATTTATTGACGCAAATAAAGTCAGCGGTGAATTGGCTGAGGATAAAATCGATTTTGCTGCACCAGGTGAATTGGTTCTAAATAATATCCGTGTTGGTATGTTGGCAGATAAGCCAAATTCTACCGGCCACTATATGCTACTAGAGCCTGAAAAAGCGGGCACAGATTATTTCCAAACCATTCCTGCAGCAGAAATGACGGTTGCACAATATGATGATATTCAGTTAACACGTGCAATGGTATCTTCAGGTGTTATTTATGACAGTAAAAGTGCCGGAGATGGTGGTGTTTATGCAGGAGACATGCGTGAGGATGTCGGTAAATCAACCTTTAGTGTTGGTATAAACCTTGCTAACTGGGGTATTACCAGTGCATCTATGGCCAACCAAAGTCAGCCACAATTAACCCAAACAGTAGTTGTCCATCATACGAAGGGGAACTATGCCAATGGTGTGCATACTCATGGACTGAGTGGTGGTAATGGCATGCTCACGCTTTATGATTCTGTAGGGAATGAATTTAGCCATGAAATTGGCCATCACTATGGTTTAGGACATTACCCTGGTCAGGTAGGTGACAATCTATTTTGGGCTGCACATCATGCGGACAGTGGATGGGGTTATATTGCCAATCGCAATATGATGCGCGGAAATCTATCATGGACGGCGACATGGAAGTGGGATGGAGCGAATGGTATCCCAAATTTTAAAAATTTGTTCCCGTACGGAAAAGATGCCATGTCCGGCGGGTATCCTGATAGTAATGTATCACGCTACACACACTATACGGGTTACAGCACATTCCTGAAAATTCAACCACACTTTGACCGTTATGTCTGGGATGAAACTTCGCCTACCGGCTACAAAAAGTGGAACAAAACCACTCGTGAAATGGAAGTCGCTCAACCGAAGATGCCAAATTCTACGGCTCCGGTTTGGTATAACGCAGATCAAAATTATCCACGACCACGGGTTTTTGGTCAGCCTGTCATTACCATTTTAGGGGGCTATGATCCAGTCAATCAAGTTGGTTTGTTGTATCCTGCTGCACGTTCAAACTGGGGTAATGTGTATGACTTAAATGCTGCCAATACCGCTTTGGATCAAGCGGCATGTTGGTTGAATGTGCAATACACGAATAAAGTCAACAATATTGCTTTAGCACCTGCACGATTAGGCAGTAATGCCAATAAATTGCATGTCAATTTAGCTTTGGCAGATCAACCACAGAAAGTTGATTTATATTGTAAAAAAGCAGGTGAAGAAGCCAAATTATTAGCAAATATTGATATTCCAGTTTACAGTACAGCGATCAAGCCGGCCGTCAAAATTGGACGTCAGCATGGTTATAGTGCTTTACGTGCTATCGAGCTTCCTCAATTAGAAAGTGCTTTGGAAGCGCAAGCTGCAAATGCTGTTGTTGCTCTTAATCCAACTGAAAAAATGCTGTACGAGTCCTATAAAAATGACAAGTCATTGATGAATAGTGTGGCGCGTCAGCAATTAACCCGTTATGAGTCGCAACAAAACACAGCATACCGACTAAATCGTTGGATGAATGTATATGCACAAGACCTAACCAATCAAGTACCTGAGGCGCAAAGCGCGCTCGAAGCATTTATGAAAAAGCTTTCAGTCACTCAAGAAGGTTTGTTCGAGCAGGCGACATTGATCAAAAATGGTAACAATTGTTTGAAATCTGAAACCTTAACTGATGGAACATTAAATTTATACATCAGTGGCCCAAGCGGTTGTACGGCGGATGATACTGAACAGTGGGTATATGATGCCATTGGTCGGATACACAGTAAGTCAAATCCAGATCAATGCATAACAGGCAACGGTGGTTCAGCTAAAGTGACGCTAGAACGTTGCGTGTTAAACCAAACAAACCAAATTTGGACCATGGATCCTGCGACTACAACGATTCGTCAGAATGGTCAATGCATGGATTTAAATACGGGACGTTTGCAAAATAACCGTGCGGATTTAATTCGATATAGCTGTACCAACGGTGGCAATCAACGTTGGACAAATTTGACAGCAAGCAAAAACTTATTATGGACATATTTATCAGCGACGAATATGAAACTGATTAATAAATAATCTGTAAAAAGAAAATAAGGTCCAATAAGGACCTTATTTTTTTGCTTTTAAAAATCAATAGGCACAAAAAAAGCCCTAAAAAGGGCTTTTTTTATCGCAACAAATTAGTTAGCTAAAGCTTTAACTTGTGCATTTAAACGGCTCTTATGACGAGCAGCTTTGTTTTTATGGATGATGCCTTTATCAGCCATACGGTCAATTACAGGAACAGCTTTTTTGTAAGCTTCTGTAGCGACAGCATAATCACCAGCAGCAATAGCAGCTACTGTGCGTTTAAGATAAGTACGAACCATAGAACGTAAGCTTGCGTTGTGTTGACGTGCTTTAACGTTTTGACGAGCACGTTTTTTTGCTTGAGCAGAGTTTGCCACTCGTGCACTCCTTGAAATAGATTGGTCTGGGCGGGCTGAAATTACATCTGAAAACCAACATCAGAAGAACTATCACCAGCCCGTAAACAAGTGCCATATTGTGATTAAACTAAGCGCTTAAGTCAAGTCTTGACATGCTTTGACAACATTTTAGATGCAGAAAAATTTTAAAGAAAACGTTAGATTAGTCTAAAGTGATTGAGATTGTATGAAAAATGACTAAAAGTATAGAGAATGCGATTGTCATCGGAGCAACAGGATTGGTCGGGCGGAAATTGGTTCGTCAGCTCAGTCAAAATGCAAGATGTAAGAATATTACGGCTGTGGTACGTCAGCGTGACCATGAACTGAATGGACTGGCAAAAGTTCAACAAATGGTGATCAGTGACTTTCTTTCCCTGACTCAGGATGATGTAAGAGATTATAGTCATGCCTTTAGTTGTTTAGGCTCGACCATTAAAAAAGCAGGGTCTAAAGATCATTTTTATCAAATTGATTTTAGCATCAATGCGCATTTTGCTGAATTATTAGAATATACAGACACCCATTTGATCATTGTCAGTGCTATGGGCGCTGACGCCAATTCCGCGTTTTTTTATAATCGAGTCAAAGGTGAATTGGAATATTATTTAAAAACCTTAAAGTTAAATCAACTTTCGATATTAAAGCCTTCGCTGTTACTTGGTGAGCGTCATGAATCTCGACGTTTAGAAGATGCGACACAGAAACTTTATATGCGCTTTTCGCATTTTGTACCTGATCGTTTCAAATTTAAGCCAGTGACAGCACAGCAAGTGGCTCATACTATGGTCGAGGCGGCACAAACTCAGACTGAAAAGTTCGAGATTTATGATAATTTACGCATACTAACAATTAAATGAGGGAAATACCGTGTCTACAGTTCCATTCGTCACTTGTGATTTACTTGATGATCATCCAGATAAAGAATTACAAGTGGTGATCCCGTCGTTGGATGGTAAATTCTTTCAAAGTTATGGTGCACGAAAAAGTTTTGGCGGTCAGGTGATGACGGTCAAATGTTTTGAAGATAACTCTCGTGTTAAAGAATTATTGGCAACCGATGGTACGGGTAAAGTATTGGTTGTTGATGGTGGTGCGTCGATGCGCTGTGCCTTGATGGGTGATATGATTGCTGAATCTGCAGTTAACAATCATTGGAATGGTGTCATTATTTATGGCTGCGTGCGTGATGTTGATGCGATTGCAGAACTTGATTTAGGTGTGCATGCTTTGGCTGCGATTCCACAAAAAAGTAACCGCAAAGGCGTGGGTGAAACAGATATTCCATTAAGTTTTGGTGGTGTAAACATTCAGTCTGGTGATTTTATTTATGCTGACAATAACGGCATCGTTGTTTCAAAAGAGCAATTGGTTGCTTTATAAGCGTACTTGAATTTTTAGTCGTGGAATGAAAGCGTAATTCTTGCTCATACATGACGATATAAATGTGAAAAAGAAAATACAAACATCAGCTGAGGACTCTCGGCTGATGTATAAAAATACGAAATAAAAAAAGAAAGGAAAAAAAAGTATGTTGTTGCATCAATTAAAAGTGGCGCAAGCGTTGCTCTCAGGCGTAGCAGAGGGCGGACGTGGTACAAATGGGACGCCTTATCCGAAACAACCTGAAAAAGCCCTTAAACTGTACGAATTTGAAGGGTCTCCCTATTGTCGTCGTGTACGAGAAGTACTAACCACACTCAATTTGGATTATGAGGTCTACCCATGTCCCAAAGGGGCTAAAAAATACCGTTTAGACGTGCAGAAATTGGGTGGAAAACAACAATTTCCTTTCTTGGTGGATGACAATACTGGGGATCGTTTGTACGAATCTCAGCAAATAATTCATCATCTATTTAAACATTATGGCAAAACAGGTCAGACTCCTAAGAGGTATGCCAATTATCCTAAAATTCCGTATGTTGCCTATGTTGGAACCTTAATTAATGGGGCTCAAGGCGTGTGGGTGCAGCGTAAAGTTATCCATCGTGATGCACCAAGTCAACTCTTAGAACTATGGGGTTTTGAAGCGAGTCCATATACACGTATCGTACGTAGCGCATTGTCTGAAATGGAATTGGCATATACCTTTCATAATGTGGCTAAGGAGCGTTGGCAAGATCAAGGATTAGCGATAATGCGCTTAAAACCTGGTAAATATGTACCTCTAAAAGGTGGTAAGCGTGAACAAGTGTTAAAAATCATGGGGAACAATATTCAAGTACCATACTTGAAAGATCCCAATACTGGTGTTGAACTTTTCGAATCTGAAAAAATTGTGCAATATCTGAAAAAGCAATATTTGAGCTAATCTTACTCAAGTTTAAGCTAAGTGCAGTGTATAGTCAGACAGATGGCTATACACATATTGTAATGATAAATGGGTCTAAAATTAGAAGAAAAATGCATCGTAACTGCATCAATTGAATTAGAATAAATTATTAAAAATAAGAAATTTACTTAATTACAGGGATATCCTAAAAGGATTAAACTGATTAATGTAAAAGACATTTCATGTTTTCGGGGGAAGTAAATCATGTCACCACAAGAAGTCATACTACCCGTACCGGTGCTTGTCGTTGAAGATGAGGAAATTATTCAATTACGTTTACGTCAAATTTTGACGGAGCTGGGTTATAAGCGTGAAGAGCTTATCTTCACCAAAAATGTTAAAGAATCTATTCAAGCCGTAGAGACACAACCGATATCATTAGCCTTAGTTGACTTAGGTTTGCCTGATGGTAGTGGTATCGAAATTATTGAAAAAATACGTTCCCTCGAAAGTAATACCATGATCTTGGTTGTCTCTGCATGGAGTACACAAGAAAGCTTATTTGCTGCGATTAAAGCAGGCGCAACAGGCTATGTATTAAAAGAACGTGATGATGCTGAAGTACTTTTATCTATTCGGAGTATTTTACGTGGTGGGGCGCCGATTGACCCATTTATTGCACGAGAAATCCTAAAACAAATATCCGAAACTGAAGCACCAAGTCCAGAACAAACAGTCGCCGATGAAGCAGACTTACACCTGCTGACCAGTCGTGAAAAAGAAATTTTATGTTTGGTTGCTCAAGGTTTGAGTAATCGTGAGATTGCTGAACAGCTTTTTGTATCACGCTATACCGTAGAAAGCCATATTAAACATATTTACCGAAAATTAGCCGTAACGAAACGAACAAAAGCCGTGAGTACAGCAAGATCTATGGGTATTTTATAATGCGTAAAGGAGGATATTTTTTATTATTTATCCTCTGTTTAGTATGGGGGAGCTTGAGTCATGCAGAGCAAGTTTTCCCTGTAAATGATCAATGTAATGTGACCGTGAATAGCATTTCACGGGTGAAAACACCATCCAATCAAGAATTACCCAGAACGGGATGGAAAACCACACAATTACCTGATCGTTGGAAAGAAGATAAAGACTGGGAAGGTTATCAAGGTGGTGCTTGGTATAAACTAGACTGGTCTTGGTACTGTAAAAATAATGCCCGTTTGGCAGAACCCATCGTACTATATATTGATTATATCATTAATACGGGTTCAGTCTTTCTGAATGGCGACTTGCTGTGGACCAATAAAAATCTTCAAGAACCGATTTCTAAAAGTTGGAATGTTGCGCGCTATTGGATTTTACCGATAAGTGGAATCAAACATGATCATAATGAAACTTTGATCTATGTGTATGGTTACTCGAGTTTAAATGCTGGCTTGGGCCCAGTAGTATTTAACAATGTAATGGCAACGGTAGAGCAAGTCGAAAAAACAACATTTACACGTCGGACCATATTACAGTTAAATATTTTTCTTTCTGGGGTCTTGGGTCTAATTTGCTTTATCATTTGGTTGATGCGTCCTCGTGATACCAGTTTTGGCTGGTTTGCGCTTTCAACAGTGCTGTGGATTTTATTTCTCAGTAATGCCCTGACTACTGAAACCTTTCCATACCCAGATTCGGTTTTTTCTGCCAAAGCTAATCTGATATTTGTAATGCTGTACTTTCAGTGCTTTAGTATCTATATCTTGCGCTTTCTTGGGCGTAAGTTTCCACGAATAGAACTGTCATTTACAATGTTGACTGCTGCACTGATTGGTGTGGTGTGTATTTGGCCATTCGAACAAAATGCAGATATTTCGAGCCTTATTTTCTTTTTGTATTGTGCATTCTTTTTTATCACTTACCTCTATCTGTGTAAAATTTGTTTCAAAGAACGAAGAAAGGACTATATTTTATTAGCAATCTGTTTGACTGCGATAATTGTGATAGTCATAGCTGACATCATGGTCTTGGTACTCTTTCCAAAAGAAAATTTTACACCTTTATCACCCTTTACTTCACCGATTATAACCTTATTTATAGTGGTGATCTTGGGGGCGAGACTCAATCGAAATATACAGAAAATTGAAAAATATAATGATGATTTGGCATTTGAAGTTCAGAAAGTCAGTGATGAACTATGTAGTAGCTTGAATGATAAACATCAGCTTGAACTGAGTAATGTACGCCTGCAGGAACGGATTAAATTATCGCATGATCTGCATGATGGTCTGGGCGCATCCATTGTGCGCTCGATGATCTTGGTTGATCAGTGTGAAAGTAATATTCCAAACAGACAGTTCTTGTCGATGTTGAAATTATTGCGCGATGATTTAAGGCAAATTATTGATAGTGGATCTTCTTTAGACAGTAAAGTGCCAGATTCACCTTTGCTCTGGATCGCACCTGTTCGACATCGCTTTAGTCAGTTGATGGATGAAGTGGAAATGAATGCCAAATGGTGTATTTCTTCGCAGTGGGCGATCAAACCAACGGCAATTCAGTGTCTGACTTTAATACGAGTGATTGAAGAAAGCCTGACCAATATTGTGAAACATAGCCAAGCAAATCATGTCAATGTCACGCTGTCACAGTTCGAAAATGGCGCATTGTTATTAACTATTGAAGATGATGGCGTCGGTTTTGATGTTGAGAGTGTTTCAAATCATGGCATGAGTATCGGTATGAGAAGTATGAAAATGCGTGTGGAGCGTATAGGCGGAAATTTCAAAATTCATTCTCAGCAAGGCTGTACCATTATTCAAACAGAAATTAATTTAAAATCAGCTGCATAAAATAATATGTTGAAATAATAAAAATGATGATCAATTCGATATTAAGTCATCTAAAGCGCATTGCATTCTTCTGCTGTGTCACTTTTATAGCAGCTTGTGGTTCGCAGGATCATGCGCCTAAACCAGGTGAGTATGGGCAGATTTTGTTCCAGCATGCGGTGTTAAGTACTGAAGAAATTCAACAATTACTCAGTGAAAATCAAAGCGATACAAATACATTAAACACTAAAAAATTTGCAGTGGATTACACGGCGACATCGAGCCAAAACCCATATCGTGCAGTCTTGTTGGTCAAAGGTAGGGCAATGACCAGTGGTGAGGTATCTGTAATATTTCAAATTGATAACTACAATGCCGCTATTCAACAAACCTCAAGCAATCTTATGCAAATGGATGCAGGTATTGATCAGGTTGAACGATTAGAAACATTGGATGCAGGACAAGAATTTATTTTTGTTATGGACGGTGCGCCTTTTTCAGTCAATGCTGCCATTGATCCAAATAGTATGACCAGTCAACTAAGTTTGTTAGAGTCGAGGAATGTGGAGTTTCAAAGTATTGAATTACAAATTTGGCAAGGCAAAGGTAGTCAATACGGTGTAATGCGCTATCTGTGGTTTATTGGATTTGTGTTGTTGATAGTATGGGTTTATCACGTCATCGTGGAAAAAAAAAGCCGATCAAGTCGAAGATTTTTTAAATCGTAGAAAGCGAAAATAATGCTATTCAGCAGTATAAAAAGGGAGCATGACGCTCCCTTTTTATTGAGTTTATTCAGCTTCCGTTGGGACGAGCATCAGCACAGATTCATTTAATAGCATGGCAATATCTTCTAAGATATCAGCATCATATAAAGATTCGTCTAGCGCTAGACTTTGGCCATCGGCAATGGTTTTTAAATGCACTGCAAATTCGTCTGAGATACAGATTCCTTCGCCATTTGCCCAAAACAAAATATCACCGTCTTGCTCTGTATATAGTAAGCGTGAAGCCGGTTCTAACATGAGTTGATAGCCTTGATCTAAGGCCTCTTCAAGATCACCAGTGCCGATTTCTTCGGCTTCAGGAATATTGTCAGGATATTTAGGTTCTGACATTAAGCTCATGATTGCATCTTCAAGTACGGTTGAATTTTGCAATTGTTCAAATAACTTTTCTTTTAAATACTCAAGTTCATTTTCAGTCACTTGGCCAATCGCACTGATTTGGTCACGTAAAATGTCAGTTAATGGATTTTTAAGTAGAGGATTGTCTGTGAATTTGTCTGTCACTCGATCCATCATTTCAGTGACATTTGGCATGCGGAAGCCAAATGAATAGGTCAGACATTCATCTTCAGCTACGCCATAGTGTGATAGGCCTGGTGGCACATAAAGTAAGTCGCCGGGAGCAAGCACTTCATCAAAATGTACGTCCATTTCTGGTAGTAAGCGAAGTGGTTGACCTTCTACAAATGCAGTATCTGCATCACACATCTGACCCAATTGCCAACGGCGATGACCATAGCCTTGTACGAGGAAGACATCGTAAAAATCAAAATGTTGTCCGACAGAGCCGCCTTTTTGTGCATACGACACCATGATGTCATCACGACGCCATTGCGGAATAAATGAAAACTGCTTCCAAAGCTCGGCTAGGTCAAAAGAATAATGATCGACAGCTTGAACCAATAAAGTCCACAGTTTCGGCATTTTTTGAAAATCAGCTTTAAGTAGTGGAGAAGATTTTACTGTCCATTGGTTAGGATCACGATCTTTTTGTTTGATGAGACGTGCAGTGACGTTATCTTCTAAAGCCAATTCTAGAACGTCTTTCGGTTCAAGTATTTGGGCAATTTCAGGGAGTGCATTTCGAACCAATAATGGTTTTTTTTGCCAATATTCGGCAAGGAATTGTTCAGCGCTGATGCCGCCGAGGATGTCAAGAGAATGAGCCATAGCTAAATACATACAATTTCAATGGATATATTGTCCCTTGAGATTCCTGTTTTTAGCAAGGCTCTATTTCATTAAATTATTTCGATTAGCTTGAGACTATTTTAAAGGATTGTCTTTGAGATATTGCATGACTAATTTTTCAACTTCCAAATCATAGCTATTGGCAGCAGCCGTGGTCGCTGAAAATTTCATGAATTGCTCAAAATGTGCATTGGTGTCAATTTTAGTATTTTCTTTATCAGACATTAATTTGAAATGATTCGGCATGACTTTTGCCATCATTTCAACATTTTCGGTTTGTAGTTTTAGAAGTTTTTTTACTTCAACTGTTTGTGGCTGAATGCTTTCAAATTTTTGTTTGCCTAGAGCAACCAGTTTATTGATTTGTTGTTCTGGCGTGTTACTACCACCGGTTTTGGTCTTAGTGCCTAGCTGTTGAATGATTTGCTCCTGCATTGCAGCGCCTTGTTGTTCTAATTCAGCATAGATAAATTTATATTGAACCCATTCATTGACTAAGTTTTTATTGTATTGCTGAGAGTTGGTCATAGTTTGATTTACTGTATTGGTATGACCGTTTGTCGAACAAAATAGAAGGCTAATGCTAATGAGGCTAGATGAAAGTAAATTAAACGTTTTCATGTTTTCAGTTCTTGGTTGTAATAAATAAGTAAGTGACTTTTTAATCATTAGCCCATAAAGAGCTAATGATGTGTTTATTATGCTGTAACAGATAATAATTTTAAAATTATGGGACTAAAATCTTAAGCTCACGCAAAATATTGCAGAGTTTAATCATCGGCATACCCATGAGTGTGGTTTGGTCTTGCCCGATCATTTCTTCAAATAAGCTAATCCCTAAACTTTCACATTTAAAACTGCCAGCGCAGTGCAGCGGCTGTTCAACCTGAACATAACGTTCAATTTCAGGCAAGCTTAGTTTGCGAAATTTCACTTTATAGTGCTCGACAAGGGTTTGTTCAAAACCTGTCGATTTTTGTTGGACACTGAGTGCCGTACTGAAATAAACGATTTTGTCAGAATTGGCTTGAAGCTGCTTAATGGCTTTTTCATCGCAAAGTGGTTTACCGATAAAAATATCTGGTGCGCCTTCGCGCCATGCGACTTGGTCAGAACCAATCACAATCGCGTCTGGGTGTTGGTTTGCAATTGCTGAAGCTTTTTCAAATGCCAGTCGCTTTGCTAACTCATCAGCGTGGTTCTCACCACGAGGTGTTTCGTCTATATCTGGTACGATTGAGTGGTAATCAATCCGTAAACGGTCCATCAGGTCTTTACGGGTTTGGCTGCTCGAAGCCAAAATGATTTTGGGAGTACTCATTACACTGCATATTCCATAAGTACATCAAGCGGCACATAAGACAGCGCCGCTTGGTGACACGCTTGTATTTTAATAGGTGGGGCAAATCCTTCTTGATATGCCTCCACCCAGCGAGTCACACAGATACACCAGAAGTCACCAGGTTGTAGTCCTGGAAAACCAACTTCGGGTAAGGGTGTGATTAGGTCATTGCCAACTTTTTGGGAAAAGTTTAAAAATTCAGATGTCATTTGTGCACACATCGTATGCTGACCAAGGTCTGTTGTTGCTGTATGGCAAAAGCCATTTCTAAAATATCCGGTAATCGGATCAAAACAACAGCTTGCCAAGGGTTCGCCTAAAACATTTAAACGATTAATATTTGGGTCTGGATGAATCGACATAAGCGCTGAATCTTTATAAGGCTTTTCGCTATCATAACAAAACTTTGGCTCGACATAGCTTTTCTGCAAAAGAAGCTAACGTTTTTCTGCATAATCATTTAAAATCGTCGCGTTTTGATATCAATAAAAGAGAGTAATGCATGAACTTTCAGCGTATGACTGACCTAGATTTGGCGGGTAAACGTGTTCTGATCCGTGAAGATCTTAACGTACCAGTTAAAAATGGCGTGATTACAAGCGATGCACGCTTACGTGCGGCGTTGCCAACAATTAAAGCAGCTGTAGAAAAAGGTGCTGCTGTAATGGTGTATTCACACTTAGGTCGTCCTGTTGAAGGTGAGCCTAAAGCAGAACAGTCTCTAGCACCTGTAGCCGCTTATTTAACAGAAGCTTTGGGTCAAGATGTTCAACTGATCACTGATTATTTAGACGGTGTTGACGTTGCGCCAGGTCAAGTGGTTTTACTAGAAAACTGCCGTTTCAACGTGGGTGAAAAGAAAAACAATCCTGAATTATCAGCTAAATATGCAGCACTTTGTGATGTTTACGTTATGGATGCATTTGGTACGGCTCACCGCGCAGAAGCATCGACTGAAGGCGTAGCACGTTGTGCAAAAGTGGCTGCTGCAGGTCCTTTACTTGCTGCTGAGCTTGATGCACTAGGCCGTGCACTTAAAACTCCTGCAAAACCAATGGTTGCGATTGTTGCAGGCTCAAAAGTTTCTACTAAATTAGATGTATTAACTTCACTATCTGACATCTGTGATCAATTGATCGTGGGTGGTGGTATTGCCAATACATTCTTAGCTGCTGCGGGCTTCAATGTTGGTAAATCACTTTGTGAAAATGACTTGATCGATACAGCAAAAGCCATTGCTGCAAAAGTATCTGTACCACTTCCAACAGATGTTGTTGTTGCTGATGCTGCTGAAATTGATTTTGCTGACTTCCTTGGTTCATTAGCTGCTGCAAAAGCTGTTGTGAAAAAAGTTGAAGATGTAACAGACAACGACATGATTTTGGATGTAGGTCCTGAAACTGCAAAAGCATTTGCAGAAATCTTGAAAACTTCAAAAACTATTCTATGGAATGGTCCAGTAGGTGTGTTTGAAGTTGATCAATTCGGCGAAGGCACCAAAGCATTGTCTTTAGCGATTGCAGAATCTGAAGGCTTCTCGATCGCGGGTGGTGGTGACACGCTTGCTGCAATTGATAAATATGAAGTTGCAGACAATATTGGTTACATCTCGACTGGTGGTGGTGCTTTCCTTGAATTCGTTGAAGGTAAAACTCTTCCTGCTGTAGCAGCGCTTCTTGACCGTGCTTAATTTAGTATTATTAATAAGATAGTACAGTATTAAAAAAGGTTGGCTTCGGTCAGCCTTTTTTTATCGCCCATTCATTTTGCCGTCATCAAAGTGCAATATTTCTGCAATAAAATTCATCGCAACACCTAATTCGCAGTAGTAGGAAACAACGATGAACTTAAAACTTGCACTTGCTGTACTTTTAATCGCACCATTAACTTTGACAGCTTGTGCTAAAAAAGAGTCTGCACCAACGGAATCAGAAGCATCTGCTGTTGCCGTAGACAATGCTCAAACAACGCCAGAACAACAAAAAGCCATTGATGAACTTGATAAGCCAGTATTGGATGAAAAGAACCAAGATGTTCCTGCTGAAATTGCAAATGCACCTGCAGACGAAGCAACGGCTGACGCTGAAACAGCCGCTTCAGCAGCAGCAGCTCACTAAGATTGTTGTCTTTATTTAAAAAGTCCCTGCAAATGCAGGGATTTTTTTTTAAATAGTGTTATTTGTTGCTGAATTGAAATGATTGAGCATGTAGAATATGCGGCATTACCTGGGAGGATATTATGGCTCTTATTTCATTGCGCCAGCTCTTGGATCACGCCGGCGAACATGCTTACGGCGTACCAGCATTCAACGTAAACAACTTAGAACAAATGCGTGCAATTATGCTTGCAGCAGATGCAACAAATTCACCTGTAATTGTACAAGCATCTGCGGGTGCACGTAAGTATGCAGGCGCTCCGTTCTTGCGTCATTTGATTTTGGCAGCAATCGAAGAATGGCCACATATTCCTGTGGTTATGCACCAAGACCATGGTACTAGCCCTGATGTATGTCAACGTTCTATTCAACTTGGCTTCTCATCAGTGATGATGGACGGTTCTTTAGGTGAAGACGGTAAAACGCCAACTTCATACGAATACAACGTAGACGTGACTCGTCGTACTGTTCAAATGGCACATGCGTGTGGCGTTTCAGTAGAAGGCGAAATCGGTTGTTTAGGTAGCCTTGAAACTGGTATGGCTGGTGAAGAAGATGGTGTAGGCGCTGAAGGCGTACTTGATCATTCTCAGCTTTTAACTTCAGTTGAAGAAGCGCGTTCATTTGTAGCTGATACCAATGTTGACGCACTTGCAATTGCAGTGGGTACTTCACACGGTGCGTACAAATTTACTCGCCCACCTACAGGTGACATCTTAGCGATTGACCGTATTAAAGAAATTCACGCTGCGTTACCAAATACGCATCTTGTAATGCACGGTTCAAGCTCTGTGCCACAAGAATGGTTAGCTGTAATTAATGAATTCGGCGGTAACATCGGCGAAACTTACGGTGTTCCAGTAGAACAACTTGTAGACGCAATCAAACACGGTGTTCGTAAAATTAATATCGATACTGACTTACGTCTTGCTTCTACAGGTGCTATGCGCCGTATGATGGCTGAAAAACCAGCTGAATTTGACCCACGTAAATTCTTCTCTGCAACTGTTGATGCAATGAAACAAATTTGTATCGATCGTTATGAAGCATTTGGTACAGCGGGTAATGCTGACAAGATTCGTCCAATTTCTTTAGAGAAAATGGTGAGTCACTATAAATAATTTGTCTTGAGATAGATTATTTTTGAAGAAAAGCCCACAATTAAGTGGGCTTTTCTTTGATTTGAACTTAGAAAAATTGCTTTAAATACAACTCAAGAATAAGAGCGTGTCATGGAATTGATCTTTGCTGCCGCGATTTGCAGTGTTCTCGTTTCAGTAATTCTAAAACTCTGTCGTGATCGGGGTTTTAACCCTGCACAAATGATCACATGGAATTATGCATCTGCGAGTATTTTATGTTTTCTATGGTTTAAGCCGGATCTAGCTCATATTTCGATTAATAAAACACCATGGGTTTTAATTGCGGCTTTGGGTGTATTACTGCCGACGATTTTTTATTGCTTAGCACGCTCACTGCAAACAGCGGGTATTTTAAAAACCGAATTGGCTCAGCGCTTATCTGTTGTGCTTTCTCTTAGCGCAGCCTATTTTATTTTCAGTGAATATTTTAATGCTATTAAGCTCATTGGTATAGCACTTGGTGTACTTGCGGTATTGCTGATTTTATTTTCACAGCGCAAGGGAAGCATTGATGGAAAGCAGGGTATTTTATTTTTATTAAGCGTTTGGGCAGGCTATGCACTGATTGATGTGCTATTAAAATTTGCTTCAGGTTTGGGCATGCAGTTTGCGGTGACTTTAAATTTGGTGTTTATTTGTGCATTTTTACTTTCGAGTATTTATAACATCGTACAGCACGGCAGTTTGGGGCAGACCAAAAATATCCTCGCTGGATTGGGCTTAGGTCTCTTGAACTTTGCCAATATCGCACTGTATGTGAAAGCCCACATGTTGCTTAAAGACACACCTGCAATCGTATTTGCTGGCATGAATATTCTGGTCGTGGTTTTAGGCGTGGTTGCGGGCCTCATCATCTTTAAAGAAAAATTGAGAGTCGCAACCGTCTTTGGTTTGATTGCAGGGATCATGAGTGTGGTTTGCTTAGCATATGCCATGTATGTCTAAGATAATTTTTAGCAAAAACGATCGGGTGTTGTAGTAAATCATCCCATTCAGCCACGCCCATGAGCAGTCCTTGATCTCGACAGGTTGGACACTCAGGGCAGTGATGATCAGTATATTGATAAGTATGTAGATACATTTGATGGCAATGACCGCATTCAAACTTCATCGGCATTTGTAGTAAATATGACATGTCCCACCTCTGCTTGATTTGTTGTTTTTATTCAATTTATTCAGCAAAGTTCAGACCAATTTATAAATATTATATTTTCACATTGTTGCTAAATATATCTTTATAAAAAAAGCCCTCGAGTTGAGGGCTTTTAGTTTTAGATGCTTAGTTAACGTGTGAGTTGTTGAAATCGTTGTAAGGTATTTTCAAAATAACATTTACCCACTGCAACGGGGTGTTTTAGGAAATCTTGAGTTTCAATCGTGCCTTGTAACTGACCCGGTTGTTTACAGTTTGGGCAGTTTGGATAGCTATGAAGCATATCGCCCGCATATTTTTGTAAATAAACCGTATTGCACGCTTCGCAATGAAATTTCATAGGTAATTTTATAGCTGTAGGCATAGGGAGAAACCTGAGTATATTTTGAGCAGAATATACTCGATAATTGTTTAAATAATAAGTCCCGAAATGACAAAAAAGAGGCAAAATTGCCCCTTTCGTCGGTTTTATGGAAAGCTTAGAGGTGTGTAAAAATTTCTTCAGCATTCAGACGTGATTTAGGTAATTTCGCATTGAAATCATTTTCGCTACGATAGCCTAAAGTCATCAGTACAGAAGGAATCAAGTTTTGTTCAACTAAGCCCAATTCTTCAGTGATGATCGCTTCGTCAAATCCACCAATCGGTGTTGCATCCACACCTTCAATGCCTGCTGCCAAAAGCATTTGACCTAAAGCAATAAATGTTTGGTTTTCAGCCCAACGTTGAATATCACCTTTTTCATTACGATAATAATCGACATAACCTGTACGGCTGTCTTTTTGACCTTGTTTGGCTTTGTCATCTTTAAAGCGACCACTACGATCATCCTGATTTAAAAGATTATCTAAATGCTCTGCAGTGATGTCTGCTTTAGTACAGAATAAAATCGTATGTGATGAATCTAAAACTTTTGGGGCATTGTAGGCATATTTTCCTACTAAGGCTTTGGCAATGCGTTGCTTGGCTGCATCATGATCTGCAATAAAAAAATGCCAAGGCTGAATATTAATGGAAGATGGTGTTAAACGGAGTATTTGTAATAAACGCTCAAATTGTTCCTGTGGAATTTTTTTAGCAGGATTATATGCTTTCGTGGTATAGCGTTGTTTTGATACGTTTAACAGATCCATCGAATATCTCCAGATATAGTTTGCTGTAGTTTAGCGGATAAATGGCCAAATGGTCTAAGGAGAAAATTTTCCAAAGATAGATCTTAGTTGTATATGCTGTACTCATTGGCTAAAAATTAACAGATTTAAGCTGTATGAAGTGCGAATTAGAGTTATATAAAATCATAAGATAGATAAATGCTATTGGTAGTTTTTGCCAAAAGGCGTTTAATCAATTGTAGTTAATCATAGTTTAAGCATGAGACAGCAGCGATGGATTACACCAATCATTTCAAGAAAAAATTAAAAACCGAACAGCAGATTGGTTTGTGGGTCGGTTTAGCCGATGCTTATGGTACTGAAATAGCTGCAAATGCAGGTTATGACTGGTTGCTCATTGATGGTGAGCATGCGCCAAGTGACTTGCGGACGACATTGTCGCAACTGCAAAGTATTGCAGCATATCCTTCGCAGGCTGTGGTTCGACCTCCAATTGGTAGTGTGCAACTGATTAAACAATTGTTGGATATCGGTGCGCAAACCTTGCTCATCCCTATGGTCGAAACTGTTGAACAAGCTCAACTTATGGTTAAGGCAGTACGTTATCCACCCGAGGGTATTAGAGGCGTTGGTGCAGCATTAGCACGTGCAACACGTTGGAACAGTATTCCTGACTATTATGCAAATGCACATGAAAATATCTGTTTACTGATTCAGATTGAGTCAATTGAAGGGATTAAAAACTTAGATGAAATACTGAAAATTGATGGCATCGATGGGGTGTTTATTGGTGCCGTGGATTTGTCGGCGACGATGGGTTATCAAGGGAATCCGAATCATCCTGAAGTACAAAAAACCGTGATTGATGCGATTCAGCGCATACGTAAGGCGGGTAAAGCTGCAGGTATTTTGTCGACACAACATGATGTGACTCAGAAATATATCGAGTTAGGCACAGAATTTGTTGCCGTGGGTGTCGATACCAGTGTGCTCATGAATTCGTTACGTGAACTTTTATCGAAATACAAAAATGATACCCCAGTTACGAAAACAGAAGGTGGTTACTAAGCGATACATCCTTCGTTATATTATTCACTGTATGGGTAATTAATTTACTCGATGGTTAAAATTTTTAATTCAATAATTTTAGCAAAAGTAGTGGCTTAGAGTATATGTAAACTCTACTTTTGCTAATCAAAGCGCAATATTGTATACTTCTGCTTAACTCGAAGCGGGTAATGTTCCTGCTTATCTTTTTTATTTAGCTGATTGTGATTTATCTGTATTCAAGCTTCTGACTTGAATCTTATCTTTGTAACTACAGAATTATTATTCCAAACCCGATTGATTAATCTCTTTGTTCTGTCACAAAAAGCTCACATGTTGAGTAAATCTTTTGAATATTTTAAATACTTGGCAAACTGCCAAAGCTGTAAATGGCGATGAAATTAATGTGAAATTGGTGCCTTTGAAACGTCAACAAAATACCAATGCTGGTTTAATTTGGGTTGATGTTGGGCAAATGATTGAATTAGAAACAGGCGAGACATTTAACCTGAATCTAGATGGCAAAAGCTTCTATACTGGCCCAAACCAGCTATATCGCTTAGCTTAAATGAAAAAAACAGCAGATCATCTGCTGTTTTTTTTGCCTAAAAAAGCGGCTTAAGCCATTTCAAGGTGTTGATGCTTATTCGCAACTTGAGCGTGATTTTTTATATCGGTATTGCGCCGCACGGTGGTTGTCGGGCAATTTCGCGCCTTGGCCGAAGAGTTTTTCACGCAAGGTTCCGTCAGCATATTCTGTTTGATATACACCACGACGTTGTAATTCTGGTACCACGTATTCCACAATATCTTCAAAACTCTTATGCGCCAATATGTAGGCTAAGTTAAAGCCATCGATACCAGTGTACTCAATCCACTCCTGTAAACGGTCTGCCACGGTTGCTGGAGAGCCGACAATAACAGGTCCGTTACCGCCGACACTGGTCCATTTTGCAATTTCCTGAATCGTCCAAATTTTATCAGGATCTGCCTCTACATAAGATTGCAGCATAGATTGAATGGCATCGGTTTGAATGTATTCCACTTGATCTGTTGGTTTAAACTGAGAAAAGTCGACACCTGACCAGCCAGAAACCAGGGTCAAGCCGCCGTCATAGCTGCCATATTGCTGATATTCACGGAACTTAGCTTGGGCTTTTTCATCGGTCTCATCAACCACTATGGCCAGCATGGTATAGATCAGAACAGAATTCGGATCTTTGCCTTCTTTCACTAAATTATGCCGAATACCATCTGCCAGCTTTTTTACAGCAATTTGAGTTGGTGCAGAGATGAAAACACATTCCGCATTTTGACTAGCAAACTGTTGTCCGCGTGCTGAAGCGCCAGCTTGATATAAAACCGGTGTACGCTGGGGTGAAGGTTCACAAATATGAGTGCCGGGAACAGTAAAGTATTTTCCTTCATGTTGAATTGGATGCACTTTACGGTGATCGGCAAAAATCCCTTTTTGCTTATCGCGTAGCACAGCATCATCTTCCCAAGAACCTTCCCAGAGTTTATAGAGGACCTCTAAATATTCATCTGCAATGTCATAGCGGTTATCATGGCTGACTTGGGTTTTCAGACCTAGATTTTTAGAGCCACTTTCTAGATAAGAAGTCACAATGTTCCAACCTGCACGGCCTTTCGTCAGGTGATCTAAAGTGCTCATACGTCGTGCAAAAGGATAGGGATGTTCAAATGAAATCGAAGTCGTGACACCAAAGCCTAAATGTTTGGTGACAGCTGCCATTGCGGGAACAATTTGCAAAGGATCATTCACTGGCACTTGCACTGCGCCAGTCAGCGCATGTTCAGCAGAACCATGATAGACATCATAGATACCCAAAACATCTGCTATAAAGACACCATCAAATTTTCCGCGTTCTAAAATTTTAGCTAAGTCGGTCCAATATTCTAGGTCTTTGTATTCTGTAGAACGGTCTAATGGATGACGCCATAGACCGGGTGACTGATGTGCAATACAGTTCATTTCAAAGGCATTGAAGCGAATATTTTTAGACATGATTTTTTACTGGGTTATTTAATCTCTTGCATAAGAGGGTATATAAAAATACAGCTGCATTTATTAATAAAAAGTCAAAAACAAATCTGAATAAATGCTAATCATAATTTTTGAATACTTCATATATTCATATGGATAAGCAGATATTTTTTTTGTTTGGTACGGTTTATAAAGATTTTGTTTGACAATTAAAAATGTAAATTCCATGTCATGAAAACTGATTTGTTTTGATGATAATTCTATAAATAATCAAAATAAAAAGTGCTAGCTTATTTGAATAATATCTAAACTGAGCATTTTAATAATGACTTCAAAAATTGAAATTAAACTAAAAGAGGCGCAAAACATTCCGCGCGATTTCTATCAATCTAACGGTTTAGCGCATATTATTCGATCTGATCAAGAAGCTATCGAGGTTGCTGAACAATTAGCTGTGGAATTTACAAAAGAATCAGCTAAACGCGATCATGAACGCCGCTTACCTTTACAGGAAGTACAGCAATATTCAGCATCAGGCTTGTGGGGCATTACTGTACCGCGTCAATTTGGTGGTGCAGGAGTGAGTTATAAAACCCTTGCAGAAGTGGTCAAAATTATTTCTAGTGCAGACTCATCCCTAGGACAAATTGCCCAAAACCATTGGGCCTTTGTCGAGCATATTCGTTTGGATGCAAATCTATCACAGCAAGAGTTTTTCTTTGATCAAGTCTTACAAGGTAAACGCTTTGGCAATGCATTTTCAGAAAAAGGTTCCAAAACAGTTGCAGATTTAACAACAGCCATTGAGTTTAAAGATGATCATGCGCTCATTAATGGTCAAAAATTCTTTGCAACAGGCGCTTTGCTTGCACATTGGATACCTGTGGTTGCAGTGAATGATGGAAAGCCTTATGCAGCCTTAGTACCCCAGCATACGCCTGGTTTAACCATTATTAACGACTGGAGTGGTTTTGGACAAAGAACGACAGTCAGCGGTTCTGTACTGTTGGACAATGTCAAAGTGGATTTAAATCACATTGTATCCATTCATCAAGCTTTTGAACGTCCAACGGCTGCGGGCGCTATTTCTCAATTCATTCAATCTGCTGTCGATGCTGGTATTGCGCGCGGTGCGATTAATGAAACGATTCAATATGTGCGCCAGCATGCACGTCCTTGGATTGATTCGGGCTTAGAAAAGGCGGTGCAAGATCCGTATACGATTGCCAACATCGGCGAGTTGAAAATTAAACTCCGAGCTGCAGAGGCAGTGTTGGCTTTGGCGGGTGAAGCGATAGACCGAGCCGTAGAGAACCCAACAGAAGAAACGGTGTCAGAGGCAACACTACTAACAGCAGAATCTAAGGTCCTGACGACTGAAATTGCGTTACTTGCGGCGAATAAACTATTTGAACTCTCAGGCACACGATCAACATTGTCTGAGCTGAATTTAGACCGTCATTGGCGTAATGCGCGCACGCATACTTTGCACGATCCCGTACGTTGGAAGCTGAATATTGTAGGCAACTACTATTTAAATGATGTACCACCGCCGCGCCATGCTTGGAGTTAAGAGGAGAAGATTATGACGATTCAAAATAATAAACAGCCCTTATCTTTAGGTGCTGACTATGATCAAGTGGCCGCTAAGTTCCGTCCGATTTTTCAGAGAATTGCAGAAGGCGCTTTGGCGCGGGAACAAAATAGGAAACTGCCGTATGATGCAATTTCATGGTTAAAACAAGCTGGATTTGGTGCGGTCCGTGTACCCGTGGCTTTTGGCGGTGACGGGGTTTCACAAAAACAGTTGTTTCAGCTGTTAATTGAATTGGCTAAGGCCGATTCTAATGTTGTACAGGCATTAAGAGGTCATTTTGCTTTTGTAGAAGACCGTTTAAATGCGCAAAAAACACAAGATCAAACAGTTTGGTTTAAGCGCTTTCTGCAAGGCGATTTGGTCGGTAATGCTTGGACAGAAATCGGAAAAGTTGAAATTGGAGATGTTGCTACCCGAGTTACTGAAAATGTGCAAGGTCAGCTAAGGGTCAATGGTCAAAAATACTATTCTACCGGAACAATCTTTGCAGATTGGATCGATCTATTCGCTTTAGATGAAACAACGAATCAACATGTTATAGCCGCAGTTTCAACACATGACGCTGGCATACAAGTATACGATGACTGGGATGGCTTTGGCCAAAAAACCACAGGCAGCGGCACACTGAATATTCAAGATGTCAGCATTGATCGTGATCATATTTTGCCATTCGATCAGCGCTTTAAATATCAAACGGCGTTCTATCAGGTCGTGCATTTGGCAACGCTGGCAGGTATAGCACAGAATGCTGTGGACGTTTTCAGTAATGAAGTCCGTGAACGCACACGTATTTACAGCCATGGTAATGCTGATTTAGTTCGAGATGATGCACAAATTTTACAAGTGATTGGTAAGGCGTCGGCACAGTCTTATGCAGCTGAAGCAATTACACTTCGTGCAGCAGAAGCTTTGGATGTCGCATATTTAAGTCATTTTCAGTCTGATACCCAGTTGGATCAGCAAGCGAATGACCGTGCGGAGCTTGAATCCTCTAAAGGGCAAGTGGTCATATCAGAGTTGGTACTAAATTTGAGTAGTGAGTTGTTTAATGCCTTGGGCGCTTCAGCAAGCTCGACAACTAAACAGTTAGACCGCTTTTGGCGTAATGCTCGTGTAGTGTCATCGCATAATCCACTTATTTATAAACAGAAAGTCATTGGTGATTGGGAGATTAATCAAACGCCGCTACCATATGTATGGCAAATTGGTAATAGTCCAGCAGTTGAGCAACCTGTCATTGCTGCTTAATTAATATCTGAAGATGTTCACTGTGGATGAAAGTAGTCCATAGTGAATTCCTCGTGAAATTATTTTTAAGTTTAAACCTTGTTTTTTTTAAGATTTTAAATGACGTTGATCTGCTATATGTAGGATTCAGTTCAATTGAAAATCTGTTGAGATAGTCTGGTAAAAGGCTATGTCTTGATATCTGGATGTATTGTTTTAACCAAATATGACGGCAGGTTTAACTAAAGCCTAAGGGTTAGTAAGACCATTTTTTTAATTTTAAATCACTCACAGATGGGTTTTCACCAACCTCTAATATTTGAGCTTGTTCTGCGCGCCAGTCCCCTAAAACGATACGTAGTTTTCCATGCACATCATGTATTTGGGGCCGGTGGGTATGTCCATGAATCAGTAGATCGACATGCTCTAAAGCTTTTTCTACAGCTTCGGCATTTACATCCATGATTTCATAAGATTTAACTTGCTTGGTTTCTGTACTTTTTTTGCGGAAGCCATTGGCGATTTTTTGTCGAATGCTAAGCGGTAAGATTTTTAAGAAACCTAAAAGCAAAGGATTACGAATCACTTTACGAAACTTTTGGTAAGACACATCATCGGTGCAAAGTAAATCTCCATGTTCAAGGCGAATTTTATAGTTGCTAATGTGGAGATAATCCACGTCTTGTAATAATTGACCGTGAAATTTATCTAAAAACTTTTGACCCAATGCAAAGTCACGATTACCTACTTGGAAATAAATTTGATTTCCCAAAGCAGTAAAATCTTTTAGCGCTGCAATGATTTCATCTAACCATGGAGCAGTAAAGTCATCACCAATCCAAGCATTAAACCAATCACCTAAAATATACAGCTGGGTATTTTGAGTTTTGTATTGTTCTAACAAAGCTAAAAACCCCCGAACGAGTCGAGGGTGTTCAGGTGACAAATGTAAATCAGCGATAAACAGATAGGTCACGAATCTTTTCCTTATTCTAAAAATCCCTCCCAGCCTCCCTTTAGAAAAGGGAGGAGTTCCGACATTTATTTAATATTGAAACTCCCTCCGTTATTAAAGGGACTTGCGCAGCAATGCTACTCAGGGAGAATTTAAAAATTACTCAGAAATGATTTTAGCTGATTCAATTACAACGTTCTCTAGAGGAACGTCTGCGTGGTAACCACGGTTACCAGTGCGAACGCTTTTGATTGCGTCAACAACGTCAAGACCTTCAACTACTTTACCAAATACTGCATAGCCCCAACCTTGCGCTGTTTTACCAGTGTGGTTAAGGAAGGAGTTGTTTTTCACGTTAATGAAGAATTGAGCTGAAGCAGAATGAGGTGCTTGAGTACGTGCCATAGCGATCGTACCAACATCATTGCTTAAACCGTTGTCAGCTTCGTTTTCAATAGAATCACGAGTTGTTTTTTCTTTGAAGTTTTCATCCATGCCGCCGCCTTGGATCATGAAACCATCAATAACACGGTGGAAAATCACGCCGTCATAGAAACCATCGCGAACATACTGTAAGAAGTTTTCAGCAGTTTTAGGTGCTTTTTCAGTGTTAAGCTCAAGAACAATACGACCTTTATTGGTGTTTAATTCGACTTGAGGAAAACTCATTGTGTAATCTCCTGTACATGGACATGAAAGCCATGGGTTTTTTGGTTGTGAGAAGCATAAGCAAACTGTAAACTACAAGGCAAGTAAAAACGTTACTTTCTTTGTTAAAAATAAAGAAAAGCGTTTTAATTATCCTAATTTTATCTTTATAGAAGTGATTTTATTACCATGAAGCCAAACGATGTTGTTTCATCCCTGCCTAACAATCCGACAACCAAGAACAATGCCCCTGTCGAAGCTGCGCAGCAGGAACAACAGCCAGGCTTAGATTTTGTACGTCAAGTCATTACCGATGATTTATCTGCAGGTCGTACCGAACAAGTTGTAACACGTTTCCCACCAGAGCCAAACGGCTACCTACATATTGGTCATGTAAAAGCTATTTGTCTAAACTTTGGTATTGCTCAAGAATTCGCAGGTCTATGTAACCTCCGTTTTGACGATACAAACCCGGATGCCGAAGAGCAAGAGTATGTAGACGGTATTGCCAATGACGTGAAATGGCTAGGTTTTGAGTGGAACGGCGAGCCACGTTATGCATCAAGCTATTTTGATCAGCTTTACACTTGGGCAGTGCAATTGATTGAACAAGGTGATGCTTATGTGGATTTGCAGAGCCCTGAAGAAATCAAACTAAACCGCGGTAATTTTGTGGAGCCGGGTAAAAATTCGCCGCAACGTGATGCTAGCGTAGAAGAAAACTTAGCGCGTTTTGAACAAATGCGTAATGGTGAGTTGGGAGAAGGTCAGGCAGTACTACGTGCCAAAATTGACATGACTTCACCTAACATTCATATGCGTGATCCTATTTTGTATCGTATTTTGCATTCTGAACATCACCAAACTGGTGATAAATGGAAAATGTACCCAATGTACGATTATGCGCATCCATTATCAGATGCCATTGAAGGGGTTACGCATTCACTGTGTACACTAGAGTTTGTTGATCACCGTCCATTTTACGACTGGGTTGTCGAGAAAGTTAAATCACCATCTGTACCACATCAGTATGAATCAAGCCGCCTAAATGTAGATTACACCATTACCTCTAAACGTAAATTACGTAAATTGGTTGAAGGTGGATTTGTGAATGGTTGGGATGACCCGCGTATGCCTACCGTTGTGGGTATGCGCCGTCGCGGCTTTACCCCAGAAGGTCTGCGTGACTTCTGTAAACGTGTTGGCGTAACTAAAGTCGATGGTAGTATTGTTGATGTTGCAATGCTCGAATATTGCATCCGTCAGTCTTTAGAAAATACTGCTTCGCGTGGTATGGCAGTGTTGAATCCACTCAAAGTGACTTTAACTAACTTGCCTGAAGCAATGGATTTGGTGCATGCACGTCATCCAAATGTAGACATGGGTGACCGTATCATTCCGTTGACTCAAGACATTTACATTGATCGTAAAGACTTTGAAGAAGTTGCGCCTAAAGGCTTTAAACGTCTGATTCCGGGCGGTGAAGTGCGTTTACGTCATGCGTATGTCATTAAGTGTGATGAAGTGATTAAAGACGAGAACGGTGAAGTGGTTGAATTGAAATGTTCAATCGACCCTGAAACTTTAGGTAAAAACCCTGAAGGCCGTAAAGTGAAAGGTGTTGTACATTGGGTTTCTGCAAGCAAGGGTATTGCTGCGGAAGTTCGTATCTACGACCGTTTATTCACTGAATCAGACCCTGAAGTGGGTGATGACTTCCTTGCAAACTTAAATCCAGAATCACTTAAAGTGGTTCAAGCGGTCATTGAGCCTGCATTGGCAGAAGCAAAACCTGAAGATCGTTTCCAATTTGAACGTGAAGGTTACTTTGTTGCAGATCAGTTTGATCATACAGCTGAAAAACCAGTGTTTAACCGCATCTTAGATTTGAAAGACAGTTTTAAACCGGGTAAATAAAATCTTAGTTTTTAAAGGGATTCATCTTTGAATCCCCCAATAGGTTAAGATCAAGTAGGTTAAGATTAAGCTCAACTTCGGTTGGGCTTTTTTCATGCTTGAGATGGTTCATTAAGGCAGTACAGAGGGGAAATAAGTGATCATTCGAAATAAAAATAATAGCTTTAAACTTTTATTTGCATGGCATGGCACGATACTCCCAAAAGTCATGCCTGCGTTGGCTATCGTCGTGAGTTTGTCGGCGATTTTGGTGTATCTAAGCGCTGCACACTACCTGAATACGCCTGAAGTTCCAGCCATCGGATTTACCATCTTTGGGGTGATTCTGTCGATTTTTTTGAGCTTTCGAAATACTGCCTGTTATGACCGTTGGTGGGAAGGGCGCAAGCTTTGGGGCTCATTGATTGCCAATACACGCCACATGATTCGTGATAGCCATGTCCTTGAAGATGAGCAAAGAAACGTGTTGATGTACCGCATCATGCTGTTTTGCAATTTGTTACGTGATCGCTTACGCTATGAATCACAAGATATTGCACATTTTAAAGACGGCGTAGCTTTGACGGATCAGCAATGGCAGCAATGCCGAGACAATATCAATGCACCACAGTATTTACTTGAAATTATTCAAAAAGATTTAGTCAAAGCCTATAAGCAAGGTCACATTACAGACATTATTTACAGCACGCTCACACGTCATACTGTAGCGATGGGTGATATCCATGCAGGCTGTGACCGTATTATGACCACGCCATTACCATTTTCCTATTCGGTGCTTTTACATCGCGCAGTGTATTCATTTTGTCTGATTTTGCCATTTAGCCTAGAGGCCAGTTTAGGGATATGGACACCTGTCATTGTGGCTTTGATTGCATATTTATTTTTAGGTTTGGATGCGTTAAGTGCAGAACTGGAAGAGCCTTTTGGCTTGCAGGAAAATGATTTACCGCTGGACTCGATTGTACGAAACATTGAGCGTGAAATGTATAGCAGCTTAGAAGTTGAACTTCCGCCGCTGATTAAGACTTTTAACAGTAATTTAAGATAAATTTTTGGCCTAATTTTCAGATAAATTCGGCGATACGTACCAAGCATATTGATGCTGAAAATAATCGTCCAAGTGTCGCATAAAAGCCTGTACTTTAGGCGGAACAAAATGTCGATGCGGAATTACCACATAGATTGCAGTACTTTGAACAGGGATCTTGGGTAGAACTTGGATAAGTCGGCCAGAGAGTAGATCGTCCTCCACATGCCAGATGGAGTGGTTTGAGATGCCTAAACCTGCAAGTGCTGCTTGGCGTACGCCTTCACCTGAGTTGATATGAACTTGTCCTGAAACAGGTATATTTATGTTGTGTTGATCTTGGACGAATGTCCAAAGCTGCGAAACACCCTTAGGGTATTTCTGTAAAATGCATTGGTGTATAGAGAGCTCTTCTAGGGAGTGAGGTTCGCCATGTTGTTCGATATAGCTAGGCGAGGCACACAAAATACGACGGTTTAAGCTGAGCGGTTTAGCAATCAGTGATGAGTCTTCTAACTGTCCAATACGTATCGCAACATCTAAACCTGCGGAGACCAAATCTAAATTTTGATCGGTCTGTTCAATATCCAAAGTCAATGTTGGATGCAACTTGGCAAAGGCTGCAAATACTGGCCCTAAAATACGATTTCCAAAAACTTCTGAACATGTGATTTTTAATACCCCACTAAGTTGTTGTGGTTCAGGTTGAAATTGGCCTATCAGAGAATTAAATTGTTCGAGCAAGGGAAAACCTTGTTGCAATAAAACAGCACCTTCCTGTGTTAAATGTAGTTGCCGTGTAGTGCGATGAAATAGGCGTAGCCCTAAACTTTGTTCAAGTCTGTGTAGACGGCTACTAGCGACAGAAACAGAGAGATTGGCCTCTTTTGCGGCTTGACTGATTGAACCCAGTGTCGCCATTCGTGTGAATAACTCGAAATCTTCAGTTAGCATTATCAATATAATCAAGAAAGTCTTTCTTGATATTCAGGGTTTTTCTGATAAATATCTGTGCCTATTCTGTGTATAAATCAAACACAGGAAATCACCATGAACTATCACAATCTAGGGCAATCTGGCTTACAAGTTTCAGAGTTCGGCTTTGGTGCAGGTACATTTGGCGGGCAAGGCCCTATTTTCTCTGCATGGGGGCAATCGAGTTTAAATGATGCCCAACGGATGATTGATCTCTGTATTGATCAAGGCGTGAATTATTTCGATACCGCAGATGCTTATTCAAATGGTGCCTCTGAGCAGATGCTCGGTGCATTACTTCAATCAAAACGCCAAGAGGTGATTATTTCCAGCAAAGTGGGTATTCGATTGAATGATGGAATCAATCAAGGTGGATATTCTAGAAGTTATTTAATACAAGCCGTGGAGGCGAGTTTAAAACGGTTAGGCACAGATTATATTGATGTGCTGCAGCTGCATCAGTTTGATAGCACGACGCCACTTGAGCAGCTGATGCGCAGTTTAGATGACTTGGTACGTAGTGGAAAAGTTCGCTATATCGGTGCATCGAATTTTTCAGGCTGGCAGCTTATGAAAGCACAGTCGATTGCCCAACAGCATGGCTATGAAAAGCTAAGTGTGCATCAAGTCTATTATTCTTTGATTGGACGTGACTATGAATGGGAGTTGATGCCTGCGCAGCATGATCAACAGATTGGTGCAGTGGTTTGGAGTCCGCTGGGCTGGGGGAGATTAACAGGAAAATTTGATCGTGAGCATGCGATTCCAAAGCAAAGTCGGCTGCATGAAACAGCACAATTCGCACCGCCAGTTCGACATGAAAAGTTATTTGCAGTGTTAGATGTAATGCAAGAAATTGCCATGGAAACAGGGCACTCTATCCCGCAGATTGCATTGAATTGGCTGAAAACCAGACCGACTGTGTCTAGTATTTTGATAGGCGCACGTAATGAACAGCAACTGTCGGATAACCTTGCGGCGAAGGAATGGTCATTAAGCGTAGAGCAGTTAGCCCGATTAGACGCAGTCAGTGCAGTGTATCCACCTTATCCATACTATCCGTATTGGAATGGGCAATTTGCAGAGAAAAATCCAACGCTAGTGACATCAGCATTTATTTCAGAACATACAGCAGAATAGGGCAATAACAATTCAGTGGTAGGCAATGATCAGTGCTCTGTGCTATCACTGAATAAAATTAAAATACTGTAGGAATGCTGATGAGTGTCGTGATTGAAACCCAGATGTTAATTCGTAAGTCCATCAATATCGTATTTAATGCTTTTGTTGATCCTTTAATAACACAGCATTTTTGGTTTAGTGCATCGAGTGGCTATCTAGAAGAAGGTAAAACCGTGCAATGGACTTGGCAGAAATATAATGCAGTCGCCGATGTAGACGTGCTGAGTATTAAGGAAAACAAATTAATTCAAATACAGTGGGGAGAACCAAAAACTCAAGTCGATTTTATTTTTGAGCAGATTAGCCCGATGGAAACCTACGTTCGTATCAAAAATTCAAAGATTCCTCTGCAAGGTCAGGCATTAATTGATTTTATTATCGATAGTACAGGTGGTTTTACAACGGTTTTGGATGCAGCCAAAATTTATTTAGAACATGGCCTGCAAAGCAATTTGGTTGAAGATAAATTTCCACCTTTTAGCAATGCGAACTTTTAGCAATGTGAAGAGTGACCAAAATTAAGCATGACATCTGATACGCCGTAAGGAAAAGCTTGTGTATTAGCGCAGTATTTCTAAGCAATGTGCTGATGTATTGAAATTTGATAAAGCCACGGTTCAATGCTGCTGCAGTGAATTAACGATTTTTATGTTCTTCACGCTTTAAATAGGTATAAACCGGCATTTGCATTTTGGCTTTTTCGCGCAGTTTCTTTTTGATATAGAACACCAGTGCAAAGCAAGTGGTGGTCACGGTCAGCATCATACTGCTCATAAAACTCATCAGAGAACTGACATAGCCAATCGTGGTGAGTCGGTTCATCATACGGAACACTTGAGGACTACTTTCAACGCCGGTAATAGCCCATGTGCATAAGTGTTCACAGTTATTAATAATCAGATGATAGTTGTTTTCATGCATGCGAGAGCGCATACGACGCACCACTTTACGACCTTTAAATTTTGGATTGCTATATGACTGAACGATAATTTTTTTGCCGTGGCTGAAATTTTCGATAGAAGTCATTTCAATTGGATGTTTTTTGAAAAGGTGTGCAAAACCAGAGTAGTGAATGACTCTACCGCGGCCGGCATATATGCCATGATGGCTATAACCGAAGTGTTTAACAATCAGATGTGTTCCAAGAGGAAAACCATCTTTCTGCACGTGCATGAATTTACCAGTCCTACTTTAAATCCGAATTATTTTTAAAGATTAGTCTACTTTTAATCTGTGAATTAATCGACTATTTTAGCGATGATTTAGCTAAAATTTGTTCGATTTTTAACGTGCACTATGGATAGGGTCATGCTTGGTCTTCAATCAACCTCAATGTTTAAAAAAATGCGCTTTATGATGCTGCTCGGTCTGATTTTCTCACCGACTATTTCCTATGCCAATATTCAAGCGAAACGTGTCAGTCAGCCCATTGCAGTGGATGTGGTTGAAATTTCGGATTTGAGTAAACTAGAGCTCTATTTATATGATGCAGAGCAGCAGCCATATCGAGACCTACAGCGTTTAAAGCAGTCATTAGCGCGTAAGTGTAATACGATGAACTTCGCAATGAATGCAGGGATGTATCATGCAGACTTAGCGCCTGTTGGTCTTTACGTTGAAAATGGGCTGCAGAAAAAAGCCTTGAATCGTGCAACACGAGGCTTTGGTAATTTTTTAATTCAGCCGAATGGTGTTCTGGCATGGAATGACAAGCAAGCGGTGATATTAACTACACAAAAATATGCTTCCACAGATTTTAAGGCACGTTATGCAACGCAGTCAGGTCCAATGCTGGTGGTAGATGGAAAAATCAATCCAAACTTTATCCCACAGTCAGATTCATTGAAAATCCGCAATGGCGTGGGGATCAAGAACGGGAAGTTGTATTTTGTGATCAGTCGTGAAGGCGTGTCGTTTTATGCATTTGCACAATATTTTAAGCAGCAATTATCGATTAACAATGCCTTGTATTTAGATGGATCTGTGTCTAGTGCAGATATTCAAGCATTGAATAGACATGATTCAAGTTTGAAACCTTTAGGGCCAATTGTAGCGTATACAACAGCATCTCAATGCAAACAATAAAAGCCCGAATAATCGGGTTTCATCTGTACAGTGTTTAGATTGATAGAAACTACTGTTTATTTGCCGACTAAACCTAAAAAGGTACTTTGGGTTTGGCACATTTGAATGGCTTGTTCTTTAGATTGTTTTTTAATACTTTCTTCAAACTGTTTTTTCTGTTCTTTGATTTGTTCTTCGTTTAAGCCCATTTGTTTCGACAAGGCTTCGAGTTTATCCCAGGATTCTTCGCATTCTTGGGGGATTTGGCTACAAGCACTTAGACTAAGTATACAGCAGGCGATTAGGCAAATTGTTAATTTATTCATGTTCATTCCTTTAGTTTTTATATCAATCCAGTTTAGTGGTTATCTGCTTTTTATTTGATGCAATATTAGGTTTTATTGTCGTATGTTTAAAAATTAGACATCACTGAGTTGCCTTGGAGCATAGCATAAGGTCTGTAAATAGAGGTGGCCGATCCACAAAACCCGTTCTGTAAATAAGCGGCATATTTTTGATTAGACAAAAAAACAAGGCACTCTGTAAAACAGAATGCCTTGTTTGAACATTGAATGTTCAGACTCTACTGTAGAGGTAGATGCTGGATTTCATTTAATTCCTTACGGCTATAACCGCGCGAAGCGAGTACTTTTTTAATACCGAGGATAACATCTTCATCCGTTGCCTTTGTAAGAGCAGCAATAAGCTGTTCATTGGTTTTACAAGAGCAATCATTTTCAACACAGGCAATTTGATTCTTATGCCCGTTTTGCTGTTCTTTAGCGAACAACTTATGCCAAAAACTCATAGAGCCTTCATTTGCGACCTAACATAGGACGAAATATAACCAATCCAATAAATAAAGCAAGACTACTAAAGTGATATTTTAGCCAGTTGAATGATCATTTTTTCGATTGGACTTTTAGAATCTTTGCCTAATTGATATAAAAAGGCATCCATTACACCGCATGTGGCGAGAAAATAAAGCTTTTTTGGTATATAAAAAAGGAGCTTTTAGAAAGCTCCTTTTATGACAATAACATGACTTGAAATAATTTGTTTAAATCTTCTCAAGAAACACACCAGACTCTACATGGTGTGTATAAGGGAATTGATCAAACAAGGCGAATTTGCTGATTTTATGCGTTTGTGAAAGCAGTTTAAGATTGTCATGCAAAGTATCTGGGTTGCATGAAATATAGATAATGCGTTCAAAACGTTGCAACAGTTTTAGTGTTTCATCATCGATGCCTGCACGCGGTGGATCGACAAATACCGTATCGAAGTTATAGCTTGAAATTTCAATTTCAGCTTCTTCAAGGCGGCGGAATGTACGTTCAGCATTGTAGGCTTGGGTAAACTCTTCAGCTGATAGACGAGCCACTTGGATATTATTAATGCCATTTTGCTCAATATTCCACTGTGCTGCATAGACTGAAGACTTGGCTAATTCTGTTGCCAAAACGCGATTAAAGCGTGTTGAAAGAGGCAGCGTGAAATTACCATTACCACAGTAGAGCTCAAGTAAGTCTTTGTCTGAGTGATCCGCAACCTGACACGCCCATTCCAGCATTTTTTGACATACGCCGGCATTTGGCTGTGTGAAGCTACTTTCAATTTGTTTATACTGATATTTACGGTCAAATACTTGGAGTTCTTCAACCACATAGTCATCAGTTAAAATCACGCGCTGACCACGACTACGACCATAAATCTTGATATTGAGCTTTTCAGACAGCGCTTTGGCAGCAACTTCCCATTCAGCATTGAGCGGGCAGCGGTAAACCAATGAAACCAGCATTTCACCTTTCAGCGTTGCTAAGAAATGAACTTCAAATAATCGGCTAGATAAGATCTCTTGTGCCTTGAGTTCATTTAATAATACGGGCATTAAATCATTAATGCTTTTATCTGCAATCGGGAAATCTTTAATTTCGACAACTTGTTTTTCATTGTCTGCATTGCGTTCAAACATTGCATAGAACATATCATTTTCAGTATGCCAAATTCGGAATTCCGCTCGCATACGAAAGTTTTGTTCAGCAGAAGGAAAAACTTCTAAAGAGGGAGGGTTGTATTCTGAAAATTGAGCCGTAATGCGGGCAACTTTGGCATCAAGTTGTTGCTGATAAGTTGAAGTCATATGCAGTAAAAAATCGCAAACATATTAAAAAAAGTCATGTTAGCAAAATTCACATTATAAGACTAAATTAATTCCACTTTTGGCTGTATTTATCTGTCGAGAAAATGAGTCTGAATGCGCTAAACAGAATATTTATCTAGGGGTAGTTAAAAAAACGCTCAATCTTTATGGAACATTCATAAAGATTGAGCTAAGTGAGGAACTGATTAGTTGGAGTTCAATTCAGTGTTTAATTCATTGTCATTAAGCTGGCATTACCACCGGCTGCCGCTGTATTGACACTGATTGCCCGTTCAATCACGAAACGTTCTACAGGGATGTCATATTGGCCTGAAGCTAAATGCGTAATGCCAATAATTGCACCTTCACGAGAAGCGATAACCTGTTGAATCTTTAATAACTCAGCTTGTTCACCATGGTGTAAAACCGCATCAAAATTGCCATGATAAAGATCCGTGATCACTTTAAATTGGTCTACGAGGATTTTTGGCATGCTATTTAAGTGTTTCAACACAAAAGTATTGTCTGCAAGTACAACAGGCTGACTACCCACCGATAAAATCGCAGCAATTTGATTCAGTTGATCTGCATCATTATTAGCTAATGAAAGCACACCCTTACGTGCCAAAATGGCATATTGGTTGTTTTCACCGGTTGGTCCTTGCAGTTCAAAACTTTGTCCTGCGGCTATGGCCTGTGGTGTTTGAATCGCAATGCCTGAAAAATGCTGCTTCGCCCAAGCGTTAAAAGCTTCATATGCAGGGAAGTGTGCAGCTTGTGTTTCTGCCTGAGCAGCATAAGGTGTAGCCAATTTTTTCTCAGAAATTTGATGCATTAAACGGTAAAGATATAAAGGACCGCCCGCTTTTGGACCTGTACCTGATAAGCCTTCGCCACCAAAAGGTTGTACACCGACCACAGCACCTACAATATTACGGTTAATGTACAGGTTGCCGACTTCTGCATGACCGATGACTTTTTGAATCGTGTCATCAATACGTGTATGCAAGCCCATGGTTAAACCATAACCTTTGGCATTAATTTGTGTTAATAGGTTTTCAATCTCACCATATTTGTAGGTAATTAAATGCAATACTGGCCCAAAAACTTCGCGTTCTAAATCATTTAAATTTGGCAGTTCAATCAAAGTTGGTGCAACGAAAGTTCCCGTACTTAAGGAATTGCCATCAACATTAAACATGATTTGATGTACTGGATAGCCTTTGCTACGCATCTTCTCAATATGTTTTTCAATATTTTGCTGTGCTTCAAGGTCGATCACTGGGCCAATGTCAGTTGCTAAAAGTGCAGGATTTCCGACACGAAGTTGCTTCATCGCACCTTGTAACATGGTACGGACAACGTCCACATTATCTTCTTGTACACAGAGAATACGTAGGGCAGAACAGCGTTGGCCTGCACTGTCATAGGCAGAGTTAACGACATCTAATACCACTTGTTCTGTCAATGCAGATGAGTCAACAATCATGGCATTCTGACCGCCAGTTTCAGCAATCAAAACCACACTTTCGCCAAATTGGTTTAAGCGCTGTGCCACGGTTTTTTGCAAGATACGTGCGACTTCAGTGGAGCCTGTAAACATGATGCCTTGGACACGTGAGTCCGCGCTGAGTTTGGCACCAATGGTTTCGCCACGGCCAGGAAGGAGTTGCAATACATCGAAGGGAACACCTGCTTCCCATAAAATATGTACAGCTTGAGCAGCAATCAGTGGCGTTTGTTCAGCAGGCTTGGCAATCACGGTATTACCTGCAACCAAGGCTGCAGCAATTTGACCTGTGAAAATAGCAAGCGGGAAGTTCCATGGGCTAATGCACAGCACAGTACCTAGGGGTTCAATTTGCGTATTTTCTGCTAGATCAATCATTTGAGCTGCATAATAACGTAGAAAATCTACAGCTTCACGGACTTCAGCAATAGCATTGGCATAAGTTTTACCACTTTCACGTGACAACAACACCATGAGAGATTGCAATTGTGCTTCCATCAAATCTGCCGCACGGTTTAAGTATGCTGCACGCTGATCTTTGGCTAAAGTTTTCCATGAAGCTTGGGCATTTACAGCATTATTGAGAGCGATTTCCGCTTGCTCTAGACTAGCTTCACTGACACTGCCGACCACATCACTACGGTTTGCAGGGTTTGTAATGTTGATACTTGCAGTATGAATTTCTTCTAAATTAGCGCCCATTGCACTAGCATGCCACTGGGTATGTGCATGCTGTACTGCCGTGGTATTGAGCTGAGATAAGTCGCGATCATTGGCTAAATCGAGTCCTTTTGAGTTGCGACGTTCTGTGCCATACAAATCTTGCGGAAATGGGATAGAAGGATGCTTAGCTCCAGTGATACCTTCTTTTTCAGCCGTCGCTAATATCGTCTGTCTTGGATTTTCAATTAAATCTTCAATTTTTAAATTTTTATCTGCAATACGGTTGACGAAAGAGGTATTCGCACCATTTTCCAGTAAACGTCGAACCAAATAGGCCAATAAGGTTTCATGGTTACCCACTGGTGCATAAATACGACAAGGCACACCCAGTTTGTTATCAGACTTCGAACCCACCACTTGTTCATAGAGGGGTTCACCCATACCGTGAAGGCACTGAAATTCATACTGGCCTGGATAGTAAAGCTCTGGCTGTGCTAATTGGTAGATCGTAGCAACGGTTTGCGCATTGTGTGTTGCAAACTGAGGATAAATTTGCTCAGGCGCTGCTAAAAGTTTTTTAGCACATGCAATATAAGACAGGTCGGTATGAACTTTGCGCGTAAATACAGGATAGTCACTCATACCTTCAATTTGCGCTTTCTTAATTTCGCTGTCCCAGTATGCACCTTTCACTAAGCGGATCATTAAACGTTTTTGGCTACGCTTAGCGAGGTCAATAATATGGTCGACCACATAGAAACAGCGCTTTTGGTAGGCTTGAATCACAAATCCAATACCTTTCCAGTCCGCTAATTTAGGCTCAAAACACAGGCGCTCAAGTAGTTCCAAAGAAATTTCTAGGCGGTCAGTTTCTTCAGCATCAATGTTTAGACCAATATTGTAATGCTTGGCTAATACTGCAAGTTCAAGCACTTTGCCATAAAGTTCGTTATGCACACGGTCGATCTGTGAACGTTGATAGCGCGGGTGTAGGGCAGATAATTTGATCGAAATGCCTGCTCCGTTATAAACATCCTTACCTTCAGAAGCTTGACCAATCGCGTGGATCGCATCGGTATAGTCTTGATAATATCGTTCAGCATCAGGTTCAGTTAATGCTGCTTCACCTAACATGTCATATGAATAACGGAAGCCTTTGTCTTCTAAAATTTCTGCATGTTTAAGCGCTTCATTGATGGTTTCACCTGTAACAAACTGTTCGCCCATCATACGCATAGCCACGTCTACAGCTTTACGGATAATGCCACGTCCACTGCGTGCTAAAATACCGGTCAGTAGGCTAGACAGACTTTTTTGTTGAGGGGTTTCCATCAGTTTGCCCGTCAGCATTAAGCCCCAAGCAGCAGCATTTACGAACATGAGGCTACTTTGGCCAACATGATCTTTCCAGTTACCTTGGTTGATTTTATCTTTGATCAGTAAATCACGTGTTGCTTTGTCTGGAATACGGAGTAGCGCTTCAGCTAAACACATGAGCGCGATGCCTTCCTGAGAAGACAATGAAAACTCTTGTAGCAAGCCTTGCACAATGCCTGCTTTACCTGTACCGCTTTTACGTTCACGTAATGAATGGGCTAAGTCAAAAGCCAATTGTTGAATTTGATCGCTGATCGGGGAAGGGATTTCACTGTGTGCTAATAAGTTTTCAATGCACTCAGTTTCAGCACGACGCCATGCTGTATTAATCGATTGTTCAAAGCTATTCTTGTCTTTAAATTCAGTGATGTAGTCATCGCTTCCCGTGACTTCAAATACTTTTCCATTCATATTTCAATTTTCCGTGTCAAAGTTCTATGACGAGCAAATAAATCTTGAGCTTGATCCTTTATTTAATTTATCATCACAGAATATTTAGCGAATAACTCACTATAGTTTTAATAATATTTAGAGAAAAATTCAGATGACTAGCCCATATTTGAGCTTAGACCGTATAGATATTCGAATTTTAGAGCTGTTGCAAGAAGACGGAAAATTGTCCAATATTAAGCTTGCGGAAATGGTGAATTTATCACCCACTGCGGCGTTGGCACGTGTGCAAAAATTATCGAAAGAGGGCTTTATTTTAGGCTATGAAGCACGTTTAAATCCGGTCTTACTCAACAATGGATTTGTGGTTTTTGTGGAGATTTTACTAGATAAAACCACGCCCAATGTATTGGAAGATTTTTCGGATGCAGTACGTCAAATTCCAGAAATCGTAGAATGTCACATGATCAGTGGTGGTTTTGATTTTGTAGTGAAAATACGCTGTGCAAACATGGAAGAATTTAGAAAAATTTCAGGGCAGGTGCTTTGGCAATTACCTGGTATCAAGGAAACGCGTAGTTATCCTGTGATGGAAGTAATTAAAGAAAGTATGCAAATTAAACTGAAACCTGCGGCTCGGCCGAAGTAGCTAATCATCAATAATTGAGTACTAAAAAGGGGCATTTAGCCCCTTTTTTAGTGTCAAAAATTTTAGATTTCAGACATTTCTTTTTGATATTGCGCTTCGGCTTTTTCAAAGCGTTCAACCACATCCGCCTCTGGTGCTTTGCCCAATAAGCTCACCACAACGATACTGATCGCAGAGAAAATAAAGCCTGGAATGATTTCGTATAAACCAAGGTGGCCTAAGTAGTTTTTCCACACGATGACAGTCACAGCACCCACGATCATGCCAATGATTGCTCCGTTAAGCGTCATACGTTTCCACAGCAATGAAAGAATAATCAGTGGGCCAAATGCAGCACCGAAACCTGCCCATGCATAAGCCACTAAGCCTAAAACTTTACTTGCAGGGTTCATTGCAAAGGTGATTGCAAATACGGCAATTGCCAAAACCATCGCACGTCCAATCCAAACCAATTCTTTTTGCGATGCGTTTTTACGAATAAATCCTTTGTACAAATCTTCCGTCAAGGTTGTTGAACACACCAATAACTGACAGCTAAGTGTGCTCATCACCGCAGCTAAAATTGCGGCTAAAATAATCCCAGCAATCCACGGATTGAATAGAATTTTAGTCAACTCCATAAATACCGTTTCAGGGTTGGCATTAACGACACTTGCCAGTTCTGGGTGGACTTGGAAGTAAGCAATACCGATATAACCCACTGCTACAGCACCGCCTAGACACAGGATCATCCATGTCATACCAATGCGTCGTGCATTCGGAATGGATTTAACAGAATCGGCTGCCATAAAGCGAACCAAAATATGCGGCTGACCAAAATAGCCTAAGCCCCATGCCATGCTGGATAAAATCGCAACTGTACTTAAACCTTCAAATAAATTAGAAGCTTGCGGACGAGCTGTTTCCAAAATAGCAGCAAGATTTTGACTGTTATCACCTAAAGCAAGGTAGGCGATGATCGGTGTGATCAGCAGTGCAAAGATCATCAGACCCGCTTGGAAAGTATCGGTCCAACTGATCGCTAAGAATCCACCAATACAGACATAGCTGATGGTTGCAATGGCACCAATCCACAGTGCTGTTGTGTAGTTCCAACCGAATAAACTTTCGAAAAGTCGTGCGCCAGCCACCATGCCAGAAGCACAGTAAATCGCAAAGAAAACTAAAATCACTACAGCTGAAATGATACGTAAAATCTTTTTACGGTCTGCAAAACGGCTTGTGAAATAATCGGGCAGGGTCAGGGCATTATTTTGATATTCGGTATGAACACGCAAGCGTCCGGCAACGATCAGCCAGTTCAACCAAGCACCGATAATTAAGCCGATTGCAATCCAAGCTTCAGAAAGACCAGATAGATAAATTGCACCAGGGAGACCCATGAGTAGCCAACCACTCATGTCGGATGCACCTGCTGAAAGTGCGGTCACAACACTTCCTAAACTTCGTCCACCTAAAATGTATTCGTCAAAGTTATGCGTAGCTCTGTAGGCATACAAACCAATGGCAAGCATTGCAAGAATATAAAAAATAAAGGTGACTAATGTCGGGTTTAAATGGCTCATAGGCGGTTCGTCCTTAATGAAAGCAAATCATCTCTGTCCTAGATGAAAATTTGTACTTCTGTCGTAAGTCGCAGATTCAAGCACGATTTAAAAATTACACTCTGTAACCTTTAAGCATATTTTATGTATATTTTGTGTAAACACTATTTTTTCTTATTACAAATCGAATTTTTTATTGTACTGCTGAAATGTTGTCCTGAAGGGAATTTAAATTTTGTTAAGTAAATCTACCTAAGACTTTTCATCACAAAAAGAGAACTAATGAAAATATGTAAAAATTACACAATGTTACATATTGAACAAGAAATGTGCATTTGAAATATTTGGTTGCAAATGTGCATCACATCATCTGTAGTGAGATGATTTGAACAGGTCGAATATGAGGTATGCACAGTCTTGGTGCGTAATTAGAGGGAATGCGCAGTGACAACGGTTCAAATGGAAAAAACGAGAATAGAGCATGATTTACTGGGGGATAAGGCAGTCCCGCAGTCATGTTATTACGGCATACACACATTGCGTGCCATCGAAAACTTTCAAATATCAAAGCAGCATGTCGGACAAAATTTAAACTTTGTACGCGCTATTGCTCAGGTAAAAAAAGCGTCAGCAGAAACCAATTATCAATTTAACTTAATACAAGATGATATTCGCCAAGCGATTCAGCAGGCGTGTGATGCATTGATTGATCATCCAGAACAATGGTCGGATTCATTTCCAATTGATATTTATCAAGGTGGAGCAGGCACTTCTATTAACATGAATGCCAATGAAGTCATTGCCAATATTGCCCTTGAGTCGCTCGGAGATGCTAAAGGCAGTTATCAACGGATTCATCCAAACGATCATGTTAATAAGTCACAATCCACCAATGATGTCTATCCAACAGCGCTGCGTCTAGCAACATTTAGCGCTTTTGATGCTTTATTTGTGGTTTTAAATCAGCTAATTGGAAGCTTACATATTAAAGCCGATGAGTTTAAACATGTCATCAAAATGGGGCGTACACAGTTACAAGATGCTGTTCCGATGACTTTGGGGCAAGAGTTCCGAGCATTTGCAACATTATTAAAAGAAGATTTGAAGTTGATTGAGCAAAATCGACAGCTTCTATTGGAAATTAATTTAGGTGCGACGGCAATTGGCACTGGCGTGAATTCTCCTGCGGGTTATGCAGCGAAGGCCGTTGAAAATCTAGCTCATTTGACCGGTCTAAAATTGCAAGGTGCAGAAGACTATGTCGAAGCAACCAGCGATTGTGGCGTATTTATTTTATTATCAAGCTGCTTAAAACGTTTAGCTGTCAAACTTTCTAAAATTTGTAATGACTTACGTCTTTTAAGTTCGGGGCCACGAACAGGTTTAGCGGAAATTCGTTTACCTGAGTTACAAGCAGGTTCGTCGATCATGCCTGCAAAGGTTAATCCAGTGATCCCAGAAGTGGTCAACCAAATTGCATTTCGAGTGATGGGTAATGATTTAACCATTACTTTGGCTGCAGAAGCAGGGCAATTACAATTAAATGTCATGGAGCCGGTCATTGCATTGTCCATGAATGAATCGATTGAGCTTTTGGTGAATGCCGTAAAAACATTAGACAGCAAATGTATTCAAGGGATTCAGGCAAATGAGCAAGCGTGTTTTGATGCTGTGATGCGTAGTGTAGGAATCGTGACCTTACTCGATCCATATTTAGGTCATGCAAAATGTGATGAAATCGGTAAGCAATGTATTGCCGAAAATAAAACCATTCGCCAAGTGGTTTTAGAGCAAGAGCTGTTAACTGAAAGTCAATTGGATGAAATTTTCTCGATTGAAAATTTAGTTTCTGAAGTGACACCATTTAGTATGCCACTCGCTCAAGTGAGTTAAATGCTTATTTAAGACTTTTAAATAGCCCCATGATGAGTAAATGACGAAGGTTAATCCTTCGTTTTTTATTTGAAGAAATTAGTGGTAAATCTAGAAAACTAATCTGATGGCAGTGATGTTTTAGGTTTCTAAAAGAAAGTATTGGGTTGAAAATAAAACGCTATATTTGCTTAAGATCGTAATTATAGTTCTATATATAGTCATGAAGGTTTGGATGAAAAATTTAGCGCATAGATAAAGTCAGAAATACTTTAACTTGCCCAAAAAAGGATGTAATCGAAGTACAATAGGTTTTTTATCATGTTGTAGATAGTCAGATGTTTAATAAGTTAGTCGATTTATTCAAAGGCGCTAAAGAGTCGCCTGAGCAACTTTACTTAGAACAACACCACATTCAATATGATGAAACACAGGGCTATATCATTGAAGGCGTAGTTTTAAATACATTGTCTGAACGTATGGAATATCTGTCGAATAGAAAAATGACAAATTTCGATGATTTAAAACAGCTCTATGCAACTGCAATGATTATCAATGAAAAAATAGACTTGGAAATTGCAAGTCAACGCTTTGTTGCACGATTAGGCAATACTGAAGAAAATCTGTTGCAGTTTAAACTCTATGTCAAACTATTGAATGATTATTATCGTCAATTCATCCGTGATCGTAAGTAAGTGAATGGACTGCAGTGTTTGAGTTTGATGGGTGCGTTAATGGTACTCATCAATAGAAAATACAAACGCAAATCCATATTGGTTAAAACACTGTATATAGTTGCTTAAATCTCGGAATGTAAAAAGCATCGTGTTAATATGATCACTAAGTGATTAAAACATTAAAAGCTATTTACATCATGTTCCAGCAAGAAATTTCACAACTCAATCTTAAACAGCTCAAAGCTGGCGAAAAGCGGTGGGTCGGAAACTTACAAGGCTCATCTGCTGCATTATTATTTAAAGAAATTAGCAAACAATCGAAACAGTTGTTTGTGATTGTAGCACGTAATAATCAGCATCTCGGGCAGTTAGAAAGTGAGCTGGAATTTTACGGAATTAAGCCGACTATTTTCCCAGATTGGGAAATTTTACCTTATGACCGGCTGTCGCCACATCAAGACATCGTTTCTGAGCGCTTGGCGATTTTGTCCAATATGCCACAGCAAGGTGTGTTGTTGGTTTCGGCAACAACCTTGGCGCAGCGAGTTGCGCCTGCGTCTTGGGTATTAGGTGAACACTTTGATATTAAAGTGGGTCAAAAATTTGATATAGAACAACAAAAATTAAGATTAGTACAAGCGGGCTATCACTTGGTGGATACCGTTTATGATCATGGTGAATTTGCAGTACGCGGCAGCATCATGGATATTTACGCTTCGGGACAAAGTTCACCGATTCGTATTGACTTATTTGATGATGAAATCGATACCCTCAAATTCTTTGATCCTGAAACTCAGCGAACCACCCAAAATTTAGATCATTTCACGGTTTTACCTGCAAAAGAATTTCCATTAAAAGAAGCGCGTTCACTGTTTCGTGATCGATATGCGGAAAATTTTCCGACAGCAAATCCAAAGAAAAACCCAATTTATCAAGATGTACAAGATGGTATAGCTTCACCGGGTATTGAGTTTTATTTTCCGTTGTTCTTCTCTGAACAAGCCATGCGAGAGCAAAGTACCCTGTTTTCGTACTTACCTGAGAATGGCATTGTCATTACAGACAGAGCCATAGATGATACATTGATTCAGTTTTGGTCGGATATTGTGCGTCGCTATGAAGACCGGCGTCATAATGTCGACCAACCGATTTTGCCGCCAGAGCAGATTTTCCTACAACCAAATCAAGTGTTAGAACAATTAAATCTCTGCCGTCGTATCGTGGCTTCGCCTGAGGCTTTTGATGAACGCAATGGCGTGATCAATCTTGCAGCTGAGATTCCACCCCGTTTACCTGTCGATCCAAAACGTGAAAAGCCATTTTCTGCTGTTAAGCAATATATCGATGCGGCAAATTATCCAGTGCTTTTAGTGGCTGAAAGCGCTGGTCGACGTGAAACTTTAAAAGATGCATTGCGTCCAAGTTTGGGTGATATCCCAACGGTCGAAAGTTTTGATGATTTTATGCATTCTATGCATGCGATTGCGATCACCAATGCGCCCTTAGATCGTGGTTTATTGCTAACTGACAAGCTCAGTGTAATTTCTGAAAATCAGCTTTATGAACACCGTGTGGTTCAACGTCGTCGTAAACGCCAACAGGAAGTATCAGAAGAGTTTCTTGTTCGTAGTTTAACCGAGCTAAGTATTGGCGCACCTGTGGTTCATATTGATTATGGTGTGGGGCGATATGCAGGTTTAATCACCTTGAGTATCGATGACCAAGACCATGAGTTTTTGCAGTTAGATTATGCCGATGCAGCTAAGGTGTATGTCCCTGTAACAAACCTGCATTTAATTAGCCGATATAGCGGTGGTGACCCTGATCTAGCACCATTACATAAATTAGGCACAGATGCATGGTCTAAAGCCAAACGCAAGGCTTTAGAGCAGATCCATGATGTGGCGGCAGAACTTTTGCATATTCAAGCACGTCGTCATTCGAAACCGGGTTATGGTTTTGAACTGGATCAGAGCCTCTATATGCAGTTTGCAAGTGGCTTCGCCTATGAAGAAACTTTAGACCAAGCCAATGCTATTGAAGCGACACTGTATGACATGCAACAAGCGAAGCCGATGGATCGCTTGGTTTGTGGTGATGTCGGTTTTGGTAAAACAGAAGTGGCCATGCGTGCTGCATTTGTGGCAGTACAAAATAACAAACAAGTGGCTGTACTTGTGCCAACCACGTTGTTGGCGCAGCAGCACTACGAGTCTTTCAAAGACCGTTTTGCGGACTGGCCTGTACGTATTGAAGTCCTTTCACGTTTTGGTTCATCAAAATCACATACTAAAACCATTGAAGACCTCGCAGAAGGCAAAGTGGATATCGTAATTGGTACACATAAAATCTTGCAGGAAAGTGTGCAATTTAAAAATCTCGGTCTCATGATCGTGGATGAAGAACACCGTTTTGGTGTGCGTGATAAAGAGCGAATTAAAGCCTTACGTGCCGATGTTGATATGCTGACGCTAACTGCAACGCCTATTCCACGTACGCTGAATATGGCTTTTAGTGGCATGCGTGATCTATCTATTATTGCAACGCCGCCTGCACGTCGACTTGCTGTGAAAACCTTTGTACAAGAGCATACTGGAGATTCGATCAAAGAAGCCATCTTGCGTGAATTGCTACGTGGTGGACAAGTGTATTTCTTACACAACGAAGTCGAGACCATTGAACGTACGGCAGAAACCTTACGGGAATTGGTCCCTGAAGCACGTGTTGCGGTTGCTCATGGTCAAATGCGTGAGCGTGAACTAGAGCAAATCATGCAACAGTTCTATCACAAAGAATATAACGTGCTGGTGTGTTCAACCATTATTGAAACTGGGATTGACGTGCCAAACGCCAATACCATTTTGATTGAACGTGCAGATAAACTGGGGCTTGCGCAGTTGCACCAATTACGTGGTCGTGTTGGTCGATCGCACCATCAAGCATACGCCTATTTACTTGTACCTTCGCTCAAAGGCTTAAAGGGTGATGCTGAAAAACGCCTAGATGCCATTTCACGTGCATCGACTTTGGGTGCGGGTTTCATGTTGGCTACAGAAGACTTAGAAATTCGTGGTGCAGGTGAGTTGCTGGGTGAACAGCAAAGTGGCTCAATGCAAACCATCGGTTATAGTCTATATATGGAAATGCTTGAAAAAGCCACCAAAGCCATTCAAAAAGGCAAAACACCTAATTTTGACTCACCATTATCATTAACGGCTGAAATTAGCATGCATATGCCAGCCTTAATTCCAGATGATTATTTAGGTGATGTACATCAACGGTTATTGTTCTACAAACGCATTAGTAATACGGATACTCAAGAGAAACTCGATAACATTCGTATGGAGTTGATCGATCGTTTTGGCTTACCACCACAAGCAGTTAAGCAGTTATTCTCTGTCCATCAGTTGCGTTTAAAAGCGGAACAATTGGGTATTACTAAAATTGATATCAGCTCACATGGCGGCAGTATTGAGTTCTCGCCAGATACACCAGTTCAAGCCATATCCATCATCCAAATGATGCAAAAGCATCCGACTTTCTTCCGAATGGAAGGTGGACAGCGTCTAAAAGTGATGGTCATGCTCGAAGAATATGACAAACGAATTCAATTTATAAATGACATATTAGACAGTTTACTGAAGGAATTAACGCCAAATCACTAGATTTGGCGTATAAATTGCTTGTTCAGAATGAGTAGATTTTATGCGTGTTTTATATATAGAAGAAACGCTTGATTTTTTTGAAAAATTTATTAGAGTCATAAGCAAGCAACGTTTTATTCAAATACAGTTTATTTGTAATGAAACGTTCTGTACAGAATATTCACACCCATAAGGATGTGATAGTATTAGCCATCATTCTAATTTTGCATCATTTATAAAGATATGTTTAGTTTACATCCACAACTTGCTCAAGATACGTTTTATGTAGGCGACTTTCCTCTGTCAACATGTCGTTTGATGAATGATATGCAATTCCCGTGGCTTATTTTGATTCCACGTGTTCCGGGAATTACAGAGCTTTATGAATTAAGTCAGGCAGACCAAGAGCAGTTTTTACGTGAATCAAGCTGGTTATCAAGCCAATTGTCACGTGTATTCCGTGCAGACAAAATGAATGTAGCTGCATTGGGTAATATGGTTCCACAATTACATTTTCATCATGTTGTTCGTTATCAAAATGATGTGGCTTGGCCGAAACCAGTTTGGGGTACGCCAGCAGTTCCTTATAACAATGATGTCTTGGCACACATGCGCCAAACACTAATGCTTGCACTACGTGGTCAAGGCGATATGCCTTTTGATTGGCGTATGGACTAATCCCGATTTACGGACAATATCAGGATAGTAGAAGAATGAGTGTCCGTATGGGGGCGATCGAGTGCCGTTAGACAATTTAATCAGCAAAGAGCCTAAACAGTTTGAATATTTTCATCGTTTGATGGGATATATCATGCTGTCTTTGGTGATTGTTGTCTATCATTACACTCAGCCAGATACGCAATATCAAATCTATATTCCTGCATTTTTATTTTTTCTGATTTTAGTCGTTCCTAAGTTTTCTCATTGGTTAATTTATCGATATAGCAATCAAGTTAAGCGTAATGTGCTTTTTCTGATCGATATCATCGTTATTGCTGTACTGATGTCTGCAGTACATTTAAGCCTCGTTTTAACCTTTCTTGCGGTCTTTGCGCTGCTATATACAACCATTTATAACAAAATTAATTTCTTAATGATGTCCTTGGCTGGGATTGTTGGTGTCACTGTATTTTATTTATGTAATATTTATATCTTTGGTTTTCAAGAATATTTTGAGTCAACCAGCAGTGAGTTAACCGTTCTAGGTTTTTTGTGTCTTATTACATATTTCAGTGTGGGGACATTTTATCAACACACCCAAGTTCAGTCTTTGAGCAATAAAAAGAACCACTATTATGATCAGATGAATCGTTATATGGAATTCGCTAATCAATTGAGTCGTTATGCGCCAATGCAGCTTTGGCAATCGATTATGAAAGGTGAGTCTGAAGCTAAAATCGAATATAAACGGAAAAAACTCACGATTTTCTTTTCAGATATCCAAGGGTTCACAGAACTTTCTGAAACATTAATCCCAGACGATTTAGCATTTCTACTCAATGACTATTTGAGTCATATGACTGAGATTGCCAAACAGTATGAAGCGACTGTCGATAAATTTATGGGTGATGCAATTCTAATCTTCTTTGGTGATCCACATAGCCAAGGTGTAGAGCAAGATGCAAAAACTTGTTTAGAGATGGCAATGGTCATGCGTCAGCAAATGAAGTTGCTGCGTGAACGCTGGATTAAAATGGGTTATCCGCCGCTACACATTCGTATGGGTATTTCTACAGGGTATTGTCACGTTGGGAACTATGGTGCGGCTCACCGTATGGCTTATACCATCGTGGGGCGTGATGCGAATTTGGCTGCACGATTGCAAAGTGCGGCCGAAGTCGATGAAATTTTGATTTCAGACGATACGCATCATTTAGTGAAAAATGACTATTTATGTGCACCTAAAGCACCGATCTTCTTAAAAGGCATCAAAGGCCCAGTACGTACTTGGCAAGTGATGGAAAAATACACCTCACAGAAAACAGATTATCAACGTTGGTTCGATTACGAATATAAAGGCTTTAATCTATTGTTGAACTTAGATGAAGTACAAAACTTTGAATATCCTGAACTAATACATGTTTTAGAACGTATGATTAAACGCTTACAAACTCAGCAAAAAATGACCAACTCTGCTGGTATTGTTAAACTGAATTTAGAAGACGAAGTGATCGAAGAAGTCAAAAAAACTGAATCTCACTCTTAATTTCACATATACATTATAAAAATTAGATCTAATCGTATTGCCTTAAATTGTAAAAATAACTCAATTCATTCTTTTATCAAAACGTCTTCTTTTTTTGAATTCTTGAATAGATTTATGCATAAAAAAGCCAGTTACGATGAACTGGCTTTTTGATTATAGAAAATTATCTATAAATTAATGATTTTCTGAAGCATGGTTGATGGTGTATTTAGGAATTTCAATTTCCAAATCTTCATCTTCAATTTTTACTTGGCATGACAGACGAGAGTCTGGTTCTAACCCCCAAGCACGATCGAGAAGATCTGCTTCGACATCATCCATTTCATCTAGACCATCAAAACCTTTACGTACAATCACATGGCAAGTGGTGCATGCTTTAGACATGTCGCATGCATGTTCAATTTTGATGCCGTTTTTTAACATGCTTTCGCAAAGGTTAGCATTTGCTTCGACTTCAAACTCAGCGCCGTTTGGGCAGATTGTTGCGTGAGGCAGTACTTTAATACGTGGCATAATCTTGACCTATAAATTAATTTGAGTTTGACCAGTCATCGAGTTTTGTGCCTTTCAGTGCGGCATCAATGTGCTGATTCATACGAGCTGCAGCAAATGCATCGCTATGTATTTTAAGCTGTTCTACAGCATGTTCAATAGCTTTAATATCTGTCGTTTCAAGTGCAGCATCTAAAACAGTGCGTGCTGCAGTGAGGGAACTGAGTTGCTCTTGGCTGAGAAGTTGAGCATCCACTTTAAGTGCTTGATCAAGTGCTTCAAGTTCACGTTTTGCTTCCACTTTGGTTTCTTGAAGATGACGTAAGTTTTTATCTTCTTCAGCAAACTTATAACCATCAATCAGTAAGCGTTCAGTGTCGGCATCAGATAAACCATAAGAAGGTTTGATGTCAATTTGGGCATGCACACCAGAAGTGGTTTCTTTGGCAGACACCGTGAGTAAACCATCTGCGTCAACTTGGAAAGTCACTTCAATGCGCGCTTGACCCGCAGTCATCGGTGGAATACCACGAAGCACGAAACGACCTAGACTACGGCAATGTTCAACTAGATCACGTTCACCTTGTACAACATGAATCAACATCGCTGTTTGACCATCTTGATAGGTTGTGAATTCTTGGCGACGAGCCACTGGAATAGCTGTATTACGCGAAATAAGGCGCTCAACCAAACCGCCCATGGTTTCTAAACCTAAAGAAAGCGGTGTGACGTCTAAAAGCAATGAACCATCTTTAGAGTTACCAATAAGCTGGTTCGCTGTAATCGACGCGCCAATGGCCACAACTTCATCAGGGTTAATAGTGCAGAGCGGTTCTTGATTGAAGACATCTTGAACAGCTTTTTGTACAGCATACGAGCGGGTAGAACCACCGACCAATACCACATTTTGAATATCGCTGAGTTCAAGCTTGGCATCACGCATGACACGTTTACAAACGCTGATGGTTTTATCCAAAGCAACTTTGATGATGGATTCAAAAGTAGGGCGGTCTAAAGTCAATGATTGATCAAGAACTTTAAGCTCTACAGATTCAGCCTCGGTTAGAGCTTCTTTTGCTTTACGAGCAGAAACGATGAAATGGGCATATTCAGCATCATCTAAAGTTTCAATATTCAGTTGTTTTTTTGCCCATTTTACAATCAGACGGTCTAAGTCATCACCACCAAGCGCCGTGTGGCCACCCGTTGCTAGAACTTCAAAAACGCCTTGAGAGAAACGTAAAATTGAAACGTCAAAAGTACCACCACCCAAATCATAGATCACATAGTTTTGATCATGTGCAAGATTGGTGTCTTGGTCTAAGCCATAAGCCACTGCCGCAGCAGTCGGTTCATTTAAAAGACGGAGTACATTTAAGCCTGCAAGTTGTGCTGCATCACGCGTTGCTTGACGCTGTGCTTCATCAAAATAGGCAGGCACTGTAATGACAGCACCATTTACTGGATTGTTTAAGCTGATTTCTGCACGGTCTTTAAGTTGTTTTAAAATTTCAGCAGAAATTTCAACTGGTGTTTTACGACCTTGTGCAGTTTCAAAAGCAGGCATTTCATTCCCTTCACCGACTAAGTTGTACGGGTGTTGGAATTTAATATCTGCTTTAGAGCGCCCCATAAAACGTTTTACAGAAACGATGGTGTTTTTAGGATCAGTCGTTAAGAATGCCTTTGCGTCGTCACCATATTGCGTAGTGGATTCGCCATAGTGTGCAATAGAAGGGAGTAACACACGACCATGTTCATCGTTAAGCACTTTCGCTTTACCAGAAAGTACCGTGGCTACTAAAGAGTGTGTAGTCCCAAGATCGATACCAATTGCGATGCGGTGTTCATGCGGCGCACTTGATTGACCAGGTTCTGCAATTTGCAAGAGAGCCATGTGTGTTACATCCTTTGAACGTCAAATATAAAAAATAAATTAAAAATCATCGTCTAAATCAAAGCTATCGTCGTCTAAGAAGCGATCTTCAGCTTTATCGATGTCAGCCATTACTTTTTGGAAGAAGCGTAATTTACGTACAGTATCACGTGCTTCAGCCCAGTCTTCGTCGTCATAATCAATCTTGAATTCACGAACCAAACCGTCAATCCATTGCTGAACTTCAGTTTTAAGTGAAGTGAGGTCATCAGCAGAGCCTGCCTCATCTAACTGTTCACGAATTTCTAAGGCATCTTGTAGGAACTCAAAATCACTAATCGATTGATCAAGGTGATAATCTTGTTTTTTGAGACTTAAAAGATATGCAGCGCGGCTATCAACATTGGATAAAGCTTTAAATGCTTGATTAATCTCACTAGATTTTATCAGGGCTAGATCTTTGTCTTCGGCTTTATCTGGATGATATTGTTGCTGCAACTTTAAAAATTCAGCTTTTAAAACTGCTAAATCAATATCGAGTGCTACAGGTAAGTTAAACAACTCAAAATGATTCATGGGAGATGGTGTCCGCAATAGAGGTGCAAAAAGTGTTGCTTTAAATGCAATTAAAACAGTGAATTTTACACTGTTTTAATGCGAAAAAGGAGCGTGGAAATGGCTTAAACTGTAAACGATTCGCCGCAGCCACATTCGCCTTTTTTATTTGGGTTATTAAATTCAAAACCTTCGTTTAAACCATTTTTCACATAGTCCATCTCCATACCTTCAAGATAAACTAAGCTTTTTGGATCAACGAATACTTTTACGCCAAACTGATCGAATACTTGGTCATGCGTGTCAATATCATCGACAAACTCAAGTACATAAGCTAAACCAGAACAGCCAGAAGTTTTCACGCCAACGCGAATACCTTCACCCTTACCGCGATTCTTGATGTAATTGCTGATATGAGTTGCAGCATTTTCAGTTAAATGAATCATGAAAACTCCGTTAATCTTTTTTAAAACACGTAAACAATTAAGCTTTTACTTTCTTGCTACGGTAGTCTTCTACAGCAGCTTTGATTGCATCTTCAGCAAGTACAGAGCAGTGTACTTTTACTGGTGGAAGTGCAAGTTCAGTTGCAATATCAATGTTCTTAATTGCTTGAGCTTCATCAAGAGTTTTGCCTTTTAACCACTCTGTTACTAATGAGCTAGATGCAATTGCTGAACCACAACCGTAAGTTTTGAAGCGAGCTTCTTCAATTACGCCGTTGTCATCAACTTGGATCTGTAGACGCATAACATCGCCACAAGCTGGTGCACCGACCATACCTGTACCAACGTTTTCTGCATTTTTGTCTAAAACACCAACATTACGAGGGTTTTCGTAATGATCAATTACTTTTTCGCTATAAGCCATGATGCTTCTCCAAACCTCGGGGTCAGTCTTAAGATTAATATGGGGGTGAAATTACGTTAATCAATGAGATAGCCTTAAAATAAAAGCTATCTCACCGGGATGAATTAGTGTTCAGCCCATTCTACAGAATTAAGGTCGATACCTTCTTTGTACATGTCCCAAAGCGGTGAAAGATCACGTAGTTTTTCAACTGCTGCTTTGGTAATTTCAAGTACGTGGTCAATATCGGCTTCAGTGGTGTATTTACCAAAGCTGAAACGAATCGAGCTGTGGGCCAATTCGTCTGAAAGACCCAATGCACGAAGTACATAGGATGGTTCTAAGGTTGCTGATGTACATGCGGAACCAGAAGATACTGCGCAATCTTTAAGTGCCATCATTAACGATTCACCTTCAACAAAGTTAAAGCTGACGTTTAAATAGTTTGCAACGTTGTATTCTGGGTGACCGTTCAGGAAGACTTGTTCAAGATCTTGCAAGCCATTCCAAAGTTTGTCACGAAGTGCACGAATACGAGTTTGTTCAGCATGCAGGTTTTTGCCGGCAAGTTCGAACGCTTCGCCCATACCCACGATTTGGTGAGTCGCTAACGTACCTGAACGCATGCCACGTTCATGACCGCCACCGTGCATTTGCGCTTTAATACGTACACGTGGTTGACGACGTACATAAAGAGCACCAATACCTTTAGGACCATAGATTTTGTGGCCAGAGAAACTCATCAAATCAACTTTCATTGTTGAAAGATCAATTTCTACTTTACCAGCAGCTTGCGCAGCATCTACATGGAAATAAGTTTTGTTTGCACGAGTCAATTCACCGATTGCAGCTACATCTGTAGTTGTACCGATTTCATTGTTCACCATCATCAAAGATACAAGAATTGTATCTGGACGAAGGGCTGCTTGAACCATTTCAGGTGTGATTAAACCTGTTTTTGCTTCTGGCTCAAGATAAGTAATTTCGAAGCCTTCTTCTTCAAGCTCGCGGCAAGTATCAAGAATTGCTTTATGTTCAATTTTACTTGTAATAATGTGCTTGCCTTTAGATGCATAGAACTGAGCAATACCTTTAAGCGCAAGGTTGTCAGATTCAGTTGCACCAGAAGTCCAAACGATTTCGCGTGGATCAGCTTTTACTAGATTAGCAACTTGTTCACGTGCATATTCTACTTTTTCTTCTGCCTGCCAGCCGTAAGCATGAGAACGAGAAGCTGCATTACCAAAAGTACCGTCAAACGTTAGACATTCCATCATACGTTCTGCGACTTGAGGGTCTACAGGTGTAGTTGCTGCATAGTCAAGATAAATAGGACGCTTCATGTCAAATACCTGTAACCGATAAAAGGGCTGAATCAAAGTTTGCTGAATTTTGACGAATTGATACGGTTTGAACGTTATCGCGTGCTACAAGGTCAGCAAGGGTGATTTTTGCAAGATAATCGGCAATGTGGTGGGAGAGTTCCTGCCATAAATCGTGAGTCAAGCACATTGCACCATTTTGGCAGTTGCCTTTGTGGTCACAACGGGTTGCATCAACTGTTTCATTTACAGCTTCAATAATTTCCAAAACAGTGATGTCTTCAGCACTACGAGCAAGGTGATAACCACCGTTTGCTCCACGGATGCTGGAAACTAAGCCGTGACGCTTTAATTTTGCAAATAACTGCTCAAGATAGGCCACTGAAATGGTTTGACGAGCTGCAATTTCTGCAAGAGTGATCGTTTGTTCAGTTGGCTGCAAAGCTAGATCAAGTAGAGCAGTCACTGCGTAGCGACCGCGAGTTGTTAAGCGCATGATTCGATACACATGTTAAGTCTAGATGTGCAGATTTTATGAATCCTGACTAAAATAGTCAAGTTTTTTTGAGATTGTTTATTTGTTTTATTTTGTCTGAAAAATTATGTATTTATTTGAACCACACATTATACACTAATAACGTTATTAAAAGAACAGATATTAGACTAAAAGCGATATTAATCCGCTTTTGACGACGTTCGATACGCTTAATACGGTTTTTGTATTGTTTAACTTCAACTTGTAGCGTGTTTATTTTAGAGCGTTGCTGTTCGATTTTTTCTAAAAGTGGGGCAATACGTTTTTTAGACGCAACGATATCGTTTTCTTCGACAGGTTCAGACAACCAGTGTTTCCAGTCAGATAAAATTTTCGGCACACTAAATAAAGAAACCAAATCACGAAATTCATCTTTTAAAACCACATCGCCATCGATACGCATGATTTTGATGCTTTTACGATTACCAAATACAAAAATTTTCACCAAATCCATTAATGTCGTACGGACATCAAGGTCGATCGGTTTATCTGGAGATTTCGTGTCGAACAGGATACCGTGCTCAGTAAACTGAACATAAAAGTCAAAATAAGGGATGTAGCTATTTATTTTTAGTGCGACTTTTTGATCAACAAATTTTTTAGCTTGTAATGCTACAACACGGTCATGTTTTAAAATGAAGGTAAAAATCGTTTCTAAAACAATCAGGGTCATAGTAAGCAACAAATGTGGTTGAGCTTGTGTTTGTTGCGTATCGCTCATAAAAAATGTCCTTGTTAAAATCTGAAAGCACTGGAAACTGAGCGTCCTGCTCTAGAGGAACTTAGAATATACCAAAAAGTTGGTAATTCACTAGCTTTGTAGAACAGTTTAATCAATCTATCAAGTTATATGTTTGCTATTATGTTGTTAAAATGAAGAATCACGTGTTGATGTGCACATAAAATAATCAGGAGAAGTGCGGATTATGGAAAATAAAGAAAGCATAATTGACGATGCACAGGAAACATCAGAAAAGCTGGCTAAACCTCGGGTACGTAGTCATTCTGATCGTCGCTCTAAAATGGATTTTCGTAAATACACCAAACAGATTTGGTTGGCTGGATTAGGTGCTTTTTCACGTGCTGAGGGAGAGGGAAATAAGCTTTTTGACTCTTTAGTCAAAGTTGGAGAGGAGCTTGAGTCCAAAACGATTGATATTGCAGATCAAACTGTCGAAAAAGTTTCAGAAAAAGCCAAGGAATCTGTAACCGATACGAAAGATAAAGTGGAAAAAATTTTAGATAATAGTGTTAATCATTCTTTAAACCGTTTAGGATTGGTGACTGTAAAGGATTTACAGCACTTAGAAAGGCTTATACTTCAATTACATACTAAAGTTGACCAATTAGCCGAAGAAAATGCCCAACTGAGGGCCGAAATATTAAAAAAACACTAACTTTTTTAATATTATCGAATTTTCAAGGTTTTTTTCGTCAAAAAATTCTATAAAAAGAGGTTGAGGAGTATTGCGTTTAACCCTAAAGCATTGCTATAAAGGCGTTATGGCGTTTTATACAAATTCTTGAACCTTAAATAAACGATATTAAGAGGACGTAATTTTCATGAATAAATCAGAATTAATTGATGCAATTGCCGAAAATGGGGGATTATCTAAGGCCGATGCCGGTAAAGCTTTAGATGCTACAATTGCTGCAGTTACCAATGCATTAAAAGCTGGTGATACAGTTACTTTAGTTGGTTTCGGTACTTTCAGCGTAAAAGAACGCGCTGCACGTACTGGTCGTAACCCACAAACTGGTGCGACTTTAGAAATCAAAGCAAGCAAAGTTCCTAGCTTCAAAGCGGGTAAAGGCTTGAAAGATTCTGTAGCTTAATCTTATTAAGCACATGAGACGCGCCATAAATTGGCGCGTTTTTTATTGGTAAATGTGATTAATTGATATATCGCATTCATTCATCTCGGGTTTTCGGTTAAAATTCACCGCAAATAAAATATTGGAATACTTATGGAATCGTTTCGTAAAGTCATTAAGGGTTGGCTGGGCAAGGTCTTGCTCGTTTTGTTTTTGACCCCTTTAGCACTTGTAGGTATTGAAGGATATTTTAGTGGTGGATCTAAAGATGCAGCAAAGACTGTAAACGGTACTGAAATTTCTCAAAAAGAACTCGAAGCACTGACGAACTCATTAAAAGAACAATATCTGGCATATGCTCAGGGTGATGAAACATTATTGAATCAAAATTTCATTAGCAATAAAGCGATGGATACTTTGGTTTCACGCCAATTGCTATTGCAACAAGCTGATAAATTAGGCATTAGCTTGAGTGATGCACAAATTGTGCAAATGATTCATCAGCAGCCAAGCTTTCAAGTCAATGGTCAATTTTCTGATGAAGCGTTTGCGCGATACCTCGAATCGATTGGTATGACGAATCGCACATTCATTGATAATTTACGTAAAGACCATGCTTTAAAAATGTTGTCTACAACATTTATGGAATATGCATTGGTGAGTAAGCTTGATATCTTGCAAATTGCGAACTTACAAACGGAACAACGTAGTATTCAGTTGGCAAGCATTAATCTTGAAAATTACAAGAAAAATGTAAAAGTATCTGATGCAGAAATTGCGGCTTATTATGAGCAACATAAAAACAAATTTAAGCAAGCAACTAGTGTTGATGCAGATTTTGTCGTATTAACACCTGCCAATATTACTGCACCTGTAGAAGCTGCAACTGATGCTGAACTGAAAGAAGCATATAACAGCTTTGTTGAGAATGCACAGAAGTCAGTTAAACCTATCGTTAAGCACATTATGATCACTGCGGACAATCGTTCAGATGCCGAAGCTAAAAAACTGGCTGAAAGTGTTCAAGCTAAAATTAAAGCGGGTTTAAGCTTTGACCAAGCTGCTGCGCAATTCTCTGAAGATCCTGAATCTAAAGCAAAAGGTGGTGAACTGGTTGCTTATGAAAAAGGTGTATTTGGTGATGCATTTGATGCAGCAGTTGAAGGTGCTCAAGCTGGTCAAGTGACTGCTCCAGTGAAAACAGACAGTGGTTATCACTTGATCGAAAAAGTGGCGCCAGCTGTAAAAGTGGCTTCATTTGAACAAGAAAAAGCTCGTCTGCAAGCAGAAGTCGCTGCTTCGAAAAAAGCCAATGTTTTTTCTGACACTGTAAACAGCCTCAATGATATGGTTGTGAGCAGTGATGCCCTTGATGTCGTGGGTCAAGAAGTGAAAGGTGTAAAAGTTCAATCATTGAATGGCTTAACATTAGCATCGCAACATCCAGTTTTAAGTGATGCAAACGTCAAAGTTAAATTGTTTAACGATGATGTTAAAAATGGTGAACGTAATGTTTCATCTAGCATTCAGTTGAAAAACGGTGATGTAGTTTGGGTAAAAGTGCGTAACTATCATGCTGCAGGTGTTCAAACCTTAGCTGAAGCGAAAGCGCATGTGAAAACTCAGCTGATTGAAAAGAAAGCGTCTGATGCTGCAAAAGCCCAAATTCAAGCGACATTGAAAGAGTTTGCTGCAAAACCTGCTGCTTCAGTCGCGAAAGGCAATTTAAACTTTGAAAATGCGGGTACTTTCACTCGTGCTGATGGTTTGTTGAAACGCGAAATTCAACGTGCTGCATTTAGTGTAAAAGCGCCGAAAGCAGGTCATTGGTCTGTTACTACAACCAATCTACCAAATGAGTTAGTTGTGGTTGCTGTGACTGCAGTGAATAAACAATCTGATGCGGCATTAACGGGTGAGCAGTTAGATGAGTTAAAAAAACTTTATCAACAGCTTCGTGGTCAGCAAGAATTTGATGACTACACACGTTATCTAAAAGATCATGCCAAAATTAAATAATTAAGGCAGCTTTAAAAAAAACCAGCTTCTGAGCTGGTTTTTTTTGACTTAAATTGATAGATATAATTTTTATTTAAAAGATTTGGCAAATGAAATATCGACTCTAGCATCGTAGATTGGTGTTCTCAAAAAAATAATATGAAGAAGAAATAACTCATCACGGCAAGGATTAAGCGGATGACATCTCTGTATATGCTTCAATTTAAGCGTTTAAAGAACTTCTTATTGCGATGGATGGATCATTATTTTAAGCACATGATACTGATGCTACTAAAGATTTGCGTTGCTAGTAGTATTCAAGCTGCCGAACTGAACTTTAAAAATGTTCTAGAGCAGGAAAGAGCTTGGGCGGGCTTGACCAGTAAAAAAGTCAAAAATAATGAAATCGAATGGACATACAGTGAAGGGGGAAATCCACAAAAACCGACGCTGCTGTTGCTGCATGGTTTGTCAGGCACGCGTGATAATTGGAACCGCGTTGCCCGTTATTTAACGGCCAACTATCATGTCATTATTCCAGATCTGCCAGCACATGGAGAAACTATTGTCGCAGATCAATTTGATCTATCGATTCCAAATTTAACAGAAAAATTACGACGATTTATTGATGCTACAAAGTTAGACCCAAATTTACATATCGCAGGGCATTCGATGGGTGGTGCAATTGCCATGCTCTATAGTGCTCAGTATCCCTTAGAAGTGAAATCTTTATTGTTGGTGGATTCGGCAGGTGTCTTTAAGTCGAGCAATACAGCGTATCTAAAAGATACGGCAAAGCTTGCAGAGCTAGTGGTCAGAAAAACTGGTGATTTTGATCGCGTGATGAAGATCGTGATGCAATCCCCGCCTTCTATTCCACAAGAATTAAAAATTGGGCAAGAAAAGTTGATGATAGTTCAGTCTAAACAAACCAATAAAATGGTGGAGCAACTGCAAAAAATGGCGATCTTGTATACGCCAGAGTCCTTTGCTTTGGCTGCACGAGGCATTGATGCACCTGTGTTTATTATCTGGGGGAAGCAAGATCAGATTATCAATGTTGAAGTGGCAGAAGAACTGAGACGCTTATTTAAAAAAGCCGAAAAGCCTCTGATTTTAGACCATGTTGGTCATATGCCTATCTTAGAAGCGGAGCAGTTAATGGCGTTGCCATATTTAAAGTTTCTTTCAACTGTTCAATGAATCAAATCGGTAAAGTGTGTGAAAAAAAGCGAGAAATATCTCGCTTTTTTAAACTTAATTAGACACGTTAAGTCGATTTAAGTACGTACTTTAATTTCATAGCCCGTGTATTTTCGAATATTAATCACACCGGTATCCAAAATCAGATACTGACCTTTAATCCCTTGTAATTTTCCTCGAATAATCGGTGTTTTGTCCAAATTATGCGATTTGATTTTTTCAGGATATTCATCTACCGGGTAGATAAATTGGCGTGGTAACTCATCTTCTAACAGTTCGACGGTTTCATTAAAATCTAAATTTTGGCTAAATTCTTCGCGAATGGTCTGAATTTTAGGTGCGAATTCTTCTACCAATTGGTCGCGAATTTCGATCAGGTTGATGGGTTCTGCTTCACCTTTGAGCAATTTACGCCAATCAGTTTTATCGGCCACTTGCGTTCCAAACATGACTTCAAGCTGACCAGATAGACGACGTGAACCAACTTTCATAATAGGCAAAGCTTGCGTCGCACCTTGGTCCAGCCAACGTGTAGGCATTTGACCAAGTCGAGTAATCCCCACTTTTAAGGCACTCGAATTAGCTAAATAGACAATATGCGGTTGAAAGCAAACTTCATGGGCAAAATCATCTTCACGGCAAGTCCCGAGATGATAATGACAGGTTTCAGGCTTCATAATGCACATATCACAAGAAGCCTTAGTCTTCATGCATTTGAAGCAATGACCTTGTGAATACGATTTAGGCGTTTTTGCACCGCAAGAAATGCAGTAGATATTTCCAGTGGCTTCAATTTCAATTTCTTGGCCAAGGCTAAACGGTAGATCAACTTCTGAGCGATCTAGAATAAATTTATACTCAACATTTGCCTTGTGTGTATGTTGATCAGTTACACTAAGGTCTTTAAGACCTGCATGCATTTTATGGCAAATGCCTTGTAGTTCCATACGAATACTCACTTCATTATTAAGGATGCGGTCAATGGCTGAGCAAAATGTCATCACTTCTATGCTAGACGATTTGTCAAAAGAGCAGCCCATTTCAACCGCAATCTGTATTGGTCAGGATCTTGAGCAATACAATCAATTTCATCCAATTCAATGGCAACATTTTAACGTAACTGAGTTTTTAAATCTGCCTTTTACCCAGCGTTTTGACCTTGGATTTGTGATTCTTGATACTGAAATGATGTTGAGTTTGGATCAGCAGCAGAAAACTCAGATGTTGGTAAAATTGCGTGACCTATTTGCCAAACGCATCGTGGTGGTGAGTAAGTTACACGATGAACAATTATTACGTGCTTTAGGCTTTACTCAGCTCATTGATAAAACCACGCATGAAAGTGATTTTGCTTTATGGCAGTTTAATATTTTGACTTATAAACATATTCCAGATTGGTTTAACTCTAAATTTTGGGCGAATCCTGAAAACTGGGATAAATTCCGTTGGTAACAAATACTTAGCCTGCGAGAAATTGCAAAAATTAACAAACATTTATGATAAATCTGTGTTTTCCCACGTATGCTGTAATTAAGTTTATCTAGGTTTCACTGGGAAAAATAAAATGACAAATTTAAATAATATTGTTGAGATTTTAGCAAAGCAGGCCCTTGGTGGTGCAAACAATCAAAATCAACAAGGTGGTTTGGGTGGTATTTTAGGTTCGGTGCTGGGTCAATTGGGCGCAAATGCAGGCACTCAAAATACCCAGACCAATGCTCAAAACCAAGCGGGTGGTTTGGGTGGAATTTTAGGCTCTGTGTTGGGCCAACTGGGTGGTGCAGCGCAGCCGCAGCAACGTAGTAGCGGGGGTAATGCATCAACCATTTTAGTAGCAGTGTTACCTCTGGTGCTGGCTTGGATTCAAAAACAAGGTGGCCTACAAGGTGCTTTGGATAAATTACGTGGACAGGGCTTGAGCAGTCAGGTTGATGATTGGGTATCTACAGGCCCTGGTGATAATGCTGCTGTGACTAATCAACAAGTACAAAATTTATTTGATGATGCCGAAGTGGAGCAAGTTGCACAAGAAACACAAACTCAGAAACAAGATGTATATAGCGCAATTTCAAGGGTATTGCCGCAAATTATTGACTCATTGACGCCACAAGCTGGACAAACCAATCAGCAAGAAGCGAATGCTGATATTCAACACGTGATGAATTTGGTCTCAGGTTTCCTGAAGCGTTAATCAAAATATCGATTTAGGGATTTGATTGAATACAAGCCAGTGAACACTGGCTTTTTTATGATTTGAAAAATGATAACAATGTGACGCTTAGATTGTCACTAGGATGGATTAAATAAACGGTTCGACATACTGATTTTTTTGCCAATATAGTGTGATTTTTTTTGACGAATCAAAATGATTTTCGACTGAAACTCTAACTCACCAAATTCTGGCTCAACTTGCACATAATGTAGTTGACCAAACTCATCACGCACCCGCGCTTGAGCTGAAAAGCCGGGACGGGCATTTCCACTTGAAATGGTGGCTAGACGACCCAGTAGGTTAACGGTTTGTTTTTTATATTTGGGCGGGATAACCTGATCCAAACAATGAATCATAAATACCGTAAAGAATATGGCAATAATCAACGCAGGTAAAATTAAATAATAAGCGGGAACGAATTGACCTTCTTTGGCATGGATGCAAAACTGAAGTACATAGCCTGCAAAGCTAAAATTCATCAGTAAAAAGAACAAAATCAGAGACTTGGAAAATTTGACATTCAATAATGCCAACTCTTGTATGCGCTGAGGGGCAATTCTTTTTAAAACTTGGCTAGGACTAATATTGATGTAATAGCCAATGGTTTCAACCATGCCCAATAACAGTACGGCCAATAAACTTAAATGAAAGGGTATTAAGTTATAGTCTGTTAAAAATGCGGACATGGTTGTATTCCAGTGTTTATTCTTCTGTGAGGTAGATTCCACCATCAGAATGCACGTTAATGTTCACTTTTTCAAGGGCTTGACCTTGGCATGGACCAGAAATACATTCCCCAGATTCGACCATAAACAGGGCGCCATGTGTTGAGCACTCAATAAATTCTTGGTCACGATCTAGAAACTGATTTTCTAGAAACTCAAGTTCTACGTGCAAGTGTGGGCAGTTATTTTGATAAGCGTAAAACATGCCGTCGCGTTGGGTGATAAAAATCGTTTCACCTTCAGGCGTTTCGAATGATCGTGCTTCACGTTCAGGTACATCATCCGTCATGCAAATTTTAAACATTAAGCACATTCCTTTTGAAATGATTGTAAAAGCTGAGCATAGTCTTCAACTGCTAGGCGTGGACCAAACTGAGCCACAACTTCACTTGAAATCAGGATAGCAAGTTCAGCAGCCGTTTGATAGTCATGACCTACATTCAGTGCATATAGGAAAGCACCAGCAAATGCATCACCAGCACCATTGGTATCAACTGCGGTAACTTTACGACCTGGCACAGTAAATGTTGCTGCTTCAGTATGAATTAAGGCACCTTTGGCACTTAATGTAATGACAATGTGTTTGCTTAGTGATTGCAATTTAGCAAGTGCAGCATCTAAATGATCTGTTTCGGTGTACATCAGTGCTTCTTGTTCGTTACAGAACAATAAGTCTACGCCATCATCGAGTAACTCATCTAGACCTTGACGTGCATATTGCACCATTGCTGGATCAGATAAGGTCAATGCAATTTGTACACCATTGGCTTTGGCGATTTGACGTGCTTGTTTTACCGCAAGACGCGCGCTATCTGATGTTGAAAGATAACCTTCGATATATAACCATTTCGCAGTATTTAAGCTGCCAAAATCAATTTGGCTATCAGTTAATTCAGCAGTAATACCGAGGTAAGTATGCATCGTACGTTCAGAATCAGGGCTGACCAATACCATACATGTGCCGGTTACACCTTCACTGATTGATTGAGTTGCAGTTTGGATACCTGCGTCGTTTAAACCATTTAGGTAAATTTGACCTAAGTCATCATTGCCGACACGACAACCATAAAATGCAGTTCCGCCTAAAGCACTAAAAGCAACCGTTGTATTTGCTGCAGAACCACCAGAAGCTTGACCTTTATATTCTTGAGTCGCTTTTAGATTGTTATAAAGGGCTGCTTGAGTATCACCATCAGTCAGTTGCATCGTACCTTTTTGCAGATTGTGTTGAATTAGGAATTCGTCAGAGACTTTAAATTCTTGGTCAATAAGTGCATTACCAATTGCAAAAAGGTCAACAGTTGCCATGTTGTATAATCACATCAAAAAAATGAAAGTGCTAAGTTTACACGAATGCTCAGGAATGCTGTAGTTTGTTGAAGAAAATTCAATTAAAGGACAGGTGTGTATAAAAATCGGGCAAATCCATTATATTTTTACATTTTTTTTGAATTAGTTGCCGTTTTAATCAGCTTTGCTATTGTGCAAATCGAAAATTTTTACTTTTATAGAGCTATAGGGTGTTCAGACTGAATCAAGATGATTTGGTCATCATAAATAGATAACAGATTAAAAGTGTGAATATATGGAAATTACGATTCGTCCAGCAGAGCAACTTCCTGCTCAAATCGAAAATATTGCTGCTTTGGCGCAGCATGAAGGCTATACATTTATACACCGTTTAATTGAAGAATATCAAAGTGGTAAAAATCGTTTTGACCAAACGGGTGAGCAATTATTGCTTGCTTATGATGGCGATAAATTGATTGCTTGTGGCGGTTTAAATCAGCAATGGGGTGATACTGGTGTAGAAGAACGGATTGGACGAGTTCGCCGTTTCTATGTGCATCCGCAGTACCGTCAGCATGGCGTGGGTAAGCAGCTATTGGTGGAATTGGAAAAGGGTGCAAAAAAACACTTTTCTGCATTATGCTTAAATACAGAACTTAAAAATGCTGCAAAATTCTATCAAAAACAGAATTATGTCTATGTTGAAAGCCATCCAAATTATAATTATTTCAAATATCTGGTTTAGTTTTCAATCCAAAAATAGACAGTAAACACTATAAATCAAGCATCCGATATCGGGTGCTTTTTTCTTGTGATAATTCTAAAAAAGAGCGCCTTATTTTAAGCAAATTTTTAAGCAAAAATTCATTTTAGTTATCGAAGATATAAGCATCAAAATAACTGCATAGAGTGATGCATATGCAAGTGTCTGAGCTACAAAACTACGTTAAAAAAGTCCCTGAGATTACAGCACTGTTTTGGTTGACCAAAATTTTTGCGACCACCTTTGGTGAAACCAGTGGTGATGCATTGTCCATGTCCTTAAATTTGGGCTATCTACTCAGTACCTTTATTTTCGCAGGCATATTTATCAGTCTGCTGTATTTTCAAATACAGTCCAAAGCCTATAAACCTTATTTATATTGGGCCACGATTATTGCCAGTACCACGGTAGGTACGACTTTAGCGGATTTTGTAGATCGTTCTTTAGGGATTGGCTACTTGGGTGGTAGTTTGCTGTTGCTGAGTTTGGTGCTCATATCGCTTTTTAGTTGGTATCGAGTCGAAGGATCGATCAATCCAAGTGTAGTGAATTTGCCGCGAACACAGATCTTTTATTGGTTGACGATTACATTTTCTCAAACGCTAGGTACAGCTTTGGGGGACTGGACTTCCGATAGTGCAGGATTAGGCTATAGCGGTGGCATTTGGCTATTTGGTGGTCTAATTATCTTGATGGCGTTGTTGTACTTTTTTAGTCAGGTCTCAAAGACGATTTTATTTTGGGCTACTTTTGTTTTGACACGTCCATTGGGCGCAGTTGTCGGCGATTTTCTAGATAAGCCAATCAGTTCAGGTGGATTGGATTTGAGTCGCTTTATGGCTTCTTTTGTATTGTTATTGGCGATTGTGATTTGTGTTTATTGGTCAACACGAAATGATAGGCAATCCATAAAATCTGTCTAAATGTTTTAGAGCTAAAACAAGTGATTTTTAAAATTAAAGTTCAAGTTGATTAAAACAGTTGGAAATGTTGTTTCGGTGAATCTAGTTGTGATTTTTTAAGGTATACTTTGCCTAATTTAAATGAATAGATTAGGAGCACACATGACTGTAGATGTCACTGAAACCATTTCTCAAACTGTACATCCCGCGTTTCAGTTGATTCGTCAACATCATGTTGAAGCTTTAGACATTTTAGTGTCTGAATATAAACACAAAGTGACTGGCGCAGTGCATTATCACTTAGCCACAAACCATGACGAAAACGTATTTTTAGTTGCCTTCCGTACGCAGCCGATGGATTCAAAAGGTGAGGCGCATATTCTTGAGCATACAGCACTGTGTGGCTCAGAAAAGTTCCCTGTACGTGACCCATTCTTTTTAATGATTCGTCGTTCACTCAATACATTTATGAACGCGTTTACCGCAGCGGATTGGACAGCATATCCATTTGCAACGCAAAACAAAAAAGATTTCCAAAACTTGTTAGAAGTTTATATGGATGCTGCTTTTGCTGCGAATTTGAACCCGCTTGATTTTGCGCAAGAAGGGATTCGTATTGAGCTAGAAAATGGCGAAGCTGTATATAAAGGCGTGGTATTTAATGAAATGAAAGGTGCAATGAGTTCACCTTCAGATCAATTGTATCACCAACTTGCCCATCATTTATTCCCAGAAACAACATATCACTACAACTCAGGCGGTGATCCGAAAGACATTCCTGACTTAAGCTATGAAGAGTTGGTCAGTTTCTACAAATCACATTATCACCCAAGTAATGCGGTGTTCATGACCTTTGGTAATGAGCCTGCATATAATTTACAAGAACAGTTTGAAACGCTTGCTTTGTCTAAATTTGAAAAAGGTCAAACGCTGTATTCAAAACCTGAACGTCGTTTAACTGCGCCTGTAACTGTAACTGAAACGTATGCAGTTGATGCTGAAGACCTCAAAGACAAAACCTATCATGTGCTTTCTTGGTTATTGCCAGAAGCAAGTAATATCAAATTACGTTTAGGTATGCGTTTGGTTGAGGGGGTATTGCTTGAAGATTCTGCTTCACCATTACGTCATTACTTAGAAACCTGTGGTTATGCACAGTCGACTGGTCCATTCATGGGCGTAGATGACTCAAACTATGAAATGACGTTCTACTGTGCAATTCAAGGTTCAAACCCTGAGCATGCAGAACAATTTAAAAATGGCGTGTTTAAAGTATTAGAAGACGTTGCGGCTAAGCCTGTTGATCCGACTTTCGTTGAGGCGATTTTGCATCAAATTGAATTGCATCAGCGTGAAATTAATGGTGATGGTACACCATATGGCCTAAGCTTAATTCTGAATGGTTTAAGCAGTGCGATTCACCATTCAGACCCTGTGGATGTTTGGGATGTGGATACGGCCATTGAACAAGTGAAGGAAGAGTTGAAAGACCCAATGTGGTTATCTAACTTAATCAAAACTTACTTGCTTGATAATCAACATCGTGTGCAATTAACTTTGGTTCCAGATGCTGAAAAAAATGCGTTGGAAGCGGCAGCAGAAAAAGCACGTTTAAAAGAAATTGTTGCGAACTTAACTGAAGCGCAAAAAGCAGAGATTATTGCGCAGACTGAAGCACTGAACATTCGTCAAGATACCCCAGATGATTTGAACCTATTGCCTAAAGTAGGTTTAGAAGACGTTCCTGCACAATTACAGATTGTACAAGGTCAATTACGCGAAATTATCAGTAATGGATTAGATACACCGTTAAATCTTTACCACGCAGGCACCAATGGTCTTTATTACCAACAAGTTTTGATTCAGATTCCTGATGAAGTGGTGCAATCGCCGTATTTCAACCTCTTGTCGATTTTGATGGGTGAAGTTGGTGCAGGTGAATACGACTACTTAGAGCTACAACAGTTGCAAACAGCTGTGAGTGGCGGTTTAGGTATGGGTGCATCCCTGCGTTCAAAAGTGGACGATAAAGGTCAAATTAGTGCTTGGCTAACGTTGACCACTAAATCATTGGTGAATAATCTTGAAGCAATTCGCTTATTGAAATTGGCTTTTGAACAGCTACGTTTTGATGAGAAAAACCGTATCGTAGAGTTATTGCAACAACGTAAAGCACGTTGGCATTCACGTGTTTCTGGCTCTGGTCATAGCTATGCAATGCAAATTGCAGGTCGTCAACATAGTGCATTGGCGTTACGTGATTATCATAATACAGGCCTAGGCGCGCTGAACTGGTTGTCAGAACTTGTCAGCAAAATTGAGCAAGACGACACGGCTTATAATGCTTTGATTGATGAGCTTAAGTTAATTCACAACCGTTTGCTTAAAGCACCAAAACAATTCTTGGTGGTGTGTGAGGAGCATCATTCAGACAGATTGGTTGAAGAAGTTCAAACCATTTGGGATAAAGTGGCGATTGATGATAACCCGCATGCTTTAACTCAAGTGAATTTTGCAGATAGCAACAATGACGAAGCTTGGCTCATTCAAGCCAATGTTCAGTTCTGTGCTTCAGCATATCCTGCGGTGGAAGTGTCGCATCCAGATGCAGCACCTTTAATGATTTTGGCGGCTTATTTACGGAATGGCTTCTTACATAGCGCGATTCGTGAAAAAGGTGGTGCTTATGGTGGTGGTGCAAGCTATGACGGTAATGCATGTTCATTCCGTTTCTATAGCTACCGTGACCCACGTTTAGCTGAAACGTTTAAAGATTTTGACGCAAGTGTGCAGTGGCTACTGAATGCTGAACAACAACCTCATCAGCTAGAAGAAGCGATTTTGGGCCTAATTGCTAGCATGGATAAACCAGGATCACCAGCGGGTGAAGCCATTACAGCTTGTTATGCTTTATTGCATAAACGCACGCCAGCTTTCCGTCAAATGTTACGTGAACGTCTTTTGAATGTGACTTTGGAAGATCTAAAACGTGTTGCTGTGGCGTATTTGGTTGAACAACAACCGACAAAAGCTGTGGTTGCACCGGTGGCTAAGCGAGATACTTTGGTTGAGCTTGGTTTCGAAATAAAACAAGTGAATTAAAACAAAAAAGGGGTTTTTATGGCGTTCAAATCTCTTGAGCGTACGACATTGCAACTGAGCCTCATTGCGCTCAGTTCAATGTATGTCAGTACTGTAAATGCACAAAATGCGGATGTGGCTGCTAAGCCTGCAACCGCAGAAGCATGTGTGGCACTTGAGTCAAATGCAGAGCGATTATCGTGTTATGACGCTTTGTTTAAAGTGCAACCTGCTGAAAAAGAAATGTTGGTCTCTGAGCGTCAAGCCGCACAAGAAATTAAGCCTGAACCGACAGAGAAGCTAACTTTCAAAGAAAAAGTCAGTCATGCGTTTACGGACCGTTTATTTGCTGTAGAAGCACCGAACCTCAATCCAAATCTTTCATTATTGGATAGTCGTTGGGAGCTTTCTCCAGAAAGTAAATTGGGAACATGGAATATTCGCGGCTATCAACCTGTGTATTTAATGCCGGGATATTGGACGTCGGATAAAAATGAACGTCCATCTAGCCCGAATGAAAATAACACGGTACAAGCCGATCAGGAACAAAACCTGAAATCGATGGAAGCCAAGTTCCAATTATCATTAAAAACCAAAGCTGTTGAAAACTTATTTGGTGATAATGGTGATATCTGGTTGGGCTATACCCAGTCTTCTCGTTGGCAAGTCTACAACGAAGATGAATCTCGACCATTCCGTGAAACCAACTATGAACCTGAAGCCAGTCTGGTTTTTCGTACCAACTATGAACTCTTGGGTTTGAACTGGCGTATGTTGGGTCTAACCTTTAACCATCAGTCTAATGGACGTTCTGATCCCTTATCGCGGAGTTGGAACCGTGTCATGTTAAATCTAGGATTTGAACGTGACAATTTTGCACTGATGTTACGTCCTTGGTATCGTTTCGAAGAAGATACCAAAGATGATAACAACCCAGATATTACCGATTATGTGGGACGTGGGGATTTAACAGCATTTTATCGTCATAAAGATCATGACTTTAGTTTGATGTTACGTCATTCATTGAAAGGTGGTGATGATTCACATGGTGCTGTGCAGTTCGATTGGACTTTCCCAATCAATGGTAAATTGCGCGGCACAGTTCAATTGTTTGATGGCTATGGTGAAAGCCTGATTGACTATAACCATCGGGCAACCTATGTCGGTGTCGGTGTGTCATTAATGAATTGGTTCTAAAGATTCGCAAATAAAAAAACCACGCTACGGCGTGGTTTTTTATGACTGAGAGAAAATGTATAAATCAACCGATTTGGATCTCAGAAGGCGGGTGTTTTAAACGACTCTTCTTTGGTGTAGCAATCAGATAAGCCAGTGTTAAGGGTCCAAGGCGGCCTGCGAACATTAATAACATCAGGGCGACTAAACTGGCGGGTTGTAAGTCGCTGGTGATGCCACGAGATAGACCAACGGTGCAAGCAGCGGATACCGCTTCGAACAGCAAATCTAAAAAGCGTTTATCAGGTTCGAGAAGCAATAGACTGAAAAAACCAATAAATATCAACGTCACTGTAATGAAAATTACCGCTAATGCTTTAAAGGTGGTTTTTTCTGAAACAGAGTGGTTAAACACACGCAGTTCATCTTCACGTCTTAAAAAACTGACCACACTGAGTACAACAATAATAAACGTCCCGACTTTGATGCCACCAGCTGTACTGAGAGAACCACCTCCAATAAACATCAGTAACATCGTGATGAGTGATGATGCATCGCTCATGCTTTCCATGGGTAAGCTGTTAAAACCCGAAGAGCGCGGAACCGTTGCATGGAACCATGCGTTGAGGGCTTGGTCACCAAGTGACATCGTAGCTAAGGTAGCAGCATTATTGGCTTCTAATAACCAAATGGTGATGAAGGCAAAGACATTTAAACCCGCAATAGTCGATAAAATCAGCTTGCTATTGGTGCTGAGTTTTTTCCAACTTTTATTGCGCTTAATGTCCATTAGTACCAAAAAGCCGATACCACCAATGATGTAAAGCATACTGATGGTAAACGTAATGAAATAACGGTCAGCAAAGCTCATTAAACTATTGGGAAATAATGAAAATCCACCATTATTAAATGCTGAAACACTATAAAAGGCAGCATAAAACAGGGCCTGGTTAAAATTGTATTCTTGCATCCAAGCGATGGTCAAAATTACCGTTCCCACCATTTCAAAAAATAGTGAATACAGCAGTACGCCTTTGATGGTCATGGTCACTTTGGCAAGGCTGGTCTGTCCAATGGTTTCTTGAGCCATAATTTGTTGTTTTAGCCCAATTTTAGGGGACAAACTCATAGCGGCTAATATCGCAAAGGTCATAAAGCCGAGACCGCCGCATTGTAGTAAACCCATAATCACGACTTTACCAAATACCGTATAGGCCTCGCCGACATTTACAACTGAAAGTCCTGTAATGGTTACGGCAGAGGTCGCTGTAAAGAGGGCATTGATCCAACTTAAATCGCCATGATGTGAATAAGGGAGTTTTAACAGCAAGGTGCCAATGATAATAAGCCCAAGAAAACCCAATGCCAAAATACTGGGTGGGCTAAGATTAATGGTATTACGCTGTTTATTGTGCAGTTTCATGTTTTTCTACTGTCATCTTGCGCGATTGTGTGCAAATAGACACGACGCTGATTACAAAGTTGCTTTAAAGTGTTTAGCCAGTCGACGTAAATGTTCGAGTAAACCTTCAACCACTAAAATATCACCAGTTTGTAAGATCAGGTTCGGATCTAAACTATATTGAAGCTCGGTGCCACGTTTATGCAGAATCGTCTTCACTTCAGGGACATGATCCATAATTTGATTTAAACGCGTACCTTGTTGTGATTCTTTAATTTCAACCTTCACCAAATAATGATCATCTTCGAGCACCATGTAGCGACTCACCATCGGATAACTCAGTGACTGGGCAACACGGACGCCCATATCTTCTTCAGGGTGGATGATTTTGCTGATACCTAAATGGGTTAAAATCATGTGATGCGCTTTGGACTTAGCTTTGGCCCAAATTTTGTTGATCCCCATATTTTTAAGATGGAGCACACATAAGATGCTGGCTTCAATATCTTCACCAATTGCGACTACGACGGCTTCACAATTTTGAATATTGAGTTCTTGTAAAACGTGCTCATCTGTTGCATCAGCAATCACTGCATGGGTCAGTTGGTCCGAAATACTTTCAACAAACTTTTTGTTGCTATCGATTCCAATGACATCGTGTTTTAAACCCATGAGTTCTGTGGCTACAGTTGCGCCAAAACTTCCTAAGCCAATCACAGCGAATTGAGCCATGCCGTATTCCTAAATTATTCTAAAGTTATTGAATATGTTGATGTTAGCTTGTTCAGCCTAGAGCGGCTATGAAAATTTACATAATCCATCTAAACCGAAAAGCTCTAATTTTTAATTTCTTCAGTGTTTTGATAGGCATAAAGTTCAGCAATACTGGGGCAATTATCCATAACTTGTTGATATTTAAAAATTTCATAGCCTAATTTATTTTTTAGAATATATTGAAATTGATGTTGATCTTCTTTAATGACATTTAGGGTAGCTTTACGAACGAGCTCGGAATTGTTCTTTAAACGGTTTAAGCCATCGCATGAAAATTCACGGATAATGGCTTGAACAGATTCGGGAGCGGTTTGATCACTTAGCTCATCAAAGCGAATATATACAATGTAATTTGGATATTGATTCAACATTTCAGCCTGCGCGGTATAGCCGTAAATATTTTCTAGATTTTGCGTACGGGACTGATTTGGAATTTGTTTCATACTTTGACGAATCTTATCTTCCTCTTGCTTAAGTTGATAAGCCGGATATACATAATAATGTCCACCTATACCCACAATAACGATCATAAATAAGGCATAAAAATTCAATTTTAAATATCTATTTTATTTTTAATGGATTATAGGGTGTGGTGAATTTAACAACAATGACAGCGTTGATGAATTAAATTGATGAATATATTCATTTTGATGTAGAAAATAGTTGATACAAATAAAAAAGCTGGAATCTAGATCCCAGCTTTTTTATAGAAGTTTTATTTATTTCAAGAAACGTTGATAACCAAGGTTATTGGTAATCTCAGCATATGGATAGGTAATATTTTCCAATGTTTCAATTAAACCATCTGGGTTTTGTTTCGCATCAGTTGCTTCCATACCCACCAATACACGACCTTCCGCAGCACCGTGGTTACGGTAGTGGAATAGGGTGATGTTATGTGTAGGTCCAAGACGTTCTAAGAAAGTCAGTAGTGCGCCCGGACGTTCGGGGAATTCCACGCGGAATAGGCGTTCATTTTCAATATCGGCATGACCGCCAATCAAATAACGGATATGCAGTTTAGCCACTTCATCATCGGAAAGATCGTCTACATCGTATTGGAATTTTAAGGTTTCAAAAATTTCCTGACGTTCTTTTTCGCCATTTTTGAGACTGATACCCACAAATACTTGAGCGGCACTTGAGTTGCTTGCGCGGTAGTTAAACTCAGTGATGTTACGGCCTTGTAGTGCACGGCAGAATTTAAGGAAAGAACCTTTTTCTTCTGGAATGGTCACAGCAAAGATCGCTTCTTTGCGTTCACCCAGTTCGGTACGTTCTGCAATGTAGCGCAGACGGTCAAAGTTCATGTTTGCACCGCAAACAATCGATACCATATTCTTGCCTTCTAGACCATGCTCAGCAACATACTTCTTAATACCTGCAAGCGCCATTGCACCTGACGGTTCTACAATGCTGCGGCATTCATCAAAGGTATCTTTAATCGCTGCACAGATTTCATCGGTATTTACCAGTACAACTTCACGCTCAACAATAGGGCCTGAGTTATCTGATTTTTGTAGCTGAATCACTTCAAATGGTTTTTCACCAATTTGAGCAACTGCTGTACCGTCGGCAAATAAACCTACAGATGGAAGAATGACACGTTCATTAGCTTCAAAGGCTGCTTTTAAACATGCTGATTCGTCATATTCAACAGGAATGACTTTAACATGCGGTGCCACATCACCTAAGTAAGCAGCTACACCGGCAATGAGACCACCACCGCCCACAGCAACAAATACATAGTCTACATCACGCCATTGACGCAAAATTTCGTTGGCAATGGTTCCTTGACCGGCCATAACGAGTTCGTCGTCATAAGGTGGAATAAAGGTCATACCTTCATCTTTTGCACATTGGATTGCGTATTTATTGGCTACATCAAAAGAATCGCCATGCAGAACCACTTCACCGCCTAAGCGTTTAACCGCTTGTACTTTAATGTCTGGTGTGGTTTTAGGCATAACAATAATGGCGCGAATACCCAACTTTTTACCAGATAATGCCACGCCTTGAGCATGGTTACCTGCAGAAGCAGTAATAACGCCACGTTCCAACTGAGATTTCGGTAATTGACTAATACGGTTGTAGGCACCGCGTAGCTTGAAAGAAAAGACAGGTTGTAAATCTTCGCGTTTAAAGCGAATGTTATTGTTTAGTTTTTCACTAATTCGTGGCGCTGCTTCGAGTGGGGTTTCGATTGCAACGTCATAGACCGTTGCCTGTAATATTTGTCGAACCAAACGAGACAGCATGTTAATTTTCCATCTAACAGTTTAAAATAGGCGTTCATTGTAACAAACACCCGTACATTTGGGCTGTAAAATCAGCAACAAATGTCAAAAAATAGTTGAGCCAAGTTATGAGTCTGTATGCTACCCAAGATGAAAAGAAACAAGCTGCCGCAAAAGCTGCGTTAAAGCATTTGCCAAAGGGCGGCATTTTGGGTGTTGGTACAGGAAGTACTGTGAACTTCCTCATCGAATTATTGCCAGAGCTTCAACTTGAAGCTGCTGTTGCAAGTTCTGAAGCAACTGCACAACGTTTGAAAAAATTAGGCATTGAAGTGGTTGATATGAACCATGTTGGTGGTTTAGATGCCTATGTGGATGGCGCTGATGAAATCGACCGTCATATGCACATGATTAAAGGCGGCGGCGCTGCGTTGACTCGTGAAAAAATCGTTGCATCAATTGCGAAAAAATTCGTTTGTATCGTAGATGATTCTAAATGGGTTGATCAGTTGGCACGTGAATTCCCGCTTCCTGTAGAAGTGATTCCAATGGCACGTTCTGCTGTTGCGCGTAAAATTGTCTCTTTAGGCGGCGACCCTGTGTACCGTGAAGGCGTAGTAACTGATAACGGTAATGTAATTTTAGACGTACACAACTTAAATATCTTAAATGCTTTAGAGCTTGAAAAGACTTTGAATGACATTCCGGGTGTAGTGTGTAACGGTATCTTTGCTCTAAACAAGGCGGATATTGCTGTTGTAGCCACTGATAACGGTATTGAAGAGCGTACTGCGGTTTAATCTGTTCTATTAGAATCCCCCTAAATCCCCCTTTGATAAAGGGGGACTTTTCACCTGAATTTATTTAGGTGGTTTTCCCTCCTTTGTAAAAGGAGGGTTAGGGAGGATTTAAAATTAATAAAAAATATGACTCCCAACCTTCCTGAAATTCAAATCACCCGAAAATTACGTGCCACACGCCTAAGACTGCGTGTAGAACCAACTCAAATTAAATTAACGGTTCCCCAGTTTTGTACACAGCGCCAAGTTCAAGATTTTCTTAAACAATCGGAACAATGGATGATTGAGACATGGCAGAAGCAGCAGGAAAAAACAGGGCAGATTGATAAAACGCTACCAGTAGAATTAAAACTATTCAATTTAGAGCAGCCTCTAAGTATTGTTTATAAAGTACAAAAAAACTCATTCATCTTAGATGAAGAAAAGCATCAGCTTTTCATCAGTGTTCGGCAGCCTGAGCAATATTTAAAAAGCTTTGTGATTGCTTATGCCAAAGAGTATTTACCAATTTATTTAAAGCAAGTGAGCAGTGAAACAGGCTTGAAATATGGTGATTGCTCAATTCGTCAGCCCAAAACTCGCTGGGGCAGCTGTTCTGCAAAGCATGACATTATGTTGAATAGTGGGCTGGTACTTTTTCCGTTGGAAATCACGCGTTATGTGGCTGTACATGAGTTAGCGCATACTAAGCACTTTGATCATAGTCTAAATTTTTGGGCTGAAGTGCAAAAGCATGATATAAATTTTCAGCAGCATCGAAAAATACTAAAAATGACGGCAATGCCTTGGTGGTGGGTGGAAAAATAGGGGGTATACAAATGAGTTATAAAATTAAAATACTGTCTCAAGATGGGCATGTTGAAGAATCACTTTGGATTGAAGTTGATGGAAAAATATTAAACGTTTTTTGTAGTGATTATAATTTTGTTTTCAACGTTAATAGTGTTTATCATGTTGAATTAGAATATGAAATATTTGATGAGTATGTACCCAAGATAACAGATAACTCACCTCAATTTAGAAATATTGATCAGTCTTTTGCTTATGAAATTATTGGGATGTTAAATAACGGAACTTTATCAGTAGGAGATATCTTTTTTAAAGATGAAATTCTATTAAGTGAATACGGGTATTTAGACAATAAAATAATTAGTTTAAAGGTAGATCGTATCAAACTTTATTTTGACTAGATAACTTATATTTACTACTCGCTACTTAGTTTCTGTAATCCTAGCTTGAAGCAGTTTATGGAGCACTATTGTTTTTTTATAAATTTATCCTGTATGAAGAAATAAACCCAACCAAAACAGTTCAGAAATCCTCAACTTCCTGTCATACTACGCAGTCATCAAATGGATACTTTGAATAGAGGTAATGAGCGTGATTTCAGTAGGTATTGTCGGCGGTACAGGTTACACAGGTGTTGAATTACTGCGTATTTTACTGCGACACCCAAATGCGGAAGTGAAAGTTTTAACTTCGCGTACTGAAAATGGCCGCCGTGTGGATGATATGTTCCCAAGCTTGCGTGGACATACAGACCTTTGCTATTCAGATCTAAATATTGAAGAACTAAAACAATGTGACGTTGTATTTTTTGCGACGCCGCATGGTGTAGCAATGAAGCATGCAGAAGAATTGGTCGCTGCAAATACGAAAGTGATCGATTTGGCAGCAGACTTCCGCTTGCAAGACTTAGCTCAATTTGAGAAATGGTATGGTTTAGACCATGCCTGTCCAGAGCTATTAAAAGATTCAGTTTATGGTTTGTCTGAATTAAACCGTGAAAAAATTCAAAAGGCTTCAGTGATTGGTAACCCAGGTTGTTACCCAACAACTGTTCAGCTCGGTTTAGCGCCAGTATTAAAAGCCGAAGGATTAGTGAAACCTGAAAGCATTATTATTGATGCAAAATCAGGTGTGTCTGGTGCAGGTCGTAAAGCCAGCCTAGGTATGATCTATTCTGAAAATGCAGATAACTTTAAAGCATATGGTGTAGCGGGTCACCGTCATCATCCCGAAATAGTAGAAGCCTTAGAAAATATTTCAGGTCAAAAAGGTGTGTTTAACGAAATTTTATTCGTACCGCATTTAGTACCGATGATTCGTGGCATGCTCAGCACTATCTATATTGATTTGACAGACGCAGGTGCTTCTGCGGATTTACAAAGCATATATGAACAGTTCTATGCCAATGAGCAGTTTGTAGATGTGTTGCCTGCAGGTAGCTCACCTGAAACACGTACTGTGCGTGGTGCGAACCAATTACGTATTGCGATTTGCAAGCCTCAACCGAAAAAATTGGTGATTTTGGTGGCTCAAGACAACTTGGTGAAAGGTGCTGCAGGTCAAGCCGTACAAAATATGAACTTGATGTTTAGTTTTGCTGAAAATGCAGGACTTCAAGGCATTGGTTTATTACCATAAGAAACGATTTAAAACTTCACACACATTTAAAACTGGATTTAAATGTGTGCCTTGAGTGAACTAAAAATAAGAGATGACGATGTCGAATACAGAATCTAATTTCAAGTCAGAACCAGAAAACAGTGAAAAAACGCCTTTTATGAAGACGAATATGCCACTGGCGATTGGTGCAGTTGTACTTGCATTGAGCAGCGGTTTGCTCGGATATAGTATCGGTCATCGTCAGGGCTTAACTGTGGTCGGATATGATGCAGATGCAGAGCAACTGGTTGATGTGGTGCAAAAGCAAAAAAATGAATTAGCAGGCCTGAATAAAAGTTTGAATGCGGCAATTCAAGAGCGTGATGTCGCTGTAAGTAATTCAAATGATTTATATTTGGCTGTTAAAAAAGCACGTGATGATCAAGAATTAACCGGTAATTTGGGTGTTTTGTATCGTGAAGTATTGCGCCAACGTGGTGGTATGCCGCTTGCAGTACAACATTTAGCGATTAAACCGTTACCTGAAAATGCGTATGAATACCAACTTGATCTCGTTCAAGTAAGTCCGTCAAAAAGTAATGTGTCTGGAAGTGTTGAGCTGCGTCTAATTAAGGGTACAGAAGTACTTGCAGTGCCTTTAGAAGACAAAAACTTTAACTTTAGCGAAAGTGAGCGACTCACTGGACGTTGGACCATGCCAAAAGGCTTTAGTCCAGACTTTATTGAAGTGCGTTTAACCGGTTCTAAACCCGTTATTCGCCGTTTTAGCTGGTCGAAAGGTCAGCCTGTTGAAAATCAATCTGCCTTCCTTTCAGAAATTCCTCAAACTGAAGCAAGTGCAAACTAAGTGTGAAACCTAAATCCTATGCGAACCAATAAGCGTCAAACGTGTTTATCTGACATTAAAAATTCATTTTACCAATCTGGTTTAGTGGACTGGCATCTAAACCCGACTCTCAGCCAAGGTACGCAGGATGATGGTGATTCAGACATTCAAGTATTGACTGCGCCACCTGAGTTAAAGCGTCCTCCTATGTATGCTGTCGTTTTAATGAACGATGATTACACCCCAATGGACTTTGTAATTGAAATTTTACAACAATACTTTGCTTTGAATCTTGACCAAGCCACTCAAGTAATGCTAACTGTACATTATGAAGGAAAGGGTGTTGCAGGGGTTTATCCGCGAGACATCGCAGAGACTAAAGCAAATCAGGTCAATAATTACGCTCGGTCGCAAAGTCATCCATTACTTTGTCAGATTGAGCCAAAAGATTAATAAGGGGATTACATGCTCAGTCGTCAATTAGAAGTATCACTACGTTTGGCTGTCAGCATGGCTCGTCAAAAGAGACATGAATTTTTGACGGTAGAACATTTATTATTGGCTTTACTGGATAATGATTCCGCTGTTAATGCATTGAAAGCATGTGGCGCAGACATTATTGTGCTTCGCAAAGAACTTGAAGAATACGTAGAACAACATACCCCTAAGCTTGGCGAAAATAGCGATCAAGCACCACATCCTACAGAAAGTTTTGATCGCATTTTGCAACGTGCAATTTTCCATGTGCAATCGAGTGGTAATGACCGCACTGTAGAAGGTGCAGACATTTTAGTTGCGATGTATTCAGAGCGTGATTCATTTGCGGTGTATTTACTTAAACGCCATCAAATCAACCGTTTGACATTAACGCAGTATTTGTCACATGGCACACGTAAAGATGAAGTCCAAGCCGAAGAAGAAATCGAAGAGCTCGATGGTGAAAGCACCACGTCTTCAAATTCTGGCCCATTAGAGCTATATACGACCAATCTCAATGTTGAAGCTCAAAAAGGCAAAACAGATCCACTGATTGGTCGTGAAAAAGAGATTGAACGTACAGCTCAAATTCTATGCCGTCGCCGTAAAAACAACCCACTTTTGGTGGGTGATCCGGGTGTAGGTAAAACTTCGATTGCTGAAGGTTTGGCTTGGCTCATTGTAAATGGCAAAGCACCTAAACCGCTTGAAAATGCAGAAGTATTTAGTTTAGACATTGGTGCTTTAGTTGCAGGAACTAAATACCGTGGTGATTTTGAAAAGCGTTTAAAACAACTGCTAAATGCCTTGAAGAAAAAGCCCGAAGCTATTTTATTTATTGATGAAATTCACATGATCATCGGTGCAGGCTCAAGTATGGGCAGCACGATGGATGCATCGAACCTCATCAAGCCAGCTTTGGCGAATGGTACTTTGCGTTGTATCGGTTCAACGACTTTCCAAGAATACCGCCAAGTCTTTGAAAAAGATCATGCATTATCACGTCGCTTCCAAAAAATTGATGTCAATGAGCCATCTATTTCAGAAACGATTGATATTCTTCGCGGTTTAAAAGGCAAATTTGAAGAATTCCATCATGTGAAATACGAAGATCAAGCGTTGGTTTCTGCGGTTGAGCTTTCAGCGAAATTTATCAATGATCGTTTCTTGCCTGATAAAGCCATTGATGTGATTGATGAAGCTGGTGCGCAGCGTCGTTTAAAAGCTGAGCAAGATGATACGGTCATTTCAGTTGAAAACATTGAAGATATCGTATCGAAAATTGCCCGTATTCCGCCGAAAACTGTGTCTAAAGATGACAAGAGCGTTCTTGAAAATCTTGAGCGAGATCTGAAACGTGTGGTGTTTGGTCAGGATGAGGCCATTGAAGCGCTCGCATCTGCGATTAAATTATCTCGTGCAGGTCTTAAAGCACCAGATAAGCCAGTGGGTAATTTTGTCTTTGCGGGTCCTACAGGTGTGGGTAAAACTGAAGTCACTAAGCAATTGGCGAAATTGTTAGGCGTTGAACTTGTACGTTTCGATATGTCGGAATACATGGAACGTCATGCAGTATCACGTTTAATTGGTGCGCCTCCGGGTTATGTCGGTTTTGATCAAGGTGGTTTGCTGACCGACGCGATTCATAAAAATCCGCATTGCGTGCTATTACTAGACGAAATTGAGAAAGCACATCCAGATGTCTTTAATTTGTTACTTCAAATTATGGATCATGGTTCATTAACGGATAATAACGGTCGTAAGTCTGACTTCCGTAACGTCGTGTTAGTACTGACGACTAATATTGGTGCAGAATCAATTTCACGTGTGAGCATTGGTTTCATGGATCAAGACAACAGTAATGACAACCAAGACGCGATGAAAAAAGCCTTCTCACCAGAGTTCCGTAACCGTTTAGATGGTGTCATTCAATTTAAAGCATTGCCAACAACTGTCATTGAAAGTGTGGTTGATAAGTTTTTAACAGAGCTTCAGGCACAGTTAGATGATAAGAAAGTGGTTCTTGAAGTTGATCAAGATGCACGTGAATGGATGGCTGAGCAAGGATACGATCGCTTGATGGGCGCTCGTCCAATGCAGCGTTTAATCCAAGAGCATTTGAAAAAACCGCTTGCTGAAATGATTCTGTTTGGTGAGCTTGCGGAACATGGCGGCAATGTTGCTGTTTCAGTGAAGAAAGAAAATGGTAAAGCTGTGGGCTTAAAACTCGAAGTGTTTGAAGACCAAACCGCTGAACCTGCTTAAATAATTTATTTATAAAAAACCCGTGCTTGCACGGGTTTTTTATATTTATTCGACGCTAGATTTGGATTTTTCTATGATGGACATAGCATTTACAAAAGTGCTGACCACGTTTGGTTTATTTGCACTGACAGCACTGATGGAAATTTTAGGCTGTTACTTCCCATATTTGATTTTAAATCAGCAAAAATCGCAGTGGTTATGGATTCCAACAGCGCTTGCATTGGCTGCATTTGTTTGGTTATTGACGTTACATCCAGCAGCTTCGGGTCGTATCTATGCAGCCTATGGCGGAATCTACATTTTTTCTGCGTTACTGTGGTTGCGTTTTGTCGATCACGTAGTTCTAACACGTTGGGATATGCTAGGTGGCGTCATTGTGTTGGTGGGCACAGCTGTGATTGTATTACAGCCTCAAGGTTTAATTCGTTAAGTTAAACAATGCAAAAGTTAAACCAAGAGCTGTAAGAAATTAGATATTTATTTAAATTTGCACTCTGTATTTTTAATGATAATTTCGTATTGATTGCTACCCGAGCTTAGATCCATTTCAATTTTATATGGATTAACACGTTGAAATTGATGCTCGAATAGTAATTCACAGTTTTGGAGTGAATTATGCTTGATGAGTTGCTTCACCTTATGTTCACCGACTGATTGTTCAAATTGCGCAAAATCAGGGGTGGTGATAATACCATCAATTTCAATCTTATCCGCTTCAATTTCCATTTTTTCCATCAACATATTCTGATCAACTTGATAGGGAAGAGTGCGTGAATCTTCATCACTAATGGCAGCCAGTATTTCGTTTAAACCTGTTTTATTTTTAATTTTAAAATTGCTATCTAAAATCTGATTTTTCACCAAGTATTGATCTAATTCACTTGGTTCACCAGCAAAGCTAAAAGTAGATAAGCTCAATCCAAGAGCCAATAAGCAAATATTTTTTAAACGCATAATCTTAATCACTTATAAAAGTTATGGTTTTATTAAAGCATGCAAAAACAAAAAAAGCACCCGAAGGTGCTTTTTTATCTAAGTAAAACCTTAGTCTTTTTTAAGATTTTCGTTAATTAAGAATTCAACAAGTGCTTTTTGTGCATGTAAGCGATTTTCAGCTTCATCCCAAACCATGGCATTTTTGTGGTCAAGCATATTTTCAGAAATTTCTTCACCACGATGCGCAGGCAAGCAGTGCATAAATAAGCAGTCAGCGTGAGCAAGATCCATCAGGCGTTCATTCACTTGATAATCAGCAAACGCTTTTTCACGAATTTTTTGCTCTTCTTCTTGGCCCATACTTGCCCAAACATCTGTCACGATTAAATCTGCATTAACTGCAGCATCTTCGGCAGAATCAACAAGTTCCACACAGTGTGCAAATTCAGATAAAAATTCTGCTTTAGGTTCATAGCCCTTAGGTGCAGCGATTTTTAATTTAAAGCCCCACATATGAGCAGCTTCAATATATGAGTTACACATATTGTTGCCATCACCAATCCAAGCAACCGTTTTACCTTCAATAGAACCACGGTGTTCAACAAATGTTTGAACATCGGCAAGTAATTGGCAAGGGTGGTGATCATCTGTTAATGCATTGATGACAGGAACTTTTGAATAAGAAGCAAAGCGTTCAACAATGTCATGACCAAAAGTACGAATCATCACAATATCAAGCATGCTTGAAATCACACGTGCAGAATCTTCCACTGGCTCACCACGACCTAATTGAGAGTCGCGAGATGAAAGGAAAATTGCACTACCACCAAATTGGCTCATTCCTGCTTCAAACGATACACGTGTACGGGTGCTCGATTTCTCAAAAATCATGCCCATGACTTTACCAACGAAAGGTTGGAAAACTTCATTGTTATGCTGTTTGCGCTTGAGTTCGATACCGCGCTGTACAATTTGGTTAAGTTCTAAAGTCGATAAATCGCGTAAAGTTAGAAAGTGACGTAGAGCCATTGTTACTCCACAATAATTGCTGAATCAAAAAACAAAACAACAATTAGTTGTTGGTTGGTTAGAGAAAAAGGAATCGATTAATATACTATAAGAGAGGTAAATTGCAAAAAATCTAGCGCTTTTGGTGACCGTCTAGGAAACGATCGACGCAATAACTGATGTAATTGATGGTTTCTTGATCATTTTCATCAATGGTGATGCCCATGAGAACGCGCCATTCTAAATTTCGCAAAATTCCAAAATAAAATTGAGCCGAAAACAGCGGGTTTTCACAATACAGCAAACCGTGTTGATGCGCTTGATTTAAAATTTCTGCAACGGTGTTCTGAATTTGTTTTGGGCCTTGCTCATGAATATAACGTGCTATTTCAGGATTACGTCCTGTTTGTTCTAAGACTAACCGCATAAATGCCGCATTTTCAGGCATCACGATATGCTGATGAAAGTCACTTAAAGTATTGATGAGATAAGCACGAATATCGGTGTCAGGGCTGACTGTAAATGGTAGGCAAATATCTTTGAAAAATAAGCAGCGACGATAGTCACAAATAGCCTTAAATAACCCGTCTTTATTACCAAAATATTTATAGATTGACGCTTTTGAACCACCCGCATGATTCACGATGTCATCTAATGAAACTGCATCAAACCCACGTTTTAAAAAAAGCTCCGTAGCACTTTCTAAAAGCGCAACACATCGTTCATGTCCGCGCCGCGTTTGTGGCTGGTCATGCGTTAAAGGTTCAATGTGTATTAAATCTTGCATAAAGTGATAATATTTAACAAAAAAAGAGCTGATTTGACGATAATTATAGCAAAAAATTCAGTACTTTTCTGCTTTGCTCATAAATAAGGGATCTTTGACTAAAGAATAACAACAGATAGGTGACAAGTGAAATATTTGACTAAAGTTTTAGAGTTAATATTCTACAAAGCCATAGAGTTGGAAAAAAATATGGATATACTCAAACTTCGAAAATTAAAGTAAATGCCGTGGAAAGGAATATGACACAACAAACGTCTGCAGGCTTAAGATTTAGACAAGCATTGGAAATCGAAAAACCATTACAAATCATTGGCACAGTAAATGCCTATGCAGCAATGATGGCAAAAGAAGTTGGCTATAAAGCCATATATTTATCTGGTGCAGGTGTGGCGAACTATTCATATGGTTTACCTGACTTAGGCATGACCAGTTTAGACAATGTTTTGGAAGATGTTCGTCGTATTACTGAACGTGTAGATACGCCATTACTCGTCGATATCGATACAGGTTGGGGCGGTGCATTTAACATTGCTCGTACTGTGAAACAAATGATTGCTGCGGGTGCAGCAGCGGTTCATATCGAAGACCAAGTCGCGCAAAAACGCTGTGGACACCGTCCGAACAAAGAAATTGTGACGCAGCAGGAAATGGTTGACCGTATTAAAGCGGCTGTCGATGCAAAAACTGATTCAAACTTTGTGGTGATGGCACGTACAGATGCTTTGCAGAAAGAAGGTCTGCAAGCAGTGATTGACCGTGCATGTGCATGTGTTGAAGCCGGTGCTGATGCGATCTTTGCTGAAGCAATGACTGATATTACCATGTACAAAACTGTCTGCGATGCTGTGGGTGTACCTGTACTGGCAAACATTACAGAGTTTGGTGATACCCCTTACTACACCAAAGAAGAACTAGGCGAGCAGGGTATTGCAATGGTGCTTTACCCATTATCACCAACACGTGCAATGCAAAAAGCGGCACTCGAAGTAATGCATGCGATCCGCAATGACGGTACACAAGTCAATGTACTGGATAAAATGCAACAACGAAAAGAACTCTATCAATTCCTCGATTATCACACTTTTGAAAACACCTTAGATAAATTGTTCACTGAAGGAAAATAAAAAATGGCTGAAGGAAAAGTACTCACGGGCGCAGGACTGCGCGGACAAGTAGCTGGTAAAACTGCATTGTCAACTGTAGGCAAAAGTGGTGCGGGCTTAACCTATCGTGGTTATGACGTTCAAGACTTGGCAGAAAACTGTCAGTTTGAAGAAGTCGCGTACCTGATTTTCTTTGGTGAATTACCAACAACAGAACAGCTTGCAGCATACAAAGCCAAACTCAAATCATTGCGTCAATTACCGCAGGCGTTGAAAGAGGTGTTAGAACGCATTCCTGCTGACTCGCACCCAATGGATGTGATGCGTACAGGCGTTTCAATGCTTGGAAATTTAGAAACTGAAAAATCGTTTGAAGAGCAACAAGATGTTGCAGACCGTATTTTGGCAACACTACCGGCAATCATCTGCTATTGGTACCGTTTCAGCCATGATGGCGTACGTGTAGAAGAAAACACTGATGATGATTCAATCGGCGCACAATTCCTACATTTACTGCGTGGTGAAAAACCAAATGAATTGCATGAGCAAGTGATGAACGTGTCACTGATTCTATATGCAGAGCATGAATTTAATGCCTCTACATTCACAGCGCGTGTATGTGCATCAACATTGTCTGATATGCATTCTTGTATTACAGGTGCAATTGGTTCACTTCGTGGTCCATTACATGGCGGTGCAAACGAAGCCGCAATGGAAATGATCGAAAACTGGACGTCTCCAGAAGAAGCTGAGCGTGAAATGCTCGGCAAGCTTGAGCGTAAAGAAAAGATCATGGGCTTTGGTCATGCGATTTACAAAGATAACGATCCACGTAATGGCATTATCAAGAAATGGTCTGAACGCCTAGCAAAAGACGTCGGTGATACTGTACTTTATCCTGTATCAGTGCGCTGTGAAGAAGTGATGTGGCGTGAGAAGAAATTATTCTGTAATGCTGATTTCTTCCATGCATCTGCATATCATTTCATGGATATTGCAACCAAGTTGTTCACGCCAATCTTTGTAATGTCACGTGTAACAGGTTGGGCTGCACATGTAATGGAGCAGCGTGCGGACAATCGTATTATTCGCCCAAGTGCTGATTATACAGGTCCTGAACTACGTAAAGTTGTGCCGATTGCAGAACGTTCAGCGGCATAATTTTGAAGTGTAATAAAAAAGCCTCAAAAGAGGCTTTTTTATTATTTGGTATTTGAGTTAACAATCTATTTGGTTAGTAAAACCGGATCTTCAACGCTATATCCTGTTTCAAATGGAATCCCTAGATATTTAACAGTCACTAAATAAAAGGGCTTTTGCATTACACGATAAGTTTTAGAGATTTTTAAACCTTCTTTATAGGTCTCAGCCTTTTGTACAGCGCTTTTATACTGCGAATTTTTAACACGATATTGATAGGTCCATTTATCAATGGTTTCATTCGGGTCATACCATGATTTTGCAGTGCCATTCATGGTTGTTAATACCTGTATTCGAGCATTATTGTTATTTACAGGTGTTAATTCGACCAAACGTTTTTTTATTTTCGCGATTTCTTTATCAAACTGGGTGCTGTCTTGATCGTAATCAATCCGTTTTGTCTTTGGATTAATATACAAAGACTTCACTGTAATTAATTGCGTCGGTTTTTGGCTATTTAATTGATAATAATATAATTGTGGTAAACGACCACGACCATCTTCAAAATGACGCATTAAATAGATTTTTTGGTCTTTTTTATCAAAACCCAAAACCTCAATGTTTTGAGGGCCGCCTACCGTCGCGAAAGCAGAGCAGGACAGTAGGGTGCTAATTGCGAATGCATTGAAATGACGTAGCTGCATTTTCTTGTCCTGATAAGTAAATTCCTCAATACAGTATGCGATGCAAAATGATATTTAAATATGAAGATTATGTATGTTTTATTCTGCATTTAAGATGTCTAATACACTGTGAGCAACATTTTCAGTTAACTGATCTAAGCGTTCTAACACCGTACCCAAAATAAAATAGTGATAATTATATATACGACCGTCATGTAAGATTGAAATATAAAATGTACCTTCGGGTTTTTCTACGGTTGCACTGCCACCAGGTTTGAGTAATCCAGTGCAGGCCACCACAAAGTCCGCATATAAAAATAGTTGTTGTCCTTGCTCAGCCATCGCTTGAGTCACTTCTGCGGATTCGGCCGTAAATTTTTCTATTAGTAGAGGATCTACTTTTAAAATTTCACGCTTGATTGATGGATCATAGCTCACTAGTCCACCTAATAAGATATCTGCACCACTATTCTTATAAATTGAAAATTGACTACATAAATAACCAGAGCTTGCACTCTCGATAAACGCGATAGTCATGGATTTTTGTTCTAAAGCATCGCAACACTGTTTAAGCATGTGCTTACCCCAAAGTAGAATGGTGAATGATCATTAGTATTCTTAAAATTTTAGCATTGATTTCGCTCGCCTGTAATTTCACTAAAAGTCTAAGTTGGTACTGTGTGTGTTGTGGAATTCACGAAAATAGCGTGATTGTTTAGAAGCTGTACGAAAATATGAAATAAAGGTTTCTTCGGAAGGAAAACGATGTTAAAACTTAAAATAAAGAGCGTAACAAAAGTAGGTTTATTTCAATGAAAACGACTGTAAAATATGTAGTATTAAAAAGCCTAGACTATCAATTGGGCACGCCACTTTTTCAAGAAGAATTAGACGCAGATAGCCTGTATTTTGATCAAATTCCGGCTGTAATTCAGTATCAAAATCATCAATTCAAAGTGAAAAGCAAAGAGTTAAAGCGTGTTTATTTGGCGGAAGAAAATGAAGACATGCAAACCATTATTGTGAAAGTACTTGCCGTTTAATTTCGATCAATTTGTAGTATTAAAAATACAGTTCTCATTGAGTTGGGAGCTGTTTTTTTTGTATTTGACAGACTCAAATTTATATATAAATCTAGATTTAAAGGAGATATGTATTTTTAATGGAGCATGTAAATAATTTTGTGTAATTGCTTTTCATCAATTTAAAGGTGATTGCTTAAGCGGTCACCGAATTCAATAATAAAGCGGCTCATGGCTAAACGCCAGTCGCGAATCGGCATATTCCACTTTTTAGATGCAGCATCAATGGCCAGGTAAATCACTTTACGTACAGAATCATCCGTTGGAAAGACTTTACGTTTTTTGATCGCTTGGCGTATTACGCTGTTTAATGGCTCGATTGCGTTGGTAGTGTAGATGGCTTTGCGTATCTCGGCTGGATAAGCAAAGAAGGTATTCAGATTCTCCCAATGCGTACGCCAGCTTTTGCTGATCTGTGAGTACTTGTCATCCCATGTTTGGGCAAATTGATCTAGGGCCATCAAGGCTGCCTCTTCAGTGGGTGATTGATAAACGGCTTTTAAATCCTGAGTGACCGCCTTGTAATCTTTCCATGACACGTATTTCAAGCTGTTGCGTAGCATGTGGATAATGCACAGCTGGATGTGGGTTTGCGGGTATACGCTGTTAATGGCATCAGGAAAGCCTTTTAGTCCCGAGAAGCGCTGCTTCGCAAGGCAGGCGATCAGAATATCCTGCAACCCTCGGTTTTTCAGCTCAATCATAACATTTAGCCAGAACTTGGCAACTTCATTCTCAGCCATCCACATGCCGAGCAGTTCTTTGTGTCCATCAAGATTAATGCCTAAGGCAAGGAATACAGCCTTGTTGATGACACTGCCATTATGACGGACTTTAACCACAATACAGTCCATATAAACGATGGGATAGATTGCATCCAGCGGACGGTTTTGCCATTCAGCAACCTGCTCATTGACGGCATCAGTCACCTTGGAAATGAGCGTAGGAGATACATCGGCATCGTACATTTCCTTGAAGGTAGCAACGATTTCACGGGTGGTCATACCTTTGGCATAAAGGGATAGAATCTGGTTATCCATTTGCGTGATACGGGTCTGATTTTCTTAATCAACTGAGGTTCGAAAGTATCATAACGATCACCTAGTGTGGTGATCTCAATCTCCCCATCATCGCTAAGTACAGTCTTACTAGAATAACCATTGCGTGAATTTGAGCCAGATTTACGGGCATTTTTTTCATGTCCGAGATGTTCGGTAAGTTCGGCATTGAGAGCCGTTTCAACAGTGAGTTTAGTCAACAATCGGGTGAATTGGTTGAGATCGTCTTCTGTTTTGATTCCTTAAGCAAATTCTGCTGCAAGGTCTTTTAGTTTTTGTTCGTTCATCATATTGCCTGACTCCGTTGTGAATATGAAGGTAGCAAATTCAGGCAATTACACAATTTAAATTACAGTCTCTTTTAGACCACTTGATCGTGTCGTCTTCGCTATTCGACTAACAGCTATTTAATCCCCCAGATATTATTTAACCCGAATCGCGGATAAGAAATAAACTTGAAAATAAGAAGACTAGAGCCATCAGTTGAGTTACCACACAAAACTCACAACTCTAGTCCTAATGTTCAGTAGTACCGAATTATTCTGCGTAATTGATGATTTCTTTCTTAAATTTGAAGCAACTTATTGGAACTTTCTCAAACAAAATAGCCATTCTTTAAGAATCAGACGTGCTCATCTGACGATCTCAGAAATCTGCTTTATTGCCATTTGGTATAAATGTTCTTATTTCAGCAATTTCAAAGCCTTTTTCACATGGTTAAAAGAAGATAAAAGTCATTTGTTTAAAAGCTTACCATGTTACCATATGACAGACAAAGCACAGGCGAACCTAGACTTAGAAATTAGTATGAAGTGTTGTAATCCTAATGCCCCGAATATGCCTAGCTAACAAAAAAGTTAATTTATAAGTTATGAAATATAAATAAAATTGAAATAACATTAGGTATATATTAAAATATTTGATATAGTGTGTTTGATCGAATCCGTAAGCGGAACGGTAGTGTTTGAGTTGTTAACGGAATTGCGTATTCCCTCCATTCTGATGTTCAAGCATCAAATTCAAACAGTTAACGCATAGCATGAATTCGCATCATGCCGATCAAGGGAAGCCTGCAGCTATCCGTGGGTTTTCCTTAAATCATATTTTTAAGATAATGATTTAATTTTTATATCTTTTCTTAAATTTCACAGCTACTGTAAATATCATAAGTTTAAATTTTTCTTAAGTGAACAATCTCCAAAATTAAAGTTGGTTTTATTTTTAATACTATTCTGTTTACAAAAGCTCATTATATGAGTCAATAAATGAACATATCTAACGGCTGGACTACTGCTTCAGCAACTAACGGCGATGAAATTCGTGTGAATATTATTCCGTTAAAAAAAATTCAAAGCAATTTGAATGGTAAAACCTTAGTTGAAGTTGCTAAACAAGTTGTCTTGGAATCAGGACAAAAGTTAACTTTAAATATTGATGGTAAATCTTTTTATACTGAACTAAATAAACTATATAAATTGTATTTTTAAACATTCACTCTCAAACCTAAACAGTTTAGAGCTAAATTTTTTAATTAAATTATTTATAGATTAACTATTTATTTTCTTAATTTTTGAAGAACTCTAAATTAAATATTATTAAAGGAAATTATTATGTCAAATTTAACTACAGGCACTGTTAAGTGGTTTAACGATACTAAAGGCTTCGGTTTCATCGCGGCTGATAATGGCGAAGAAGTTTTTGCTCATTTTTCTCAAATCATTTCAGGTGGTTTCAAATCACTTGCTGAAGGTCAGCGTGTACAATTTAGCGTATCAAAAGGTCAACGTGGTTTCCAAGCGAGTGAAATCGTTGGGATTGATGGCTAATACATGGATACTTTACTAAACAAAGTAATGTTAGATGTGGTTGATCAACATGGCGCTGTCTATACACTAGAAGCTATGTGCGAAAAGTCATCTGATGAGCCAAATAGTTTTGGGGATTGCGTCCGTTATCTAAATATAGATGATGAAATAATTAAGCCTAGCTTTGATATGCATTTCTACAGTGATAAAACTGGAAAAATATTTAAGTTATTTTAATTTTTACATGCAATTAAATTAACCTCCTCCGGGAGGTTTTTTATTGGGTGAAATATGGAGCCTGATGTATATAAAGCGCTAACCAAAAAGATACGTCCCAAAAAGAAACCACGCACCAGGCCTTTACCTAAAGCCAGTGAAAAATACTTAGAAGCATTCGAGAGGTTAAAAGAAATATTAGACCGGATGGAAATGAAGTATGAGGAGTACTTTCATTTCAAAAGTACCAAACATTGGCGTTTTGATTTACACCTCATCGAACATCGCATGCTAATTGAAATAGCAACTGGTCCATGGTCTGGAGGTCGCAAGGGTAAACTAGCAACAAAGGCTTGGAGTATGGATCGTTATGACCATGCTGAAGAATTGGGGTATCGATTTCACAGATTTGAACTTGCAGATATCAATATGGGGCGGGCAAAGGCCTGACTAAAAGCTTAAAAAAAACATGAGTTATCTTAAATTAGATATTTCAAAGCATATTGTTTCAGGATGCTAGATTACTTTAATTTTCTCATAATAACCGTTAGTTTGGGATTCCAACCTTAACAATTATGAGAAGAAAGTCATGAATAAAAATTTTGAATTACATGTTTTAAGCCAGATTTATGATTTTCTGATAGAGCGAACTGAACATTCACAGCAAGGTTTGCATAACAAGGTTCTGGAGTTTTTCAAAGAACTTAATTTAGGTAATGACAATGATTTTGAAATTGTTGATCCTAAAAAGATTGCGGGTAAATTTGGAGCAGTGAGTTTTATTCACTTAATCAATGTACCAAACTTTCATGATAAAGATAAATTTTTAAAATGGGCATACACGCAGTTGAATCGATAGTTTATATTAATTAGCTTTAAAGATATATTTTGAATACATATTTTGATTAAAGTGCTTTATAATTTACTGGCTCATATCAGCGCAAATGAATTGGGTGAAGCCCCACATGTATATGTGGGGCTTTTTTCATTCAATTTATGGAAAGTGTGAATGATCGAATATTACAATCTATATCTGATTATTACCTTAATATGAGAGAAATTTATCACTTTTGTGTGTAATTGCGAAATAAAACAAGAACTTGATTCACATAGATCTAACAGTTGTATCCTCATATTTAAGGATTATTGGTTATATTGAATATGCTTGTTAATTAATATTTACAGCAATTTCTAAACTTATAATTACTTAAAGGAAATATGAATGTCTAATTTAACAAACGGGACAGTGAAGTGGTTCAACGGTACAAAAGGTTTTGGATTTATTGCTTCCGATACTGGTGAAGAATTATTTGCACACTATAGTGAAGTACGAATCGATGGCTATAAAATACTAGAGGAAGGTCAGCGCGTAATGTTTGAAATTACAAATGGCAAGAAAGGCAAGCAAGCCAGCAATATCCAAATTCTCTAAAAAAATATTTACTAAACATGTAATGACATGTCATGTCTTGACCCGTCAATAATTGACGGGTTTTTGTCATTAATTGCCATTAAGTTTTAATATTTAAATGCTTAATTTAATTAAATGAAAACTACATGATAAGAGCAATAAAAAATGGCCTTTACAAGACTACAAGTACTGATTGGCGGACTAATTATAAGTGTGTTGATTTCTTCTGTGTGGATTTACCATGAAAAGAAGAAACAACGACGGGAAGAAATTCAAAAAATCATCGTCGAAGCTAGAGCAGGATTAAGTCACGCTCAATAATAGGAGCTAAACTTGGAATACTTTAGACCATTCCCTCCTTCAGATCTAATTGATCAGGCCGAGGAAGAAGACGCCATACGTCTTGCAGCAGCACAAGAATTATTGGCCTGGGTGAAAGATAATTATTTAAATGTAGGGATAACTTCATAATCTAGACAATCATTAATATATGAAAAAACTTTATTTAAAGAATTTCTTATTATTTATCTCATCAATGATTTTCATAAATTTACACAGTAATCGTCATGCTTTGTTAGTGTAGAGTTTTAACAAATATATAGGCCTAAAGTATGAAAACGTTAGCCATTATAAGCGTGGTACTCGTATTGGGGCTGGTAGGTTGCCAGCAAAAAGACAGCAATGAAAATGAAGAGACGACAACACCTCATACATTAGATAAAGACTAACTTCCTCCAATGATTATTACAGCAGATATGAAAAAACCCTCATTAAGAGGGTTTTTTTGGATTAGGGTTTTAAGCTTCAATCCAATTATCTTTAACTTCTTGAGAGTCTTTAGTCAGTACAATTTTATTGTCTGTAATTTCACCAACCCATGAAACTGGAATTAAGTGGTGATGACCATCACCATGCTTAGTCAGTTTAATTTGATCCGAACCTTGCAAGTGGTCTACTTCACCAACTTTAGTCCCACATGAAGCAATTACATCTGCATGGCTCTTAATATTTTCAACATTAATAGTAGTCATTAGAATATTATCCTATTTCAATGTGAGTGAGCATTCAGCCTATCGTAAATAGACGCTGATATCAGGGATTGAAATAGAAGGGATACAAAGGGCCTTATATTCTTACGTTCATGGCCAGATAAATTACATTGTATTATTTAGAAATAAGTCCCCATGATGGGGACTTATTGGATTATTACTTATGCTTAGTCTTAATCAGATCTGATAAATCAAAACCGATGGATTTTGCATAATCTAAGTATTCATCAACTGTGGCCTGGTCAGGGTTAGCAGTTCTGCTGAGTACCCAAAGATATTTTTTATTTGGTGACCCAACTAATGCAGTTTGATAGTCATCATCAATTTTTAGAACCCAATAATCACCACGGCCTACTGGCAACCAACGAATTGCTTTTGGTAAAAAGCTCACTTTAAGTTTCGAGTTGGCTGGCGCATTCTGAACATATGCTTCACCAATTGATTGGTTAAGTTTGCCGTCTGCACTATAGCAACTATTATCTACTTTCACGTTACCATTTTCATTTAAAGAATATTTAGCAGTGACGTTGTAATCACATTTGTTCTGGAAATATAGCGGCTTACGTGCAATTTCATGCCATGTACCAAGATATTTATTTAAATCTACCTTTGATACCGCTTGGACTTCCGTAGTGTTTGCATTTGCAGTTGAGAGCATTGAACCAGCTATAAGTACTGCACCACCAGCTAAAAGGAGCTTACGGGTTTTTGAATTCATGTTATAAGCCTACTTTAATTTGAAAGTGAATTAATTACTATAAATTGCTTTTAAGGTCATTTTGTTTTTTTATGTATTAAGTATTTGATCTTTAATCATTGTTTAACTTTTCAAGTTTTATTAATCCTTTTACTACCATTTTTAACAGATAAAATAATATTACTTATATAAGCCCAAAAACTAAGTGAAAAAATGCTTACATTAAGCAAAATTATAATTAACCCGAATCCCGCTTAAGCCAATGATTCCATAATTTGAATTGTTGGTTTATTTTGATGATTAAGTTGATATGCACATAACGATGCGTAAATCCCACTCAGAAATCCATGAATACTACGAGCTTTACTCGTCACTAAATTGTATTGTCCTTTCAATAAGCTGAATAACGTTTCTATCTTATTTCGTTGTCTTAAGTGATATTCATCTGATGCAGATAGTTGGATGGATTGCATGTTTTTTCGATGGTAAGTAATTAAATCAATACCTTGATCTTTTAACCTGCTTTTTAGTTCCTGGCTGATATAACCACGATCTCCATATAGCTTTGCTTCTAAGCCGTCAGCCAATTGCTCAACCATTTTTATGTCAGCTATATGCCCATTTGATAAAGCATAACAAGCGATTTCACCAAATGGGTTCATCGCAATATGTAGCTTACAGCCATAAAACCAGCCCATCGAGCTTTTACCACGAGATGCTATTTGAGCTAATGATTTATGGCGTTGAATACGTTGATTTTTACAGACTGGCAAAGTCGTTGAATCAATCCACAAATATTGGGTATTTTGACCTTTCATCAGAGCCACATGTAAAGCATGTATTGCTAATTGGTGCATATTGATCAGATGAATCATCCGTTGGTAACATGGTAAGCTTTTAAACAAATGTCTTTTATCTTCTTTTAACCATGTGAAAAAGGCTTTGAAATTGCTGAAATAAGAACATTTATACCAAATGGCAATAAAGCAGATTTCTGAGATCGTCAGATGAGCACGTCTGATTCTTAAAGAATGGCTATTTTGTTTGAGAAAGTTCCAATAAGTTGCTTCAAATTTAAGAAAGAAATCATCAATTACGCAGAATAATTCGGTACTATTGAACATTAGGACTAGAGTTGTGAGTTTTGTGTGGTAACTCAACTGATGGCTCTAGTCTTCTTATTTTCAAGTTTATTTCTTATCCGCGATTCGGGTTAATTACTTTCTAAGAACTCACTTACTTCTAAAGCACTTCAAGAGAGTATTGAATAAGAAAATTAATTGACGAAATAAATAGTTTAGTAATGGTCTTAATTTGCTTTACTACTTAATATTAGATTATATATCTAAAAATATGATAACATGCTCAAACTCTAAACAACGGCTTTGAACGAGTCAGCTTTAAATTTTCAAACGAAAATGAAAATGCCAGCACTTTTCAATACAAGCCTGTTTCTTCCGCAAATAGCGGATATCTCTTTGATCAATTTAGATCTGTCTTACAAATAAAACGGAATAGGGAAGGTATGTCTTCATTGAAACCGTCATGGTATTCCAATGTGAATCCAAATGTGTTTATTAGCACAGTTGTTATTATTGGCATTTTTATTGCCATTGTATTTTTAGCTCCCAATGCTTTTGATTTAATAACTAAACAACTGAATCAATGGGTTACAAACTCATTCAGTTGGTTCTATGTACTATCTGTAGCCATTTTTCTCTTAGTGCTTATTTATATTGCCTGTTCAAATATGGGTAAAATTAAACTTGGTTTAGACCATAGCCAGCCAAAGTTTAGTAATAGCTCTTGGTTCGCTATGCTATTTACAGCTGGTATGGGCATTGGCTTAATGTTCTTCGGTGTCGCGGAACCAGTGATGCACTATGTTTCACCTCCAACTGATGAACCTGAAACAATTCAATCAGCGCAGCAAGCCATGCGTGTAACATTCTTTCATTGGGGACTTCATGCTTGGGCAATTTACACAATTGTGGGCTTAGCTTTAGCTTACTTTGCATATAGACATAATCTACCTCTTAAGATTCGCTCTGCTTTATATCCTCTTATTGGAAAGAAAATTTATGGTCCAATTGGTGATGGTGTAGATACCTTTGCAACGATCGGTACTGTATTTGGTGTCGCAACGACTTTAGGTTTTGGTGTAACACAAATTAACTCCGGCCTGAATTATCTATTCGGGATTGAATATTCAACGACGACGCAACTAATTCTAATCGTCATTGTTACAGCTATGGCCTCTTTATCTGTATTTATGGGCTTAGACAAGGGTATTAAACGATTATCAGAGATTAATCTGGGCCTAGCTTTAGTGCTGTTGCTATTTGTATTTTTTGCTAGTTCAAGCATGTTTATATTGCAAACGACTATCCAAAACACGGGGCAATACATTTCAAATTTGTTCAATATGACCTTTAATTTATATGCCTACCAGTCTGATGGTTGGATCGGTGGTTGGACCATTATGTACTGGGCATGGTGGATTTCATGGTCACCATTTGTAGGTATGTTCATTGCCCGTGTGTCTGAAGGACGTACTATTCGTGAATTTATTGTAGGTGTTTTACTTATTCCAACAGGCTTTACGCTGATCTGGATGGGAGTTATGGGGAACGCCGCACTATATAGCATTTTAAACGAAGCGAACACCTCGCTGATTTCTGCAGTGCAACGAGATTCATCCGTTGCATTATTTGAATATTTAGGGACCTTGCCATTCTCAGGTGTGATGAGTTTTGTGGCGACCATTCTGGTCATGTTGTTTTTTGTGACATCGGCAGACTCTGGGGCTTTAGTTACAGACTATTTAACAGCAAAATCGGAAAACTCTCCGACTTGGCAACGATTGTTTTGGACAACGTTAATGGCAGTGCTTGCGATTGTTTTGTTGTTCGCTGGAGGTTTAGGTGCTTTGCAATCAGCGACTATGTTGAGTGCATTACCATTTACTTTTGTAATGCTTTTAATTTGCTGGGGGCTAGTCAAGGCTCTACATTTAGATGCAACCAAGATGCAAGCATTACAGGATGCACGTATTACACCTAGAGCAATTCATAATCCAAGAAGTTGGCAGCAACGTTTAGGATTGATTATGCATTATCCGCATACACGTAAAGAAGTTGAAGATTATATTGAAAAAACGGTAAGTCAGGCATTTTCAAATCTTCAGAAAGAATTTATGCGTCGTCATTTGGATGTAATAGTAAACATGATTGATGATGGCTTGGAGTTACGTGTAAACCATCAAGATGAGATTAACTTTATTTACCAAGTGGTTGTTCAAGAAAAAAATACACCAAGTTTTATGATTGATTCAGATGAAATTATGCAAGATTACCAAGCTGAAGTGTTTTTGAGAGAAGGTGGTCAAAATTATGACATCATCGAATGGACGCAAGAAGATATTTTGCAAGATGTTATTGATCAATACGAACGTCATCTACATTTTTTAAATCTAGTTCGAACCAAGAACCAATAGATAAAAAAACCGCCCAGAAAGGCGGTTTTTTTCTTCTTAGTTAAATTAGGCCGGTATAGAAGCAACCTTATCTTCACGGTCCCAACAACGGTGATTCTGTATCGCTGTTTTAAATTGATCACTGACATCTTTGAAACTTTGTGAAGTGAGAAGTGCAGCATCTTTGGTGAGATTCAGTTCTTTAATTAAAGCCTCTTTATCACCCAATAAAACTATAGGTTTAAGATGCTTAAATGTTTCTAAAACATAGTGTTTTGCTACACCATCATTTAAGAACTCATCTAGATTATCACCATCAACAACAACGACGGCATCGTAGGTAACTGAAGGTTCGCCATTCTGACATCCATCAACTGCAATTTCTTTACCATCGTTAGATTTCACCGGCGCTGCATTAGGGGCTAAAACTTCAACTACAGCGCTTTCTGATTCGCCCCAAGTCTTGATTGCATCGATAGAGGAAGCATTAGCACCGTTGTGTACCAACAGTGCAATTTTACGTTGCTTAATATCAGATGCAGGGTATGCCAATGTGCTTAAGTGATCAGATTTAGCGACGGTAGCTTTCTTAACCGATTTATTTTGCTTAGTCGGAGCAGCTAACCCTAATTCATTTGCAACAAATTTCGCTAAATCCAAGTCAATATTTGCAAGCACTTCATTTACAACTCGCTCCCTAATTTCAATAGCTTTCACTTTTGAGAGTTCAAATGCATAAGCATCCTTTATATGCTGCTGTTCATGCTTAGCAAGACTTTGGTAATGCATTGTCGCTTGCGAGAAATGATCTGCGAAGCTTTCTGGTCGGATTCTTAACTTACTGCCTTCGATTTGTTCAGGATGGGTCCGAAATGCATGCGGATCATTATTAGATTCTCTAGGCCAATTTTCATCTACAGAATTTGGCTCATAATTCGCTTTACCTTTATAGACTTCATGGTTTGCATAGCCGCCACGACGATTGGTATGGAAAGGGCAGACAGGCTTATTGATTGGGATTTGATTAAAGTTTGCTGTTCCTAAGCGGTGCAGATGCGTATCTGTATAGCTGAACAATCGGCCTTGCAATAAAGGGTCGTTACTAAAATCAATTCCTGAAACAATATTGGCTGGACTGAAAGCAACTTGCTCTGTTTCCGCAAAGAAATCATCTGTATTTCGATTTAGAGTAAATTTACCTAGTGGAGTAATAGGTACGAGCTCTTCAGGTACCAATTTTGTAGCATCCAACACATCAAAGTCCCATTGAGCCGCTTCTTCTTCAGTAAAGATCTGTGCCCCTAATTCCCACTCAGGATAATTGCCACGTTCAATGGCATCCCATAGATCGCGACGATGGAAGTCAGGATCTTTACCATTAAGCTTTAAGGCCTCATCCCAAACGACTTGGGCAACACCTTGTTTCGGTGTCCAGTGGAATTTAACCAAATGCGCCTGATTATCTTTGTTAATTAATCTGAAGGTATGTACACCAAAACCTTGAATCGATCGTAAATTTCTAGGAATAGCACGATCTGACATCACCCAGGTTGTCATATGAGAGGCTTCGGTATTTAAAGAAATAAAATCCCAAAAGGTATCATGCGCAGATTGACCAGTAGGAACTTCGTTCGGATCTTCAGGCTTCACTGCGTGGACAAAGTCAGGGAACTTGATTGCGTCCTGAATAAAAAATACAGGAATGTTATTACCGACTAAATCGTAGTTTCCATCTTCGGTATAAAATTTGATGGAAAATCCGCGTACATCACGGACTACATCAGCTGAGCCGCGCCCGCCTTGTACTGTAGAAATTCTGACAAAGATTGGTGTTGGATTTTGAGTATTAGTCAAAAATTTAGCCTTAGTCCATTTTTCGTTGCCTTCATAAGCTTCAAAATAACCATGCGCTCCAACACCACGAGCATGCACAACACGCTCAGGGATACGTTCACGGTCAAAGTGAATTAACTTATCTCGTAAGAGAAAATCTTCTAACAGAGTAGGACCAGTCTGATTTATTTTTAAACTGTTTTGATTGTCAGCTACAGGTACACCCAAAGATGAGGTCAGTGTTTTACCTTTAGGGTCTACATATGCCTCTTTTTCAAACTGATCAATTTTAGGATTATTTGATTTTTTCATGAGCTACATCCCTTTGTCTGATGTTATTTAGTACATGTGCTAGATAAGGTTTTGCTATTGCATAAAGCTAATATAGACAATAAAAATGCTTGGCAAAATTAGAGTAAAAAATTGTCTATTTTATGTTCAATCTGATGGTTGATTGGAGCTACTTTCACAATAAAAAGCAGATTCAGCCCAGCGGTCACATTTGCAGCGGGGGCACTGAGCATTTAGAGAACTAATAAATTGTGTTTGACCACACAGCATGCACGAATAGTATTTTTTGGAATCAAAACGCTGTGCTTTTTGGTAGTGATCAGGAAAAATTGGTAGTCCCCATTTAATATTATCCTTGGCATAAGGGATTACACTTAGACATCCATCTGTTTCAAGTAAGGCTGATTTGACTTGCCCTAAGTGTTCTATTTTGTTTTGCCTTAACTCAGCAAAAAATTCGTCATATGAATACTTTTCCTGTTTGATATCTTCAACAATCAATAAGCCATCTTTAACGATATACATTGGCCTACCTTCTAACATGGTTTCAAACGAATCTGATTTCATGATGAGGTATGTAGTTAATCTATAGAGAAGAATAATGACTGCAAATACAATGAGTGCTTGAATGATGGGGATATCATCATTAAACATGGGGTCGCCTGCTGCAGATCCCAAACTTAAAATAATAGCTAACTCAAATACTGAAAGTTGCCTAACACCTCTTTTACCTGAAAATCTTAAAAAAATAATAATTAAGATAAACATAATGATGCATCGGAAAATAATTTCCAATGCAAAGTTAAAAGAGGTGTCATGCAGAATTATTTTTATGAAGTCCATATTTGATACAATTTATTAATTCTAGTTATACATACAGGGTTAAATTTTATCCCAAGCATCCTTAATCGCATGCTTAGCATGTTCCCATTTCAAGCGAGAATCTGCTTTAAACTCTTCCCATTTGGTTTGTAAATCCGGCTCAGAATCTTCGAAACGCGCATTTTCACCGTATAAATGACGTTCCCTCTCTCCAAGCTCATAAGCTGACCTTAGATCACGGTCATAATCTATATCTGGCACTTCGCGTTGCAGATCCCCATAGTACGGTCTATTGGAGTAATCCGTGCGCCAGTCATGATGTATTGGATGTTCATTTTGATGGTCGTTCATAGTAATAACTCCGATAAATTATTTAATAAATTGCAAAAGTAGCGATCCCTGAGCTACTTCTGCAAATAAAAATTAATGTTGTTACTCTGACTATTGGTCTTGCTGATCATTCTGCTGACGCTGTTGATCAGATTGCTGATTTTGTTGGCGTTGGGGTTGCTGCTGTTGCTGACCATTCTGCTGGCGCTGCTGATCAGACTGCTGATTTTGTTGATGTTGGGGTTGCTGCTGTTGTTGCTGATCATTCTGCTGACGCTGTTGATCAGACTGCTGATTTTGTTGGCGTTGGGGTTGCTGCTGCTGTTGCTGACCATTCTGCTGGCGCTGCTGATCAGATTGTTGATTTTGTTGATGTTGGGGTTGCTGCTGTTGTTGCTGATCATTCTGCTGACGCTGTTGATCAGACTGCTGATTTTGTTGGTTTTGAGGTTTTTGAGTATCGCCACGTTGGTGCTGTAAGCGAGTATCATTATTTTGATCTTGGTTATAATTAGACATAATACTGTTCCTTTAAAGATTAATTAGATAATCTACTCAATTACAGTAGATCATTTATTATTAACATGAATATTGCTAATATGATTATTAAAGATGTTACATAATCTTTATTAAGTTTCAATTTGTTTAAAAGTAATACTTTGGGGGCTGTTTTATATACATAAATAGTTATTTTTTAATTACATGAAACTAACAATAATAATTTTTTAATATTTTAGTGAGTGACTTGCATAGAGCTTTATATAGTATTTTTAATTTTTTGATAGGCTTACCTTTAGTTAAAATTTTGAAATTATAAAATTTTTTCTTAAAATAAATGCAATAGAAAAAAGTACCTACAGGTTTCTTTTTGTTTTCGGATCCTCCGCGCTTTAAAAGTCCAGTGCAAGATATATAAATATCTGATTTGAATAATTTTTTTCCATTTACAATCATTTGAGTGGTTACTTCTGGGGATTCAGCAGTATATTTATCTATAAGTGATTGTTTTATATTTAAAATACGCTTCTTGAATAGTAAGTCATAACTAACAATAGAACCATCCAGAAGTATTCCAGAGTTTTTATCTTGTGAAATTCTATATGCTAAATAACCTGCACTCGCACTTTCAAATAGCGTTATCGATAGGGATTTTTTAGAAATAAAGTCAAAAATTGATTTCATATAAATTATCCTATGAATATTTTATAAAAGAATCATAATTGATATTTAAATATGAATATGTGAATTATGTCACATCAAAAAAATGTTACTTTTTAAAAACTTGTTAAAAATTATGCTAAAGGTGTGTTTTATATATTAAAATTTTTAAAATATTACATTGCGTTAAATTTTATTAAAAAAAATTAACAAATACTACTTATTTTCTAAACTATGGTTAAGAAGAATCATTTACCGCGTGAGAATTATAATGCCTACAGCAGTAAAAGAAAGAATCTTAAATTTAATAACCAAAGATCATCAGAAATATTTCGAAATTGTTGAGTTCTTCTTAGATGCTTCAATACCTAATTCAGCCAAAGAATTAAAGGCATTTAAGGTTTTAGAAAATGAAATTCTAACTCTCGAGCACATTGATGAGATGCCAAATGAGATAGACCATCTTGTCGATTGGATTCATCATAATAACCGTACACAGTGTGAATATTATAAAGAATATCTAGATAGAAGAAAGCAAGGTGGAGGAAGAGAGTATTTTTCATCAGTTAGTAAAGCTTATGAGTTTTTATACAAGGTTGCACCCACAAAAAAAGTGGATGGTTCATGGCTATATAGCTTTACTCAGTATTGGAATGATCCAGTATTTAGAGATTTTATTCAGATATATTTAGAGGAACTTGGTCTCGGTTCAGAAAAAGCCAATCACGTGAGAATGTACGACAACCTACTACTGGCACATGGTTTGAATCAACTATCTTTAAACTTATCTGATGCCTATTACCATCAGGCAGCCATACAGCTTGCGCTTGCATATGCACCTTCAGAGTTTATACCAGAGATAGCAGGTTTTAATTTAGGCTATGAACAACTTCCTTTACATTTGCTAATTAGCAATTACGAGTTAAAAGAACTTGGAATTGATGCACACTATTTTAATGTTCATATCACGATAGATAATTTTGATAATGGGCATGCGCAGCTTGCGACCAATGCCATTAAAAAACTTTCTACAAGGTACAGATCTAAAGAAGAGTTCATTCGTAAACTCAAAATCGGCTATCTCCTAAATAACAAAGGAATGAGTTCAGTTCAGATAATTAAAAATTTAAGCACTGAAAAGATGGTGCTAGAAATATTTAAGAAAAAGGCGATCGTTGGTAAACACATGCATAGCAATAAGTGCATGTTTAATAATAAAACAACGAATGAATGGCTGTCTGAAGATGATAGTGTTGAAGAGTTTATTTTTGAGCTTGTACGTATGGGCTGGATAAAATTGAATCGACCACCTGAAGAGAGTAGATTTTGGCAGATGATTCACGACGAAGATGGTAAAATGTTTGGAGTGTTTAATGCTGTTGAAAAAACTTTTATTTATGACTGGATTGCAGGTAAATCAGTAGATTCCAAACAAAATCAAGTGAATAATGAGTTTGTGAAAAACTTCCTAGAGACCAATTCATTTAATTATTTAGCCAATCATGAAATGGTTGAGCTTAAGAAACAATTTGATGGAAGTACGAATACAGGATATAAGATCAACAAACTTCTAAAGTATTTAGCACCTCATATGCATCATCAAGAAATTGGTTTATGGAGTACCCAGCGTATCGTAGAGAGTTTATTTCCATCTCTAGCCCGCCAATAAAATAAATACTCCAAAAGATTTATAACTTTCATCGTCAAAAATAACCGCCTTCGGGCGGTTTTTCTTTTATGCGAAAAACAGTGATAAAATAGTGAAAATTAATGAGTTTTTAAAGCAGTCTACAAAAAATCAAAAAAAATATTTTTTTGCAATTTGTAGACTGTTGAGCTACAAATACAGCCAAATGAGTGCAATCTTATATAACCATTAACTTATTTAAGTGTTTGAAAATACAAGTGAATATAACCAAATGCAATCAATTCCAATCCAAACAAAACTAGGTGGATTCTACTTTTTCTATTATTCAATAGTGGGTACATTCATGCCGTATTGGAGTTTGTATTTAGAGGATCAAGGGTTTAATTATCAAGAAATAGGGGTTTTATCTTCGATTGCAATTGTGACACGTTTTTTTGCCCCATTTATTTGGGGTTGGATTGCAGATAAATCCGGCAAGCGCATGCTTTTAGTCCGAATAGCAACATGGATGGAAGCCTGTATTTGGTTTCTGATTTTTATAATTCCCAACAGTTTTCAGTCTGTTGCATTACTCATGCTGGTTTTTAGTTTCTTTCAAAATGCTATATTGGCTCAGTTTGAAGGAGTAACTTTATTTTGGTTAGCTGAGCGGCGTGCAGAACTTTATGGAAAAGTCAGAAAATGGGGATCAGTTGGCTTCATTATTGGAGTATTTGGAATAGGGGCTTTGCTAGAAATAATACCTGTTTCAATGCTACCTATCATGTTGTTATGCATTGCATTTCTCGCATTTATTTGGTCATTTACGATTAAAGAGCCCGCTACTGCACCATCTTCACAGAAAAAACTTGAACCACTTTGGCCTATCTTAAAACGACCAGCTGTAGCGAGTTTTTTTATCATTGAATTTTTTCTGCTCTTTTCGCATGCACCGTTTTATAGTTTTTATAGCAATTACCTTATGCAGGCTGATTTTTCGACGAGCCAAATCGGTTTTTTATGGTCTGTCGGAGTCATTGCGGAAATCATTATGTTTGCCTATGCCAATGTCTTTTTTAATCGATATTCTTGGCGTAACTTAGTGCTCATTTGTTTGGGGCTAACAGGGATGCGATGGTTGATTGTAGGCTTATATCCGACGGTGTTTATCACTCAATTTGCTGCGCAAACGATTCATGCCTTTAGTTTTGGATTATTCCACTTAATCGCTATGCGAATCATTTTTCAAAATTTTACCGCAAGTCAACAAGGGCGTGGTCAAGCGCTATATAGTACCATGTGGGGCTTAGGTGTTGCGAGTGGCAGTATTTTAGCAGGTCGATATTGGGACATGCTTTCGGGACCCGTCATTTTTATGATCGCGGGATTGGCTGTTATACCTGCCATGTTTTTGGTCGTGGGCTTGCCTAAAACGATCCAAAAGCCAACTTAAAACAATTCAGTATTTTGATAAATCTCAATGAACTAAAATCACCTGATTACGGCCGAGCTCTTTGGCTTGATATAAGGCCTGATCGGCTTGATTAATCATACTTTGCAAACTTGGAGCATTGGGCAAAGACTGATGAATCAGACCAATACTCACCGTAATATAAATCGTATTTTGTTCATCAATGATGATAGGTGTAGTTTCAAAGACTTTTCGGATGCGTTCAGCAATACCTTGAGCTTCAGTTGCAGCAATGTTCGTGAGTAATACACTAAACTCTTCTCCCCCAATTCGTGCAAATAAATCAGTTTCACGTAAATTCTTACGCACAATACTCGAAAATTCTTGTAAAACTTGGTCACCGACATAATGCCCATATTGATCATTTAATTTTTTAAAATGATCAATATCCATCATGATAATGGAAAAGTTAAGCTGAATTTGGTTTTGTAGGTAAAGCTCACCTTGCTCGAAAAAATATCGACGATTCATCGCATGCGTTAAACTATCATGATTTGCAAGGTATAAAACCTCTTTATATAGTTCGTGCCGATTTCGGCTAATAATACAAAGAATCAACGGCGAGAGAATCAGCATGGCTAGGCCAATACGAACTGAAATTGCTGTCGATAAATAGGCTAATGAAGAATCGTGTAAGTAGAACGCATTTAAATTGTAATAGGTCGCTAAAATTACCACGGCATTAATTAGGGATAAGGTAAATAAGCGATAGGTTAATGCTGCCCAAATTAGAGCCGCTAAAGGGTAGAGAATTGCCCCTGGACCTGCAGAAACAGCTGTTAAAAATACACAGAAGATAACTGCAATTGCCGGAAATATTTTATTGATCTGAAAGCTTTGATGACGTCGATCTTTGAAATAAAGTTTAAGATCGGCCAGTTTAGGAAAAGACAGAATAAGCGGTAATATAATCAGCGCATTTAATATTTCAGTAATCCACCACATACCAAAATCAATCGATAATCTATCGGTCGACATAAACGTGTTGGGGATATAAGGCACAGTGAAAATAGCAAAAAGAGCACCTGCAAGGCATCCACCACAAGCGATGATGACAATCATGGTCAGAAAGGTGAAACCTTTATTATAGTTTTGATAGTTCACCTGAAAATATCGCATAAAAAATAGCGATACCATGCTGTTGGTTAAATTTGAAAAAGTGAGAAATAAAGTGAGTTGGAAATAATTGCCCGTCACTAAATCTGCGAGCATATAACCGGTAAATGCACCTAACCATCCTCCCAGATTACTCAGTTTAGGGAACCTTAAGAATATTGCTAACAATACTGCATTCGCAGGCCAAAAAATCGCTAAATAGCTTAATGGGCGGGTGAAAATACCGATTAAGCAGCAGCAAAGAATAACTGCAGCGACTATGACAAAAGCCATGCTGTGGCGTGCATTAAGCGGAGCAAGACTATTCGAATGCAGTTTCATTAGCTTATGTAAGCCTAGGTTAAATATGGGAGAATTCGTTTTTTTCGTATATTAAACGATAAAAAAGATTTTATATTATTTTATTGTAAATAGTGTGATTTGTTTGGCATTTAGCTGATTTGTAGTTTCGTTAACCGAGATTGATTTTTTGGATAAATAGGAAAAATGATTGTTATGAAAATGTGATAAACCGCGGATTTGTAAAAAAATGTGTTACTTTAAGAGCATGATTTATATGACTGATTAAATGTATGAAAATAGCATATCTTACAGTTTTACTCATGTTGAGTTCATCGTTGGTGATGGCGGCAGATAATAAGAATACAACTCAAAATTCAGAGGCTAAAAATCAAGTTGAAGCGGTGAATAGCTTTAGGGTGACAACACGTTCTGAATTGGTCGGCTTATGGGGTATGGAAATTCCGACCAATAAAAAGTGCGTTGAATATTATAATTTTAAGAGCAATAATGATGTTGTGATCAAAAGCGGTGAAGAGTGGTCATCTGGGGTATATGACTATCAACCTGCGCAAGATCCGAATGTGCAAATTCCAGCACTGATTTTACAAGTGAAATATGACAATAATCAGATGGATTGTTCGGGCAATATTCAAGATCAAACCGGCGAAATTTCACAGTACTTTGTAAAGTGGAAAAGTCCATCGGTCATTAACTTCTGTGCTAACGATCAGGCTCAGCAGTGTTTTGCGACATTGCGTCGAGTATTGCCTTAAGCATGACTATAGATCTTTCTTATGAAAATAAAAAACCACTCATTTGAGTGGTTTTTTTGACGCTGAAGATTTATTTATCTTCATGTCCTTCGACTTTCTTTAATAGATGCTTTTCAAGATAGTGAATATCCATTGCTTGTTCGCAGAAATTTTTATCTTGAAGAATCAAATCTTTATGTAGCGGAATATTGGTTTTCACGCCAGTTAAGATAATCTCTTCGAGAGCTTGTTTCATACGCGCAATAGAGGTTTCACGATCTTTACCATGCGCAATGAGTTTTGCAATCATTGAATCATAGTATGGTGGGATGCTATATCCTTGATAGATATGAGAATCTAGTCGGATACCTGCGCCACCCGGTGCATAGAAATGGTCGATTTTACCCGGTGAAGGCATAAATGTAGATGGATCTTCTGCATTAATACGACATTCAATCGCATGACCTTTAAGTTGAATATCTTCTTGTTGAAGATCCAAACCTAAGCCAGCAGCAATGCGTAATTGTTGCTCGATAATATCTACGCCAGTCACTTGCTCAGTAACAGGATGTTCTACTTGCACACGAGTATTCATTTCAATAAAGAAGAATTCACCTTCTTCAAATAAGAACTCGAATGTACCCGCACCACGGTATTGCATCAATTTACAAGCATTTACACATGCTTCAAGAATATGCGCACGTGCTTCTTCAGGTAGACCCGGTGCAGGAGCTTCTTCAAGTACTTTTTGATGACGACGTTGCAATGAACAGTCACGATCATAAAGGTGAATTGCATGGCCATTACCATCTGCAAGAACTTGCACTTCGACATGGCGTGGCTTTTGAAGGAAACGTTCCATATAAACGGTATCGTCACCAAACCACATTTCAGCATCACGTTGAGCAGCTTGTACAGATTCGAGGAGTGTGTCTACACGTTCAACGATACGCATACCACGACCACCACCACCAGAAGCTGCTTTTACGATCAATGGAAAGCCAATTTCTTTAGCTTCTGCCAAAGCATTGTGAATCGTTACAGCATGGTCACAACCTGGAACAGTCGGTACGCCGGCTTTTTTCATGGCAATAATGGCAGAAACTTTGTTCCCCATTAAGCGAATGTGTTCAGGACGCGGGCCGATAAAGATAAAACCTGAGTTTTCTACAATTTCAGCAAACTCAGCATTTTCAGATAAGAAACCATAACCTGGATGGATGGCATCTGCACCGGTGATTTCAGCCGCTGTAATAATGGCAGGGATATTGAGATAACTTTCGCTGCTGGCACCTGGTCCAATACACACTGCTTCGTCACAGAAGCGTAAGTGCATTAGGTCTTTGTCGGCATCGGAATAAATCCCTACGGTTTTAATTCCTAAAGTTTTGCAAGCGCGGGTGATGCGGAGCGCAATCTCACCACGGTTTGCAATTAAAACTTTTTGCAACATTGTGATTCCCCGTGGTCTTAAGCGCGATAGCGGAATAATGGTTGACCGAATTGGATCACTTCGCCATTTTTAACCAAAATTTCTTCAATTACACCGCTTTGAGTTGCTTCAATTGGGTTCATGATTTTCATTGCTTCGATGATACCGAGTGTTTCACCAGCAGATACAGTTTGACCAACTTTCACAAATGGTGCTTCACCTGGATTTGGCGCAGCATAGAACACACCAACCATAGGAGACGGCTCAACAGCACCACGTGGTGAACGAGGTGCAGCAGGCGCAGCGGCAGGTGCAGCCATAGCAGGCGCAGCGGCAGCAACTACTGGATTGCGACGAGTTAGAGCAATCGATTGATCGCCTTCTTTAACTTCAATCGCCTGTAAGTCAGATTCAATCATCAAATCGATGAGTTTCTTGATTTTACGGATATCCATGAACAGTATTCCTAATTAAGATTGAGAAGTTGGTTGAATTTTTTCGATGGCGAAGTCTAGTGCTGCGGCATAGCCTTTTGCACCTAAACCACAAATAACGCCAACGGCTTTATCAGATAGATAGGAGTGATGTCTAAATGCTTCGCGAGCGTGGACATTTGATAGATGTACTTCGATAAACGGAATGGCTACACCAAGAAGGGCATCACGAACAGCAACCGAAGTATGTGTTAGGGCTGCTGGGTTAATAATGATGAATTGAACGCCTTCTTGTTGCGCTTGATGAATTCGGTCGACGATAGCGCCTTCCCAATTACTTTGGAAAGTGTCGAGAGAAATGGAAGCGTTTTGAGCCTGTGAAATCAGTTTTTGGTTGATATCATCGAGTGTTAGATAGCCATAAACTTCGGGTTCACGTTTTCCCAGTAAGTTGAGATTCGGTCCATGAATGACCAAAATGGTCGAGCTCATTCAGCCTGCTCCAATAAAAAGTTGCAAATTTACTTTGCAAGATACCTGCAAAGTTTGCTCATTATGGCATAAAATTCCACATTTTTTTTATAATTTCTTTGAAATGACGTGAAAAGCATGTGCCGAGAATGGGCTATATAATGCGAACTTTGCAAAGAATTGGCAATGTTAAAAAATTACATTTTTATCATTATATTGTAGGACATCATTTTAAACCCAATTGGCTAAAACTGTTGATATCTTTTGTGTAAACTTGCTTTATCGTGGTGCATTCGTGTAGCAATAACCAGTATAAATGATTTGAAAGGTGAGATGGCTTGTACATTTGTCTTATAGATCGTCAGTTGAACAGCCTACGCATGCATAGTCGTAAAGATGGTATTTATACAGCGACTTAAAAAATTCTAAGGTTTAACTTATTTCACGCGTAAAGGAATCTAAATTGTTCTCAGTTTTCAATCGAGTTATTTGAAAGAATAAATCAGGTTTGTGTGCTAAGTATATAAAAATTAAAAGATAGTTAATTTTTCTATGATTTATAAAGCATATTTCTAGGCCAATGAAATTTTTTTCATAGATGATAGGGCTCAAGCTAGATATTTTGTTTGCCTTAGCGAATTAAATATTCTGTGGGAGCATTTCCTTATAAGTAGGCAGCTTTAGATATGATGAACATTTATTGCCTAGCTAAGTCATACTTTATAGACCTATATATAAGCGTATTAACCATCCTGTGTATTTTCTAGTCAGTGTTTTGAATCTATGAAACGTGCAAGGCATTGACGATTTCTTTCATAAATCATGTAAGTTTGGAAAATCGGGTATTTGTCCAAATTTGCACAGGCATTGGCAAAAGTTAAATCTGTGGTGGTAAAGAAGCTTGCTGTTTGCATGCTGATTCTATTTTTTATTCGTCTATTTCTATGTTTTAGCGGTATATGTGTTGAATAAGTTTCCTTTCTTCTTGTTTATACTTTTAGGTGGAATCTACCGCATTGAGTCTTTTTCTATAAATGAATTGATAAAACAAGGCTCGAATGCTTTCCCGCGGAAAAAATTTATCTATATAAGTGTAATTCACGGTAGAATGCCCGAAACCTATATGGCCTGAGAACAAACATGGCAAAACATACGCAAAATTCATCACCTTTGGCAGAATTGATTGCAGAACAAAAACTTTTATGTGAAGAAGTGGGATCTGCATATGTAGAAGTGCAGGGCGATGATGTAATTGCTGTGGCTGTCCATACCTTAAATAAAGATCCAATAGTCGGTATTCGTAAGCCTGCAGAAGGTGATGAAAATGTCAGTTGGTATATTTATGGCGGGGAGCTTGAAGGCGCAGATAACTTTGAAACAATGACTGTGCGTAAACTGCAAGATGTCGTGCCTGAAGTGCTACCGTATTTAGCTTTGGATGTAGGTTATCGTTTTATGATCGATGCTGATGATTATGAAGATGTCTGGAAAGAAGGTGATGAGGCTTAATTTACGCATTCTCCGTTGATGTATAAACTTTATGTCCTTATTTTCTCTGTGTTTACTGCTTCTGTAGCATATGCAAATGTGAATGAAGCGGTTACTCCACAACTGACTCAAGCTGAATATAATGCTCAGATAAAAGCATATACTGAGCAAATTAATTCAACCAAAGCTATTTTAGATGACCCTGCATCTACAGCAACGGGTCAGCAGCAAACTCAAGCTTTTTGTTTAAGATTGAATGCATATCGACAGATTTTAGAAATATCTCAGCAAAACTCAGCTCTTGAAATGGCCAATCTAATGCGAGTGGCTTCACAACATTATTTACTACAACAGCAACAGAGTATGCAGTCATCTGGCTTAAATGAAAGTGCATTTTGTTCGAGTCCTACAAAATAATTTAGGTTTAAATTTCTCTTCTAAAACTTTTGGGCTATAGTCTAACTTTCTTTCATTTTGTTCTATTTTTCAAAATTATTACAGCATTATTCACTATAAGTGCAGTTTCTAATAATATTAGAAATTGAAAATGCAGATTGTCAGGAAATGATATGAAATATGCTTAAAATGATAAGTCCATCACATTATTATGATCAAGTTAGAACGATTTATATGCAACAAACATCCCTGGTCCTGTTGCATAGGTCAGTCCTAATACATCAACTTGTTGATGTCGTTCTCTTTTAGCCACTGAATAAGTGGCTATTTTTTTGTGAAAAATTAAATGCTTAATCAGATTATAAATCGAATTTGGATAAAATTTAAATTTTTCATGATGTGGCATCCCCATACATTGACTCATATGTGCAGTTTGGTTCGAGGAATACAATCAAATGATTAAATCACTTTGTATTTTTATTATTTTACTCTCGATATGAGTGATGGATAAATAGACAAATATTGCGAGTATGATAAGATGATTGAGCACATTATTTTTGATGTTTGAGGAGTTGTTACATGACAGCTTATACTTCAGTAATGAAAGCAAGCCAATATGAGGACGATATGATCCCGAGCCTTGCTATCCATGCATTTCGCCATGCTTTTGAACAAGCAAGTGCGTCATCCACTGTGGTTTATGTAAAAGGTCTACAACTGGTTCAACGTCTGCAAAATGGTCAAGAAGTACAAATAAAAGATGTATCAGCCGACTTCGTACAAGTGGATGATCTACCAAAAATTTTAAAACGTAAAAAGAAAACAGAGGAAATTGTTTAATACATGCCTCCACAACCTCGCATTAGAATGTTCGCGGGTCCAAATGGTTCAGGTAAAAGCACAGTTAAAGAATATTTATTGCCCCATCATATTGGGGCATATTTAAATGCGGATGAACTCGAAGCTCAACTGAAACATTCACACCGGCTCAATTTGTTGGATTACCATTCCGCTTTAAAATCAGAAGCATTAATTGACTTTCTCGATACGAAAAAACGTCCCGCGAATGGAGAATTTATTCCGCTATTAGCACGAAAACCGCAGATATTAGATCCGTGGAAAATAGAATTTCATCCAGACCAGATTGACTCATATCTTTGTGCAAGAATTATCGATTACATTCGTTTGCAGTTTTTAGAACTAAAAATTAGTTTTACCTTTGAAACGGTGATGTCCCATATTTCAAAGGTGGAGTTTCTACGCGAAGCAAAAAGAAAAGGCTTTAAAACCTATCTGTATTATGTTTCCACTATTGATCCTGTTATCAATATTTCACGTGTTCAGTACCGAGTGAAAACGGGTGGACACGGAGTGCCAGAACAAAAAATTCGCGAACGTTATTATCGAAGTATGGATCTGTTAATGCAGGCGGTAGAAGCAACGGATCGAAGTTATTTATTTGATAACTCTGCCGATGGACAGCATGCTTCTTTCATTGCGGAAATTGAACAGGCTGAAATTTTAAAGATGAATTCAGGTATTCAGCGTTTACCGTGGTGGTTTGTAGATAAGGTGCTTAAAGAGTTTGAGCCAAATTAATGTCAACTGAATATCATATAAAACAAAATACCAGAATGAACCTATGCAAAATAACGACTATGAATTACAACAACATTCAAACTCATCTCCACTAGATCAAACTAATCTTGATCAAGCCATTGAGCAGCAAGCTGAACAAGAACAGCAAAAAAATAGTACATCATCTGATCCTTTATCTTCTCTAGATTTGACTGACTTAGCTGAAATTGGTTCGAATATTATAGATTTGGGTTCAGGTGCTTTAACGTGGGTGAGCGATGCACTCAGCGATATCAGTATTGATCTATAAATTATCTATTATTTCAATTAACTTCATAATAAACAGCCTTTATTGAAAAATCTCCGAGGATATATTTCGTGATTTTTCAAGTTTATAAATTAATTCTAAATAAAACTAATCAAACACTCTTGAAGCGTTAAACTTTTCAATCAGGAAAGGCATGTCAGAATGAATATTTAGACTGGCGAGTTTGCATCTTTTTTTAATAACATATTATAAAAACATATATGTTTTATGGCTGATAAATATGCATCCATTTCTAACCGCTTTTATTGGCGAGAACTTTATGGGTGTGCAGGCAGTTGGCTACTTCAGTAAAATAGCCTAAGCATACAATAGATTTTAGAAATGCATGTGCACGCATATCAATTAATCTCATCTCAATATTTAAAACAGTTTCTTGGTAGTAAAATTACGATGATATATAAGATTAAGATTATGCAGGAAAAATTTAGCGCCATTTAAAATTTTGATATGAAATATTTTAATTCACACGAAATGCGCGTGTTTTTATGTCATGACTATTTACCAGAAAACCGGTCAAAATACTGCTGCGAAAGCAGTGTGCATGCGCAAAAACAGCAGAATATTCATATCCACGTTGGTACGAAAAAAGAAGATTTTGTCACAATGCGAACTCAGCGTGACGCAAATTTGGCTATGCCAAAACTGATTTTACCTGCAATACAAATCAATATGGATGCAGGTAAATTTCCAAAACCAGAAGGGAATGGTATTCGCTATTTAAAAATTCCTTTTAATCACTTTAAATCTGCAAATTAAAGACAAAGAACCTTTAGGTTGAATGCGGTTGGCTATTTCACTTAATAAAATAGCCTAAGCAAGTTAATTGATTGCCACCTAAAAATAGCCTAAGTAAGATCAATAAGTTTTAACTGTCATTTGATTTCATTCATTCAACTAGGCATCATTATATCAACATAGCAAAGTATTCAAAAATGATCCTAAATTACGAATATCATCAAAAATTAGAAGGCGAAACTCACCCACTAGTCTTTATTCACGGTTTATTTGGCAGCCTCAGTAACTTAGGGATGCTTGCCAGAGCTTTTCAAAATTCACATTCTGTCATTCAGCTTGATTTACGAAACCATGGTAAATCACCTCAAAGTACAGAAATGGATTATCGTGAGATGGCAAACGATGTACTTGAGACATTAGATGTAATTGGCATTGATAAGTTTTCAGTGATTGGCCATTCCATGGGAGGCAAGGTCGCAATGCAATTGGCTTTAATCTCAGAGCGGGTAGAGCAACTTGTTGTATTGGATATCGCACCCTTTGCATATCAAGAACGTCATCATGATGAAATATTTAAAGCTTTGATCGCTGTACAAAATGCACAAATTCAATCTAGACAGCAAGCGGTTGAAATTATGCGTGAGTATATTCATTCGGATATGGTTATACAGTTTCTACTCAAATCGTTTAGTAAAGGACAATGGTTGTTTAATGTAGATGCGTTGTATAAACAGTATGACCAGATTATTGGTTGGGAAAATATCGGAAATACTTGGCAACAGCCTGTATTGTTCATCAAAGGTGGAGAGTCACCTTATATTTCAAACACGGAACATACTAAGGCGATAGAACACCAATTTCCACATGCGAAAATTGTAGAAATAGAAGGTGCAGGCCATTGGTTACATGCAGAAAAAACAACTGACGTTTTAGAGCAAATACAAAATTATTTAAATTAATACGGTGTGCCTTCAATTATATTTTGAAGGCAAAACATTGAAATATTACTCAATCGAAATGTTATTGGCTTGAAGCTGACCTTCTGAGGTCAGTAGTGCGGCCATCTCTGCAGTTTTTTTCAGGCCTGGCATACGATATTCTGTATGACCATAATCTTGAATAGATTTCCAGCGTCCGCCCCATGTTAAACCAACAGACTCAGCGGCTTGACCATAAAGTTGATAACCACGCATAGCCCAAGGGTCTCGTTCAGTAATGACCACTTTGCCATTGCGTTTAAATGCAACATCAGCTGCTAAACCAAACTGATGATAACTTTGGAAGCCACGGGCACGAGTGGTATTTTTATTGGTGGCTAAATTATTTTGACGTTCTGGACTACGATAACCTTCGAGTAAAACCATTTCATAGCCATGTTGTTCACGCATGATTTTAAACACCATTAATAAGCGCTGCTTATAACGAGGGTTCATTTTATGCCATTTACGGTCTGCTGAAGGTACATCTGTTGAGTATGAGTGCGTATGGATATCTTGAACTTCTGGGTTAAAGCTAGAAGCCATAACAGATGGCTGCTCAATCATTGCTGCTTCTTCAGCGATCGCTTCTTGAACAAGATATTCTTCAACCTCAGGAGGCGCATCTAAAACCTGTCCATCAAGCATGGCGTAAATTTGTGGGTCGACTTTACGCAAATAATCAGCTTCCACTTTACTTGCAGTAATCGGGCGAGTAAAAGCAAATAATAAAATACTGGCAAACAGTAAGAAGCCTGCAAATAAAATCCACCATTGTTGTAAATGCCAGTGTGATTGAATTTGTTGTGGTGCTGCTGCATAGTTCAGTTCATAAGCAAAATTTTTGGCGTGCTGAATTCTTTTTTTACTTTGTGGAATGATTTGAAAGAAAAAATCCTGAACTTTAACTCTGAGTTCATAAGAAAAACAAAGCACTGTCACCAGTGCTAAGACAAAGAAACAACTAACCAAAAAGATGATCATGGGGAAACTGTAGCGCTCACAGTCGCATTAGCAGTGTTTGTTGCAGCAACCACTTTCGGACGTTTAGTTTCAGAAATTTGCGTTCCACCCATCGGTTCTTCAAAGTGCTCTTCTTCTTTTGCTGCTTTCGTAGAAAGCTCTGTAGGTTTGGTCACCTTAGCTGTTGTTGGCACAGCTTTTGGTTTTACTAATGTAGTTGGAATATGTTGCTTAACGGTTGTTGTAGCAGCTACAACAGGGCGCTGCGGTTGGGTAATTTCAAAAGGCGAACGGTTATTCGCTACAGCTTGAACAGGCTGAGTCACTTTAGCCGTATTGCCATGATTGAAAGCAGTAGCTAAATCATTCGAATATAAACCATTATCCTGATCTTTTTCGTCCATAGCATGAACGCTTTGCAGTGCTTTTTCAGCTGAAGATTGCTCATTTTCACTTTGACGGGGTGCAGTGGTTGCCTCAGTTTCAGCTTTATCTTCAGTTGGGGCAGAAGTAGTCATTTCTGTATTTGCAGGCTGATCGTCAGAACTTAGATAAAAATATCCCAGGCCAACAACAATAATGACCGCAGCACCAACAAGAAAGCCAATCGCAGCATGAGCTAAAGGCGGTAAATTATTCTTTTGAGTCGACTGTAAAATTCTAACGTTATTCGATTTTTCGTTTGCCATGGTGTCTAAGTCTTATGGTAAATGAATGGTGATATAAGCCTGTTCCGATGGTGCAGTTATGACATTTTGATATTGTGATAACGCCTGATTATTTTGGCTGGATAACATATATTTCAGTCCACCAAATGCTAATACAGCAAACAATGCCCAAAAGATAATGATCCAAAAAAATGGTAATTCACGGTGAATAATATTTTTAATTTGATCCGGCAGTGCCGCGAAAGGCGAAAACGCCTTTTTACCTTTCATATAATCAATTTCATCGCCGACACGTGCAACGAGTGAATTGAGCATTTCAATCGATTCAAGTCGGTATTTACCATGAAAACCAAGGAGCATGCAGTAATGATAAACTTCAAGTGCTGCTAAGCGATCTTTATTCTTAGAACGAATTTGCTCTAAATTTTCAAAAAAACGATAACCTGCTAGCTGTGAACCAAAAAGACTTAATTGCAGTGGATTCATCATCCAATTGTTTTGTAAATCAAAAAAACGTGCATCTTGTTGGGTGACAATGGTTTCATCTAATAAAGCGCAATAGGCATATTTTGCGTCCGTGATATCTTCATTGCTGAATTGAAGCTTACGGGCTTGGCTTTCAAATCGGTTTAATAGATCCATAATTTTTGTCCTGAAACTTTCAGGGCTGGATGGAACATATTGATTTTTGAGTAAAAATACGATGTAAAAACCATCATGCAGTAGATCAACTAAATTGGTTGAACTGTTGATTTTAGGTTCAGAACTTGGTTTTGAAGAGCCTAATCCAATTTGACCATCGTCAAAAAGTGAAGGGGCATTATTTGAAATATTCATGATTGCTCCTTAACCATTCATCACTGCAATAAGTTCAATCGAGATATCTTGGAAGCCAGCTGGTATGTAAACACAGATCGATTCAGAATCAAGCATACGCTGATACAAATCATTATTTGGCTCAACTTCAAAATAACTCACACCTGAACGTACCGGAATTGCTGTTGGCACTTGCATCATATGTTGCAATGGCACAGCCGGTAATGCCGCCATGACACGCTGTTCAACATCAACGGTATTACCGACTTTAAAGCGCAGCGGTACATAAGAAATAATGTCATGTGTAGGCATCACACTACTTGAAACAGCTAAATACAGGCGAGAATCGCGAGTAATTTTGTCACTTTCAAGGCTGCCCACCCAGTAGGATTGACGCGTTTCTTTCAAGTTAATACTGATATATCGATTTGAAATAATCGTATCGAGCAACTCACGTAAAATCACATCTAATTGAGCAAAACTTTCTTGCAAATTATGATGTTGATACTGTGGGAGTTGATCTACTTCATAAGCTGTAGAGAAGGTGAGTAAAGAACCTGTCAGACGTAATAATTCAAAATACAAACGTTCAGGATGAATCAGTGGATATTGCAATAAATGATTTAAGGTCGCATGTGCAGTATTTAGCGCATTAACCAACCAAAATGACACAATATCACCTGAACGGAATTCAATTAACTTTTGTTCGTTTTCACGATTATTCGATTGAATGGTTTTAATTTTAGCTTTGATGATATTGAGCGTTCGTTTGAGCCCAGTAATCAGCGAATCACACGAACTAATATGTAATATTGGTGGGATAAATTGATAATCTAAGACAAAATTACCTGAACTTTGGCGCTTGATTCGGCCTATAGGCATGTAAAGAAAACCATCAAGATTGTGCTGTGGTTCTTGGCCTAATTCAAAGATTTTAAACTCTGCACGGCGGCGTAATAAAGTGATTTCAGCAGCCGTCGCATCTGTAAACAAATCATGAGTTTCAGTCAAATGTGAATGATAACGACTTGATTGGGTATTTTCTTCAAAATTGACGTTTCGTTTATTCGGTTGAACGATCGGTAATGCTAAATAAATTTGCATTTCACCACGTAAATTTAATGAATCAAGTAGTACAGGCTCAGGTAATAAGTCTTGTGCAGGCGCCTGATAAATCTCGCCATCTTGCCAAATCATTTCAACTTTATTTAAAGCCAAAGTATTGGTACTGAGTTGTGATTCATCAAAAATTAAACTTTGAATACCATAAGCGAACGGTATTGTTGCGCGAACCGTATGGTTTAAACGCTGTTCATGATAAGCATCTTGTAATTGAAAGTGTTGTGGGCGTAAAAATAATCCTTCGCCCCATAAAATTTTTTCTGCTTTAAACATTGTTTTTACCAGTCGCTATTCGATTCATTGCTTTGTTGCTGAACACCTAACATTTCTTGTACAGCTTCAAGAGGGTTTTCATCCTTAATCACATGAGTTAACCATTCATGTAGAGGCATTTGTGACCATTTAATGGTTTTTTGCAGCATATAACTGACAGGGCTATGCGGCTCATTCACTTGAAAATAGTCAGCAATATCTTGCAAGACTTTCATGGCTTGTTCACGATTTTCAAGATGATTTTGCACTTGAGGTTTAAACTGCTGTGTATGCTGTTGTTGTATTATTTGCATATCATTCTGCACGGAAGTTACAGTGGAAAGTGTCTGGCTTTCAATTGGAGAATTTGATTGAACCTGTTCAGCACTCGATGAATTGATAAAAGCATCTGCTTTATAGATTTTTTTTAAGCTCAAGTGAATCATTTCGATTTGAGAGTCAATGCCAGCAAAGCTTGGCGCATCTAAACCCATCAAATCATCAAGAGTCGTTTTTAAGTTTTCCCAATGGTTTAAAATATCTAAAAACTGTTGGTAATACTGGTATTGAATTGATTTTGACGTATTGAACAAGGCATGTTCAAACTGTTCCATACCATTAAAAGACTCTTCTTGATCATCATCTTCATGGTTGGATTTACGTCTTTGGTTTTGAACATGAAGTAGTCGATCATAGTCGGATAGGGAATAAGCTGCCGCGCCATGAACGATTGAAACTGATTTAATTAATGTTGGGATTTGATTAATTATCCCTTGTAATAAACCTAGACGTTGATCAAGGTCATCATCTTCAATTTCAGGATGAAGTTGTAGCCAAAAGTCTTGCAAACTTTTTTGTGTAAGTTCAATCCCTTTGGCAATCCCTTCGAAACCATGAATGTGAGTCCACGCTTCAAGCAACCAACCATATAAGCGAATATCTTTTGTATGTTCGCGAAGTAGATCTGACGATTTTTGGTGCACAAAGCCCCAATCTGCCTGTTTTGGTTCTGCGATCCAGTCGCCTTGATCCAAGAGCGGGTCATCTTGTGTTTTAGCTTTTTTAATTGCATGAAAATCATTTGAAAATGAAAAATCACTACCACAAGGTAAATCATCCGTAATCGGTTGCAATAAAGCGTCGAGCTCTAAACTCATATTCTACATCGTTCCTAACTTATGCTTCTAAGGTTTTAGTCTTTTTGCTGCTGCGTTTTTTCGCAGGTTTACTTTTAGGATCTAAAACATAAATAATTTCATCGTCTTTGACATCGATTTCAATGACTGATGGTATCTTTTGTTCACTCATCGCCATCAACAATTCAGTGGCTAAAGCAGGTAAGACCGTCGCATTTAAAATGTTATCGACATTACGCGCACCACTATCGACCTCAGTACAGCGACTTAATAATAATTCGACTAAATCGTCGGTATAACGTGTTTGCGTACCATATTGTTTTTCAATACGCACGGTGATTTTACCTAATTTATGCTGAATAATGCGTACGAGCAGATCATCGTGCAATGGGAAATACGGTACGATACGCATACGACCTAAAAATGCCGGCTTAAATTGTTTATATAAAGCTGGTTTTAATACATCTAAAAGTTCTTCTGCTGACGGCCATTCTTCTACTGGCTGATTCAAACAGGCCTGCATAATGGCACTTGAGCCTGCATTTGAAGTCAATAAGATCGTAGTATTTTTAAAGTCAATGACACGACCTTCGCCATCTTCCAAAGTACCTTTATCTAATACTTGGTAGAATAGCTCTTGAACATCGCTGTGTGCTTTTTCAATCTCATCGAGCAAAACCACACTATATGGATTTCGGCGAACTGCTTCTGTCAGTACGCCGCCTTGGCCATAACCGACATAGCCCGGAGGGGCACCTTTTAAAGACGACACGGTATGTGCTTCTTGATACTCAGACATGTTAATGGTGATTAAATGTGACTCACCACCATATAACTCGTTTGCTAACGCGAGTGCAGTTTCAGTTTTACCCACACCACTTGGGCCAACCAGCATGAAAACGCCTTGAGGTTTATTTGGATCTTCCAATTTTGCCTTAGAGGTTTTAATGCCTTGTACCAGTTGATGCAGTGCATAATCTTGACCCATCACACGTTGTTCTAACTGTGCTTCAAGCTTCAAAATTTGCTGAATTTCATCATTCACCATTTTACCAACAGGGATGCCGGTCCAGTCTGAAATGATTTCATTAATAATTTGAGCATTTACACGTTCAAAAACCAGCGGCGTTTGACCTTGTAAAGTTGCCAGTTGGTTACGAATATTGCTTAAAGTTTCAATATTTTCTGGTTTTTGCTCGGACTCTTGTTCAAGCGTTTTAATCTGTTGAATGATTTCGAGTTCTTTTTTCCACTGCGTTTCTGTTGACTGAATCTCTTGTTCAAGCGCGGATATTTGTGTTTTTACACTTTCAATGCGTTCGTGGTGAATCGGAATATTCTTATGTTCATTTTCAAGAATCGCCAATTCAAGCTTCAAATTATGTAATTGAGCTTGAAGTTGATCCAATTTTACTGGTTGTGCATTTTGCGTTAACGCAACACGCGCAGAAGCTGTATCTAAGACACTAATCGCTTTATCAGGCAATTGACGGCCAGTGATATAACGGTGCGAAGCATGGACTGCAGTAACGATAGCTTCATCGTCAATTTGTAAATTGAAATGTTTTGCCATCACGGGAATCATGGCACGCAGCATATCGATTGCGACTTCTTCAGTCGGTTCTTCAACCTGAATTACTTGGAAGCGTCGGCTTAATGCGGCATCTTTTTCAAAAAACTGCTTATATTCAGCCCATGTGGTTGCGGCAATGGTTCTTAACTCACCACGTGCAAGCGCCGGTTTTAACAGGTTTGCTGCATCATTTTGACCTGCTTGACCACCCGCACCAATCAACGTGTGTGCTTCATCAATAAATAAAATGATTGGATGTGCAGAGGCTTGAACTTCATGAATGACTTGTTTTAAGCGATTTTCGAATTCACCTTTAACACTGGCACCCGCTTGTAGTAAGCCCATATCTAAAGTATGAATGCTGACATTTTTTAAAGCATCTGGAACTTGGTTGGTTGCAATTTTTAATGCAAGACCTTCAACAACGGCCGTTTTACCAACACCAGGCTCACCCGTTAAAATCGGATTGTTTTGACGACGACGCATCAAAATATCGAGCATTAGGCGGATTTCAAACTCACGACCAATCACAGGATCAATGCCACCATTTTTAGCTTTTTCCGTAAGATTAATGGTGTATTGGTCTAGAGCTGGTGTTTTAACTGGCGTAGTTGCATTCGTTTGTGCTGCTGATTTTTCATCAAGTGATGCTGTTGCTAAATCTTCATTTTCAATGCTTTTTAGGCAAAGATCTAAAAATTTATGTTTAATCGTATCAATAGGTAATAAATCGAAAAGAGAAGAAGCTCTTGCTGCAATTTGGTATAAATCTGGCGCGGTAAGGAGCGCAACAAGTAAATGACCACTACGAATTTGTGGATTTTGTTCAGCGGATGCTAATAACCAAGCTTGTTCAAGTAAGCGCACAATGGATTGGGCAAAAATAGGGGTGCGCGTATTTCCTTTTGGTAGTTGAGCAATACTTTCTTTGAGGTCATCTGTCAAACCGTCTGCAGAAACTTTGTATTTTTCTAAGAGTATTTGAAGGTCATTTTTATTGTTATAGGTTAATAATTCGAGTAAAAAATGTTCAATTTCGATTTCATAATTTTGCTGTGAAATACATGTATTGGCTGACTTTTCGAGTGAAATGCGGGCGTGAGGTGAAAGTTTAGTAATTAAAACTTTTAAATTATTCATAAATAACTCATCAAATTTAGAATCCACAGTACGAAATTTTACAAGTTTGACTGTGATCTCTTTTTTCTTGCTATAAAAATAAAAACTTTAAAATCAACACCTTATATATTTTTAGTGTCTTGCTTTAGGCGATATAATACAGACTAAATAAAAAAAGGAAAAAGATTTTTTTATAAAATGAAACAAAAAAAAACAAATCGTCGACAAACTTTGGAGTATTTGGCACATTTTTGTATTGACTCTATGTGCTTATTTTTTGTTAAATCTGCAGCATATTTTTAATTTTGATAAATGAAGAGAAAACCCACGGGAAAATAAGTGGTGATTTCTCCACATATCCACATAAATTAAGTTTTAGCACGTAGAAATACAGAGGCAATTTTGAATAAATTTAGTGTTTTATTACCTATAATTTTAGCAGCTAGTTTAACACAAACCGTTTTTGCAAAAGATAAAGCGGCATCTGTGAAAAAATCCTGTTTAAAGGATTATCCACTGGCAGTAGGTGATACAGATCCAGAGATTATTGGTTTTTATAATCAGTTATGTGACAAAAAAAATAAGAAAAATGAGAACTTAAAAAATGAAATTTTTGTAGATATTGCCAAAAAATATCAAGCTAATGGTTACAATTTAAAAGCATTGCAAGCGGTCAATCTGCTGCGAGAAAAGAACTATCAGTCGCCTGAACTTACTGATGTCACTTTTTTAGCAGGTATCGCTATTTCTTATAATGCGCTGAATCATATGCGGAGTAATGAAAATCGTACTCTAGATGAACAGACCTATTCTCCTGCCAAAGTGTTGTCGGATAATATTCGTTATATTCAGCCGACGATTGATAAATCTACGTCTGCTGCAGCAGATGTTCGTGAAAAAAGTACAGAATCTTCGAGCAATGTGAAATCTAAACAGACAACACCAGCTAAAAAACGAACCAATACAGCGTCTACCAAGTCTAAACAAACGACTACAGCAGCAAGCAAAAAGAAAACTACCACGACAGCAAAAACGCAGACTACAGCGAAAAAACCTGCTGCCAGTGGTTCACCTTTCGATACATTAAAAAATAAATAACAAGGAAAAGCACTCATGGCAAAACGTGAAAGTGTACAGAAAAAACTTCAACGAATTCGTCCTCCTCGTGTTCAATTGACTTACGATGTTGAAGTTGGCGACGGTAAAGAAATTAAAGAATTACCATTCGTTGTAGGGGTGTTAGGTGATTTCTCAGCGGCATCTGAAGTAGAGAAAACCAAATTAAAAGACAAGAAATTCATTAATGTTGATTTAGATAATATTGATGAAGTCATGGAGTCTTTAGCGCCACGTGCTAATTTTCAAGTTGAAAATACCTTGACTGAAGACGGTGGAAAAATGTCGGTAGATCTTACATTTAAGAGCATGGCCGATTTTACTCCTGAGCAAGTTGTACAACAGGTTGATCCACTACAAAAGTTAGTTGCTGCGCGTGAGCGTCTGTCTGACTTGCGTAATAAAATTTCAAATAATGAACGCTTAGAAGATTTATTGGATGAAGTGTTACATAACACTGATCAAATTCGTAAGTTGAGCGTGGAGGCAGAAAATGAGTAATTATAATACTGCAACTGCTGCAAACCTTGAAGCAACCGAAGAATATTCACTTTTAGATTCAATTGTCGAACAAAGTCGTATCGCGCGTACAGATCAAGAACATGATCGTGCAAAAAGTTTGATTGGTGAACTTGCTAAAGAAGTGATGGCAGGTACCATCACCGTTTCAGACAATATGACTTTATCAATTGATAAGCGTATTGCTGAAATTGATGCGTTGATTTCATCTCAGTTAAGTAAAATCATGCACCATGCTGAATTTCAAAAAATTGAATCGACATGGCGTGGTTTGTATTATTTCTGCCAAGAAACACCTTCAAATTCTTTAACAAAAATTCGTATGTTAAATACGACGAAAAAAGAATTGATTAAAGATTTCCAAGGTGCGACCGATTTTGACCAAAGCACGTTGTTCAAAAAAATCTATGAAGAAGAATATGGATCATTCGGTGGTGCACCTTATGCAACACTGATTGGTGATTTTGAGTTTGACCGTACACCTTCTGATATGTATTTGCTTGAGCAAATTTCACATGTCGCGGCGGCTGCACACGCACCGTTTATTTCGGCTGCAAGCCCAAATATGTTGGGTCTAGAATCTTTTACAGATATTGATCGTCCACGCGATGTGTCTAAAATCTTTGAAACTGCTGAATATGTACAATGGCGTTCATTCCGTGAAAGTGACGATGCACGTTATGTTGCGTTGACAATGCCACGTGTATTGGGTCGTTTGCCATATGATCCAAAAGAAGGCATTGCCACTGAAGGATTTAACTTCGTTGAAGAAGTTTCAGGTGAAAATCATAATGAATATTTATGGATGAACGCGGCTTATGCCTTTGGTACGCGTTTAACCAATGCATTTGATATGCATGGTTGGTGTGCTGCGATTCGTGGTGTAGAAGGTGGTGGTTTAGTTGAAGGCTTGCCTGTCCATACGTTCAAAACCAATGATGGCGAAGTGGTCTTTAAATGCCCAACTGAAATTGCCATTACTGACCGTCGTGAAAAAGAACTGAGTGACCTTGGTTTTATTCCGTTGGTACACTGCAAAAATACGGATTATGCAGCATTTTTCGGTGCGCAATCGACGCAAAAACCTAAAAAATATGATAGCGATACAGCAAATGCCAACTCTGCATTGTCTAGCCAGATCCAATACATCATGGCAGTTTCACGTATTGCACATTATTTAAAAGCAATGATGCGTGACAAAGTGGGTAGTTTTGCATCAGCGGGTAATGTTGAGACCTTCTTAAATGAATGGTTGTCGCAATATGTATTACTTGATGATGGTGCATCTCAAGAAGCTAAAGCTCAGTATCCATTGCGTGAAGCTTCTGTAAAAGTTGTAGAAAATCCAGCTTTGCCTGGTCACTACAAATCTGTGGTTTTCTTAAGACCACATTTCCAGTTGGATGAGTTGTCTGTTTCATTACGACTTGTGACCGAGTTACCTCAGTCCTCAAATTAATTTTGGGTCAACACTATAATAACTTTAAATAAATAGGTATTCAGAACAATGAAAGATATATACATTCAATTTCGTGGTAAGTACAAAGTAGACGGCGAATCTCGTGATGCAGAGCACAAGAGTTGGTTAGAAGTTAACTCTTGGACGCATAACATCCGTCAACCTAAATCTGCGACTTCTTCAAGTGTGGGTGGTCACACTGCAGAACGTGTAGAGCATTCTGACATGGTTTTTGTTAAAGATTTAGACGCGACAAGCCCTAAACTTTGGGAAGCATGTTCAGCAGGTTATACATTTGATGAAGTTCAAATTGATTTCTACCGTGCGAATGGCGACAAACGTATTAAATATCTTCAAATCAAACTGAAACATGTGTTGGTTTCTAGCGTGACTCCAACTGTAAATGATGAAGGTGTTCCACACGAATCATTTGGTTTGAAATATGCTGCAGTAGAGTGGACATATAACCAACAAGATATTAACGGTACTGCGAAAGGTGCTGTTACTAAGAAGTGGTCATTATCTAACAACACTGCTTCATACGCAGCGTAATAGATGGATTCAGATAGAGGCTAACTTGGGTAGCCTCTATTTTCATTTTTTTAAATATTTATAAGAAGATATGAATCTCGATCAGCTTTATCCTTATGGTTTTAGAACGACATTATTTGACCGCTTATTACCAGCTGATGCTCAACAGACTCAAGGTCTGTCTTTGCAAGAACTTCGTGAATCTGTTGCTTCCGATTTAGAGGATCTCCTCAATAGTCGGGTGGCAAAGTTAGATGAACTGATTGATGACTTTCCATTAGCAAAAAAGTCTATTTTGCAATTTGGCATTATCGATTTTGTGGGCTTATCGACAGCAAATCCATCGGATCGCGACAAAATTTGCCAGTCTATTGAACAATCGATTGCTGCACATGAACCGCGTTTAAAGCAGATTCGAGTCGAAATGCTCATGGATGGTCATAATATGGGGGCACTATGTTTAAGTATTCAAGCATATTTAAATATTCATCCTTTATATGAACCGGTTATTTTTGATGCCTTATTAAAACCAACAACACAACAATATGTTATTTCTCCAAGAGCTTAATGAAGTGGGTTATCTGTGATTGAAGAGCTGTTACCGTATTACGAAAAACAACTACAGGAATTTGGACAACAGTCCCGTGAGTTTGCCAGTAAATACCCCAAAATCGCCCAGCGTTTGTCTTTAAACCAAGAACAAATAGATGACCCGCATATTGAGCGTTTAATTCAAGCATTTTCTCTAATTTCTGCACGGATTGATAAAAAACTTGCAGATAGTTATGACGTTTTTACCCGTTCAATTTTTGAGGTGATGTTTCCTCAATATTTAAAACCATTTCCTGCATGTTCTGTAGTAAGCTTCGAAGATATTAATAAAATTAAGCAATTAACAGATCGACACGTTATTCCAAAGGCGACCAGTCTAAAAGCCAAAAGTACGCGCGGTGTTCAATGTGAATATCAGACGGTACAAGAAGTCACATTATTACCGATTCAATTAAAACAGTTCCATTTTAAAACTCATCCATCGGCACATATGCATTTAAATCAAAATGCTACATTGAGCTTAGGATTTGAAATTTTTTCGAATAAGCACGCTTTACTCAAAAATGAAACTTTGCCGATATTTTTAGACGCTATTTCTAATTTTCCTTTGCAGGTTTTAGATAGTATTTTTAAATCCACTACAAGTTTTTCGATTCGTGTGGGGCAGCACATTTTTGATATTGCCAATCCATTTGAAATTATGGGCTTTGATGAAGTTCAAAGTGTTCTACCTATCGATCAACATACACATCATGCATATCGTTTATTGATGGAATATTTTTGTGTTCCTGAAAAATTCAATTTTTTAAATCTAAATTTAGATTTCATTAAGTTTTTAAGTTTAGAACATAGTGAATTTGAAGTTCAAATGCACTTTAAACTCAATTTAAATGATCAAGCGGCGATTCGAAATTATTCAGAATTAAATGCGGCAAATTTTAAATTGTTTGCTACACCAATTGTTAATCTTTTCAATAAACAAGCAGAGCCGCAAAAGATTAATCATAAGCGAATGGAATATCCATTGGTGACAGATGCACACCATCCTGAATATTTTCAAGCCTATAGCATTTTAAAAATGAATATGGTGCGTGAAAAAAGCAACCAAGATGAAGTGTATTATCCGGTACTGCCTTTTTTTGCAATGAGTCATTATCATCAGGATAAAGTCCAGTTTTTTTATAGTTTAAATCCGCAGCAGATGAAGAATAAACATCAGGAATTAAACTATTCAATCATATCTCGTGCTTTAGACCCACATAGCACTCAGTCCGATTTTATTAGTACTGAACTACTATGTAGTAATCGTGAGTTACCTTACGAAAGTTATAATAAAGATCAGAATGCATTAACTCTGAATGATAGTAATTTGGCCCGTCGTGCCCTGATGCTCAAACGACCGTCGTTACCGTATTATTTTGAGCAAAATAAACAAGAACAGTGGCGGGTCATTTCACATTTATCTTTGAATAATATGTCTTTAATGAAAGGCGATACGGTCTCTCATATTAAAGAACTTTTGGAATTGTATAATTTACCTAAATCGAAAGAAAACCAAATTATTATCGACTCCATAAAAAATATTCAGTTTTCTACCACACAGAAACTTGTAGATAGTAAACCGTTTCCATTATTTGTCAGAGGTTTAAAAGTACAGCTCGATATCGATGCGGATATATTTAGAGGGCATAGCCTGTATATATTTAGTCAATTGCTAGCCCATATCTTTAATTTAAAAGTCAATATGAACAGCTTTGTCGATGTCTCGGTTTTTGATGCAAATAGTCAACAGGAGTTATACCAATGCGTGCAGAACGTTGGTGGCAAGAAAGCTCTGTAATTGACGGACTTTTCCAAGAACCGAAAGCCTACGAGTTTGTTCAAGCTACTCGTTTGTTAAGACATGCACCTTATGGAGCAGCTCAAGTCCATTGGGCCAATGACTTTGAGTTTAATAGTTCACTTAATTTGAACTTCCCGAACACTGAAATTGAAAGTTTAGAGTTCAACGATGAGAAAGTTGAACTGACAAATTTAATGGTGGGTTTAACGGGTATTCAAGGTGCATTACCTTATAGCTATACCAATAAGATTAAGCTCAGCGGGCGACATCAGCGACACGAAACACAAAAGTTTTTAGGGCTGTTTAATCATAAATTAACAGCACATTATGTTGATGCCAGTTTAAATTATCATTTACCTATTCGTTATGAAATCGAGCAGGATAATCACTATCTTGATATTTTACATGCATTAAATGGTTATATCAGTAGCCAGCATGATCAGCCAGATTTAGATGATTATTTTGCTGAATTCTCAGGTTTAATGCAGGGGCAAAACAATACAGCTTATGCATTAAAAACCATGCTGAATTGTATCTTTAAGCAGAAATTTGATATTCGAGAATTTATCCCTGAAACTTTTGTATTTGAAGAAGATCAGAGAACATGTTTAGGTGGATCTCAGCCGAGCTTATTGGGGCTGAATACTTTTTGTGGTGAGAAGATTCAACAGATTGACGAAAAAATTGAAATCGTGATTGGACCTTTAAATCATGAAGATTATTTAACATTTTTACCGAATCAGGCACGCAGCCTAAAATTAAAACAAATGATTCAAACTTGGTGCAGTCCAACATTAATGGTGGATGTGCGCTTAATTTTACAAAAAGAAGAAATAAAACCGGTATGTTTAAATTCTTTGAGCGGAATTGGTTTAGCTCAGGGAGCATTTTTACAGCCGAATAAACAGGTCGATAATACAGAAACCTGTTATGCCTTAATGGGGAATGCATAATAATGCTGAAATTAATAATTGGAACCTTTAGTACGCTTTTTGTTTTGTGTACTGCTTTCGTGATTTTTTACTGGCGAGATACAGGCTATGACCCGACGGCTTTCGATTTAGTCACATACTTTTTACTTCTTCCTTTAGCTTTATGTGCAATTATTTTGTCGCCTTATTTGCTTTACAAGGGCATTCAACATCAAAAAGAAAAAAAACTTGAAGCTGAAAAACGTGCAGAAGAACAAGCTGAGCAACAACAACTTGAGGCCAATGAACAAGCAAAACCGAAGCCTATTGATGTACAGCAATTTCGTTTAAATGTTTATTCTTCAGCGGCTTGGCATAGTTTTGGTGAAAACGAACAAATTATCCAAGATATTCAACAATTCAAAAGTCCTGAACTCGATGATAAGTTATTTAATGCATACGGTTTGCCTGTTCTTTCATTTCGAATCAAAGATTTAGATGAACTCACTAATGAAGAAGCAGATGATGAATATAGTGCCATCACCATGCGTGAAAAACGAATCCAGTCACTTATTCAGCAACAACTAGAACAACACGCTGAAAGTCTATTTTTAATTGCTGAGCATCTGAAGCAATCAGCACTCTTTTATGATAGTGAATTGGCATATCAGTATCGTATGCATCCGGGTTGGGTGGATCCAGATTATACGCAAGATGAACATCCAGAACATTTGGCGAACAATGCACAGCAAGTTTCACGTTTAAATCGTTTAAATGTCCATATTTTGCTTGCTGATAATTTGATTCATCAATGGAATGATGATTATGCTCAAATTATTCAGCAGTATCTATCTGACGGATTTTCGATCATTCCCGAACAAATTCATATCGAGCCACATTTTATCGGCACTCAAGTCGCTTATTCAGAATGGTTAAGCATTTTAGAGATGATTTCAAAACAAAAGTTTGAAGTCAGTTTGATTCTCAATGCTGACTCTGAAATCGACCAAGAATGGATTGATGAAAAGATGTGGTTACAAGAAAAATACATTGCTGCAGAGTTTGCATCGAGTTGGTGTTTGGCTGCTTCAGACGTTCAAGTTCGAGGTTTAACTCCAAATAAAGTGCTACAAGTGGTGGCACATGAGCCTGAGTTGAAACGTAATTTAGAGCTTAAAGCACTGAATAATTTAGATCAGTATGATCAAGAACAACCCTTTTTATTGATGTTAGATGATGTAACGGATATGAAAGTGGTGAAAAAATTACAGTATAAATTTAATGAAACCGCGATTGAAACCTATCATTTTTTATATACAAAACAGAATCTTGGAAATACCCAGCAATTGGCAAAAATTTTTGGATTCATGTTGGGTATGCACTTGCCAGAAGAGTTAACTGCCATGATTTATAGCACAGACCAAGAATCGACATTTGCTTTTATTCAAGCATTTTCAGTAGAAGATGAACTTGAACAAGAAACTGTTTAATTAGAATTAAGACGAAATTGAGAACATTGTGAACACACTATTTTATACGATCCTCGGTTATGTTTGGCAGTACGTCACCAATCCTAAAGCGATGGTGGCTTTGTCATTTTTTGTGGCCATTGTGGCTATGCATAATTCGATTCCACAAAAGACTTTTTACATTGTGGTTGCTGTTTATATTCTCGGATTAATTCTGTGGGGTATTTATGAATTAGTGCAGCATTATCGTCATAAACAGCAAGGCGAAGAGCTGGCTGAGGCGATTGCCAAAGATAATGAAGCTGAATACGGCAAACAAAAGAATAAAGAAGAACTTGCGCTGATCAATCAGCAAATGAAAGAATCGATTCAACTTATCCGTAAATCAAAACTTGGCGACAAAAAGGGAAATGCAGCGCTATATGAATTACCTTGGTACATGGTGATTGGTAACCCAGCAGCGGGTAAAAGTTCAGCGATTTATAATTCTGGCCTTAGATTTCCATTTGAAGAAACCCATCAGAAAATGGTGTCGGCAGGTCTAAGTGGTACTCGTAACTGTGATTGGTTTTTCTCTACAGATGGTGTGTTACTCGATACCGCAGGTCGATATTCAGTTTATGCCGAAGACCATTCAGAATGGTTAGGTTTCTTAAATATTCTCAAGAAAAACCGTTCTAAAGCACCAATTAACGGTTTAATCGTGATTGTTTCTGTGGCGGAGCTTGTTAGTCAAAGTCCTGAAAAATCAATCAAATTAGCCAAAAACTTACGCGCACGTATACAGGATTTGACGGAACGTTTAGAAATTTTTGCGCCAGTGTATATCGTTTTTTCAAAAATGGATTTGATTGCCGGCTTTACTGAATTTTTTGATTGTTATGATAAGGATGAATTTGATCAAGTTTGGGGTGCAACACTGCCTTATGATCCAGACTCATCTGAGCATGCCGTTGAGATGTTCGAAAAGCATTATTCAATTTTATACGATGGTTTGAAGAGTGTCAGTACTACGCACTTGAGTCGTCGTCATTCGCAAAATATTTCTCCAAGTGTAATGACATTTCCACTTGAGTTTAAAAGTTTAAAGCCAGTGTTAAAAACTTTTATTGGTACGTTGTTTCAAGACAACCCTTATCAGTTTAAACCGGTATTCCGTGGGTTCTATTTCACCAGTGCGTTGCAAGAAGGTGTGATTGAAAGTCCAATGACGGAGCAAATCGCTGAAGATTTTCATTTGGTGAAAAGTACGGATAGTGAGTTTGGCATTCCTACGAATTCTGTTTCGCAAGACCATGGTTATTTCTTAAAAGGACTCTTTTCAACCGTCATTTTAAAAGATAAAAATCTAGTTAAACAACATATCAATCCTGCACGTAAACGTCAGCGCTTTATGGCATTTATTGCTGCATTGTTATTGGTTGCTGTGGTGCTTGGGTTATGGGTTTGGTCGTATCGTAATAACCAACAACTCGTGGCGGAAGTTCAAGCTGACTTAGACAAAGTTGTGCAAATGGAAAGCCGTAGCGGAAGTGAGCTTTCGACTCAATTGGATGCATTGCTGATATTACAAGGGCATTTACAGCAGCTCGATCACTTTGATGAAGATCGTCCTTTGAAATACAGCTTTGGTTTATACCAAGGGAATAAAATCCGTGAAAAACTTAAAGTTGAGTATTTACGTGGTATTCAACAAATTGTATTGGCACCATCTCAGCAAAATATGGCACAGTACTTACAACGCGTTAAAGCCAATGAAGCGACGTTGAAAGAAAATCACGTCAATGTGCAAATCACTCAAGCTGTGAAATCAAATCAGCCCTATTTAGAACCATCGGATACTAATCCTCAGGATGCCTACAATGCACTGAAGGCGTATTTGATGATGAGCAATCATAAATATATGGAATCGAGCCATTTGAGTGACCAAGTTACTCGTTTCTGGCGTTCATGGTTAGATTCAAATCGCGGTCAAATGCCACGTGGGGAAATGATTCAAAAAGCTGAACAAGTTTTATCTTATGCGATGACTTTAGCTGCTGATCCTGCGTTCCCGCAAATGGAATCTGATCCTTTATTGGTTGATCAAACACGTCAATTATTGACGGCTGTTACTATGGGTATTCCTGCACGTGACCGCGTTTATAACGAAATTAAAATGCGTGGTTCGGTACGTTTCCCTGCGGTGACAGTGAAGCAAATATTAGGTGAAACAGGCCAAAACAGCATGTTGGGTAGTTACGCCTTGCCGGGTATCTTTACTTACCAAGCTTGGAATGATTATGTAAAAGATGCGATTAACCAAGCCGCGAATAATCCGACGGATACTCAAGATTGGGTACTCAATACCAATCGCTCTGATGACCTGACGTTTAGTGGTAGTCCAGATCAGATCAGTAAACAGTTAACCGAACTTTATAAGCAGGAATATGTCGCTGAATGGCGTAAGTTTTTAAATGCTGTGCATTATGGAAAAGGTGCAGATGTTGCTCAGCAGTCACGTTTTATCGATATTTTAGGTGAACCTGAGAATTCGCCAATTCGTAAAGTGGTGGACCGTATTGCGAAAGAAACCAGTTGGGATAATCCAATTGTTCAAGCAGAACTGGCTGCGCCTCAGAAAGGTTTTATTGCGTGGTTTAAACGTAAAGTTCTCAGCCGTGATGATGCGCAGCAGGCACAGCAAGTGGCTTCTAAAGCCGGTCAAGGTGTTATTGCAAAAGAATTTGATGTGTTCTATCAATTGGTTCGTAAGCGTGATGATCAGCAAAACAAATCTATTTTAGATGAATACATGCTGTCTTTGAGTCAAGTGCGCAGCAAGTTCAATGACTTGAAGAGTGGCGGTGATATGGGACCTGCAAGCATGACATTGGTGAAACAAACCATCAATGATCAAAGCTCTGTCTTCAATAGCACGCAAAAATTTGTGGATGAAAAAATGTCTGTCGGTCTGAATGAATTAGATCAACAGTTGATTCAAAAACTCTTTATGCAGCCGGTGACACAGTCATTTGAAGTTCTTTTGATCCCAGCGCAAAACGAAATTAATAAGTTGTGGGCAATGCAGGCGTATCAACCATTTACAACCAATCTTGCGCCTAAATATCCATTTAATAGCAATGCTACTTTACAAGCGACCAGTAATGAAATTAGCCAAATTTTTGGTGAAAACGGAAGTATCGCTCGCTTTGTAAAAGAATATTTAGATCCATTGGTGATTCGTCGTGGCTATACCTTAACCACGAAAACATGGAAAGATTTGGGCATTGGTTTAAATCCACAATTCGTAGCGAATTTCCAACGCTATGTTGCGCCAAGTAATGGCGTTGCTACAGGGGAGTTGAGTCAAGCAGCACCTGCGGCAACCAATCAATCGAACTTCCAGTTCTTCCCATTAGAAAATACACAGTTGCTTTCATATACCATTGATATTGATGGTCAGCGTATGGTGTATGAAAACGGTGTTCAGCAATGGGTGAACTTCGTTTGGCCAAATAAAGGGGCAATTCCGGGTGCACGTATTACTGCAATTGACTTGGAAGGTCAAACGCATACGATTTTTGATGAGCCGGGTGAATATGGTATTAACCGATTGGTTGAAGGCGCTCAGCGTACACAAAATGGTAATTCATTTGAAATGGTGTGGCGTAGCAAACAAAATCCAAAAGTGTTTGTTAAAGTGAATTTCCGTTTAATTAGTGGTAACGCATCTGGCCCAACTACAGGTTCAGGCTATTCAGGTATGACTCTTGTTGATCAAGTGGTGACGAATAAAGGTGTTCGTGTCGTCGCAGCGCAAACGATGCCTGCAGGACAAGCGCCTGTAGCTCCAGCGACTTCACCGATGAGTGTTGTACAAGGAACAGCAACGCCATGATGATGAATTTAAAAATGAGAGCGGTGGCATTCGTGCAAAAGAACAAGGAGTGTGACGATGTATGAAGTGAGAACGACACCGCTGTATTATGGGAAATGTCCAGCTCGTGGTGACTTCTTAAAGAGCCGTGAACAATATTCACTGATTCAGTTAATCGATCAGTGGATCACGGAGGCGCTTGAGTTCGCTATGCGTTCAGACAATTTTAATGCAGCGTATAACTCACTGCCTTCATTAGATTTCTTTATTGCCAGTCCAAAAGATAAGCGTTTTTTGGTTGCCAATTTGATTAGTAGTGAAGACAGTTCAAAGCGTCAATTTCCAATGGTGCTCGCTCATCTGCTAGAAATCGATGATCCTTTCGATAATATTTTGTATGCACCTTATCGTTATAAACAAACCTTAATTGACTTATATCAGCGTAACCGAGTGATGCGTTCTATTCGCGATCCCGATATTTTGCTCGATAAATTAGGCAAACTGAATAACGAAATTCAAGTGTTCGGGACAGAAGAAACCTCTTCTTTTTATGAGCATCATACGTTGCATTCATTTGCACGTTTATTGAATTTTACGCCTTATCAGTTGGCGCAAAGCATGATTGGTCTCGGTTTGCTGCTACAACCGATTATTCATCAGGGTACGTCTCGGTTGAATAAAGTGCTGATCTTACCAATCAATAATATTAGTTACTGCTATGAAATTGCGGCTTTTTGGGTCAATTTAATTAGTCGTTTTGTCGAAAACCAAGATGCTGAGTTACTCATTGGCATCCTACACAGTGATTCACCTGTTTTACTGTTTGGTTTTCAAGGTGCTGATATTACTGCACTCAGTGATGTTTTTACCCAAAATATGCAAAGTGATCATTGGGTTTCCCTGATCGATGCCAGTTGGATTGATCCTTATCTTGAACAAAATGCAGGTTTAGCCGTTTTGGAACAGTCTTTGAGTGAGCGTCAGATCAGCCTTATTCATGGCATTAAACTTTTTAGACAGACTTTTATAGAAGAATAATGATGCAAAGAATCTTATCAATGTTGCCCAAATTTATTGCGAGTGTATGCATTTTAGGTTGTTCGACTTTGCTTTGGGCAGAGCCTATTGTGATTGAAGGTGCTGTACCGAATGAAGCAACCAAGCAAGAAATATTAAATAAAGCCTATTTGACCTATGGTCAGGCAAATGTGGTTGATAAAATTCAGGTTCGAGCGGTTACAGCACCTAATGGTTGGGGTAATAGCGTAAGCCAAATGATTAATGATGACCTAAAAAAAGTAAAACAGGGGAAACTCTCTGTACGCGGAACGCAAGTCGATTTAAGTGGCAAGATGTCAAATCAAAATGATATCCAACCCACGACCACCAAGTTTCAGTCTTTGGTCACAGCACCTTTTCGTTTCAATGCACAGCTTTCTGTCAATCAGGCTGAACAAGCCATTATTGATGCGGCTTTACGTAATCGTATTATTGAATTTGAATCGGGCAGTGCTATTTTAGCGCCATCTGGGGTACAGATCTTAGATGAAATGGTTGTCGCACTGAACCGCGTCGGTGGGAAAAAAGTACGAATTATTGGTCACACAGACAGTTCGGGCAATCCTGAGAAAAACTTAAGTTTAAGCCAAGATCGTGCTAATGCGGTTAAAAACTACCTGATTTCAAAAAATATTGCGGCGGCGAATTTAAGTACTGAAGGGATGGGATCAAATAAGCCTGTAGCAGACAATGCTACGCCTGAAGGTCGTAAGAAAAACCGTCGTATTGAGTTTGAAGTACTGTAACTATGTTAACTTAACTACAACGGCTAATACTATGAATGAACCCAGTGTATCTAGACTGGGTTTTTTTATGCTAATTGACTCAGTCAATTATTTGATAACTGAAAACGACATTTTTTAAAGCAGCAGTGTTATAACTAAATAAGACTATATTTTGAATAGGGCTAAAGCTTTAATTTTTGCATTTTATACCACTAAAGCATTCATATTTTGAGCAATAAAACAGTGGATTCTAAAATCAATTAAGGTTAAAACATAAGAATCAGTTTTGGATATGCGTTTCATATCTACTGCTTTCAACCTTGCCGATGAAGAATAATCACTTTTGACATGGTGCAAAGTTTTAAAAAATCTGCAGGACAGTGCGGAAAAACAACAACTCAATATGGATGAATGTGGGAGCAAAGAATGCTTGGTAATATGATGTTTAAACCGCTTTTGATTAGTAGCATGATTGAACATGCGGGTCGCTATCATGCGGATAGTTTAGTCATTTCAAAAAATACAGACTCGACGATTACGAAAACCACTTGGGGTGAAGTCCATAAAAATTCAAAACGATTTGCTAATGTTCTTGCATCTCTCGGTTTAAATTTAGGGGATCGTGTTGCGACGATCGCTTGGAATAACCACCGTCACTTAGAGTCTTGGTACGCTATTTCAGGTAGTGGTTATGTCTGTCACACCATTAATCCACGTTTATTTCCAGAACAATTAATTTTTATCATCAATGATGCCGCAGACCGCGTGATGTTATTTGATAAAACCTTTTTGCCTTTAATCAAAGCAGTAAAACCTTTATTAAAATCTGTTGAACATTTTATTTGTTTAGATGCACCAGATGCAGCAATTATCGAAGCGGTACCAGAAGTTAAATTTTATGATGAACTCATCGCGGCGCAATCTGCAGACTATACATGGCCAGAATTAGATGAATTATCGGCTAGTTCGTTATGTTATACCTCAGGTACCACAGGCAATCCGAAAGGCGTGTTGTATAGTCATCGTTCAACAGTCTTACACAGTTATGCGATTTGTATGCCGGATTCATTAAATATCTCAGCGCGAGATATTATGATGCCCGTTGTGCCGATGTTCCATGTCAACGCATGGGGTACGCCATATGCTGCGGCAATGGTGGGATGTACTTTAGTGCTGCCAGGCCCAGGTTTAGATGGAGCAAGCCTGACGCAAATGATTGATGACTATAAAGTATCCGTTGCATTGGGTGTTCCAACGATTTGGCAGGGTTTGATTAATGCTGCGCAACAAGCGGGTAGTCAGCTTGAAAGTTTAGTGCGTAATGTGGTTGGTGGATCTGCTTGTCCTCCTGCGATGTTAAAAGTGTTTAAAGAACAATTTAACTGTGAAACGATTCATGCTTGGGGAATGACCGAAACCAGTCCATTAGGTTCTTCAAACCAATTTAAAGCCAAACATTTGTTATTATCTGAAGAAGAACAATTACAAGTACGATTGTCACAAGGTCGTCCACCATTTGGGGTCGATTTACGTATTACCGATGAAGAAAACGGTACACACGAAGTTGCACGTGATGGCGAAACGACGGGTAATTTACAGATCCAAGGGCATTGGATTATTGGCAATTACTTTGGCAAAACAGAATCTGCATTAACCTCAGATTGTTGGTTTGATACCGGGGATATTGCAACCCTGAACGAAGATGGTTTCTTAAAAATTAGTGACCGTTCAAAAGATTTGATCAAATCGGGCGGTGAATGGATTTCTTCCGTTGAGTTAGAAAATTTAGCTATGGGACATCCTAAAATTGCAATGGCGGCAGTGATTGCAGCAACCCATCCAAAATGGGATGAGCGTCCTGTATTGATTGCAATTAAAAAGCCAGATGTCGATTTATCTGATACAGAAATTTTGGATTATTATGCAGATAAAGTTGCTAAATGGCAGGTGCCAGATAAAGTGATTTTTGTGGATGCTATTCCTTTGAGCGGAACAGGTAAAATGCTGAAAAAAGATCTACGTGAGCAATTTGGTGCTGTACTACTTGAAAGCTAACTTACTGTAAGTTACCAACTAAATATTGGTAAAGAGCAAAACGCAAAGGTAACATGCCTTTGCGTATTTTTATAAAAACTTAAATTTTGATAAATACCATATTCTTAATATGAGGTTTTTAAATAAAATTTTTTCAATGAATCCATAACCAAGTTCAATGAATAATCTAGCCGTGTTAGGTCGCATTCAATTCAATAAAAGCGTAAATTGATGAGGCATCCACCGTTAAACCACCTTTCTTATGTTTCCAGTTTGGATCTTATTCACTTTAATGGCTGCTTTTATGCAGTCATGGCGCAATGCATTTCAAAAACAACTCAGTACCACTGTTGATGTGTATGGTGTCACCCTTGCACGGTTTATTTTTGGGCTCCCATTTGCCTGCATTTATTTATATGTGCTGTACCAACAACAGCCTGTGACTCAGGTGACCACATTTACAACTATGTTTTGGGTCTATGTGGTGATTGCAGGACTAAGTCAAATTTTAGCGACGATTTTAATGGTCTTGCTTTTTAAACAAAAGAATTATGCCATTGGTGTTGGTTTAGCGAAAAGTGAAGCGATATTTGCGGCCATTGTTGGGGTGATTTTCTTAAGTGAACATTTAAGTTTATTTGGTTGGATTGGTGTTTTGGTTGGTGGTGTTGCCGTTTTTCTTTTAAGCAAAGGTTCTCAACGACAAAAATTATCTCTGCCAACGTTATGCATCGGTGTAGGGAGTGGATTAAGTTTTGCTATTACCTCTTTATTGGTTCGTGAAGCCAGTTTAGAGCTAAGTGATTTACCGACTTTGCATCGTGCGGCGTGGGTATTGTTGAGTGTAATTGGCTTTCAATGTGTGATTATGCTGCTCTACCTCAGTCTATTTAGCCGCAAAACGCTCATTGCCATGTGGGATAGAGTCGGTCTGACCTTTCGCGTTAGTGTCTGTAGCTTTCTAGCATCCTTGGGCTGGTTTACTGCTATGAGTATGCAAACGGTTGCGATTGTCAAAACCCTAGGTCAAATCGAAATCTTATTTAGCCTCTTAATCTCTGCATATTTCTTTAAGGAAAAACTCGCAAGAACTGATCATTGGGGCTTAGCCTTAGTGGTGATTGCGGCCATTATGGTGATTTGGGCTTAATGTGTGCTTTAAACAGACATGAAGGTAAAAAAAGTCCGAATTTAAGTCAGATTTTCGAATATTTTTTTAATTAAAAGATGAGAAATATTTGATGTCCACTAGGATATTTATCATTGAATTGTTTATGATTTAAAGTATGACTAAACTTTGAACATGATTGAAAATGCTCAAGTTGTTCAATTTATATGTTTTTTTCAAATTTTAGCGTTAAATTTTTATATTATTTTTTATTTATATTGCCAAAATAAACAATGTATTGATGGGAGGGCTTAAATTTGGAAATACTCATACAAACATTATCCTTCCCAGCGTTGTTAACTATTTTAGCTTCGGCTTTAGGCTGTGGATTGCTCATTGGTTTGGAGCGTCAACGTAACAACAATTTGGACAGTGAACAGAGCTTTGCCGGTTTACGCTCATTTACCATTTGTGCGCTGTTTGGAGCATTGTGTTTTTTAATCCATTTAGCTGTTGGTGTAATCGGTGCAATTGTCGTCAGTATGTTTAGCTATTATGGATTAAGTCAACAAAAACAAGATATTGGAACAACGACTGAACTTGCTTTTGTCATGACTTATTTGATCGGCGCCGCTTGTGTTTTTAATATTCCACTTGCTGCGTGTTTGGCTGTGGTGTTGACCCTCATATTATTTGGAAAAAAAGGCTTACATCATTTTGCAGCGCATTGGATCAAAGACTATGAGTTAAGAGATGGGGTCTTTTTACTGGCATTGATCCTAATTGCCTTACCTTTAACGCCGAATCAAGCCTATTGGGGTTCAGTATTAAATCCCTATGTGATTTTAAAATTACTGATATTGATCTTGGTGGTGCAGTCATTAGCGCACATCGCTAAGCGGCTATTATCCTCTGATAAAGCGATTATCTTATCGGCCTTGGCATCAGGTTTTGTGTCGAGCACAGCAACAATCGCAAGCTTAGGCATGGAAGTGCGAGCAGGAAAAGCCAGTGCCAAAAGTAATGCAGGGGCAGGACTTTTTTCATGTGTTGCGACATTGGTTCAACTCTTGATCATCGTCCTTGGGGTGAGTTTTGCATGGTTTAAAATATTAGTTATACCAAGTATCGTCGGCATCTTGATATTGGTCCTTGCTGCGCTATATCTGATTTATGGCTTATCTCAAGTTCAGCATAATAAAGAGTCAGAACCTGAAATGCTTCGTGTAGAAGCGAATGAACCAGCAAAGTTAGAAAAGACTGATAGTCGAATGTTTAGCTTAAAACAGGCGGCAATCATAGCCATCACGCTTACTTTGATTCAAACACTTGTCTATGGATTAAATCTCGCTTTAGGTGATAAAGGTTTAATTTTAGGGACATTATTAGCATCACTATTTGAAGTCCATGCCGCTATGGCAACCGTGGTGATGCAAGGTAATATCGACAATTTCACACTGGTTTATGCTGTGGTGATTGGATTATCAGCCCATGCAATTTCAAAATGTGTGAATGCATTTCTCACAGGTGGATGGAAATATTTTCTATATTTTGCACCAACACAGTTACTTCACATGCTGTGCCTAATCGCGGTTTTGCTATTCAGTTTAAGATAAATGAGCCAAGTGACTGCTTCTTATTATTCATGGCGCAATTGCATTAATCTGGCTTTAATTTGTGGCCAACTGGTTGAAATCCAACATACCAGCGAACCTAATGTCACCAAAATGGCACCATGCCAAAAACTTAAACTCAGTGGTGTCTGTAATATAAACATTGAAATAACCGAAGAAAAAATCGGACTAAAATACGATAAGGTCACCAATATCGTAATATTGCCTTTTATAATACCAACATTCCACGCTGCATAGCCCAATGCGGTCACGATGGACACGATTAACATATACTTACCGGTATGTAAGTCTACGGCAGGCATTCGCGGGATACCGTGAAATATCAACATTTTTAGCCATAGCACAATGGTGATCACGACGAAAAAGAATGAAATAGGGTTATGTCCATGACTGTATTTACGGGTAATCACACAGTAGAGTGACCATAAACTCGCGCCCATAAAAGCAAGAAAATAGCTTAATGGATTGGACTGAATGTTCGTAAAGACTGTAGACCAGTTAAAACTTCCATTACCCGTTTGGATCAAAATAATGCCGCCCAAACTAATGGCTAAACCAATGATTACGAAAAAGTTAAATTTTAATTCTTTAAATAATATTAACGCGGCAATTGTCAGACTCGGCCATAAATAGTTGACTAAACTGATTTCAATCGCTTGTTGAGCTGTTTGAGCCAAAGCAATGGCATACGAAAAACACAACTCATAAATCACAAATAAAAGGGTGGCATATATCAAAAATTGGCGCGGAACCAGTTTAAGGTTTGGAATTTTAAATAAGAGCAATAGAATAATTGCGCTCAAGGTATACATAAAGAGCACAGCAAGATCAGGGCCAATACTGAAACTAATTTTCTTAAGTAAACCAACAATAGAAGACCATTGTAAGATTGCACTGAATCCAATCAGCGTTGCAAGATTTTTGGACATGATTGCTCGAAGATTTCGCAAATAGCGAATGAATTTTTAATTTTTATTATAGTCTTTATTCAGTCGTTTAGTATAAGCGTGAAATTATCAAACTCTATTTAATTAAAAAGATTTAGAGCTCGTCGTACGTCAAGAGCAGCATGGCGATGAACTAGGTTTAGGTTCTGGTTTATTAACACAAGATTTAAAACTTGGACAATGTATTCATGCCTATATTCGTGCGAATCCAAATTTTGACTTAGCAGAGGGCGTTAAGTCGGCAATTATGATTGGCAATGGCTCAGGAATGGCGGGTTTGCTTTCACATCTTAAGCAACGTGTCGCAACAGAGCACTATCAAAACAGGTTTATTTATGGTGAACGTCAACATGCTTTTGATGCAATTTTTGCTGATGAACTGCATGAATTACAAAGCCAAGGTAAAATTGCAGAAATCGATCGGGTATTTTCTCGTGATGGATTTGCTGAAAAGTATGTGCAAGATGTCCTAGTTGTAAAAAAAGCTGAATTGATTGATTGGCTAGAGCAAGGGGCTTGTCTCTATATCTGCGGCAGTTTGAATATGGCCAAAGCGGTAGATGCCACTTTGCAAGAGATACTGGGCATTGAACAACTGCATACACTGCGTAAAGCAGGTCGTTACCGCCGTGATGTGTATTAAAAATAATGGCTATTCAATAAATAAATTAAAAAATCCTCCAAACGTGGGGGATTTTTATGTTTTCTGAATTCATTCAGCATTTATGCCTCACATATATTTTAAAATTGTGCTGAAAAATATTTGAATGACAATTGCATATTGGATGTACAACATCTACTTTAAATTTAGCTGAAGTAACTTTTAAACGTATTGAAAAATAACAGCTAAAAGCGATAATTCATTAAATGACTCTTTTAAGAAAGTTTATTTTCTTTGACGGAGGAAGTTTAAGGATTACTTTTATAAAGAGAACAACATGCTAAAAATGATCATACGCCCAGCCTGTGTAGAGGATGTTGATGGAATCGCGGCAGTCATTGAACCATTTGTCGATGATGTTATTTGCAGTGAAGAAGGTCGTGAGCGCTTTAAGCCCCACATGCTCAAACATATTTTTGAGCGTGATTTAATCCATTATTTTGTTGCTGAAATAAATCAAGAAATCGTTGGCAATGTAGCTTATGTGCATCCTGCACATCTCATGCATTTTTTCTTGAAACCTGAATATCATGGCCAAGGTTTTGGACGTCAAATGTGGGAGTTTATAGAAAGCGTAATAATGCAGTATGAGCCTGAGCATATTACGGTAAATTCGAGTTTCTATGCTTTAGAAATTTATAAAAAATTTGGCTTTGAGATTGTAGGTGAATTAACTCAGCAATGGGGAATTCACTACATACCTATGAGAAAGCAGATAACTAAACCTATAAAACATTGAAAAATATTAAATCTTATTTAAAAATCATTATCGTGGGGTGCCATTAACTAAAGGCTGGGTCAAGGGTGAAGACATTATTTGTCCATATCATGGTTTACATTATAACGGCGCAGGAAAGTGTGTAAAAATTCCCGCACAGCCAGAGCTGACTCAAATTTCAGAGCGTTTTTCATTAACTAAATTTCCAGTTGTATTGAAATATGGATTAGTGTGGACCAGTTTATTTAACCGAGACGAATCTACGGCCAATTTTCCAGATTTAGACACGTGGGATACCGAGCAGCACCAATCGATATTGCCACCTTATGTAGATATTGGTGGTTCAAGTGGGCGTCAGCTCGAAGGCTTTATTGATGTTGCACATTTCGCATGGGTGCATCATGAGAGCTTTGCAGACCGTGAAAATCCTAAAGTACAAAAATATTCCACAGTACGTACGGACTATGGACTACATACAGAATATCTCAGTGATGTGAGTAATTATCCGCATGGCTTACAACATTTAGCGCCAGAAGATTTTTTATGGAAAAGAACATTTGATGTCTATCCGCCATTTTCAGCAATTTTAACCATCGATTTTCCTGAAAATGGGGTGTTGAAAATCTTAAATGCCTGTTGTCCTGTATCGCATAATAAAACCCGTTTATTTGTGCCTTTAACTCGTAATTTTGATACCACAGGAGATTTACAAGCGGTCTATGATTTTAATGCACAAATTTTTGCTGAAGATCAGGACATGGTGGAAAGTCAAAAACCTGAGGAATTGCCACTGGATATCAGTATGGAGGCGCATTTCGAAGCAGATCGCTCATCCACAATGTATCGTCGAATATTAGCTGAGTGGGGGCTAAGCAAACGTTATACCGTATAATTTTTATAATCGCATAATTTTATATTTGAAGTATTCATGCAAAAAAGCGACTCAATCGAGTCGCTTTTTGAATTTGTAGGCTAAGGATTAGTTTACACGTATCCATGTTTGGCTGCGTCCAAGCGCAGATACACCAATATAGCCACGACCATTTAAGGTCTTACCGTCATTCGACATTTTGGCATTGAAGCTATAGGTTTTACCATTTTTCGGGTCAGTAATTTTACCGCCATCATAGGTATTTTTACCGGTATTTTTCAAACCATTCACGATTTGTACACCGAGTAATGGTTTATTGTGGAATTTACCAACACATTTTTGGCAGTTTTCTGCTTCACCCGGGGTGAGTACATCCACGATTTTTGCAGATAAAACGCCATTTGAGGTTTCGTTAAATTGAACTACGGATAAAGGTTTTTTGGTTTGATCATCGATGGTTTTCCATTTAGTACCATGCAATGGATCAGCAGCCAAAGCTAAGCTAGACACCAGTGACAAACCGATTAGGCTAAGAGTTGTTTTTATCATTTTAGAACCTCTATTAAACATAGTAAGAGATGTGCATCCCTGATCTTCCAAAAGGTGGATACACAAGACTTGGAAAATTACAAAGCATCAGCCTTGCTGTCTTCAAGGGCTATATTCACAAAAAAATAAGTATATATTGTGGATTTTATATACTGATTTTGAATATCTAGAATCTGGATCGTGTAGAAAAATAGAATAAATGTTGAGCTTTGTTTATAACATTTGGCATTTGTATCACTTTTATAAATTTCAAACGCAGTTTGATTTAAAAGAATTGGAGCTACAATCCGTAAAAAAAGCATGAGCTAAAAAGCTCATTAAAGCTTTTAATTTTTGCTCTAATCATGGCGAATTACATTCATTTGATTTGAAGAAATAACGCTAAATAGCTATGTATAGCATTCATATTTTAGAATTAAATAAAATCATTTCATTCATAGATTAGAACTCGTTAAGCTTGTAGCTATGAATAATACGAAAATGCGGCTTGATCACTGAACTGGATTAAGTATGTATAGGAATAAAGATGAAAAATTTTAACAACAAAGTCGCTGCCATTACTGGAGCAGGTTCAGGTATTGGGCAGCAATTAGCCATTCAACTGGCTCAATCAGGTGCGCATCTAGCATTAAGTGATCGCAACCTCGACGGCCTTGCACAAACGGCTGAAATGATTAAGCACACCGGTGTGAAAATAACTCAGACCCAGTTAGATGTATCTGATCGTGCCGCTGTCGAGCAATGGGCGGCTGCAACCCAAGCTGAATTTGGTCAGGTCAATTTGATCTTTAATAATGCGGGTGTCGCGCTAGCCAGTACAGTAGAAGGTATGCATTATGATGAAATTGAGTGGATTATGAATATCAATTTCTGGGGCGTGGTGTATGGGACAAAAGCATTTTTACCGTACTTAAGACAAAGTGGCGATGGACATATTGTGAATATTTCCAGCTTATTTGGTTTGACAGCTCAACCGACTCAAAGTGCCTATAATGCAACGAAGTTTGCAGTCCGTGGTTTTACAGAATCTTTACGTCAAGAATTAGACTTGGAAAATGTCGGAGTGAGCGCTACCTGCGTGCATCCGGGTGGAATTCGAACCAATATTGCAAATAGCGCACGTATGAGTGACAGTATTCGCGCGTTGGGTATGAACCCAGATAGAGCCACGAAAGCCTTTAATAAAGTGCTGAAAACACCGCCTGAAGTTGCAGCAAAAGTGATTTTAGATGCAGTGAAACAGAATAAACGTCGTGTTTTAATCGGCAATGACGCCAAAATCATTGATTTAATTCAGCGGATTGCACCTACACGTTATGCCCAAGCCATAGATCTGCTCAGTGGTAAGAAAAAGCGTAAATAATTCAAAGATAAGTAAAAAAGGGATGATGCAACATGATCCCTTTTTTTTGTTTTTGTCAAAATATATATTTGAAAATGTATTTCTAAACTGAATTTTGCGGTGCTAGAGAAGTCGCTATTTTGAAATCACAAAAATTTAGCATGAGTTCAATTGATTAAAAATTTTGAACTATTTAGAAGTAAAATATGAGAAAAAATGATATTTAAATAAAAAATGAACACTTCACCACAAAATATAAGACTATTTTAGCTTGCTAACGGAATTGTATTAAAAACGTCCTAAGGATTGGACTACACAGGTGACTTAAATGGAATTAAGACATTTAAAATATTTTGTCATGGTTGCACAAGAACTTAATTTTAGCCAAGCGGCCTTAAAACTTTATACGGCTCAGCCTTCTCTTAGCCAACAAATCAAAGACCTCGAAGAGTTTATTGGCGTACAGTTATTTATTCGCTCTAAACGTAAAGTTGAACTGACCGATGAAGGAATTGTGTTTTTAGAACATGCCAAAAACATTTTAGAAAGTGCCGATAAAGCAGTTGCAATGACGCGCCAAGTCAAAAAAGCCAAAGACCAAAAAATCACCATTGGCTTTGTACCTGTTGCAGAAATGAAAATTTTCCCTTTTATTATTCCGAAACTCACAGAGATATTTCCTGACTTAAAGGTTGAACTTTTAAGCTTAAATGACACTCAAATCATCAGTGATTTACATAATGGACGTATTGATATCGCCATTTCTAGGGCAGATATTAATAACCATGAAATTTCGAGTCAGTTAATTTTTGAAGAGCCTTTGATTTTCTTGATGAATAATCAGCATCCATTTGCAAATCAAAATAAAATATCAGTCAAATCTTTAGAAGAAATAGATTTTATTATACCTGCTGAGGAAGTGTCGTCAGTTCTGCATCATAAGATTTTAAAATTTGCAGAAGATAAAAAGATCAACTTAAAAATCATCCAACGCGCCAGTAATATTTTATTCAACATTAATTCAATCAATATCACACAGTCGTGTACGATTTTACCGAGTTATATTGCGGATATTGCTTATGAAAATATTATTGTCAAAAAGTTAGATACGGATCTTCCAACAATCAACTTATATATGAGTAAGCGCAGTACAAATACATCACCTAGTGTGCAAGCATTTATAAATTTAATTAACGATTTTTTTCATTTGAAGTTTGATTGAAGTATATCATTTAGTTAATTGATTCTGTTTAATAAATGATCTGCTTAGGGGGTAAAAACCTTTAGATTTACGCTGATGATAAAGTTTATGTTGGTTCAAATTAGATGGTTTTTTTAAACTAAGGCTAGGTGGCGATTACTTCATCCTAAAAATTGAATCTGTGTGGTGCTATGCTTATTTGCCTAAAGGGTTCACTGGATTGCTAAAGTTGTAGAGCTTTTATTGACTGCTGTGGGATTAGATGTGCAAGAAGCTTTTGAAATCGCTCATCGAGAATTGCCTGAATTAACCGAAGTCTAAACGGAAGCATTTTATTTTTGATTAAACAAAGAAGATGTAATTTTCCATCTTCTTTGTAGTAGTAATGCTTTTGGATATTATGAACTTTTAGAATCTTGAGTCGTTGTTATCGGTGCTTGTGTGGCTACTCGTTTGGTCAAAATGACATGTGCCGCAACACCGATACAAATCCCCCAAAATACAGAGCTTAGCCCTAAAAAATGCATACCTGAGGCTGTCGCTAAAAATGTGATCAGCGCTGCATCACGGTTGGCCTCATTTTTCATCGCAACCGACATATTTGTTCCAATCGCACCTAATAACGCTAGACCTGCAAGTGCAGCGACCAACTCTTTAGGTAATAGGCTAAATAACATGACAATACTGCCTGCAAATAAGCCGCCTAAAATATAAAAAATACCATTGGCAATACCGGCTATATAGCGTTTTTCTTTCAGTTCATGTGCATCTTTGCCCATACACATGGCTGCGGTGATAGACGCTAAAACAATGGTAATGCCTCCGACACATGCGACAGCGAGCGAGGCAATACTGGTCGCTGTGATAATCGGCTTGGCTGGCGTGTCATATCCACTGAGTTTCATGATCGCCATCCCCGGAAGGAATTGACCACTCAGACTGACTAAGATTAAGGGAATCGCCAAATTTAAAGTTGAGTTCCAAGTCCAAATTGGGGCAATAAACTGCGGTATAGCGAGTTGAAAATTCACATCAACAGGATTAATTTTTCCTAATGAAAAACTCAAAACGACTCCAGTCAGTAAGACCCAAATCATCGCGTAGCGTGGCGATAGTCTTTTAGAAATCAGAAAGACCAATAACATGCCAAAGACAATGATCGGCATACTATCTGTAGCAATGAACAGTCCAAGTCCAAACTGAAATAAAATACCTGCCATCATCCCCGCAGCGACATCTTGAGGAATCCATTTTAAGAGTTTGTCAAAATAACCAGTGATGCCGATCAAAAAAATAACAATAGCGGACGTGATATAAGCTGCTATGGCTTCATTCAGCGAAATATTCGGAAAGAGAGTGACTAAAAGAGCCGTACCGGGCGCTGACCACGCGGTAATCACCGGGGTTTTATATTTAATAGAGAGATAAATACCCGCCAGTGCTGCGCCAATAGAAATCCCCCAAATCCATGAAATCATCATGGCTGGGGAGACTTGGGCTTTTTGTGCGGCTTGGAAAAAAATAATCAGTGGACCTGAATAGGAGATCAGCACGGCTAAAAATCCTGCAACCGTCGCTGAGATCGACCAATCTTCTTTTAATGTTTTTAACAGGGGTGCCATCGCTTTTGCCTCCATGCGACTATGTCAATGAGCCTGTTGAATTCAACCAATGACGGTATCGTTTAACCTTGATCTCCACCACCAACAGGGACGACTGTTCCTGTCATATAAGATGAATCATCGGATGCCAAAAATAAGATGGCATTGACTTGTTCCTGAATTGTGCCATAGCGTCCCAAGAATGTACGGTCAATGGTTTGATCGACTACGTCTTGCATCCATTTTTTTTCATGATCTGACAATGGGTTGGCGTTTCTTGGTACTTTCCGTGGTGGCGCTTCTGTGCCACCTGTGGCTACGGCATTGACTCGAATACCATCTTTTGCATGCTCAAAAGCGAGTGCAGCGGTTAAGCCATTGACCCCACCTTTTGACGCTGAATATGGCACACGGTTAATACCACGGGTTGCAATAGAAGATACATTCACAATCGTCCCTTGCTGATTTTTAATCATTTCAGGTAACACGGCTCGGCAGCACCACATAGTTGGAAATAATGAACGATTAACTTCCTTAATGATTTCTTCTTCTGAAAACTCTTGGAAGGGCTTCATCCAAATCGCACCGCCAACGTTATTGATCAAGATATCAATTCGGCCATATTTTTTAATGGCTTGGGTAGCAACTAATTGAGCGCCTGAATATGTTTCAAGATTGGCTTTAACAATAATGGCATCGCCATTATGGGCTTGAATATCGTTTAGCGTATCTTCAACAAAATCTGAGAGATCTGCCAATACTACTTGAGCGCCTTCTCGAGCCACTTGTAGTGCCACTCCACGACCGATACCTTGAGCGGCACCGGTAACGATGACAACTTTATTGTTAAATCTGGCTTGTTCTGACATTAAACTATTCTCCCTTAATTCGCTGAGAATTTTTCAAACAAGAAGTTTGCAGGTTTAACGCCTTCTGTATCTAACCAGCCACGTACAGCTTCAACCATCGGTACAGGACCACAGAGATAAATATCTACATCGCCGTTGTTTAACCAATTTTTTTCAACATGACTGGTCACATAGCCTTTACGTTCATGCTGTGATTCAGGGTGAGCGACCACAGTACGGTATTCGAACCAAGGGAGTTTGCTTTGTAATTCATCGAGCTTGTCTTTTGCCACGATGTCAAAGTCATTGGTTACGCCAAATACAAGACGAACAGGTTGTTCAGAACCTTTTTCTTCAAGCACTTGTAACATGGACATAAACGGCGCAATACCTGTACCACCTGCAAGCATGACCACAGGGCGGACGACATTACGCAGATAAAAACTACCAAAAGGACCTTTGAAGGTCATTTTGTCGCCGGCTTTCGCATCGGCACTCAGGAAGGTACTCATTTTTCCTTCAGGGACATTACGAACCACGAAGCCTGTTAAACGATTGCCCGGCTTTGAACTAAACGAATACGAACGAGTTTCTTCAGTCCCCGGAATGCCGACATTGACGTATTGACCTGCCAAGAAGTTAATGTCCGGTTGATCTTCATCCAGTTGAATATCAAAGGTAATCGTAGAATCCGACATATTTTCAACACGAGACAATGTGCCTTGAAACTCATGAATTTCAGTTTTACACACGTCAGATGATGCACTAATTTGGAAAACAGCATCTGAACTTGGACGACATTGGCAAGCTAAAATATAACCTTGCTCAGCTTCTTCGGGGGTTAAAGCATCTTCGATATAAGATTCTTCAGGCATGTCGTAAGTACCCGACTCACAAAATGCACGGCATGTCCCGCATGCGCCATCACGGCAATCTAGAGGGATATTGATTTTTTGACGATAGGCTGCGTCGGAAAGGGTTTCACCTTGAGCAACACTAATAAAACGAGTAACGCCATCTTCAAATTGAAGTGCAACATTATGGTTTGACATGGCTGAATATCCTTTTGAAAATCTGGTATAACGTGTCCTTTCAGCCAAATATCCTTCTGGCTGAAAGTAAAACCTTGCTTAGTGAAATAAGCTTTTAGAGGTGATAAATATCAATAACTTGGTTGATATAATCGTTTTTCAGAACAACATATTTGCTGAGGATTTTTGGCTGCTCACCTGAAAAATCAATTTCATAACGTGACATGCCAAAGTAGCTATAGTTGGTTTTGTAGCGGAAACTTAAGGTGTTCCAGTTAAAACGCACCGTCACTTTGTCGCCATCACGTTCAATAATCTCGACGTTATTAATGTTGTGGCTGGTTCGGGTATCTGGCATCGTGGCAGATGAACGCTCGGTTTTAATGCGGAAGACACGGTCTTCTAAACCTTGACGGTCTGGATAATAAATCAAAGAAATCTCAGACTGAGGATCTTCTGTCAGGCGGTCATCATCATCCCAAGCAGGCATCCAAAATGATGCAGATGGGGCATAGCACGCTAGCCATTCATCCCACTGTTCATCATCTAAAAAACGCGCTTCGCGGTAGAGGAACTGAGATACAGCTTCAATGCTTACGCTGTCTAAATGTGCAGTTGCATTCATGCGACATCTCCTTGTTCATTTGCGACTTGTTCTGCCAATTCTTTTTCTTCAGCGATGGCATGTTTCATGGTTTTTAACCAATATTGATGCTGAGCAAGGTAAAGACCTTCATCTTCGGTTTTGATGCCACTTAATAGTGGTTTTAATCCAATTTCATTGGCTGCATCATCCGGTCCATGAATCCAGTGTTTTGAACCACGGCACATGTCGTTCCATTCCAATTCAATCCCTGCATAACCTGCTTGGCAGGCACGGAATTCTTCTAAATCGTCAGGTGTTGCCATGCCTGAAGCATTAAAGAAGTCTTCATATTGACGAATACGACGTGTACGTGCTTCTGGCTCTTCACCGACAGGGGCGATACAGTAAATGGTGACTTCAGTTTTATTGACAGAAATCGGGCGTAAAACTCGAATTTGTGAACCAAATTGATCCATCAAATAAACGTTTGGATAAAGACATAGGTTACGTGAACGTTCAATCATCCATTTCGACATCGGCGCGCCAAATTTTTCGGTATATTCATTGGCTTTGCTAAAGTTTGGACGGTCTTCTGGGTTTGCCCATTGGGTCCATAACAACATGTGACCACTGTCAAAACCATAAGAACCACCACCTTGCTTGCCCCAAGAACCCGCACTCATGGCACGAATATTATCTGCCGCTTGTGCTTCTTTACGGTGCTGAGTGGTCGCTGCATAGTTCCAATGCACGGCTGATACGTGATAGCCATCTGCGCCATTTTCAGCTGTCAGTTTCCAGTTACCTTCATAGGTATAGGTAGATGAACCACGTAAAACTTCCAAACCGTTTTCCGACTGACCTTCGATCATGTCGATAATTTTGGTGGTTTCACCTAAGAATTCTTCAAGGCTTGGCACATCAGGATTTAAGCTACCAAATAAAAAGCCTTTATAACTTTCAAAGCGCGCGACTTTTTTCAAGTCATGTGAACCATCTTGGTTAAAGCAATCTGAATAACCCGCTTCGGCAGGGTCTTTAACTTTGAGCAATTTACCTGAGTTATTAAAAGTCCAACCATGGAATGGACAGGTGTAGGTTGCTTTGTTGCCTTTTTTATAACGACATAACTGTGCGCCACGGTGTGAGCAGGCATTGATCATGGCATTCAGTTCACCATTACGGTTACGTGCAATGATAATGGGCTGGCGACCGATATGAGTCGTGTAATAATCATTGTTATTTGGAATTTGGCTTTCATGTGCCAAATATACCCAGTTACCTTCAAAAATGTATTTCATTTCAAGATCAAACAACGCTTGATCGGTAAATACTGAGCGGTGCAGTTTAAATTCACCAGTGTCAAAATTATCGACAAGAAGTTCATCAATACGATCTAGATGGCTGGTGTTAATTACAGGAATACGTGGCATGTCCATTCTCCGACTGTCCAATGAGGGGATAGTCACCGAGTTGTCAAACTTGGATGAGACAGCTCGGCTTCCTTAGATTGAGTAATTAAGCGCTAGCGCGTCGACGATCTACTTCAGTATTTGGTGCAGCAGCTTGTTCTTTAACTAACTCAACATTAAAGCTAATGTGCTTAAACGGTTGGTTTAGACCACGACGTGCAATTTCAGCTTCGTCTGTGATATCAACAGCAGTTGCCACCAGACCATCACGAGTTGCAAAGGCAAAGTCGTCCCAAAGGTATTTATCACCTTCGATGTTGAATTGAGTAGTTAGCTTGCGGTAACCCGGTGCAGAGATAAAATAATGAACATGTGATGGACGGTTACCATGACGGCCTAATTTGTCTAAAACAAATTGAGTTGTACCTTCTGGAGGGCAGCCATAACCAACGGGCATCGTAGTTTGTGCAACATATTTACCGTCTTGGTCAGAAAGAATCGTACGGCGAAGGTTAAAGTCAGATTGAGACTTATCAAAGAAAGAATAGTTACCTAGGCTGTTGGCATGCCAAATTTCAACTTTAGCGCCTTCAATGATGTTGCCTTCGGTATCTGTTACCGTACCTTCAATAAACAGAGTTGGAATTTTATCGGTTTCCGTACCATCATCCATACGAGCAAAGCCCACTGATTCAGGTGCGCCAGCCACATATAAAGGGCCTTCAATGGTACGTGGTGTACCACCTGTAATACCTGCTTTCGCATCAGCTTCATCGGCACGTAAATCTAGATAGTGCTCTAAACCTAAACCAGCGGCTAAAAGACCCAATTCGTTTGCTTGACCCGCGTCTGTAAAATACTCTAGACCTTTCCATAGTTCAGTTTGAGTAATATCTAGATCTTCAATCGCTTGGAATAAATCACCCAATAAACGTACCACAACTTGCTGTACACGTTGGTCAACAGGCCCTGTCGCTGTATCTACGTTCATTTGTTTAACCAGAACATCAATCTCTTGACGGTTCATACTATATCTCCTTAAGTATGCATTTAAGTTTGGGTGGCTATCACTCGATAAAAGAGGTCTTTGGCTGCCACGTTCCTTGTTTGGTTGTCTAACAATACTTTTTAAGTTGTTTCGTGTAGCGGTTGAAGCCTCTTTCAGGTAATGCGCTGCACGATGTTTTTGATCTGTTGGATGGGATTAAATTTGCTTAATCCTGTCTATGTGATATACCTTAAAAGAATAAAATCTTCACGTCGAAGATCAAATTTGCATTTTATTATACTTAATAGGTATCGATAACTATGGAACTAAGACACTTAAGATACTTTGTCGCGGTGGTTGAAGAGCAGAGTTTTACCAAAGCGGCAGAAAAACTATATATAGCTCAACCACCTTTGAGTCGGCAGATTCAAAATTTGGAACATGAGCTTGGAATTCGGTTATTTGAACGAGGTAGCCGTCCGCTTAAGACTACAGAAGCAGGTCAATTTTTTTATCATCATGCTTTAAAACTTTTGTCTAATGCAGAAGAAATTAAATCGATGACGAAACGAATCGGTTTGACAGAAAGAACAGTGACAATCGGTTTTGTGAGCTCTTTATTGTTTGGTTTACTCTCGAATATTTTGTATTTATTCAAACAACAACATCCACATTTAAAAATAGAAATGGAGGAAATGGCGACCACTGAACAAATCAAAGCATTAAAAGAAGGTCGTATAGATGTCGGCTTTGGGCGTTTGCGTATTTCAGACCCCGCGATCAAACGGGTTTTACTGCGTGAAGAACGCTTAGTGGTAGCCTTACATGCAAGTCATCCTTTGGCACAAAAAAAGGAAGGAGTCTATCTTGCAGATCTGATCGATCAGCAATTGATTTTTTACCCAAATCACAACAAACCAAACTTTTCGACCCAAGTGCGTGGCATATTTTCAGAGTATGGTTTGGAACCTAAAAAAGTACGTGAAGTACGTGAATTACAACTGGCCTTGGGCTTTGTTGCAGCGAATGAAGGAGTTTGTATCACCCCAATGAGTGCCCAAAGTGTGCAATTAACACATTTAACATTTGTTCCGATCTTAGATGAAGCCGCGATTAGTCCTATATTTATGGCTGTGCGTAATATGGATGAAAGCGAAGATATTCGTGGTTTATTTGATAGTGTTTATCAAGTATATGATTTAGAAGCGATTCCATATGATCGTGCTGTGTTTTAAGTAATGTGTTGATAGACGTTCAGATGAACTGCACATATGAAATGATCTATTTAAATAAAGTGGAATCAAGGAATTAATTTGTATTCAACTTTTTAGGTATACAAACATGCCTAATCGGTTTTGGACATTAAGCACCGACTTATTCATTGTGAAAAGCGAATTTTACAAGCTTCACAATTAGGAGGTGGGCTATGCAAAACCAGAAAATTAATATTAATACCTTGGTTGATGAAGCCAAATTTACGCCATTTCATTGGGGTGTTTTGATTTGGTGTCTTTTGATTATTATTTTTGACGGTTATGACTTGGTGATCTATGGCGTTGCCTTACCGCTGTTGATGCAAGAATGGTCCTTATCTGCGGTACAAGCTGGCTTACTGGCAAGTACGGCTTTATTTGGCATGATGTTTGGTGCCATGTGTTTTGGAACACTGTCCGATAAAATTGGTCGTAAAAAAACCATTATGATCTGTGTCGGTATTTTCAGTGGTTTTACCTTCTGCGGCGCTTTTGCAAGTACGCCAGTCGAGTTTGGTATTTTACGCTTTCTTGCCGGTCTAGGCATCGGTGGCGTTATGCCGAACGTTGTGGCGTTAATGACAGAATACGCGCCAAAACGTATACGTAGTACCTTGGTTGCACTGATGTTTAGTGGTTATGCTATTGGTGGTATGGCTTCAGCGTTATTGGGTGCTTGGTTGGTGCCAGTATATGGCTGGAAAATCATGTTTTATATTGCAATTATTCCATGTCTTGCACTGCCTTTAATCTGGAAATTCCTCCCTGAGTCATTGATGTATTTAACCTCAAAGCATCAAACAGATACGACTCGAACGATTGTCTCTAAAATTGCGCCTGAACAAGTCCTTACAACAGATACTCAATTTGTACTCAATGAAATTTCTGAAGAAGACAAAGCTCCGTTAAAAGCATTATTTCAACAAGGCCGTAGCTTCAGTACGTTCATGTTCTGGATTGCATTTTTCATGTGCTTATTGATGGTTTATGCACTTGGAAGCTGGTTACCAAAATTGATGATTCAAGCCGGCTATTCGCTTGGTGCAAGTATGATCTTCCTCTTTGCACTGAATATTGGTGGAATGGTAGGTGCTATTGGTGGTGGTGCTTTGGCAGACCGCTTCCATATCAAAAAAGTACTGAGCATCATGTTCATGTGTGGCGCATTGGCTTTAATCTTACTAGGCTTTAACAGTCCGCAAATGGTTCTGTATACCTTAATTGCTGTAGCAGGTGCAGCTACCATCGGTTCGCAAATCTTACTTTATACCTTTGTCGCACAATACTACCCAACCACGGTACGTTCTACAGGTATGGGCTGGGCATCGGGTATTGGACGAATTGGTGCAATCGTTGGACCGGTACTTACTGGTGCGCTGTTAACCATGAATTTACCGCATCAAATGAACTTCTTGGTGATTGCCATTCCCGGTGTCATCGCTGCATTAGCAATCTTTATGGTGAATTTACAAGCTTCAGTAGAAGCGTCTACTCAAGGTCAATCGCCAAAGCTCAATACGCAAGCCATCAAAAATACAGCGAATTAAGCATTCTTAAATAAATTTAACATTACCCCAAAATTTTAAGTTTCTAGGCCCTGATGCACAACATGAGGGCTAGTGGGAAATTGTGACAAAAAATAAGGAAAGGGCATCGCCCAAATCGAGGTCAGGATGAAAACTCAAAAGCTAAATTTAGTCAAAAAAACCTTTAAAATTAAACCGATGCTACTGGCTTGTGCAGCCGTGTTACCCATGTGGACACATGCGGCAGTCAGCGAGGCTGAAGTTGAACAGTTGCGTGAAGAACTCAAAGCGTTAAAAGCCATGATGCAGCAATATGTTCAACAGCAAAATACCTTGTCGAGTGAAATCAAAGACGTAAAACAAGGGCCTGTAGTTGCTGTGCAGAATCAAAAACCGACTCAAACACCGAGCCTGAGTTTAAATACCAAATCGGGCGCTGAGTTTAGCTTGTATGGCAATGTGCGAGCAGATGCATCTTATCAGGCAGAAGGCGGCAGTTTATCTCGCCTGTATAACCAAATGAATAGTGTTCCGCTAGAAGGGAATGCTGAAAGTTCAGATCGTTTAAAAGCAACACTTGCTGCCACACGTTTAGGACTAGACTTTAAAACACCGACTCAAGTGGGCGATGTAGGCGGTAAAATTGAAGTCGACTTTTTGGGTGCAAATGATGGACTGCGGATTCGTCATGCCTATTTGACCTATGGTGATTGGCTGGTGGGGCAAACATGGTCTAACTTTGCTGTACCTGATTATATGCCTGAAACCATTGATGCATTGGGCTATGTCGGTGGTGCTGTTAAACGTACACCGCAAGTTCGCTATAGTTACAAATTTAGTCCAGAAACAAATCTTGTACTCGCTGCAGAAGATTCTAAGGATGACAGCTCAAATATGCGTTTGCCTGCATTAACAGCGCGTTTAAACCATAAAATGAAAGATACGCTGATGTTAAGCGCACGTGCGATGGGTGCTGAAAAGAAAACGGATACGGACACAGAAACTGCATGGGGGCTTGGTCTGGGCGCAAAACTAGATTTGACGGATAAAACAGTGTTCAAAGCGGATTATTACCATGTCAAAGGCGACAGCAGTTTTGTGTCATGGACCAACCAAGGTTTTGTGACCAATGCGGATAAAGACATCATCGCCACCAATGAATTTGACTCGATTACAGTAGGTTTAACTCAACAAATTTCAGCACAATGGCGCGGAACATTGGGCTATGGTTATATGAAAGCAGATAACAATGCAGATTATGTCAACTCATTAGTTGATAAAACCAAGGCCAATAAAAACTTGTGGCAAGCATGGGCAAATGTATTTTACAGCCCTGTTAAGCCGATTAGTTTAGGTCTGGAATATGTCTATGGTGAACGTGAAGCTTTTGGCGCTGCACCAAATGGCAGTACTAAAGGTGAAGATAATCGAATCAATGCAGTCGCGATGTACAACTTCTAATGCTGTTACAGAGAATTGTTTAATTTAAATTGCCTTAGAAATTTCAATATCAATTTAACGAGAGCGTGATTGGAAGTATGTTCAGGTTTTGACATCTGACTTTCCGACAATCTTTCAATGCCTACTCTTAATCAATACACGCCCTTGATCTTTATCAATTGAGGGCTTTTATCTTATTTAGAAAATTTTATTTTTTGACTAAAAAATATAATTATCTGTTTTATTTCATTTAACAAATCATTTGAATATAAAAATACGAAGAAGAATATCGATAAAAATCATGAATTTTGAAATATTTTGATACATACATGATGATAAAACACACTACAATCCTTGCCGTCAAATTCGTTTCACTTAGAAGACGCAATCATGGATGTCCCTCAATTTTCCAAATATAACAACACGTCACTTAAGCTTTTAAGCCTGATGATGCTTACTGCAATGGCACAATATAGTGTTGCAGATAGCAATGTATTACCTGAAATCACCATTAACGTTGAACAAAGTTCAATGGATGATCAAATAAAAAAAGCACTGACTAAAGTAAATGGTGCAACCAATGCGATCGTTGCAGCAGACATTCAAGATGTACCCAAGCGAACAAATGCTGATTTATTTAAAAATCAACGGGGGATATACGCGGCATCTTCAGGAAATGAAGGGGTGAAACTGTCGATACGTGGCTCGGGGATCAATCGTGCACCGGGGGCGCATGCTTCAGGGTTGTATGTGACCTTAGATGATTTGCCATTTACAGGGCCAGGAGGAACACCTTATGAACTGCTTGAGCCGCTGTGGGTAGACCATATAGAGGTTTTACGAGGGGCTAATGGTTTAACACGTGGCGCATTAAGCTTGGGTGGTCTAATTAACTATGCAAGCCCAACAGGAAAAAATGCAGCAAAACTGTCAGTGCATCATGAAATGGGCAGCCACGGTTATCAAAAAAGTGAAATCAATTCAGGACAACAAATTGGTGACTTAGATTATTATCTTTCCTTAACGCAAAGTGATGATGACGGTTTTCAAGATCATGCTTCAAGCCAGAGTAAAGGTATATCGGCCAATGTGGGATATCAAATAAATCCTAACCTTGATACACGTTTTTATCTGCGTTTCCGAGAAACTAAACACCAAACACCGGGACGTCTAACCCAACAACAGATTGAACAAGATCCAAAACAAGCAGTAGCCCAAAATATCTCGCTGAATAATAATCGTCCGCAGCCGGGAAGTCTTTGGTTGGCGAATAAAACCAATATGACTTTGGACTCGGGCGATCGTTTACAGTTGGGTCTGGCTTATCATCATTATCCGATGGATTTGCAAGAAGGGTTGTATAGTACAGATGTTGACTATGACGATATCAGCACCTTATTTAACTACCGATTTGACCGGATGCTATGGGAGCATGAAAGCCAAAATACTTTAGGTTTCCGTAGTACCACGCATTTGCCAGATGGTCAGGTCGTTGAACGCTTGCGTGTTGCGCAAGGCACGTATGCTGCGGGTACAGAAACGCGGCATTACACCTACCAAGGTGGTGACTATGTTTTACATTATGCCAACGCCTTGGCACTACACCCACAGTTTTGGCTCGATAGTCGTGTTGCATTGGCGTACACCCATCGTGAAAGTGAAGTGACATGGCCTGTGCAAAGTCATAAAGAAAATATTCGTGAATGGAATGTCCTGCCATCGCTAGGCGTTCGATATCAAATCCAACCTGAAACACAGCTCTTTGCCAATGTCAGTCGAAGCTTAGAAGCACCACATCCATGGGCTTTAATTTGGGGTTCGGATCAATACTTCCCTGATGGTAGTGGCGCAGCGACGGGACGCCAAAGTGCTCCGATTCATTTGAATAGTCAGACAGCGAATACTCTTGAACTAGGTGGGCGTGGTCAACATGCACTGGGTGAGTGGAATATTGCATATTACTATTCACAGGTTAAAAATGAACTGTTGGCTGTTGAAATCCAATTAGAACCTAAAAAGATTATTGCCGAATCGAATGCTTCGGACACCGTCCATCAGGGGCTTGAACTCGGTTTAAACAGTTCACTTTGGCAAAATGATACATATGGACAAGTTCAACTGAAACAAGCCTATACCTTGAATGATTTTCACTATAAAAATGATGCGGTATTTGGAAAAAATGAACTTGCAGGTATACCGAAACACATCTATCAGGCTGAACTTAAATACGAACATCCTTTAGGCTTTTATACTGCGGTGAATACACTTTATGCCGCAAAGGTCGCAACCGACTATGCCAATAGTTTCTACGCAAAAGATTGGCAAATTTGGGGAGCATCGTTCGGCTATATACAACCACAAAAACAATATATGGCGTGGTTGGATTTTAGAAATATAGCCAATAAAAAATATGCATCTACCGTGACACCGGGCTATAACGATGCTGGCAAAGATCCTGCTCGTTTAACACCGGGTGAAGGTCGGGCCGTATATGCAGGACTGACGTATCATTTTAATTAAGCCTCTTATATTTAAATACAGCGAACAATTAAAAAGCCTTATTCTGCGGATTTGAATAAAAAAAGGGAGCCAATCAGCTCCCTTTTTTTACTCTTTGATTAGTTTGTTAAGCAGTTCGAGGTATATCTTGAATACGTCGCCATGGCTGAGCTTCTTCAATTTCAAATGCCAGTTCGATCAAGGTTTTTTCATCACCGACATCGGCTGATATTTGCATACTGATCGGTAGTCCGTCGTTGTGCGTTTCTCCCATAGGAATCGACATACCCGGCGCACCCACCACATTTTGGATAGGGGTAAAAGTCACATAGTTCTGTATACGTTCAAATAACTGGTCAAACGGTAATTGAGGTGACAAATAGCCGATTTTAGGTGTGGTATGTGCAAGTACAGGCGATAGCAAAACGTCATAATGCTTAAAGATTTCACGATATTGTTGCTGCATTTTCTTTAATCGATACAGAAATAGCGGGGTTTTATAAAAGTTCTTTTTATACAACTTCGATAAACCAACGGTTAAGTGATCTAACTCTTTTGGATTAAAGTCAGCGCCAAAGATTTTCTTGCCAAAGGTACTCAGTAAAAAGGACAACATCCCCCAATATTCACTGAAATCTTCAACAAAGCTTAAGGAAAAAGGTAACTGAAGTTCTTCAACATGATGACCTAATTTTTCTAAGAGTGCTGCGCTATTCATTAATGTTGCAGTTGTTTCGCTATCTATTTGCCCTGTAATCGATTGCGGGACTAAACCGATGCGTAGTCGACGTTTAGAAGGGCCATGAATCATGCCTATGCGTGGCAGCTTTTTATTGTAATAACTTGACTCCATTCCTGCATAGAAATGCGCAGTATCTCGTATGCTACGGGTTAAGACACCTTCACTGATGATATTAATCGGAAGAGAGCCTGCTGCTTCACTGTCATAAGTACGACCACGACTAGGCTTTAATCCAATCAAACCGCAGCATGCAGCAGGGATACGAATCGAACCACCGCCATCATTGGCATGGGCAATCGGCACTACACCGGCTGCAACGAGAGCTGCGGAACCGCCAGAAGATGCGCCGCAGGAATAACTTAGATTCCAAGGGTTATAGGTGGCTGATCCATCTTTATATTCGGTACTGGCATTTAGACCAAATTCAGGCAGTTTAGATTTTCCTAATACGACAAAACCTTGATCTAAGATTTGTTGGCTAATTTGAGGATTACGATCGGCTGGTTTTGAACCTATGGCCTTTGAACCATGGCGTGATGGCAAGCCTTGATAATCTAGATTATCTTTAAAGAAAAAAGGGACGCCCGCAAATAGACCATGTTCAACATATTGATTTTTCTCTAAAGCACGTTGAAAACAGTCCAGTTCAATGGCATTTAGATGCGGATTGACTTGTTCCGCACGTGCAATGGCCGCTTGTGTTATTTCCTGTACAGAAGCTTCTTTAGATTTGATGAGCTGTGCAATCCCCACAGCATCTAGATCTGTGAGTACATCCGAACTAAAGGCATGTATGCGTTGACTGTGTTTTTGATCTTCCATGAACTAACCTATTTGTTTTTTGAATTTTGGTAAATATTGAATGAATTCATTGTTATCTCAACAACAAATATATGTATTTGAACAATATCTGTTTGAGCATAATAATGACAATAAAAATTGTCAAATATTCGTCTGATCTGAGGAAAGTGCAGAGATTGTACTAAGGAGGGCATCTAAAGCCTGTTGAATCTCATCCTTCCATGCAAAGGAACAATTTAAACGGATATATTGAGTTTTGGCTTCCGCAACATTAAATAAACGGCCTGGTGCAATGCCGATCTGCTGTTGAATTAAGGCTTCATAGACTGCCATACTTTCAACATTTTCCGGTAATTTTAACCAAAGAAAATAACCACATGGATGATATTGTAATTTGCATCCAGTCGGTAGGCGGCATTCCAAATAACGGTAAAACTGTAATTTGTGTTGCTGTAGACTTTTTCTTAGGACCCGTAAATGTTTTTCATAATGATAATTTGAAATAAATTCCACCAAGGCATTTTGCAATAAGGTATTGACGGAAATAGTGCTCATAAGCTGTAAGTGTTGAATCGCTTGAGAGTATTTACCGGCGTGCACCCAACCGACCCGAAATGCAGCGCCCAAAGTTTTAGAAAAAGATGAGCAATGTAAGACCATATTATTTTGGTCAAAGTATTTCATTGATACGGGTTTCTTAGACGCATAATGCATTTCTTCATACACATCGTCCTCAATTAAATGCACATGATATTGGTGTAATAACACGGCAATTTTTTGCTTAATTTCATCACTGACAGTAAAGCCCACAGGATTATGCGAATTCAGCATCAACCAACAGATCTTGACGGGATAAGTTTTTAGAATATGTTCAAACGCGGTTAAATCAAAACCGTCTTGTGGATGTTCCGGTAAGGTCACCACTTTAAGGCCTAAGCGCTCTGCAGCTTGCAAGGCGCCATAGAAAATATTTTGCTGTAACACAATATAATCACCCGGTGACGCAATGGCCTGTAAGGAAAGATTCAGTGCATCCATACAGCCTGAGGTAATCACAATATCCTCTGGATCTGTGGCAATGCCTTGCATGCAATAACGCTGTGCAATCAACTTACGAAGGGCTAAATTACCGGGTGGAAGATTATCAATGGCATCGTAACTTTTGGGATTTCGGGAAATTTGCCCCATGATTTGGGTTAACTTTTTAGAAAAAACAATGTCTTGAGCTGGAAAAGCTGATCCCAATGGAACGATTTTTTCATCTTGTATCGATTTTAAATACTTAAATACCAGAGAGTTAATTTCAACAGGAGTGTTTAAGGACACGATTTGAGCGTGTTCAGCCTCTATTTCGACTAAGCCTTGCGCCACATAGTAGCCTGATTTTTCACGTGCATAGATTAAGCCACGCGATTCTAACTCCTGATAAGCATTCATGACCGTGATTAAACTAAAGCCGGACAACTGCACTTGTTCACGCAAAGACGGGAGCTTTTCGTGAGCTTTTAAAGTGCCATTTTCAATCAGTTGACGTAGGTGCTGAGCAAGCTGTTCCGATTTATACATAGTCATTAACAAGACAAGATTCTGTTATAAATATATCAGTAAAATTAGTTGTACATTATATTTTTATAACAGATGAGTCTGTACTGTTATAAGTTTTTTCAAAATCACTGTATCTAGTTTTAAGTTTGAATTTTTTATAAGGTGCATTGACCACAACACTTGTGGCGTCAAATGGTATGGAAGTTAGGGAGTTGAATATGTTTAAAGCCAGTGAATTAGAACTGTTACAACATTTACTGGTGGATGTTCCATTGACAGATTCAACGCTGCATCTGTTGCAACAACAACATACAAATTTAGAAGCGGTGCTGTTACGCAGTCGAATTTTGCGCCAAGTACAGCAAGTGGGCTATGTCAGTATTTGTCAGGAGCATATGCAAGCCAAGGCTGAAAATGCGGCTTTTTTATTTGCACCATTTATCCTGGCGAATTTGAATCAGAAGGTGATCTACGCTACACCGCAAAGTCCTGAAAATGTTGCGATATTAAATCGTTATTATCATGCTGAGGCCAAACTTAGCGCATTTAAAGTTGATGATGTTTTATCGGGACTAAATGTCTACATTGAGCTACATAATGAACAGCTATCGCCAGCAGAATACTTCTATTTTAGTTTGATCAATAGCTTATGTAATCCGAAAGTTTCCAAAATCATTTGTATTACACATCTAGATATCGACTTAGAAAAATTAAAACAGCTCACTGAATTTTTAGATGTTGAAATCTATGTCTTGGCGGATAAAGCTGAACCGATTGATTTTGATCTAAATAAAATCAATATGTTAAAGCTGCTATTTAAAGACAAAGATCAGCAATATATCGATTTATGCCAAAAGTTTTCATTTATCAATGCGAAAATTTTACAACGATTAGGTTTATATGAATTTGACCGTGCGCAAGTCTTGGTAGAAGACATGTTTTATTCAGAGCATATCTTTGAAAAAATGTCGGTCTACGGTGAATACATTCAAACGCATCTTCAGCACCAAGTTAAAAAACAGAGTCCTGCATAAGCGATAAAGATGACTAATTAAGTTTATAGCTGTGAATTGATCACTTTAAAAATGCAAAAAGCTTGTAAATCTAGACTTACAAGCTTTTTTTAAATTCAAATTTAAACCAATTTATTTGGCCTAATGATCCGATTAATACTTTATGAACTGATCATGAGCGAACATGAAATGTAAGATGAACATGTAATAGCGAGTTGCAATAAGCGAATAGATTATCGCTTAAGGTAGATAAGAATTATCTGCACCAACGACAAACGCTACACCAATACAGAATAAAAGCACATAGATAGAGAACCAAATAATGGCACGTTTAAAGGCCTTATCTGAAATTTCACTGTCTGCATATTTTTGCGGTTTTTTAGGCTCTTGATTGCTCATAAGATGTACTCTAAATCCCTAGTGGTTATAGGTGATTATTGGGGTATATCGCTTGAAAGCATAGATACAACATTCATCTAAATTTCTATAACAGTTATAGTTTGGAAGAAGCCATCCTGACTTAATCCATTAATAAACTATGATATTGGTCGGTTCTTTTTCTCAAAAAGTCCCAAACCAGTTTAATACGCGGCTCATGCTGTAAATCGACTAAGGTCAGCATCCAAAAGGTATGCACAAAACGAACATCTTGTGCCAAGACTTGTTCTAATTCGGGTTTTTCCTCGGCCAAAAATTTGGGCAATATTGCCAATCCTGCACCCGCACTCACGGCAATTTGTTGTGCCAAAATACTACTACTTCTAAAGTTGGCATTGAGCTGAATAGGTAAGCGCTCTAAACAATACAGTTCGGGGCTATAGACTAGATCATCTATATAGTTCACAAAAGTGTGTGATTTTAAATCTTCTAATGTATGAATGGGTTGCGTGTTTTTTAAGTATTCTTTACTGCCATAAATCTTTAAACAATAGTCTGCCAGTCGAGTAATAATATAAGGTCCTGATTTCGGTCGATCGATGGAAATAACAATATCTGCTTCACGATGTGAAAGTTTGATCATTTTCGGGACAGGAATAAGGTCGATAGTCAATAGAGGGTATTTTTTGGACAATTCTGCCAAGAGCTGTGTCAAAAATGCTGTTCCAAACCCTTCGGGTGTGCCAATTCGCACACGACCTTGCATAGGTTGGTTAGGTTTTTCGATTTGTAAAAAAGCCTGTTCCATTTGTTCAACGCGAGGAACCAGTGCCAAACCTTCTAAAGTGAGCTCATAACCTGTGGCTTCACGTTTAAATAATGGTGTGCCTAAAGCCAGTTCTAGCGCATGTATACGTCGAGAAACCGTACTGTGCTCAACACCGATAATACGGGCGGTATTGGTTAGGGTTTTCGCACGAGCCAAAACCAAAAAATACTGTAAATGATCCCAGTCTACTTTCATTGTTATTGTCATCCCTGTGCATATTTGCACATCAATCGTGCGTGAATCTCTATTGGTAGTCAAAATTTTCTTTGCTAGTTTGAAGTGAATTGGAAAATATAAATATAAGGCTTTTGGATATTTTCTAAGTCAGTACAAAACAATAAGTGCCTATGGAGAGGTCATGAACACAATGTCAAATATTCAGTCAGCGACGGCTAAATTATTAATTAACGGTAAATTTGTAGAGTCAAACACTACAGAGTGGCAAGACATTTTAAATCCTGCAACTCAAGAGGTTTTAGGTCGTGTTCCAATGGCGACTATGGAAGAAGTGGATGCAGCGATTGCTTCAGCGCACGAGGCTTTTAAAACTTGGCGCTTAACACCCGTACAAGCACGTATGCGCATTATGCTGAAGCTACAAGATCTCATCCGTAGCAATATGAAAGACATTGCCCGTGTACTGACTGCTGAGCAAGGAAAGACACTTGCAGATGCTGAAGGTGATATTCAACGTGGTTTAGAAGTCGTTGAGCATGCGTGTTCGGTTGGCACACTTCAAATGGGTGAATATATAGAAGGTGTTGCACGTGGTGTGGATACCTATACTTTGCAGCAACCTTTGGGTGTATGTGCAGGAATTACGCCATTTAACTTTCCTGCGATGATTCCACTGTGGATGTTCCCAATGGCCATCGTCTGTGGAAATACCTTTGTTTTAAAGCCATCTGAACAAGATCCATTGTCGACCATGATGCTTGTCGAACTTGCGATTGAAGCCGGTATTCCAGCAGGTGTATTAAACGTAGTGCATGGTGGTAAAGACGTTGTTGATCGTTTATGCACACATCAAGCTATTAAGGCCATTTCATTTGTAGGCTCTACAGCCGTTGGTACACATGTATATAACCTTGCAGGACAGCATGGAAAACGTGTGCAGTCGATGATGGGGGCCAAAAACCATGTGGTGGTAATGCCGGATGCCAATAAAGAACAAACTTTAAATGCCCTCGTTGGTGCAGCATTCGGTGCGGCAGGTCAGCGTTGTATGGCTTTGTCGGTTGCTGTCATGGTTGGTGAAAGTAAAGAATGGGTCAATGAACTGGTTGAAAAAGCCAAAACGCTGAAGGTCAATGCAGGGCATGAGCCGAATACCGATATTGGCCCAGTTATTTCACCTCGCGCAAAAGCACGTGTACTGGATTTAATTCAAAGCGGTGTAGAGCAAGGTGCGGAGTTGCTGCTGGATGGTCGTGATGTTCAAGTCATCGGCTATGAGCAAGGAAACTTTGTCGGAGCAACGATTTTTAATCAAGTTTCAACTGATATGCGTATCTATACCGAAGAGATCTTTGGACCCGTATTAGCCATTATTCATGTCGATACGTTAGAGCAGGCGATTGAATTAATTAATGCCAATCCATTTGGCAACGGTGTTGGACTATTTACACAAAGCGGTGCAGTGGCTCGTACATTCCAAAGCGATATCGATATTGGTCAAGTGGGTATCAATATTCCAATTCCTGTACCTGTACCTTTCTTTAGCTTTACAGGATCGCGTGGTTCAAAACTGGGTGACTTAGGTCCATATGGTAAGCAAGCAGTTCAGTTCTATACACAAACCAAAACCATCACCAGTCGTTGGTTCGAAGATACACAAGAAAAAGGTGAAGTGAATACCACCATTAACCTACGTTAATTTAGGAGTTCAAGGATGAATATTGCCTTTATCGGTTTAGGAAACATGGGCGGAAAAATGGCCCAAAACCTACTCAAAGCAGGTTTTACGGTTTACGGTTTCGACTTAAGCGAAATTGCGATTCAGCATTTTACTGAAGCAGGTGGCATTGTTTGCCACAGCCCACAAGATGCCGCGAAGCAAGCAGATGTCGTGATTAGCATGTTGCCTGCTGCCAAGCATGTCAAAGAGGTGTACTTGGGAGAAAATGGTGTATTGGCGGTAATGAAAGCAGGAAGCTTATGTATCGATAGCAGTACCATTGATCCGCAAACCATTAAGGACATAGCCGAGGCAGGTGCTGCACATCAGATAAAAATCTGTGATGCACCTGTTTCAGGCGGCACTATTGGTGCTCAGGCAGGTACATTAACCTTTATGGTCGGTTCGGATGATCAAACCTTTGAAAAAACCAAAGCGGTATTGGGCCACATGGGTAAAAACATTGTGCATTGTGGTGATGTGGGTGCAGGTCAAATTGCGAAAATTTGCAATAACTTGATTCTTGGTATTTCCATGGCAGCCGTTGCTGAAGGTATGGCGCTCGGTGCGCGTCTGGGGATTGATCCTCAAGCCTTAGCAGGTGTGGTGAATAGTTCGAGCGGACGTTGCTGGAGTTCGGATGTATGTAATCCATGGCCGGGTATCTCAGCAAATGCACCTGCGGGACGTGGCTATACCGATGGTTTTGCAACGCAGTTGATGTTGAAAGATCTAGGATTAGCTGTAGAAGCCGCAGGACAAGTCAAACAGCCAATTATTTTAGGCGGATTGGTTCAGCAAATGTATCAACAGCTGTGTTTACAAGGTAATGCACACTTAGATTTTTCCAGCATTGTGCAACAATACTTACCTAAGGACGCTGAATAATCGTTTTGAACACCAATCTAGCCTAGGGATGGCTAACAATATAAACACTCGTGTCGGAATAACAATAAATTGAGACTGAGGTAGAGAAGATGTCGAATTATCAAGATGTTGCAAAGGCATTTGACTTAAATCATGCTGCCAAAGAAATGCTATCAGGCTCTTTAGAGCAATTAAATGCATGTTATGAATGCTGCGACCGTCATGCGATTGATCAAGATAAGGTTGCACTGTATTGGCAAGGCAAAGATGGACGGAAAGAACAATATACCTTTGCAGAGCTGCAACAGTGGTCTAGCCAATTTGCCAATTTTTTAAAGTCACAGGGTGTGCAAAAAGGTGATCGTGTATCGGGTTTATTACCCCGTACAGTTGAATTACTTGTGGTGATTTTAGGGGCTTGGCGAATAGGTGCTGTATATCAACCGCTATTTACCGCCTTTGGCCCCAAAGCCATTGAACATCGTTTACACCTTGCACAAAGCAAATTGGTGATCAGTGATGTGGGTAATCTCAGTAAATTAGATGAAGTTGCACATTGTCCCCAAATCGTTACTGTTGCAGATCCAGCGGATCAAGGGATTCAACTGGGGGATTTAAACTTTTGGGATGAAGTCAAAGCACAGTCTACAGATTGTGAAATTGTCCTACAGAGCATCAATGATCCATTTCTTTTGATGTTTACTTCAGGTACTACAGGTCCCGCAAAACCTTTAGAAGTCCCGCTCAAAGCCTTAATCGCTTTTGGTCAATATATGAAAAATGCGGTAGGGCTACGTGAAGATGATTCGTTTTGGAATATTGCCGATCCGGGTTGGGCTTATGGTTTGTATTACGGAATCACTGGGCCACTTTTACTGGGACATGCAACACTCTTTTACGAAGGTGGTTTTAGCATTGATAGTTTGTGTCAGATCGTAGATGACTACAAGGTGACGAACCTTGCAGGCGCACCGACAGCGTATCGGATGATGATGGCAGCTGATCCTGAACAAATGGCAAAACTCAAAGGGAAATTTCGAGTCGTCAGTAGCGCTGGTGAACCGCTTAACCCTGAAGTGTTCCGCTGGTTTAAACAAGTTTTAGATGCACCGATCTTTGACCATTATGGTCAGACTGAAGTTGGTATGGTGGTGTGTAATCATCATGGCTTACAACATGATATTCGCGCAGGTGTCGCAGGTTATGCCAGTCCGGGATATCGCGTGGCGGTTGTTGATGAACAAGGGCAAGAGCTAGCTGCAGGAACGCCGGGAGTGCTTGCCGTCGATATCAGTCAATCACCGATGATGTGGTTTGGTGGCTATAAAGAAAGTCGTAAGTCACCCTTTGTAAAGCATTATTACCTCACGGGTGATACCGCAGAATTACACGCAGATGGCAGTATGAGCTTCGTTGGTCGTAATGATGATGTGATTACAACATCCGGTTACCGTATCGGGCCATTCGATGTAGAAAGCGCTTTACTTGAGCATGATGCAGTGATTGAAGCTGCGGTCATTGGTGTGCCTGATCCAGATCGGACAGAAATCGTAAAAGCTTTTGTGATTTTAGCTGAGCATGTCACAGCGTCAGAAGAATTAGCGGAGCAGCTGGGGCAATTTGTGAAAAAGCGCCTATCTGCACATGCTTATCCACGATTGGTGGAGTTCGTTCAAGAACTACCGAAAACTCCAAGCGGAAAAATTCAGCGCTTCTTATTAAGAAATCAAGAGATTGCAAAACAATCTACGCAGCATGCAAGTTAAAAGACGCAACGATTAACCCTTAATTAATGCCGAACAATCAGGATCAAAATCAAGCTTTCATTCAATTCTAGTCATTTTCAAACTGGATGAAAGCAATTGATTGATGTACAGGAAGATAAGATGCAATTTACCGAAGAACAATTATTAATTCAGGACATGGCACGCAGTTTCGCACAGGAACAAATTAAACCTCAAGCGGCTGAATGGGATAAAAACGGTACCTTTCCCAAAGCGGCTTTAGCGCAGATGGGTGAACTGGGTTTATTGGGCATGCTGGTATCAGATGAATGGGGTGGTTCAGACACAGGTAATCTTGCTTATGTTATGGCTTTAGAAGAGATTGCCGTGGCCGATGGGGCAACCTCAACCATTATGAGTGTACATAACTCTGTAGGCTGTGTTCCTATTGCTAAATTTGGCACAGAAGAACAAAAGCAGAAATATTTAGTGCCTTTAGCACAAGGCAAAATGATCGGTGCATTTGCATTAACTGAGCCGCATACAGGTTCAGATGCTGCTGCCATTAAAACTCGTGCAGTTAAAGATGGCAATGAATGGGTGATTAATGGTGCTAAGCAGTTTATTACCTCTGGTCATAATGCAGGGGTCATTATTGTCTTTGCTGTGACTGATCCAAGTGCAGGGAAAAAAGGCATGAGTGCTTTTATTGTCCCAAGAGAAACACCTGGTTATGAAGTGATTCGTACTGAAGAAAAGCTTGGATTACATGCCTCAGATACCTGCCAAATCGCACTCACAGACGTGCGAGTGCATGAAAGCCTAATGTTAGGAAAAGAAGGTGAAGGTTTGAAAATCGCCTTATCAAATCTAGAAGGCGGTCGTATTGGTATAGCGGCGCAAGCGGTTGGTCTTGCACGAGCAGCATTAGAAGAAGCAACCCGATATGCCAAAGAGCGTATTACTTTTGGAAAGCCGATCTTTGAACATCAGGCAGTTGCGTTCCGATTGGCAAGTATGGCAACAGAAATAGAAGCTGCACGCCAATTGGTCTATCACGCGGCACGTTTAAAAGAAGCAGGACAACCTTGTTTAAATGAAGCGTCTATGGCCAAGCTTTTTTCATCTGAAATGGCTGAGCGTGTTTGCTCCGCAGCATTACAAGTCTTTGGTGGTTATGGCTATCTCAAAGATTTCCCTATAGAGCGTATTTATCGTGATGCACGTATTTGCCAAATCTATGAAGGTACGAGTGATATCCAACGTTTAGTGATTGCCCGCAGCTTATAACGTTGTCTTTAAGACATTTAAAACGACAAGGCTTCAGACGAAGCCTACTTATAAATATTGAACATATATAGGGATATTACATGCAATTTGAAACGATTCTGCTTGAAAAGAACAAGGGTGTTGGACTCATTACTTTAAATCGTCCTCAGGCCTTAAATGCGTTAAATAGTACATTAATTCAAGACCTTAATTCTGCCTTGGATGATCTAGATCGAGATCTAACCATCGGTTGTATGGTTATTACAGGTTCAGAAAAAGCCTTTGCCGCTGGTGCAGATATTAAAGAAATGGCTGAACTGAGTTTTCCGAATATTTATTTGGATGATTTTTTTCATCTGGCAGATCGAATTGCTCAGCGCCGTAAACCTCTAATCGCAGCTGTCAGTGGTTATGCGTTAGGTGGAGGCTGTGAGTTAGCACTCATGTGCGACTTTATTTACTGTGCCGACAATGCAAAATTCGGTTTACCAGAAGTGACATTAGGAGTAATCCCAGGGATAGGTGGGACACAGCGCTTAACGCTTGCTATAGGTAAGGCCAAAGCCATGGAAATGTGTCTGACTGCGAGACAAATGGGCGCAGTAGAAGCAGAGCAGAGTGGTTTAGTTGCTCAAGTCTTCCCTAAAGAGGAGTTGGTCGAAAAAACCTTAAAAGCTGCTGAAAAAATAGCCGAAAAATCTGTAGTCGCAACCATGATGATCAAAGAGTCAATTAACCGTGCATTTGAAGTCAGTTTGCAAGAAGGTTTACGTTTTGAACGCAGAACATTCCATTCGATTTTTGCAACTCAAGACCAAAAAGAAGGCATGCAAGCATTTGTTGAAAAGGGCCAAGCCAATTTTAAAAACAATTAAAAATAAAAAAGGATGATACGGATATGAGTACAAATAACTTAATGATTGAAGAACATGGACATTTAGGCCAAATCAGCTTAGATCGCGTGGCAAGTTTAAATGCCTTGTCTTTGGAAATGATCCAAGGAATTCAACAGCAATTAGCACTATGGGCTGATCAAACCAATATTCATGCCGTACTTATTCGCTCAAATAGTCCCAAAGCATTTTGTGCAGGTGGAGATATTCGCTATCTCTATGATAGTTATATGAATGGTAGAGAAGATCATCAAGCTTATTTTCAAGCTGAATATGAAATGCTGAATACCATTCGTGCGTATGAAAAACCCATTATTGTCATACTCGATGGCTATGTACTTGGCGGTGGATTTGGCTTAGCGCAAGCATGTCATGTGCTTGTGAGTAGCGAAAAATCTAGATTTGCCATGCCTGAAACTGCCATTGGATTTTTCCCAGATGTGGCTGCGACACATTTTTTATCACGTTTGGATGATATTGGTGTGTACATGGCAACTACGGGCGATCAAATCAGTGCCAGCGATGCGTTATACCTAGATTTGATTGACTACCATGTTCCGAGTGAGCAACTTGTTCAATTAGAAGAAGATTTAAGAAATTCTAAGCAACTAAGTAAGGAAAATATTGAACAATTGATTGCGAAATATATTACTCGACCAGCGGAAAGTGAACTTAGTCAAAATGCAGATTTAATTCGTAAGCATTTTGGTTTTGAGAGCATTGATGCGATTGAAAATAGTCTTGAAAATGAACAGCATAATGATGCTCAAGTGTGGGCGTTAAAAATACGCAATACCTTGGAACAACGCTCTCCAATCGCGAAAAGGATCAGTTTACAACTACAGCATTTAGGTCGTGGGCTTTCTCTAAAGCAATGCATGCAAATTGAACGACATTTGCAAGATGTTTGGTTTCAACATGGCGATATTGTCGAAGGTGTTCGCGCATTAATTGTGGATAAAGACAAACAGCCAAAGTGGCAACAGTCTAGTCCGACTTTAGACAAAATAATGGAGGAAATATCTATTTAATCAGTAGGTTTATATTTTTAACGGTTCAAACCCTTGGTCAATATTCATATTTGATTTTATGTTCGATATGAACCAGTGACTCAGCGTAAATTAAACACATATAAGATCTAAAAATATTGATTTTCATGAAGAAAATCATCATACAAATCAAGCATCGTGAAAATGCAACGTAGAAATATCTTGCAGAATAAGGAAGATAACAATGCAAAATGTACAGGGAAACACAGCTCCACCAGCTAAGTCCTCGCATCGTTTAGCGGGTATTTCCAGCATGGTGGGTACAACCATCGAATGGTATGACTTTTTTATCTATGGTGCTGCCGCAGCACTCATTTTCAATCGACTTTTTTTCCCAAATCTTGATCCCTTAACTGGCGTATTGGCAGCATTTGCTACCTATGCTGTAGGCTTTATTGGTCGACCACTTGGTGGCATTGTTTTTGGCCATTTTGGCGATAAAATTGGTCGTAAATCAATGTTATTGGTCACACTAATGTTGATGGGTATTCCAACGGTGATGATTGGGTTGTTACCGACATTTGAAACCATTGGTTATTGGGCAACGGTTTGTTTAATTATTTTAAGATTTATACAAGGCATGGCCATGGGTGGAGAATGGGGCGGAGCAGTCCTCATGGCGGTAGAGCATGCGCCAGCGGGTAAAAAAGGCTTTTGGGGAAGTTTGCCGCAAGCCAGTACAGGTGGTGGTTTATTGCTCGCTTCGGTGGCTTTAGGTCTAGTCTCAATGTTACCTGAAGAAGCGTTATTTAGCTGGGGTTGGCGTCTACCATTTTTAGCCAGCATTATTTTACTGGCTGTAGGTTGGTATATTCGTGTAAAAGTACCTGAATCACCAGACTTTGAAAAAGTTAAAGCTCAAACCAAATCAATTAAAGTTCCAGCAAAACAAGTGTTTAAAAATCATCCTAAGCAGTTGATTACGATTATTTTATCTCGAGCTGCTGAAAATGCTTGGTTCTATTTGGCATCGACATTTGCTTTAGCTTATACCACCACACAGTTAAACATTCCTCGACAAGATATCTTGTTTGCAACGATTTGTGGTGCTGCAGTCATCATGGTTATTACGCCAATTTTTGGACATTTGTCTGATAAAGTTGGGCAAAAAAACATGTTTAGATTTGGTTTATGTGTACTGGCTTTATATAGCTATCCATTTTTTGCGATGTTAAATACCAAGGATCCTGTATTGGTTTGGACGGCCATTGTGATTGGTATTGGCGTGGTTTTTCCTTTGATGTATGCGCCGCAGTCACAGTTATTTTCACGCCAATTTCCAGCAGAAATACGTTATAGCGGTATTTCAATCTCAGTTCAATTTGCAGGCGTGCTAGGTGGCGGTTTAGCACCATTAATCGCGACAAAATTGCTAAGTATTGGTGATGGAAGCCCAAATTTAATTATTGCCTATATTTCAGGCTTTGCAGTGATTGCGATTATTGCATCATCATTCTTAAAGCCGGATCAAATAGAGCGAAAGGAAAATGCATTTAGCAGTGAGGAAATCAAATCTTCCTAAATCAACAATCAGTAAAACAATTGATTGATTTAAAATTCAGAATTTCAACTATAGAAATACATGTGATTTAGCCATAGCAATCGTTGTTATGGCTTTTTTTTGTTTAAGGATTGTGCCAGAACAAATTTATTTTTAGCGTAGCTTAGGAACATAGCAATTTGAATACGGTTTATGTGCAAGAGCTGTGAATTATCATCTTTGTAAATAAAGTTGAAGCATTTCGTATAATGTAGCCGTGATTATGTTACTTGCACTTCACATTGCTATAAATAAAAAGCCCATTGGTAAATTCTCTCCAGTGGGCTTTTTATTTGTCAATGTTGCTAGGATCGCAGAGGGCAGAGAAGTGCATTTAACATCAATCCGCATTATACGAAATCAGTCTTTCTGACGACAACGACGACGAGGACGAAGCATGAGGACTGAGACAGGAGGCGGAGGAAGAAGGACATTTGAGTTCTTTTTTTGATCGTTTTTGAGGAGGCACACTACTGTCTAATAGTGTGCCTGACTCTCGAAAGTTTTTTGCAATTCGCTCTATGAGCTATATATAACGGAGCTTCCAGAGTTATTGAGAATATTTCTTATTAACTAATTATATTGATTAAATAATAAACAATATATTTAGTTTTTTGTTTCTACTTTTACATTCCCGTCTCTAGTTACTTCAATTATTCCATCAAGCAAAGTTTGTTTGATGATCTCATGAAATATTTCTGTGTCTCTTAATGGCTTTTTGCCAGCTTTAACTAAATCTCTATTCAGTTTTAAGGCTACTTCATTTAGTGCCTGTTCTTCTTCATCTGTAAATCGAAATGTCTTAGCCATTTGATAATCCTTTTAAAATCACTTAATTCTAAATGAATTTGTGATTTGTGCTTGAATACATATGTGATTTATGTTTTTATGTGTTAAAAGTGATTTATGAATATGTGATTTCATATGCTCGATTTCCTCCGTTTAGCGATTCCAGTCATTCCTACGCATGTGCGTAGTTTTGACAATCACCATCAATTTAATGGTGATATTCGCGACTTTGGAATTCCTGCTGCAACTCGTCATGTTAGTAAGACCGATGATGGACAGACCATAACAGGGGACTTGTACCATCCTTATGAAGCCATTCCATCAGACTTTACTGATATGGCTGTAAAGTTTTATACAAATACGATGAACACTGTGCCTTATGTTGAGATAAAAGCATCTCCACTAAAGCTTCTCCAAGGGCACAATGTTTATGGTTTTGACTCAATTGAACTTGGTGCATTTCACATGCTTGGCATGTTGCTTGAAGCATTTCCTAAATTAGCGCCAATTCTTGATGTAGATAAAACAGAAGTTCTTTGTTTAGACACGACTTATCTTTTTAGATTGCCACATCAGAACATGGTTCAACCTGTTTTGGATTACATGGCAAATCTTGCATCTGGTCATCGTAAGGCTCGCCAAGTGAAATATGAAAATTACATCACTTGGGGTAATGATGGTGCCAGTGTACGTCCAAAGGCTTATGGCAAATTTGAAGAAGTAAAAAGCCAATTAAATAAAATCCAAAAGCAAGCAGACAAAGGCTGTATGCGCTCTAAAGCTTTAGTTTGTGCAATGCACGATGCTTTACCTTTTTCTAATGCTGTAGTCCGTATGGAAGGACGTATTTGTAAGACCTATCTAACTAAAAACGGTTATCCGTCTAATTTATTTCAGCTTATTAATTTGCAACATGAACAGCCAGAATTATTGCTACGACTCTGGCACGTAGCTTTCGACCCGATCTTAGACACAATGAAGGGCAAATATATGAATTTTTCATCTGATGGAGAAATCTTGGATTTGCTTAAGTCCAAGTTAGTTACTTACACCAAGACTGGTAAGCCAAGTTATACCAAAGCTACCAACGCAATGAAGTTTTATTCATTGGTTCGTCAAATGGGTTTAAAGGCTACTAAAGACCTTTATAGCGAAGCACAATTTTATAAGTGCGTTAATTCACTTTTAGACTGCGATATTAGTAAATCACACCTACAGAATTTAAATAAAAATCCAAACGGCAAAGTCATTCCATTCGTTCGTTTGCTTGAACTTAAGATGTGCGATCAGCAGCCATCTGACTATCAAATTCCAGTTTCACAATACAGCCCAAAACGTGGCTTACATTTAGTTGCCTAAGAGAGGTTATCACTCATGCAAATTCAATTTAACAAACGCTCAATCTTGCCAACAACATTTACCAATGACAAAGGTACAACTTATTACAACACCACGTTGTTTTCGCCAGTTCGCTATAGCTTGAGCTTTGGTGAAGGTCTTATGCCAGTTGAGCAAATGAAAGCTGTTATTGAACAGTGTGCTGAAAATTCTCAAGAGGTCGAAATTGAGTTCACAGAATCTCAAACTAAGTATGGTCCACAGATGCAAATTTTCAGTGTTAAGCCGATGCCTAAGAAAAACCCTTAAGTATCAAAGGTTTAGTTTAGAACATTTCGTATAATGTATAATATGTAAATAAATCAATAACTTAGGATAATAATCATAATGTCACAAGCTTATTATAAGTGCAAGAAGTGCGGGGCAAAATTCCAAAGTCAATTGGTTTATTGCCAACATTTTTATAACTGTACAAAGAGAATTTAAGAATGTCGTATGTCTGTCAAGTACCGAACGAGGTTACTAAACAATGTGATCTATGGCTTGAACAGTCTAACTTTCTTATCGAATTGTCAATGCTGACTTACAGCGACATAAATCAGCTTTTGGCATTAACCGCTGCTAATTTCGCATTAGCGTGGGTATTTAAAAAACTGTCGCATTTCACATCACAACCATAAAGGGGATACCTCATGGAAAAACGTAACGTAAAAAAAATGTACCAAAAAGCGGTTAACACTGCTGCTCTTATCGCAACTCCAGTAGTTCTTGCTACCTCTGCTCACGCTGAAGGTTTAGACATGTCTGATGCTACTACTCAGTTGGCTTTAGGTCTTGCTGCTGTTGGTGCCATTGGTGCTGCAAAACTTGCTCCTGCTGCCTTAACTTGGGTTTGGTCACTTGTTACTGGTGCTGCAAAACGAAGCTAATCCTAGTTTCAAAAGTGGGGAGTTTCGACTCCCTTTCTTTTTTTTGGAGTAAATCAAAATGGTCGTTTATTGCTTAATTGTTCATCTAATTACTTTATGTATTTTATTTTCGGATTAACTTATGAAAAAAATAATATCCATTTTAATTTGCATCCAAATCGCTTTGTTTCCTGCCTTTGCCTTTGCTTCCGCAAACGTTGGCGGTTGGTCAATGGGTAATCCTGTTGCTCAAGGTGCATCTACTGTTTATACAGGTACAAAAAACGTAATTATCAACGGTGCTGACTACATAAAAAAAGGTACTGCCAAAATAACTCCTCCTGCAAGTGGCGTTGCTAAAGTTCTTGCTCGTGGTGTTGCTGGCTATGCTTTATCAATTGCAGTTGAACAATTACTTGGATCTGTAGATTGGGTTCTTGATCCTGCTAATAATCAGATTAAATATACTGATCCTCAAGCTGTAAACCCTCCTAATATTCCGAAAGCATGGTGTTACCAAGACGCAAATGGCTATAAATGTTTTCAATCTTCTACTGCTGCAAAAAGTTACTTTAAATCTTTTTATCCTCAATTTCCCGCTGATTATATTTGGGAACAAAAAAGTGCTACACATTGGTATCTTGTTATCCGTGAAAAAGAGGATTCTACTCATGGCGGAGCTTCTGTTTCTTTTCTTTATATAAATAATCCATTTTATGACCCTGCTGCTGAAAAGCCTGAACAAAAAACTTTGCCATTATCTGTAGTTGCCCAACAAGTCATTTCAAATGCACAAGGCGGTGATGTAAACGCTCAAGTAGCTACTATGGCTGCTGCTGCTGATATTGTTGATGAAGCCTCAAAAGATGATGCAAAAGCTCCCCCTATTGTTAATCAATTAAATAATTCTGCATCTACTTCTCCAGCGAATTCCGATGCAAATGCAAACGCTAATATTGGTAGTGGTTCTGTAGCTAATCCAAACACTGCAGATCCTGATGCTCCACCTTTAGATATAACTCTTAAATTCCCTATTTTCTGTAATTGGGCACCATCGGTTTGTGAAGCTGCTCAAGTCGTTATTTCATTTCCTCAAACACTTACAAATTGGTGGAATACAGCAACAACATCAATCACAGAAGCATGGGCTGCTGTAAAAGAATGGGCTACAGCTGAACCTGATTTAAAAGAAGATCCAACCGATTTACCTATAGAAGAACAAACAATAGATCGTGATCCTAGTTCTTTTGATACTGACTACATTGTTTTAGGTGCTCAATGTCCAACCTTTGAACCTTATACAGTTTCCGTTGGCCCTGTATCTGAAACCCTTTCATTTGATCTTATGCCACTTTGCCAATTTGCTGAAAAAGTACGTCCTGCCATCTTGGGTATGTCTTATTTAACAGCAGCAGGGATCGTAATTGCAGCAATAAGGGAGACTTAACATGCGTGCAATATTTGGATGGTTAGCAACACTCTTTGCAAATAACAATAAATCTTGGATAGCTCAAATATTGACTGGTGCAGGACTTGGACTAGCAACAATGGCGACTTTCTCAGTATTTCTTGATTACTACAAAAACTTAGCAATTGCTAATTTAGGCAATATAGGTGCTGTTGCAGGTTTGTTAGGTATTGGTGGCGTAGATAAATCAATTTCAATCATTTTAGGTGCTTATTTCGCCACTCTTTATATCAAACAATTTGCAGCTGGCTTGAGGGTTATTAAAAAGTGATTCGTTTAATTACAGCAACGCCTGGATCGGGCAAAACATGTATGGTCATAGAATGGCTTTTGAAAGAATTGGACAAAGGATTTTATAAATCTATTTATGCCAATATCGAAGGTCTCAAAATCATGGGAATTAAGCCTTTGCTTTCAGACTGGCGTGATGTTCCAGATGAAGATAAGCCATGTCTTTATATTGTCGATGAAGCACAATATCATCGTGAATTTATGAAGGAAACAACAAAAGATAATCAGATGGGGAAAGACCTTTCAACCCATCGACATAAAGCCATTGATTTTTGGTTAATTACTCAATCTGTAAAACTTCTTAATTCATATGTGATTGAAAACGTTGGTGAGCACGTACATTTATATCGACCTAAAAAAGCAAAAACTGTAACTGTCTACTGGTGGTCTTATGCTGTAACAAGCATGACAAAATCCAATTTTAAGATGGCAGATGACGTTCAAAAATGGCGTTTAAATCCTGCTATGTTTCAATACTATAAATCAACTGTAGCTGTTACAGATGGTAAAGCTCGAATTAGTCAACGAAACGTCAGTGCTTGGATTACCTTTGCTATTATTATGCTTGTTATTGCTTATTTTGTTAAAGGTGGTGCATCTGCAATGCAGGATATGCAGCACAAAGAAACAACCGAACAAAAAAAAGAACAACCTAAAGAATCATCTCCTAATCCATTCTCCACAAATTACGATTCTAAATCTGTTGTTCCACAGGATTTTAATGCAGATCAAGAATGCCGAAAAGCTATTAATGTTGAACGTCCTGAATGCATAGAATGGTTTAACAATCTTTCTAAAAATGGCTCGTCTGTAACTTCTACAGGTCAAGTTGTACAAACCGTATCTTATAATCCTAGCAAGCCTTATGAATTTGAATATCAACCTCAAGTTCAACCAACTGACTTCCCTAGAATGTCAGGTGTGATAAAACTCTCCAGTGGTCGTTTAATGGCTGTAGATCAGCAGGGTAACTATATGGAAAACATCTCTCAAGATGATTGTAAAAAATGGTTATCCGGATATCGCCCTTTTAATTATTTTGCACCTAAAGAAAACTTACAGAGCCAACGGAGTGTTGGCGAACAACCACAAGTAAATCCTGAAAATTCTTCTCTCTGATTACAAGCTCCCGTATGATTACAAGCGGGAGAATTAGAGCATCCCGAATGGGTGCGAACTGAGGGAATATGGATTTTATAAAATGGTGTTTTAAATTTTTTGTAATGCTTTTGATTTTTGGATTTTTAATACGTTTTTTTTATGCAGTTTTTTAGTTATTGGAGACAACAATGAAACTAGAGTTAACAAAAGAAGAATATGAGAAGTTGATCGAAGTAATTATTTTTTATGATGATGAAAATTTTACAGCTCCTATATCTGAGCCGGCTTTAGATTCTCTAAAAGAAAAGCTGAATTATTCTTCTCACTTTGACTTAGACTGACCACTGGAGAGAACAATGACTGATTTTCATATTTCTTTAGTTTCACTAGTTTTATTTGTTGTTGCTTACGGCATTTATATACTTCTTTGTCATAAAATATTTAAGGACTGATTTCGTATAATGTAGCCGTGATTATGTTACTTGCACTTCACATTGCTATAAATAAAAAGCCCATTGGTAAATTCTCTCCAGTGGGCTTTTTATTTGTCAATGTTGCTAGGATCGCAGAGGGCAGAGAAGTGCATTTAACATCAATCCGCATTATACGAAATCAGTCTTTCTGACGACAACGACGACGAGGACGAAGCATGAGGACTGAGACAGGAGGCGGAGGAAGAAGGACATTTGAGTTCTTTTTTTGATCGTTTTTGAGGAGGCACACTACTGTCTAATAGTGTGCCTGACTCTCGAAAGTTTTTTGCAATTCGCTCTATGAGCTATATATAACGGAGCTTCCAGAGTTATTGAGAATATTTCTTATTAACTAATTATATTGATTAAATAATAAACAATATATTTAGTTTTTTGTTTCTACTTTTACATTCCCGTCTCTAGTTACTTCAATTATTCCATCAAGCAAAGTTTGTTTGATGATCTCATGAAATATTTCTGTGTCTCTTAATGGCTTTTTGCCAGCTTTAACTAAATCTCTATTCAGTTTTAAGGCTACTTCATTTAGTGCCTGTTCTTCTTCATCTGTAAATCGAAATGTCTTAGCCATTTGATAATCCTTTTAAAATCACTTAATTCTAAATGAATTTGTGATTTGTGCTTGAATACATATGTGATTTATGTTTTTATGTGTTAAAAGTGATTTATGAATATGTGATTTCATATGCTCGATTTCCTCCGTTTAGCGATTCCAGTCATTCCTACGCATGTGCGTAGTTTTGACAATCACCATCAATTTAATGGTGATATTCGCGACTTTGGAATTCCTGCTGCAACTCGTCATGTTAGTAAGACCGATGATGGACAGACCATAACAGGGGACTTGTACCATCCTTATGAAGCCATTCCATCAGACTTTACTGATATGGCTGTAAAGTTTTATACAAATACGATGAACACTGTGCCTTATGTTGAGATAAAAGCATCTCCACTAAAGCTTCTCCAAGGGCACAATGTTTATGGTTTTGACTCAATTGAACTTGGTGCATTTCACATGCTTGGCATGTTGCTTGAAGCATTTCCTAAATTAGCGCCAATTCTTGATGTAGATAAAACAGAAGTTCTTTGTTTAGACACGACTTATCTTTTTAGATTGCCACATCAGAACATGGTTCAACCTGTTTTGGATTACATGGCAAATCTTGCATCTGGTCATCGTAAGGCTCGCCAAGTGAAATATGAAAATTACATCACTTGGGGTAATGATGGTGCCAGTGTACGTCCAAAGGCTTATGGCAAATTTGAAGAAGTAAAAAGCCAATTAAATAAAATCCAAAAGCAAGCAGACAAAGGCTGTATGCGCTCTAAAGCTTTAGTTTGTGCAATGCACGATGCTTTACCTTTTTCTAATGCTGTAGTCCGTATGGAAGGACGTATTTGTAAGACCTATCTAACTAAAAACGGTTATCCGTCTAATTTATTTCAGCTTATTAATTTGCAACATGAACAGCCAGAATTATTGCTACGACTCTGGCACGTAGCTTTCGACCCGATCTTAGACACAATGAAGGGCAAATATATGAATTTTTCATCTGATGGAGAAATCTTGGATTTGCTTAAGTCCAAGTTAGTTACTTACACCAAGACTGGTAAGCCAAGTTATACCAAAGCTACCAACGCAATGAAGTTTTATTCATTGGTTCGTCAAATGGGTTTAAAGGCTACTAAAGACCTTTATAGCGAAGCACAATTTTATAAGTGCGTTAATTCACTTTTAGACTGCGATATTAGTAAATCACACCTACAGAATTTAAATAAAAATCCAAACGGCAAAGTCATTCCATTCGTTCGTTTGCTTGAACTTAAGATGTGCGATCAGCAGCCATCTGACTATCAAATTCCAGTTTCACAATACAGCCCAAAACGTGGCTTACATTTAGTTGCCTAAGAGAGGTTATCACTCATGCAAATTCAATTTAACAAACGCTCAATCTTGCCAACAACATTTACCAATGACAAAGGTACAACTTATTACAACACCACGTTGTTTTCGCCAGTTCGCTATAGCTTGAGCTTTGGTGAAGGTCTTATGCCAGTTGAGCAAATGAAAGCTGTTATTGAACAGTGTGCTGAAAATTCTCAAGAGGTCGAAATTGAGTTCACAGAATCTCAAACTAAGTATGGTCCACAGATGCAAATTTTCAGTGTTAAGCCGATGCCTAAGAAAAACCCTTAAGTATCAAAGGTTTAGTTTAGAACATTTCGTATAATGTATATTATGTTAAATAAAGTATTATGCAAACCTAAACATGATACTGATCTTGTCCATAAAAGTTAATTTTGAAATTTTCAGCAGAAATTAAAGCTAAAAATGAAATCGGTAAAAAATAAAGCTAATTATGAAATTTTGCCCAAATGGGTTTTATTTCATAATTAGCTTTATCGAATGAATCATCCCAGTTCATAAGACGAACTGGGATGATGGTTCTTGTATCGTCTGCGTACAAGAGAAACGCATCTGAAAAGGATTTCTGACTTGTATATTTTACTTGTCTAAAAAATTAGACTGTTTCTCCCACTCCGAAACTAAGCGAGTTCAACCGACATATACCAGGTCCACGAAAACAATCATGTACAACTGCTAACGCTATGAAAATTAGAATAATCAAATAATTATTTTCCTACAAGCGTTGGCAAGCATTTAGCCTACCAGCGCCTAGGTAGTAAAAATAATAATTAAAAATCATATAGATATAACTAGAATTTTTTGCGTTTTAAAAATTAAAGAATTTCATGTTGCTTAAACAATGCTGTAAAGAAATCTTTTACAACTGATACCGCATTATCTTCGGGTGTATTTTGATCATTATAGAACTCTGCACCACCAAAACGATAAACTTCATACCCTCTTAAACGCAGCTCACGGTCTACTCTAACCATTTCGGCATAGCGTTTGGTATCCGCTCTACCATCTTCTCGTGCGTAATGGTGTTTTCCATCAATTTCAATAATGACGCGCTTTAGATTTGGAAGAATCATTAAGAAGTCGATACGTTGTCGGATTCGTGTTTTCCCATTTGGTAGATCTTTGGCACTTACTGGATCATATGCTACATATACTTGTGGTAATAATGCGGGAAGTGTGTCACCCAAGAATCCAAAGTTTATAAAATATGCTTTGAAAAACATAATTTCAGCTTCTGAATCTAGAGAATCAATTAATCGTTTTTTTAAACTTTTATTAATTTCTAAATTATTATCTTCCCACCAGTCTTCTAGCTGCTGCCAAGTAAGATGATCATATATTTTTTCATCATAGTTCAGTGAATTTGCATCAGCAATTAAAGAAATATCACCATCGAGAACATCTGTAATACCAAAATCTGGTTTCACATTTTTCGAAGCAAAGATAATTTGTTTCGGGACTTTTATGGATTCTTTTTTCTTTTCAGTAATTATATATTTCGTTCTAAAAATTTTTGAATCTTGATCAACAACTATTTCATATCCGTCATTTCCAATAATTTCATTAAGTCTATTAACTAACTCTTTATTAGCTTGTTCTGATCGATGTGAAGGATCTAATAAAAATTCTAGAAACCAAAGAAAATGTGTGGTTGAGCAATCATAAGCTCCTATATATTTAAAAACATCACTATTGGTGAATTTTTGATTTCCAGATGTTGAATTTGTTAATACCTTTACTCTTGAGTAATCCAGCTTTTTGCCAAGATCATTATCATAACCATCTAAATTAAAATATTTCTGAATAGATAAAATGAAATCTTTCTCTCCAAAAAAATCATACAAAGCAAAAGTTTCTGCTATTTTTGTTCTATTTTCTGAAGTTAAAGGTGATTTGAATTGGTCAAGATAAAGCCCCATTGTTTGTCTATTTTTTATAGAATCAATTCTTGGGAGAATATATTCGATAAATAGTCTAAGTTCTAACGAAGTTAAACAATTTAAAGCATCTTCGGTTTTTTGATGCATATATTCTTTATTGCTATTAAAGCATGCTAATGCTTCATAGTTACTCAAGCCATGTGTTTTTAAAAACTTACTTAATTCTTTTGGAGGATCAATCTTTGAATAAATATTTCCAACTGCCCCAGCTAAGCTATGAATAATATCTTTATTGTTCATGAATAATTACTTCTTAAAATCGCTTAATTTTGCTTTAAAGGCTACTGCTTTTAGCTCTTCAGGGTGATTTTCCCCAAATGGATCATGAATTTCTATCACTTCATGTTCTGAACCATTTTCATCAAGAACTACTCGATAAATATAAGCTTCTTTTCCTTTTGATTTTAATACTTCATATTCATTTAAACTAAAGTAAAAGTCAGAGTTAGCTTTTAAGGTCGTAGTCTTTACTTCAATATATCGTGACTCACCTTCATAGTGACTTTCCATATCATAGCCCGCAGATACATTATCTAATGCAGTACGAGTAATCGCTTTTGTCACAAGTTTAGGATTGTTTGCTAAAACAAAAATTCGTGCATACTCCCATTGATAAGCAATCTCCTCTCCTTTTTTTCCTATTTCTTCTTGCCGATCTAATACTTCAATTAATTTATCTACAGACATTCCACGTTCTATTATTGTTTTGCCATTATTAATGTTTGTTGGCAAAATCTCCGAGTTGGCTGATGTAGAATCACTTATCAGATCAACTACTTTTTTAGCAATATCAATTTCTATCAGACTTAATAGAACAACAGGATTATTGGAACTTGGAGCCAGCCAGTCTTCATGGTCCAATGCTGCATGATATCCTTTTGTTGAATGCCCTTTCTTATTTTCAGTATAAACTTTACCAGGTTTATTAAACTTTCTAGCTTCGGGTAGCACATCAAAAATATGTTGTCCATTTGATAAAATGCTTTTTACATAAATGCTTGGAAGATCAGCATTTAACTGGATCATTAATCCTTTTCTATGAGGGAATTCATAGACTAATCCACCTGCTAAAGCATAACCATCTTTACTAATTTGTCTTTGATGACGACTATCATGTACATTTTTACCGCCTTTGGACTCAATAAATTTAACCAAACGCTCAGTTGCATCAGAAACAGGTAAATTGTTTCTATACTTGGTATTAATTGATCCCATTAGACATTCTCAACTGCATTCGCAACCAAAGCATCTGCTAAATGAAGCTTGGTTGTTTGTAATTTACTTTGTAAAACTTGAAGCTGTTCAATGATAGAAAAAAGTTGATTTACTTTTTCTACTATACGTTTTTGTTCATTGAGTGGTGGCAATAAAAAAGGTGCTTCTCTTAGTTTTTCCTGAGAAATATTAACTTGGCTTTCCGCCATTCCTGACTGATTATCTTTCAAATAATCTCGAGATATACCTAAGTTAATAGCAAGAGCTATAAAAGCCCCATACAAATTATGCTGACTATAACTAATTCTAATTAACTTATCTGAAATCATGAGTTTAGGGCGGATTTTATCAACATAACACGCTACACCAACCCGATTATATGGCCCAGCACGAGTAACTAAAATATCGCCTGACTTCAGCTCAGCTTCTATACGAGGATCTAATTCCTCAGGTAATTCCTTATTTTCATCTTTTATAAAATAATTACACTGAACAAAAGTTGTTTTGAGGACACCCCATTTATCTTCTTTAGCTGGGTATGGATGACAAGCAGGGCTCCAGCCCGCATCTAGATTCCAAATGATTTGGTCTAAATTAACTAAACTCCAATTACTAGAAAAATCTAGATCCAATATAGGCAAACTATACTTTTTGCTCCGTTTTTTTAACATTCCATCTTTAATCAGCTTCGCTTTTTCATCCGCAATTTTTTTTAGTAACTCACTTGCAGGCTCATCGCTTGGGTCTTGTTTCACCAACTTACCCATCACAGCAAGCTGTAAAACAGTCTGTTTTAACTGCTCAATGCTGTATTCCGTGGTAAATAACACATCAAAGTTTTCGACAATACGTTGCCAGTTGCCTTGAAACTCATCGGCATCGCTCGATTCAGTCAGTGCTTTCAGCAAAGTATCGACTAATGTGGCATGGGCATCACCGCTTAAAGTTTGTTGTTGCTCAAGCTGATCGCATAGTTGCATCAGTTCATCAACTTTTTCAACGATACGGTGTTGTTCTTCGAGTGGTGGTAATGTTAAAGGTAACTCCGATAACTTATTTAAATAGATACCTTTTTGAGCTGTCCCTTTTCCATTTTCCAAAAAATAATTTATACATAATGGAGAATGGAAAAATAACGATAAATAATACGGATTTATACTGGTCTGAATTACTGCAACACTTCGTTGAAGAACAAATTTTGGAGCAGTTTCAGGAACAACTGCTGAGCGACCTAATGTACCAACGATTGTGAGTAATACATCACCACTTTGAATATCAGTTCTAGTATTTTCTTGATCAAATCCTATTTGATCAACAAAACGTGATGGGTTATCAAAATCAATTTTACTTCCATTAATATTTTGACTACTCAACATTGGGTAACCACTACCATTATTAACAGGTGGATTATGAGATCCATCAGTTAATTTTTTAGCTATAGATCCTAAACTGCAAACAGCCCAATTACTTGGGATTGCGACAGCGAATTTTGATTTATCTATAAGCTTCAATTTTGAGTTGCGAATCTTTTTCTGTTTAATTAAATCAGTACGTTCACTTAAAAGACTTTCTAATAATTTTTCAGAACAGTCATTCTTATTCTGAACTGTCAATTTACCTGTTACAGCTAATTCCAAAATCAATTCACGAAGCTTTTGCACGCCATAAATCGTATCATTTGAACCCGAACTACGCCCACGCCCAGACTTTTTTTCAGTTTCCGCAGTCAGCCAAATATCTAAATGCTCAGTAATGAGCTGTTTTACATTGGTCATCTCATTCACCCTAAATTATTGGCTTAACGCTTCATCTAAAATCGTTTTAAGCTGATTGCGGATTTTACTGATCTCAGCTTGTAAATCTGCATACTGCGCCAACAATTCCTCAGGGTCTTTAACTTCCACTTCCGCTTGATGCGGATTTTTAATATCTAGGTTGTAATTACGATCTAAAATCTCTTGCTTAGAGACTTTCCACGCCTGCTCATTTTCAACACGACTGGCAAAACCATCAGCTTCATTGCCCCACCATGCTTTTAATGAATCAAACTCTTTGAGTTGAATCGGCTTGGTCTTGTTATAGGCTTTTACGCCTTGTGGCAATTTATGCTCATAGAACCAAATATCTTCGGTCTTTTTGCCTTTGGTGAAGAATAAAATATTGGTACTGATTGAGGTGTACGGTGCAAAAACAGACTTCGGTAAACGTACAATCGTATGCAGATTACATTTCTCCATCAGCTCTTCTCTAATGGCGGTTTTAATCCCCTCACCAAACATAAAGCCATCAGGTAACACCACCGCTGCACGACCATTGGCTTTTAAAAGCTGAATCAACAGCACCATAAACAAATCGGCAGTTTCACGGGTTTGGAACTTAGACGGGAAATTCTTCTCAATGCCTTGTTCTTCTGTCCCACCAAATGGTGGGTTGGTCAGAATCACGTCCACACGCTTATCTGCTGTCCATGAAATCAATGGATAAGACAAGGTATTGTCTCGACGGATCTTTACAGGCACATCAATGCCGTGCAAAATCATATTGGTGGTGCAAAGCAAATGCGGTAAAGGTTTTTTCTCAATACCGTAAATGCTGTCATGCAAGACTTTTTCATCATCGGCATTTTTGACATAGTTTGCACGCTTATGCTCAATGGCTGAGGTTAAAAAGCCACCCGTACCACATGCAGGATCAAGCACAGATTCATGCAATTTTGGATCAATAATTTGTGCCATAAACGTGGTGACTGCACGAGGGGTATAAAACTCGCCTGAGTTTTTCGCATTTTGCAGATCACGCAACAATTGCTCGTAAATGTCACCGAAAGCGTGACGCTCACTTGATTTATTAAAGTCAAAGCCTTTTTGAATCTGGTTAATCACTTTACGAATCAGACCACCTGACTTCATGTAGTTATAGGCATCTGCAAAAACAGACTGTACTACACGCGCACGAGGATCATCATTTTCCTGAGCAAGATTTTGTAATCTTGGGAAAAGCTGATTATCAATAAAGTCTTTAAGCGCATCCCCAGTAATACCTTCATCATTGGCTGCCCAGTTACGCCAACGGAATTCTTCAGGAATTGGTGATTTAAAGGTCTTGCCTTCAAAAAATGCAAGAGTTTCTGCTTCTTTTTCACGGTCATCAACCACTTTCAGGAAAAGCATCCAAACCAACTGACCAAGGCGTTGTACATCACCATCTACGCCCACATCTTCACGCATGGTATCTTGAATAGACTTAATTGTTCCCGAAATGCTCATAATTCGACTTCAAATCATTAATATTAAATTTGTGCAAGAGTTTAACAGACAGCAACCTTAAGACACATCATCGTAAAGTTGATCGCCTAGTTCTTTCAGTGCTTTTGTATATTCTTCAACCGAACCAAAGGACTGAATAATCTCCATGAGTGATCCTATCTGATTAAAAGGTGGAACTTTTAAAATCTGCACATCTTCAATCGGCTGAATCCCTTGATCAGCAAACTTGTCCAGCAATGCATCTAACACCTGACGCGCCTGCTCGTTGTATTTGGTAAAGTAATTACGTTTACGGACGTTATTGGCACGTTCTTTTTTAGTCAGTGCTGGCTGATCAAAAGCAATATGACAAATCAGATCAAAAGCATCGAAGTCCTTACCAACTTCATCTTCCAGTGCTTCAAAAATTACACCTTGTTTTTGAAATTCTTCAATAATTAGCGATTTTTTATCTGCCCCTTTCCATTTTCGAAGGAAGGTATCTAAAGACTTATAATCCTTCAGAATATGCTGACGGGTGTAATCTTTAAGTGACTCTGTGACTAACTTGCCATCATTGTCATAGAACTGAATACGTTCCCCAATAACTTTCACAGGAACATTGTTCACAACAAATTTTTTAGGTGGTTCACCTTCAGTATCATCATCGCCACTATCTGTGGGAGGATCGAAAATCGTTGGCCCCGCAGTTGTATCACCACCAACTTCTCCATCGTCTTTTTCTTCTGGAGGGATAATCGGTTCCCCATCTTTTGGTTCATAAATCACGACCGGTTCACCATCAAAAGCAGGATCGCTAAATAATTCTGTCGCTTTCTTAAAGTCCATAATGGAGAACCAAGACTTTCCAAACTCTTCATTTACTCGTGTACCCCGACCAATGATCTGCTTGAACTCGGTCATGGATTGAATATGCTGATCGAGAACAATCAATTTACAAGTTTGGGCATCAACCCCTGTGGTCATGAGTTTAGAAGTGGTTGCAATGACAGGATAACGTTCTTCAGGGTTAATGAAGTTATCTAGTTCGGCTTTACCTTCTTGATCATCCCCTGTAATGCGCATCACGTACTTGCGATTTTCTTTAATTTTCTCAGGGTTCAGGTTCACAAGTGCCTGACGCATACGCTCTGCATGATCGATATTGTCACAGAACACAATGGTTTTGGCATACGGGTCAGTACTGTTCAAATACTCTGTAATTTTTCTAGCGACTAACTCTGTACGCTTTTCGAGGACAAGCGTTTTATCCATATCTTTTAAGTTAAAGATACGATCTTCGATTTCATTACCGTGTTTATCTTTTTGCCCTTTAGCTGGTCGCCACCCTTGCAGATCCTTATCTATATCAATACGAATCACTTTGTAAGGTGCAAGAAAACCATCTTGAATCCCTTGTTTCAAGGTATAGGTATATACAGGCTCACCAAAATAAGTAATGTTGGATGTATCTTTAGTTTCTTTGGGTGTTGCAGTTAAACCAATGTGGGTCGCTGAACTAAAATATTCAAGAATGTCACGCCATGCGGAATCTGCTTTAGCACTGCCACGATGACATTCATCAATCACGATTAGATCAAAGAATTCAGGAGTAAACTGCTTATAAATATTCTTTTCTTCTTCTGAACCTGTTACAGCCTGGTATAAGGACAGATAGATTTCATAGCTTTTATCAACCGTGCGATTGGTGATTTTTGTCATCTTGTCGCCAAAGGGTTTAAAGTCATTATTCTTGGTTTGATCAACTAGAATATTACGGTCAGCTAAAAAGAGAATGCGTTTTTTAGCACCAGATTTCCATAAACGCCAAATGATCTGAAAAGCGGTATAGGTCTTGCCTGTACCTGTTGCCATAACCAATAAGACACGATCTTGCCCACGAGCAATTGCTTCTAATGTCTTATTAATCGCATTGGTTTGGTAATAACGTGGTGTGCGATCTGTACCATCATCGTAATAAGGAAATTCAACAATAGCTTTTGCTTCAGGTGATATTACACCATGATGCTGCTGATATAGATTCCATAACATATCTGGTGCTGGGAATTGATCTAAACCTAACTCTGTTTCCACCTTATTTGGATTAAACAAACCTGTCTGGTCATGTAAAAGAAAGCCATCTCCATTCGTGGAAAATACAAAGGGAGTTTGTAAACAGTCAGCATAACCAAGCGCTTGTTGCATACCAGCGCCTAGAGTATGATTGTTGTCTTTGGCTTCAATCACCGCAATCGGGATGTTCTTTTTATAGTAGAGAATATAGTCTGCACGTTTGGTTTCACCACGAGTATGCAATTTGCCACGAACCATGATTTGACCTTTTGTAAAAGTCACTTCTTCACGGATCTGTTGCGCTGTCCACCCTGCATTTATTAGAGCAGGATAGATAAAACGAGTACAAATCTCACGTTCTGACAAATCCTTTTTAGACATATACCCCTCACTGTGCGCAACAATATGTAAATTATGCAAACTTATGTAAATTAAATATAGTTTTTACTTGAATTTTAATATATCAATTTTTTGAATACATTTTTAGTTTTGCGGGGCTTTGTTGCACAAAGATTTGAAATGCAAAGCGCCCCTAATTGATCCAAATTTAAGGCGTAACTTGGGTAAGTGGGCGACCTAATTCCGTAAATCTGTTAAGGACTGCTACACGTGCATGGATCTCATTCACCTGACTAGGAAAGCTTCTTGCCATTAATTTATCGCCTAATAATTTGATGCAATGCATCTTGGTTTCCACCAAACTGCGGCGATGATAGCCTGACCATTTTTTCCATAATGTCCTGCCTAAATGTTTAACTGTTCGAAGTAATTCATTTCGCTCTAGCGAGCTACTCTTTGTATCTTTCCATGGTTTCGCATTTTTTCTAGGTGGAATCACCGCATGCGCTTGCCGATCTGCAATGACCTGACGGCATTGCTTGGTGTCATAAGCTCCATCGGTATAAACAGAGTCAATCTGCTCATCTTGTGGAATCTGATTAAGTAAATCACCAAGCACCTGTGAATCACTGACATTATTGGTTGTGAGCTGAATAGCGCGTATTTGTAGGGTTTTGGCATCTATACCAATATGTAGTTTACGCCATTGGCGACGATATTCAGCTCCATGTTTCTTGCGTTTCCATTCGCCCTCACCTAGAAACTTCATGCCTGTAGAGTCTACGAGTAGATGCAGCCCATCGCTACTTTTTTGGTAGCTGATTGCAATATCAATATGCTTTTGTCTTCTACAAAGCGTACTGTAATCTGGTGCGGTCCAATTTAATCCGCAAAGTTTAATCAGACTTTGCACAAAGCCAGTGACCATACGTAAAGACAAACGGAATAGAGATTTAATCATTAAGCAGCATTGGATAGCTGCGTCGGAGTAGGTTTGATTTCGCCCTTGTTTGCCTTTTGATGGAGCATACCATTGCGTAGCAGGATCAAACCAAATGGCAATATTTCCGCGACTCATGAGTGCTCGGTTATATGCGGGCCAATTGGTTGTGCGGTAGATTTTGTGTGTAGGCTTCTTCATTTGAAAATTATATCGCTGAAAAAGCCTTTACAGATAGGTTTGTGCAACAAAGCCCTTCTACACTAAAGTTTCTTATTGAAAATTCTTTTATAGACGTACTCAAGTCTAAAAATGGGACTTATAAATATATCTCATTTTATTCACTATATAAACTCATGAATTCATTGAAAATGTATTCTTCTATACTAAATAGTAATGATGAAAAAAATTTAATAAAATTTCGGGATTTAAGTATAGAAGATAAGAAAAACTTTCTTTATTCTGTATTAGGTGGTAGTCCTTGTAAGTATGAATATAATGTATTAACAGGAATTGATGATATCAAAGTTGTTATAAATCACTGCTTATAAAGAAATCATAATTATTCGTCCTAATTTATTTCTACTGTTTTTTTATCTAAGATTTCATTATTAGCTTTAATTTCTTAAAAAAAACGTCCACTGGTTATAATTTCATTTTTAACTTGAAATCACAGTGAATTTCAAAATTAAGTTTTTTTATCAAAAATCGATATAGCTAAATCAGTTACTTAGAGATGGTAAAATTTCAAAATTAACTTTTATAGACAGACCTATTGTCTGGCTTACGTAATTCTCTGATTCTTTAATTGGCACAAAAACTATTCTTATTTTCTCACATTGATCACTTGTTTAATGCTTTGATTCCAAAAAATTGTCACATGACGTTTTTCTTAGGATTTAAAACAGAACATCGAAAAATGACCCTATTTTCCTAGAGTCATCTTGTTATGCGTCATATTAACGCCAAGCAATCCTCCCAGCATATTTGAAAAATTTGATAACATTTTAAAATATGCTTTGACACATATTTGGCATCTTGATCAATTCCTAAGAAACAAGCAGAACCCCATGTATATAACCATAATCATCTTTAAAATCACCAAAAAGTCCAAGCAACTATATGCTTTTTAAAGCAAATTAACGTAAGTCCATATCACATTATTACTATATAAAGTCGCAATCTGCTCGTAAGAAATTCCGTCTTGGGCTTGAAATTATAAAATTTTGGGCGCTGTGGAGAAGTTAAAGTCGCAACAGGTATTTTGTTTATAGATAATCACAATGCTGATCTTGCTATGCGGTGTAAGGATACTTTTGAACCGCTAAATTGAACCATTAATCATCATAGTATCTCCTTGTACTAAGACCCTTGTGATTACTCGGACCTGCTCTCACCTTTTGTGTTATGCATCTTCATGCTGATTTTTCAAAACCAATTATCATCACTCCGCAAGATTACCATTGGATCAAATCTCCAGGCGGTGAAGTCAATGGTATGATGCTTGACCGACTTGGTGCAGAAAAAGCGCGTGCAACCAGTGTGATTAAATTTTCGCCAAAGGCTCAATTCACTGAACATACTCACCCCTTTGTGACGAGGTTTTGGTCTTAATTGGAACATTTACTGAAAATGAGGATCAACACTATCTTGCAGGATGGTATATGCGTAATCCACATCAATCTAGCCATCGGGTATCGAGTGAAATGGGTTGCCAAATTTTTGTCAAACTCATACAAATGACAGAACATGAAGTGACTCCAACACGCATTAATACTCATGACCCAAAGCATTGACGTATTCAGCAAGGCCGAGAAATCTGCTCCTTATTTAAATCAAATGTTGAACAGACTTTTTTGGAAAAATTAAAACCCAATCAATACATGGCTGAAAGTGCTGAACATGGCATTGAAATTTTTATCCTTGCAAGGTGCGCTTAGCTCAGCACACCATGTATATCCTACGGGAACCTGGATGCGCTTCTCTTCAGATTATGATATTGATCTAAACGCCACCGAATTAGGTGCAACGCTGTATATCAAAGCGGACATTTGCAACAAGCCAGAGACGTTTGGACAGATGAATTGAATATGTAAATAGCTTACATATCTTGCTTTAAGACATGATCTGCCTGAAAATTTTTATAGGTTAAACGTTCCGCTGTGTCATGGGGTAAAGGTTCTACCACTTGTAGACTGTTGAGACAACGCTCGGTTAACTCAATGTACTGGGCCGTACCATGACGTTTCCAAGCAATTTCTTGATCGGTTAAGGCTCTCACCACCCGTGCAGGACTGCCCAATACCAGCATATTATTAGGAATCTCTGCTTTTGCCTTAACTGTACTGTTGGCACCTATAATCACATTTTCCCCAATCACAGCTTCATCGAGAATCACACTATTCATGCCAATGAGGGCATTCTTGCGTACCACACAGCCATGCAAAATAGCACCATGACCAACATGACCATACTCTTCCACCAAGGTCACACTGTTTGGAAAGCCATGAATGGTACAAGAATCTTGTACATTGGCATTTTTTTGAATATGAATACGGCCAAAGTCAGCACGTAAGGCAGCAAAAGGTCCAATATAAACCCCTGCCTCAATAATCACATCGCCAATCAACACGGCGTTTGGGTGTACATAAGCCTGAGGATCGACCACAGGAATCACGCCATCAATGGCATAGCACGGCATTGCTCTATCCTTATTGTTAATTTTAAATTAGACGCTAACTTAATAGCTCAAATCTGGCTGTTTTAAACCACCAAAACGTTTATAGAACTGTGGGTGTGCGGGCGGCATACTGCCTTCAGCCGTACGTGCAACATTTAAGAAAAACTCATCGCCTGCCATAAATACCGCCTGATACAAATTGGTACTTAAATTACGTGCAATTAACGACAGCCAGTCCGTCGGTAACAACTCAAATGGTAAATTTGGATCTTTGAGTAAAATACGACGGAACTGATGAATCAATAAGACACGAATTTGAAAGGCTTGGACGGCATCTATTTCTTCTTCTTGCTCAACAAAATAGAAAAACTCACGAAAATCACTAATAAATTTTTCATAGCGTTGATGTAATTCTTGAATAGGCCAATTCACAACCACCATACGTTTAATGGTGGGATAAGATTCTTGCCAAAGTTCTAAGGTTTCGGCACGAAATACCACCACTTGATCGGTCATTTGATGACTGAGTAATAAATTTTGCAGCTTTTGTTGATCACAGCCCGGATATGCCATGACATTGGTCGCGATATTGGCAAAACCTAACCATTCAAGCTCTTTCTTTAAGACCAATTTATTTTCAAGTTCAACTGAGCTAAGGAGCACCAAGTCCCACTTTTTATCCCAATCTTTATGACTAAAGCCATAAATTTTCTGATCAGCCATGATAAAACGCTGACGACTACTTTCCGTAATACGGTAATAACTGGTGCGCCCAATTTTCTCTGAACTGAGCCAGCCATTTTGTACCAAACGAAAGACCGCAGTACGTACTGAACGTTCATTCAATCCAAATACGTCCATTAGCTGAATTAAGCTCGCAAGACTGATGACACCGCCACGGTGATAAATGCTATCACCAAAAATGGTCATGACCAATGAAGTCCCACTGAGCGCTTCACGTTGAATAAACTCATCAATAATTTGTTTTAATTTAGGATTCATTGCGTTTTCATTTACCTATTGAATTGCCTGACGACCTTTATCGTCAGGCATGTTCATTTAAGCGGATTGTCGAATATCAAAAACGCGCTGCGCTTTGCCTTCAGAGCGAGGTAAACTCCCTTCATTCAGCACTTCAACACTCACACTAATCCCCACCATGGTTTTAATCTGTGATTTTAATTGGTTTGCAAGCTGCATCGCCAATTGAGGACTGCTATCTTGACGCATTTCAGTGCGAATATGCAATGTATCCAAGTGACCTTGCTTACAAATATGAATCTGATAATTGGCAATTAATTGTGGAATTTGCAAAATTTGCTCTTCAATTTGCGATGGGAACACATTCACACCACGAATAATCATCATGTCATCACTGCGACCGACAATTTTATCCATACGACGCATGGTACGTGATGTGCCTGGCAGTAAACGTGTCAGATCACGGGTACGATAACGAATAACCGGCATGCCTTCTTTGGTAATTGTCGTGAATACCAATTCACCCAGCTCACCATCTTGCACCACTTCGCCTGTTTCAGGATTGATAATTTCTGGATAGAAATGATCTTCCCAAATGGTTGGGCCATCTTTGGACTCTAAACATTCCATTGCCACCCCAGGACCCATGACCTCAGATAAGCCATAAATGTCTAAAGCATCAATACCTAAACGCGTTTCAATTTCTTTACGCATTTCATTGGTCCAAGGTTCAGCACCAAATACACCAGTTTTAATAGAACAGTCTTTGGCTGAACCAAACTTTTTCTCAAGGGCTTCAATGATATTCAAGCAATACGATGGTGTCACCATGAGTGCTGTTGGTTTAAAATCGTGAATTAACTGCGCTTGTTTGTCTGTTTGCCCGCCTGACATTGGAATGACAGTAGCACCCAAACGCTCTACGCCATAATGTGCACCTAAGCCACCGGTAAATAAACCATAACCATACGACACTTGAATGGTGTCTTTACTGCTTAGCCCTGCAGCACGCAGCGATCGTGCGACTACGTCCGACCAGATATTGATGTCATGTTGGGTATAGCCAACCACCGTCGGTTGACCTGTGGTTCCCGATGAAGCATGTACGCGCACAATTTGCTCTTGAGGCACCGCAAACATGCCAAATGGATAATTGTCACGTAAATCTTTTTTGGTGGTAAAAGGAAATTTTGCTAAGTCCTCAAGATGTTTAAAATCATCCGGATGTACACCTGCTTCATCAAACTTTTGCTTATACACCGTGCTGTTATGATAAGCATGATTGAGCGTCTTTTTTAAACGCTCAACTTGCAGTTGACGTAATTCATCTACAGATGCGGTTTCGATGTGTTCCATTGCATTTTTATTCATTGTCTTACTCCTTACGCAGTCATCGCGACAGCTTGTTTTATGTCAATCAATTACGTCCTGAATTGATATTTTCGAGTATTAAGGCAACACCTTGCCCAACGCCCACACACATGGTGCAAAGCGCATATTTCCCTTGTTGAATTTTGAGTTGATGCATTGCGGTAAGGACTAAACGTGTACCACTCATGCCAAGTGGATGGCCCAAAGCAATGGCACCACCATTTGGATTGATACGTGCATCATCATCCGCTAAACCCAGTTCACGAATCACAGCTAAAGCTTGTGCTGCAAAGGCTTCATTGAGTTCAATCACATCCATTTGCTCTAAAGTTAAGCCCGTTTGTGCTAAAACTTTACGCACTGCAGGCACAGGCCCAATACCCATATAACGTGCTTCTACACCGGCACTTGCAATCCCTAAAACTTTCACTTGGGGAGTTAAACCATGCTGCTCAGCAAAGGCGTTATTACCTAAGAGTAAACATGCAGCACCATCATTGACACCTGATGCATTGCCTGCTGTGACTGAACCTCCTTCTTTACGAAATGGTGCTTTAAGTGCATTTAAAGCCTCTAGTGTGGTTTCTGCACGTGGATGTTCATCTAGAGCAACACGCACTACACCTTTTTTGCTTTTAATCTCGACTGGTAGAATCTCACGCTCAAAGCGACCTTCAGCCTGTGCTTTTGCGACTTTTTGCTGACTGTTGTAGGCAAATTGGTCTTGATCGGCACGGCTGATATTGTATTTTTCTGCCACGTTTTCAGCAGTTTCAGGCATGCTGTCGACGCCAAAATTGGCTTTAAATAGCGGATTGATAAAACGCCAACCAATAGTGGTATCAAAAATTTCAGGTGTACGGCTAAATGCACTCGTCGGTTTAGACTGAACAAAGGGCGCACGTGACATGTTTTCCACCCCACCCGCTAATACAAACTGCGCTTCACCCGATTTAATCGCACGTGAAGCAAGCCCCACTGCATCAAGACCTGAAGCACATAAACGGTTCACGGTAATGGCAGGTACACTATCAGGTAAACCGGCAAGCAAGCTTGCCATCCGTGCCACGTTACGATTGTCTTCACCCGCTTGGTTGGCACAGCCGAGAATCACTTCATCGACCTCCGTCCAAGGCAAATTTGGATGTTGTTGCTTCAAATACTGAATCGGCAATGCAGCCAAATCATCGGTACGAATACTACTTAAACCACCGGCATAGCGCCCAATTGGGGTACGAATCCCATCAAAAATAAATACGTCTTGCATCATTTTATCCTTAACTGGCAGCGCGTAATGGCTGCTGCGTTGACACATGTCCTTGTGCCGCTTTTTTTAATAAATATAGATTAGGACGATAACGCTCTTCACCATAAATACGATACAGATTTTGCAAAGTCTGTAAAATAATGTTGTATCCTAATTCTTGTGCCCATTGGAATGGTCCTTTAGGATAATTCACAGCAAATTTCATGGCTGCATCAATGTCTTGTTCAGACGCAATTTGATGTAAAACGGCCTCGCATCCTTCATTGACCAACATGGCAATAGTGCGCAGCACATATAAGCCTGGATGATCCTGTGACCAAATCGGGATAATATTAAGACCGATAAACAACTGTTCAATCGTTTTTTGATCTATCTCAGTACATGCTAGTGAAGCTGTAACTGCAATGGCTTTGGCTTGTGACCAATCGCCATGCCAATCCATCAGTACCACTTTTTGTGTTGCATAATCAATCTCGGCAGATTGCCCCATTGATAAACGTAAAGACACATCACCAATGAGAATTTCAGCCGTAGGCGCCGCTTCAATACGCAGATGAATATGTGCAGATTGTTGCAATAGTGCGATTAAACCCAGTGAATGTGACCAATCACCTTTGACCACCACCTCAATTTTTTCAGGTGATTTACTGTAAATCACAGGGAGTTGATACACTTTTTTAGAATGTTCCGTTCGATAGTCATAAAAACCCTGTTGAGTTTTGCGACCGAAACAGCCTGCATCAACTAATTCTTTTTGAATTAAGGATGGACGGTAACGCGGTTCATCAAAAAAGGCATCATAGACACTCTGTGTGACAGAAAAGTTAATGTCTTGGCCAATTAAATCGGTCAGCTCACACGGCCCCATCGAAAAGCGTCCACATTCACGCATGATAAAATCAAGTTGCTCAGGCGTGGTCGCATTTTCCTGCAGGGCACGAAATCCTTCCGCATAATAAGGACGTGCAATACGATTGACGATAAACCCTGGGGTGGATTTGGCACGTACTGGCACTTTTTTCCATGCTGTCATCAAGCTGACTAAAGCATCAGAAATTGCTGGGTCTGTTTTTAAGCCTGCAATCACTTCCACTAACTTCATCACTGGTGCTGGGTTAAAGAAATGCAAACCGACCACGCGTTCTGGATGTGGAATATTGGCAGCAATCGCAGTAATCGAGATTGAAGATGTATTGGATGCAAAGATCGTCTCAGGCGAGCAGATATCAGCAAGCTGTTGAAATAGCTTTTGTTTAACTTCTTTGTTTTCTACAATCGCTTCTACAATCAGTTGGCTGTCTGCTAACTCGTGTAAATCCGCTGCCACGTTTAAATTGGACAAGGCCAGTTGCAAGAGATCAGCCGCCATTTTTCCGGCATCTACACGTTTTTGTAATTGCTGTTTTAGTGCAGCAAAAGCACTTTCTACACGTTGTGGATCGACATCATACACATGGGTCGGATGGCCATGCATGGCCGCCAATTGTGCAATGCCGATGCCCATGGTACCGGCACCAATCACTGCCACAGGGGCATGCTGTAAGTGAAGTTCTGCCATGATTTAGCATCCTGTATATTGTGGTGTACGTTTTTGCATAAAGGCTTGTACGCCTTCACGATAGTCACTGCTACGCCCTGCTAAACGCTGTAAATCACGTTCTAAAATCAATTGCTCATCGAGGCTATTAGCTGCTGCAGCATGAATGGCTTTTTTAATCAATGACAAACCATAAGTGGGTTGTGTCGCTAAATGTTCTGCCAATTTGCTGGCTTCGGCTTTCAGTTTTTCGTCTTCAACCACTTGCCAAATCATGCCCAATTGTTGTGCTTGCTCAGCAGGAATCTTATCGCCAAGCATAGCCAAAGCCATTGCTTGTGCACGACCAACCAAACGTGGCAAAAACCATGTTCCACCCGAATCTGGAACTAAACCTAAACGACAAAAGGCTTGAATAAAGGATGCTGATTTTGCAGCCAGTACAATGTCACACGCCAAAGCAATGTTGGCACCTGCACCCGCTGCTACACCATTCACTGCACACAGCACTGGTTTCGGCATTTCAGTAATCAGTTTGATCAGTGGGTTATAATACATTTCAATCGAGCGGCCTAAATCAGGTGCATCGGCATTTGGATCAACCACGCGGTCACTTAAATCTTGTCCCGCACAAAAACCTCGACCTTCCGCAGAAATCACCACTGCACGAATCTCAGCATTTTTTGCCCATGCTTTGAGAACTCCTGAGACTTCTTTGTGCATAGTTTCATTAAAGCTATTAAGTTGCTTTGGACGGTTAAAGGTTAAATAACCGACTGCATTTTTTTCTTCGACAATAATTGTTTGGTAATCCATTACACACCTCTAAATGCGGGTTGTCTTTTTTCTAAGAAAGCTTGAATGCCTTCCTGACGATCTTGGGTTGCTGCCAACCACACAAAATGTTGACGCTCGAGTTTTAAACCCTGGCTTAGGGTCACTTCATGAATACTTTTTAGCGACTGTTTAATCACACGAATCGCTAGGGGTGCTTGCTTGGCAATTTTTTCTGCCAATTCAACGGCATATTGCACCGTTAAAGCTGTTGGGCAAATTTGACTGCTGATCCCGTGTTGCAATGCGGTCTGGGCGCTGATCATTTCACCTGTCATTGCCCAACGCATACACAGTTGCTGACCGACGAGACGTGCCAAACGCTGTGTTCCACCTGCCCCGGGCAACATGCCTAAACCAATTTCTGGTAAAGCAAATTGTGCATTTTCACCACTCAACACAATGTCACCATGCAATGCCAATTCAAAACCTGCACCTAAGGCATAACCGTTGACGGCCATAATTAAAGGCTTTGAAAACTCATCAATCCGCTTCCACAACTGTGGTCGTTGATCCTGTTGAATGCTGACCACATCAAGTTGGGCAAGCTCATTCAAATCCGCACCTGCAGCAAAGCATTGTGAATGACCTGTAATCACGACTGCACGCACTTCACGGTCTGTATCTAAGGTTGTTAGATAATCCGCGAGCTCTTGCAATGTGGCATTGTTTAAGGCATTGCGTTTTTCAGGGCGATTCAGTTCAATGAGCACCACACCGGTTTTTGGAGAACTACTTTTTAGATATTGCATGTCCATACTTTCATTCCACACGGCGTTATTCATCAAAACTTAAGCGTACATTGGCAGTGGTTGGACGGGCTTGGCAGCTCAAGACATAACCTCTTGCAACTTCATCCTCTTCAAGACTGTAGTTGATGGCCATCTCGACTTCACCTTCAAGTACCTTACACTTACAGGTGGCACACACCCCACCTTTACAGGCATAAGGTAAATCTGCACCTGCACGTAATGCGGCATCGAGGATGCTGTCATCTTGTTTTGATACCTCAATGATCAACTCACGACCATCTAAAATAATGTTGACCTTTTCTTCACTACGTTGCGCAACTTGTTGTGCTGATGCTTTTGTAGTCGTACCTGTATTAAAACGTTCTGTATGAATCTTGCTGCGCTCAATCCCTAGCGTCGGCAAAATTTCCTCAACGGCCGTCATCATCTCTTCTGGACCACAGGCAAAGCAGTGATCAGTATCTGTACGAATCAAACCGGCTTTGGCCAACTGCTGGAGCTTTTCAGTATCAATACGACCGTTAAAGATCTCGCTGTCATTCAATTCACGTGAAAAAATATTCACCAATTGCAAACGCTGATGAAAGCGATCTTTAAGATCCATGATTTGTTCAGCAAACATGGTTTGTTTCCATGAACGATTGCCATAAACCAGTGTAAATGTGGCATCTTGCTGACGATTCAGCACTGATTTCACGATGGATAAAATTGGCGTAATTCCACTGCCTGCAGCAAAGCCTAAATAATGTTGTCCACCGACTTTTGCTGCTTTTTGGAAAAAAACCCCTTGAGGTGGCATCACCTCTAACACATCCCCTGCTTTGAGGTTTTCATTTGCCCATGTTGAAAATTGACCTTGATCAATTTTTTTAATGGCAATACTCATATCTTCTTGCACATCACTACAAATCGAATAGCAACGACGAATTTCACCTTGCTCTGTGAGATGGCGAGGGGATGGCGCGTACCATTTTTACTCAGTATTATTTTATTTGGTTTAGGCTATTGGATTCGTCGCTCAGTTGAAGAAAGTCCAGTGTTCGAACAATTAAAAGAGCGTAAAGGCACAGCAAAAAAACCAATACGGGAACTATTTTCTGAGTATAAAAAACTTATTTTAACAGCTTCCCTTCTTACTGCTGGTACAACTTCACTTGGTTATATGACAGCAGGCGGTTTCATTCAAAGTTTTACTACTAATCCAAATGGCATGGCATTAGATCGACCAACAATTTTGAGTTTAGTCTGTACTTCTGCAGTCATTTGGACATTCTTTACTTGGCTTTCAGCAGTCATGTCCGATAAATTTGGTCGAAAACCTATTTATATTTTAGGTTCAATCATTCAAATTTTAACTGCACTATTCTTATTCCCATTGGTTAGCACTGGTGAATATGTATACATTATGCTTGGTTTAGCAATACTCGCTATGGGAATTGGAATCACCTATGGTGTGCAAGCTGTTTATTATTCTGAACTCTTTCCTGCATCTATTCGATTCTCTGGTATTTCGATTACTTATGCACTGGGTTCAATCATTGGTGGTGCATTTGCTCCCCTGATTGCTGCAGCTTTAATCACTAAAGCTAACGGCATTTTCTTGGTAAGCACCTATCTGACGGTTATGGCTGTTATTGCTTTCATTGCAATCTGTGTACTTAAAGACCGCACAGGTATTACACTGGAACCAACCGATGAAGCTGAGAATGCACAAAAGAAATCGCCATTTGTTTGGAAATAATCTTAGCGTTTAGATTTTTAAAATGACTTGCACATGATGTCATTAAAAATAAGACTTGACTCGGACTTTTCAATCCGAGTTTTTTCTTGACTGATGCTTATAAATTTCTGCATATACTAACAGTCAAAAGAAGTATAGGCTGACTAACTAAAAATGAATTGTTTAAATTAATTATTTTATGAATGTTAATTCTTCTTTTATTAATTTTACGCTTATAAATCTCATACCCAAGATCTTATCTAGAGTGTTTCTTTGTTTTTAAGAAATTTTAGTCTTGCAAAATGGCTTCGGAAATATGTTAAATATTGAATATGAATCACATTTCAGTTCAAGCTCCCACTTTTTTCAACTCGCTCAGGTTATAATAATGGTCTCCCAAAATATGATTGATCTAATATGAGCACCTCCAATGACCCTTTACACGGCAAAAAACTTGCTGACATCTTGGATGAACTATTGGATTACTATGGTGGTTTTGAAGGCTTAAGCCGCAAAATTGAAATTAGATGTTTTTGCATAGATCCAAGCGTTAAATCTTCACTGCGATTCTTACGAACTACACCTTGGGCACGTGAAAAAGTAGAAAGTTTATATTTGTATGTCTTACGCCAAAAAGCCAAACAGAAAGCGTAACGATTAATACCTACGCTCAAATAATCTTGTATAGCAGTTTGTGTTTTAAGATAAAATGAAACTGCTGATTCCTTCTGGCTATTCCTTGCACGCAGTATTTTCGCCTCAGATTTAATTCGATCCCTATTATGAGCAATCCTTTTTCCCAGCATCCTCAAATTGGTGTAGTTACTACATTTTCTGAATTGATTCACAGTCATTTCGAAGGTCAAATGAATGCGCTTTGCTGGCAACGTAGCTTACAAGGTGACTTTAAAGAAGTAGTCAAAAAACTCGAACTGATTGAAAATATTACTGAAGTTTCTATAGATGATCTGATGGAATTAAAGCTTTCAGCGCAAGGTCATTTAGCTAGAGAAATCATTTTAAATGACATGCAACAATTAACAGCATTTGGTGCATCACCCTCGCTGAATTTGCTTAAATGCTATGAACGCGATGATCAATTCGATTTCATCTCAACTGATGTTTATTCTTTTCATGTTGATCGATCACCCATCGCTACCGATACCTTTTTATGTACGTATTATGGTGCTTCTAGTGATATTGTGCCAAATGATCAAGTCACACAAAAAATCTTAATTCCTGAAATACGAGAGCAACTCAAAGCTTTATACGATGGCCCTGCCTCAGAATTTGATGATTTTTTATCAGAATATTTTTTTGATTTACATTATCAGCTCAAAGACAATGCTGTGCCTGTAAATCTAGGAAATGGTCATCTATGGCGTTTAGCGGTGGATCATCCTACACAGCCCGTATTGCCTTGTGTGCACCGCGCACCTGTTGAAAATGCAGGTGAGTATCGGCTTATGCTGATTTGCTGATTTTAAATATTGATAAATCCTGAGTCCATACGATCCATTCTGTCTAATGAATGAACCGTAATTGAGATCGAGCTGTATTAAGGCAGCGGTAAAGGACTGGCAGTAGCCAAATATCTGTTTGTGCTTGGTCGTTTTGTACCTTGGCAAATGTAGATTCAAAACTGCTAACATTTTCCGCAAAAGTACTTTGTATGGCCGTCGAAATACCGACAGCTAAGCCTAGACGTATAAACGCCGTAAAATATAAAGACATGATTTTTCCCACTCATTTATTAAAAAAAGTGGCGGGAATGCTTTAGGCTATCCCGCCATTAGCGGGGCATAAACAGGAGGAGGTGTTTGCAGTAAGAGATCAGGCGCTTGATAAAGATTCGTCCAAACAAATTTTGGCAAATATTCAAAGGCCTGATGCGCAATAAAAAGAATCGATTGTTGATTTTGTACAATCTAATGCGTCATAGACGGCAAATGGTCTTGATGATCTTCACCGAGTTGCAGATCACTTGCGGTATTTTTGACTGGTTTATTACTTGATTCAGATGCTTGATGCAACGAATGCTGTGGATTGGTTTCACTGCTGACGCATAAGGTATTTTGATGATGACCAAAATGATAATAGCTTTGAACAACTTGGGTTTGCTCTTCATGCACACAGAAAGCGGCTGCCACGTTCCAAAGGCTTTGGAACATGAACAATCCGACTAAGACTGTTATCCATGTCGCAGAACGCATATTGTATCAATCAAGAAAATTTTAACGATTATAAAGCTTGGAGTCGGTCGAAGGTCAAGTGAATCTTTGAATTTGTCTTAAAAATGGATTGCCATAGAGATATAACGTAACGCATTCGCTTTAATCCCCTGACACGGCACATTCTAAAGACAATCCATTGGTTCATGATTACGATTTTTATCAGCGAAACTTTTTTAATTTAGTTCTGAATCATTCTTCAACTTAGCTTTTCTTGTCACAACTAAGCCGCAGAGCACCACCAATGTCGTAACACCTAAAGATAATGAAGTTTCATAACTGTAGGCTGGAGATAAAAACATATAGATCAGCACACTTAAGATCACCAAAATGACTGCCCATGTCAGCCATGGAAATAGCCACATTTTAAACGCAACCTCAGTTCCATTTTTTTCGATTTGTGTTCTCAATTTAAGCTGTGAAAATGCAATCACTAAATAAACCAATAAGGCAATTGAACCTGTTGTAGACAGTAAAAATCCAAATACTTGGCCTGGAAATAAATAATTGACTGCACAGCAAATTAAGCCCACTACAGACGATGCCAATACTGCAATTGCAGGCACACCAGAGGCATTAATAGATGCGACCCATTGAGGTGCTTCTTTGCGTGACCCCAATGAAAATAACATCCTTGATGAACTATAAAGTGCAGCATTCATACAACTTGCAACCGCAATAAAGACCACACTATCAATAATCAATTTTGATTGAGGGACATTTAAACTGACCAAGACATACTGGAAGGTGCCTAATTGTTGTAATTGCGGTGAACGCCAATCAACCAATGCAACCGTTATAAAAATTGAAACCACAAAAAATAAGATGACCCGATACAATACTAAATTGGTTGCACGTTTAATTTTTTGTTCAGGATCTTTTGATTCTGCTGCAGCGATCGATAGTATTTCTACACCAAAGAATGAAAATGCTGAAATCAATATTGCTGAAAGTACACCACCCAGACCATTTGGCATAAATCCATCATTTTTAAACAGATTTTCTACACCACTCACTTCAGGTGCTAATGGCCAAAATCCAAATATTGCGGTGAGTCCAATGGCGATAAAAATTACAATAGCCAAGACTTTTATCAGAGAAAACCAAAATTCAAACTCACCAAAACTTCGAGTACTAAAAAAGTTGGCTAAACTGAGCAGCACAATAAAGAATGTCGCAAATACAGCGCTGGATATTGATGGAAACCATGCATGCAAAATTTCTGCACCGGCAATTGCTTCAATAGGAATAACTAAAACCCAAAACCACCAATATAACCATCCGATGGTAAAGCCCGCCCAAGGCCCTATGGCTTTTCTCGCATAGGTTGAAAATGAGCCTGTGTCAGGTTGAGCTACTGCCATCTCCCCCAACATTCGCATGACTAAAAAAACCAATATACTGGTAATAATATAAGCAAGAACAGCGGCAGGACCTGCTTTTGCGATAGCAGCAGATGATCCAACAAATAGTCCAGCACCAATTACCCCACCAATACTGATCATCGTAATATGCCGATTAGATAGCCCTGCACCCAGTTTTGCAGTTGAATTATGTGTGGCTAAGCTATCATCATGCATCGATTAGATTCCCTGTCTGCACGGTCAGTCGTACAAATCATTATTTCCAAGATCATTAGGAATAAAAAAGGGAAAACGCTGTGTTCTCCCTTGTTTTGTAACAATTTAATCTAGAAAATGAGTTTTTCATAGTTCTAATCAAAACTTTAAGATGCAGCTTAATACCATTTTTTCATCTAATTCACTGTTATTACTTATATAATTTATATTTATTTAAAAACTTATTTGACCATTTTCTAGATACAAAATATGGGCTTTTAAATAATCTAACTCATCGCCATGATGCGTAACATATATCATCGGCAGCGCCAACTGTTCTTTCACCGTGTTTAAAAATGGCAATATTTGATCTTTCAGCCTGCGGTCCAGTCCTGTCAGCGGTTCATCTAACAGCAGTAAGTCAGGCTGTGACAGCAATGCGCGTCCTATGGAAACGCGCTGCGCCTCACCGCCAGAAAGTTCATGCGCCCGCCGTTTGAGCAGTGGCTGTAACTCAAGCAGATTAGTCACTTGCTCAAATTTAAATTTCGCATTTTCCTGAGCGTCTAAGTTCTCCGCATATTGTAAATTTTGCTGCACATTCATATGTGGGAAAAGCCATGCTTTTTGGAAAATCAGCGCAATACGGCGTTTATGCATTGGCACGTTAATCTTTTGCGCCGCATCGAACACTTCACGCGTATTCAGCGAAATATAACCTTGCTGCGGTTGCAGCAGACCAACCAAATTTTTCAACAGCGTAGATTTCCCACTACCTGATGGCCCCATAATGCCAAGCAGCTGTTCCTGCATCTGCAGCCGAGCCTGCAATTGAAAACCTGCATATTGAAACTGAAAATCACACTGAAGCATGGCTTGTTCCGAGTTTTCGCTGATAGCGCTGTAAAATATAATAATTAGCAATCAATGCACCAAAAGCTGCGACCAGTGAAAGTACAACTAAACGCATTGCGGCCTCTTCACCATTGGGCTGCTGTATTAGAGAATATATGGCAATCGGTATAGTTCGAGTTTCCTCTGGAATATTGCCCACAAAAGTAATGGTCGCGCCAAATTCACCTAAGCTGCGGCTAAATCCTAAAATACTGCCAATTAAAATGCCCGGCAACGCCAGCGGCAGGCTGATCGAGGCAAATACCCGTAACGGATGCGCGCCTAGTGAGCCTGCAACCTGCTCCAGCTGCTGATTGATCATTTGAAAAGACAAACGGATCGGCTGCACAACCAGCGGAAATGACACAATCATGGATGCTAAAACGGCGCCTTTCCAATTAAAAGCCAGTTGAATGCCCCATTCATTGAGCAGCTTGCCGATCCAGCCATTTGAACCAAACAGTACTAGCAGCAGATAACCCAAAACCACCGGCGGCAGCACCATCGGCATTTGTAACAGCGCTTCGACTAAAAATTTCAAATGAAACTCATAGCGCGCCAGCACCCAAGCCAGCCCAATAGCAAATGGCAAGCAAAATACAGTGGCGCAAACGGCAACCTTAGCCGACAGAAACAAGGCGCTCCACTCTTCTGGGCTGAGCATGCTTTAGCCTTTCACACCAAAGCCATAATGCTTAAAAAGCATTTTGCTTTGCGCATGGTCTTTAAGATAACGGTAAAACTTCACGGCCTCAGGTTTAGCTGCGCCTTGATGTGTTAAAGCCAATGGATAAATGATCGGTTGATGAGTATGATTTGGAAAAATCCCGGCTATTTTAACTTTAGAACTGATCAGCGCATCGGTACGGTAAACAATCCCCGCTTGGCACTCACCGCGTTCAACAAAAGCCAAAGCCGATCGTACATCATCTGTCCCGACAATCCTTCCATTCAAACTTGATAGCCAGCCCAACTTGGTTAGGCTTTGTTTGGCATATTTTCCAGCAGGTACAGACTCCATTTGCCCTGTACATAAGTGACCTTTCAATGCCTTGGCAAAATTAAACTGCGGCACGGCTTTAAATTGCATATTCACCGCTTTAGGCGTAATCAGCACCAAATCATTGCTTAGCATGTTGAATACTTGCTTTGCAGGTATTTTCTGTTTTTGCACCAAATAATTCATCCAGTCCACATCTGCTGAAAAATACAAATCACTTGGCGCACCGGCTTCAATCTGTTTGGCTAAAGCAGATGACGCGCCAAATACCGGTACAATTTTGATGTCTGGATTCTGTGCCTGATATTGCTTTGCAATATCGCTGATAGCATTGCTTAAACTGGCTGCAGCATAAATTTTGACTGTTTCCGCCTGAGATGCGCCAGCAATGAAGCTCAGTCCTAGTGCTAAAATAAATTTGAATCGCATAGCAAACTCCTAATGCTGAATAAATACGCCTTGAAGAATTTGTCCTGCTTGCACAGACTGCCCTGCAGGAATCCGAACAATGCAATTAGCTTGCATTAAATTGCTCAACATATGCGACTGCTGTTTAGACAGGCTGGTTAGTTGAAGCTTGCCTTGCTTATCAAAGTGCGCCGACATTCTTAAAAACCGCTCACGTGCATCTGCTTTTAGGTCATGTGTCATGACTGCGCTGAACCAGTCCAGCGCAGGTGTTTGACCTTGTAGGGCTTTCAATAATCTATCTGTATAAATTTGCATGCCGACATAGACTGCAGCGGGGTTGCCCGGCAGTCCGAGTAAATAACAGGAACTGCTGTCAGGACGTCGATATTGTGCAAACAGCATCGGTTTGCCGGGTTTTTGTTTCACTTTCCAGAAAATTTGCTGAAAACCGATGTCTAAGGCTGCCGGCCGAACAAAATCATAATCACCTACAGATACGCCGCCAGTCGTTAAAATTAAATCAAAGCTGTCTTTTAAACGGTTGAATAAATCTAAAACCGCCTGTTTTTCATCTGCAATATGAATCACTTCAACTTGGACGTGCTGCGACTGAAACCATGCTGAAATCAACGGCGCATTGGCATCAAAAATTTTACCTGCACGGTAATCTTCTATATTTTGCGCAACTTCATCACCTGTAATTACGACCGCAATTTTCGGATAGGCAAAAACTTCGCAGTGTGAAATACCAGCCATACTGAGCGCTGCAATTGATCCAACCGTTAGCTTTTGACCACGCGCTGCTAAACATTGTCCAAATGAAATTTCCTCACCTGCATCTCGAATATCTGCATGCGGGCTTAAGGCTGCAGTCAGTTCAATCTGCTGTCTATCCGCCTTTACAATTTCTTGCCGCGCTACAGTTGCCGTGCCTTCAGGTATCGGCGCGCCGGTAAATATGCGGACAGCTTGCCCTGCTTTTAAGCTTATTTGAGCCGTTTGCCCTGCGCGGATTTCTCCAATCAGCTTAAATTGCGCGCCGGGTTTAATTTCACCCGCTGCGCAAATGGCATAGCCATCCACTGCGCTTTGCGCAAATAAAGGCAGCTGAATTTGTGAATGCACATCTGCCGCCAAATAACGGCCTAAAGCGTGCTGAAGCGCCAAAGTTTCATGCGCTAAACTTTGCGTATGTGTCTGAATCAGCGTAAGCGCTTCGTCCACTGAAATCAGTCCAGTCTCGGCCCCGCAGCCTGCGTGCAATACGGCTTGGTTCATTGGTAGCCTCCTGCATGCGGAATATTCTTCTGCACATCAAATAGATGCACCAAGGCAGGTAAAATGGCAATCAATGATTCTTTTGCGCCTTGTCTGCTGCCCGGCAGTGTAATGACTAAACTGTCATCAATATAGCCGGCAACACCGCGGCTGAGGGCCGCATAAGGGGTGCGTTTCTGCCCAAAACTGCGGGATGCTTCCATCAGCCCTGGAATTTCCCGTTTTAACAGCGGCTGAATGGTTTCAACGGTTAAATCTTTCTGGCCTAGACCTGTACCGCCCACGGTCAAAATCAGCGGATATTGCGTCTTATGCTGTTCAATAAGAGCCAAAAGCTGTTCAGGACTGTCCGGTATCACTTGATAGCTGATGTTGCTGAAGTTTGCTTCTTCTAAAATTTCGAGGACATTTTGCCCTGCAGTATCTGATTTTTTACCGGCAGCAACCGTATCTGAAAGCACAATAATCGACGCCGATAAGCTTTCTTTCAATACACGGGTAAAATGTGATTTACCGCCTTTTTTCTTTTGCAGTTTCACCTGATCTAGGCATAAATCTTCAGGCTCACAGTGCGGTTTCAGCATGTCATACAGCGTTAAACCGGCAAGACTGACCGCAGTTAATGCTTCCATTTCCACACCCGTTGGGCCAATGGTTTCGACCACAGCACTGATTTCGACATGCGCCTCAAATAATTCATATTCGACATCTGCACGGTAGATCGGCAGCGGATGACACAGCGGAATGAGTTCATCCGTGCGTTTTGCGCCCAATATACCTGCAATCCGTGCGGTTTTCAGCGCATCGCCTTTTTCTGTATTGCCATTACGCAGCAGTTCAATGCAATTTGGCGGCGCATGCAGAATTCCAGTTGCAATTGCTGTACGGTAACTTTCCGCTTTCATGCCCACATTTTTCATTGCTTTGTCCTTATCTTATTCATTTGCGTCTACAGTATTAAATTTGGAGTTTTATAGGTGCCATTGGTAAATATTGGCGTTCAAATGCATGGTCTGATGGCTGTTTTGATGTGCATGTTCACATGACTCGCCATGAATATGAGCATGCTGCGCTGCATGACTTGTCGCCTTGGGCACATGATCTTTACGAATACAGCAGCCCTCTACATATTGGCTGCTGCCGTCCATATAAAACTCTTCTTTCCAGACAGGAACTTCATGCTTAACCCGCTCAACCGCTTCTTCGCAGGCAGCAAAAGCCTCACGTCGGTGCGGCGCATAGGCCATGGCGATAATGGCGGTATCACCGACCTGCAGCGCGCCAATACGGTGTACAACCCGTACATATGACACGCCGTATTTGGCTTGAATTTCCTGTTCAATTTGCCGGATCATTTTTTCAGCCACAGGCGCATAAGCGGTATATTTCAAAGCTTTTACCGCTTTGCCTTCATGGTGATTACGCACCGCGCCTATAAATACACCTATACCGCCGCATTCAGGAAATGCCTTAATGCTGTCAAAATCGGCTTGGCTGAATACCGTGTCTTGTATGCGTGAAATATGCTTGAGCTCCATATTCAGCCTCCCGCCACAGGTGACAACAGCACAACGGTGCTGTCCTGCATCAATGCGGTTTGCCTTGGCACAATGTCTTCTCCCATAGCGCAGGCGCAGCGTTCAAGCATGCTGAACGACTCCGGAAATTGATCTGTAACTTGCTGCAAAACCTCTGCAATCGACTGCTGTGCGAAGCAAGTCAGACTCAAATTCTCTGGCAGCAGGCGTTCAATAGCGCCAAAAGATTCTATTTTGATGGTGATATGAGTCATCTTTAACCTCCAATCATATGCATGCTGATTTTTCTAGATGGGCTGGATTGGGTAGTTATGGCATGAAAGCCTTGTTCCTTCTGCCAAATGTAACCGCCTAATTTTTGCTGCAAAGCCATTGCATCGAGCGGCATTAACTCTGTTGTTTTACTGCTTTTCAGCTGTTGAATTTCATGGCTGAGATTTAAACCTTTTCGGGCAAACAGGCAGTTAAAAAACTCGCCTTGCGCATTCAGTCTTAGACGGTCGCAGCTGCCGCAAAAAGAATTGCTGATGGTTGAAATAATACCTAGAGGCAAGCCGTTGATTAAGTAAGATCTGGCTGGTGACGCACCTTGACCGTGCACTGTTTGCACTTCAAAAACAGTATTGAGTTTATCCAGTATGTCTTGTTCGGTAACGATCGCAGCTTTAGACCAGTTTTGATCACCATCCAGCGGCATAAACTCGATAAACCGCAGTTCGAAACCTTGTTGCAGCGCCCATTTTGTTAATGGAATGATTTGCTGTTCATTTAGAGCTTTCATTAACACAGCATTGATTTTTATTTCAAAACCCGCTTGCTGAGCAGCTTCAATCCCGTCTAATACAGGCCGTAATTGTTTTTGTGTCAGCTGGAAAAATTGCGCTTCATCCAAACTGTCCAAGCTGATATTTATGCCATCTAGGCCAGCTTGTTTTAGGGCCTGTGCATATTGCTTCAGATAATGTCCATTGGTTGTCATGGAAATACGTTTAAGGCCTAGCTTTCTGAGGTGCTGCAGCTGTTCAATAAAATGTACAACGCCTTGACGCATAAGAGGTTCACCGCCGGTGATCCGGATTTGATCAATCCCGCGCAGCACCATAAACTCACAAAAATTGTAAAGTGATTCAAAACTAAGAAGATTATGTTTTTTCATCCATTCAGGATGCTCAGGCATACAATAGACACATTTAAAATTACAGCGGTCTGTCACTGAAATGCGCAATTTGCGTTTTTCACGGCCAAACTGATCCTTAAAAATGGTCGCTGGCTGTAATTGTGTCATGCTGTTCATGTTTATCTTCCATGGTGCTGTCATTTGCCCTGTCTTAGCTCAGTACAAATTTTGCGCCCTCTTTTCTTGCAGTAAAAATTGCAATAAGTGTTCCAACTTTGCGCTTTTTTGAATATTTATTTCAGAGGATTTGGTTTGTTTTTTTGACACACAAAATCAATAACTTATAAATAACTAATAGCAATTAAAAATATAAATTGCCGTTAAGCCCATTATTTAAGGTATAAAAGCAGTCTGTTTTATCTCTAGATATCATGCTCAAAAGCTTCATATTGGCTGTAGATTTTCTCTCTGGGTTCAAAAACAGCACATTAGGCTCATTATTTGAAATGAAAGCTCCGCAAAAGGTACAGCTTTTAGAAAAAATTCAGCTGACGGTGCTGCTGCAGCTCATCTAGAGAGTTAATGCTGTGAAAAAAGAGTGCATTATTTTGAAAACGTGCAACTTGCATGTGCATTTCGGCAAAACAGCCTTTTAAACTGCGCTGTTTTTGATCAAGATGCACCTGCAGCATTGTGAGACTGCTTCGTTTCAGCAAACAAAATGGATACAGCGCTTTGCCATTAATTTCCACTACAGCTACTTCACACAAGGGATCCCGCTGCATGGCCTGATGCAATCTCGAAAGCACTTTCTTCGGGATATAGGTCACATCGCACGGGACAAACAAAACATAATCAGACTCAACATGTGACCACGCGCTTTTCATCCCCATCAATGGCCCTAAAAATCCGGCTTCATCATCTTGATAAAAGCAGATCGAGGGAATGAGCCGTTTATAAATCGAATGATCGCGATGGCTGTTGATCCAGACATTTTCAGCCCGTGATTTCAACTGCTGATGGATCTTAATCAGCTGAATTTCATTATCAAATTTTTGCAGCACTTTATTCATGCCGTTCATTCTGCGGGCCTGACCGCCCGCCAAAATAACCAAGTCTGTTTCTGGATAGCCTACTGATTTGGTGATTTTCTTCATCATTCTGCGTACTCCGTCTGACAGGCTTTAATTAAGCCTCGAATTTCTGATAAGCACGAACCGCAATTGCCGCCAGCCTTTAAACATGCAGTAACTTGTTTTTCATGGCTAATATTCTTTTCTTTAATGGTTTCGATAATGGTATTTTTACCGACTTTAAAGCAGCTGCACACCAGCGGACCTGCACTGTTGGTCATGTTCATCGGCTGACCTGCAAGCAGCGCTTTGCGGTGCATTGCGCTTAGTCGTTCACGCTTAAACATGCCAGCAATCCAATCACGGTCTGGCAGCATAGAGCGTTGCGCAATATATAGACTGGCAATTAAATGCCCATCTTGCAGCACCACGGTATGACTCAAATCGGCAGTTTGATCTTCCAAATTCAGCCATTCAAAGCTTTCATCGGTAAATGGCAGTAATGTTTTCAGCTGCTGAACCGTGTTTCTAAATTTTTTACGATCTGCCAACTCAAAACGTGTCGCTTTCGCTGTTTTAATTTTGGTCCACCACACCGTGTTTTGAATGGTGTTTTGCACCATTTGCTCAAAGCCGTCACGTACATACAGTACACCTTGCCACTGTGTATAAAACGGCTGTACAAATACAGGTGTATGTTTAAATTCAGGCTCACCAGATAGTGCATCGACCACAGGATTCACCACTTTGCCAATACGCGCATCCGATGCGACTTGGTCATTCCAATGAATTGGCGCAAAAATTTGACCGCGTCGAATTTTACTGCTGACCTGTGCACGTAAAATACATAAGCCCCAGTTAGATTTCACCTCAACCAGTTCACCATCTTTAACACCAAACTTCAGTGCATCTTGCGGGTGTATTTCACAAAATGGTTCGGCGATATGTGTACTCAAGTTTGCAGATAAACCCGTACGGCTCATGGTGTGCCATTGATCACGGATACGGCCAGTATTTAAAACCAGCGGATATTCGCCGCAAATCTTGTTCAAAGGGTCAATAGCGGTTGTTGCTACAAACTTAGCTTTGGCATCGGCATGGCTGAATTGGCCTGCTGCAAACAAACGGCTGACTGCATCAGCGCTCTGATCTAACTGCCAAACTGGCCATTGCACGGGCTTTAATTCAGCATAATCTTGTGCAGATAACTTACTTAAACCCTGCAAGTTAAAGTAGCGAAAAGACTCAGTGGTATCACGTTGATCTAAAGGCGCATTTTGATAAGCAGATAATTTTGCATGTTCAATAAATATGTCATAGCTGCTGCTGTAGTCAAAACCGCTATAACCCATCTTTTTCGCAACTTGTGCAATAGACCACCAGTCTGCTCTGGCTTCACCCGGCGCATCTAAAAAAGCAGTTTGACGTGAAATACGGCGTTCAGAATTGGTAACGGTTCCGTCTTTTTCACCCCAGCCCAATGCAGGTAAAAGCACATCTGCATATATTGCTGTGTCTGTGTCTTTGCAAATATCCGACACCACTACAAACTCGCATTGCTCTAAGGCACGTTTGACTTGATCTGCATCTGGCAAGCTAACTACAGGATTAGTAGCCATAATCCAGATGACTTTTATTTTGCCGCTTTCAACCGCCTGAAACAGATCAACCGCTTTTAATCCCGCTTTATTGGCAATAAATGGACTTTGCCAAAACGCTTGTACTAATGCCTGATGCGCTGTGTTATCGACATCTAAGTGCGCAGCCAGCATATTGGCTAAGCCGCCAACCTCGCGGCCACCCATTGCATTGGGCTGACCTGTCATAGAAAAAGGCGCTGCACCTAATTTTCCGATTTTGCCAGTCAGCAAATGGCAGTTAATAATACTGTTGGCTTTGTCTACACCGCGCGAAGACTGATTAACCCCCATCGAAAATAGCGACATAACTTTGTCAGTTTGCGCAAATTTTTCAAAAAATAGCTGTAATTTTTCTAAAGAAATACCTGTACGCTCAGCAACTGCTGTCATAGAAGCTTCTGTTTTACTTTGCTCCAGCGCTTGCGCCAAACCTTGAGTATGTTTGGTGATAAAATCTACATCACTATGATTATTTTGTACTAAATACTGCAGCAAACCGTTGAACAGTGCGACATCTTGCCCCGGTAAAATTGGCAAATGCAAATCTGCAGCCTCACAGGTACTGGTAAAGCGCGGATCAATGACCACCACGAACAAATCACGTTCTTCTTTGGCTTTCATAATGCGCTGATACAGCACGGGATGGCACCATGCTGTATTGGATCCGACCAGCACCACCATATCTGTATGCTCAAAGTCTTCATAGCTTGCTGGTACAAGGTCTTCACCAAATGCACGCTTATGTGCCGCCACAGCCGATGACATGCAAAGCCGTGAATTGGTGTCAATATTTGCAGTACCTAAATAGCCTTTGACAAATTTGTTAACGGCATAGTAATCCTCCGTCAGCAGTTGGCCCGACACATAAAAAGCGATGCTTTCACGTCCGTAAAGATCTATACATTGCTGAAATTTTTCGGCAATCAGTGCTGTTGCTGTGTTCCAATCTGTAGCCTGACGAGTATGAAATGGTGATGTTTGACGCCCAAGCATCGGCTGTAAAACACGTGTTTCTAATCCAATCGTATCGGCTAAGTTACTGCCTTTAATGCACAGCTTGCCATAGTTTGATGGATGGTTCGCATCGCCAGTCACGCTTACTTTTTGCCCTAAAGCTGTCTGTTCAACTGTTGCGCTCACGCCGCAGCCGACACCGCAATATGGACAAGTGGTTTGCGTTGTTTTAATTTTATTTTCTGTGGAGCTATGCAGTTCCACTATCGGGATGCTATTCACTTCTGCTGGCTCCTTTTCCAAACTTTTTTAAACACTTAACACGCTCGAATCGGTGTCTTTTCATTTACGTTTATATTTAAAGGTCAACATTCGGTTCGACCTACTTTTCTTTCGGGAAAAGTAGGCAAAACCATTGTCATCCGCTGAACTCGTCCACTACCGGCTTCTAACAGATGTATTGCAAATACATGACTATTCATCTGCAATCCTGCCTTAAACAACAGCGGATGACGTTATCGCGTATCCAATGACGATTTAAATCTTGTATCTTTTTTTATCAGGGCGATTCCGTTACCCTGCTTTCTTTAATGCAAAATCCTTACCAAACAGCAATTTGTTTCGGATACTTGAAATTGGAGTTTGATCTGAAATCAATTCTGCATACCATGCCCCGTCTTCAGTATCGCCAAACAGCACAGCACCAATCACTCTATCTTTTTGAATAATAATGCGTTTATAGATTTGGCGTTTTTCATCATTCAAAATAATGTCTTCAAAATCATCCAACGGTTCAAAGTTGCCTGCAGAAAAAACATCACAGCCGCTGACTTTTAACTGCGTCGGAACCGTAGGCGCTTTGAAGGTTAAGCTGCCATGTTCGGCCAAATGCGATGCACAAATGAATGCCTGTCCCCAAAGCGGTTCAACTAAACCGAAAGTTTGGCTTCGGTGTTCAATACATTCACCCACCGCATAAATACTCGGATCAAAAGTTTGCATGGTGTCATTCACCATGACACCGCGGCCGCAGCGCAGTCCTGCACTTTGCGCAAGCTCAATATTCGGACGAATACCCACCGCAAAAACCACAAGATCTACATCTAAAACAGTACCGTCTTGCAAACGAAGCTGCTTCACATGGCCATCTTCACCCATCAACTCTTGGATATTTGCTGCGGTCATGATTTTTATACCTTTTTGTTCAATCGCATGATTGAGCATTAAGCTGGCTTTTTCATCTAACTGACGGTCCATAATACGATCCATCAAATGCAGTACTGTGACATTCATGCCACGCTGTTTCAGGCCATACGCAGCCTCTAGGCCAAGTAAACCGCCGCCAATCACCACTGCATTTTGCTTAGATTTACAGTAATCCAGCATGCGGTTTACATCATAAATATCACGGAAGCTGAGAACACCTTTTAAGTCAGTTCCCGGTATTGGCGGAATAAACGGCTTAGAACCTGTCGCTAAAATCAGACGGTCATAATCGATGACCAAGCCTTTTTCTGTGTATACCTGCTTACGCGGACGGTCTATGCGTACCGCCGCATCACCTGCTACAAAACGGATATTTTTGTCTTTATACCAAGCATGTGAGTGCAGCATGATATCTTCAATGGTTTTATCACCTGAAAGCACAGGTGAAAGCATAATTCGGTTGTAATTACCCCAAGGTTCTTCGCCTATGACTGTAATTTCATAACGCTCTGGCGCCATATCCAGCAGATCTTCTAAGCAACGCATACCTGCTAAGCCATTGCCGACCAAAACAAGTTTCATCAACTCAGACGATGGCGCGTTATTGGTAATATAGGTTTTTTGAGCAGTTGGACTAATCAGCACACGGCCATTTTCAATTTTGCTTGGAAAAACCAAGAGTTTTTGGTCTTTATCTTCTAAGCAGCGTCCAGTAGCAAGGCTGAAATGCTGTTTATAAATGGGTGATGCAACAACACGTTCACCCTGCAAGTCACCAATAATACCGCGGGACATAACATAGGCTTGGCTAAATGGGTCTTGATTGCTCAGTGCATAAACCCGCTTTTCTTCACCGACACGGAATATCGCAATTTGCTGATTTTCAATCAGTGCACCCACACCTGTATTTGGCGTAATATCATCTAATGCACAAATATCAAACCAGTCTAAATCATTCATTTCTTTTAAAATTGTCATATTCTTCATCCTTTTTTAAACTTCTTTTAGTTCACCATCTTTCGTTTCCGCTTTAACGAGAAACCGAATAAGGATGTAAATCAAATAAAAGAAGTTTTAAATTCGTTATTCTCTTAAGCTTCAACCACTGGAATGCGTGACGAATCGCGTTCAGCTTCTGTTTTGGGTCTGATTTGACCGCGAACGGATGCAAACTGAATATGCGGATCATTTTGCTGTTCTGCTTTTGCATTCACGAAAGTCACAAAGCGTTTACGTACTTCAGGATCTTCTACAGCAGTACGCCATTCATCTTGATATGTACCCACAACATGGCTCATACGGCGTTCAAGTTCACCCGCTACGCCAAGCGAATCATTCACAACGACATCTTTCAGGTAATCTAAACCGCCTTCCATGTTGTCGCGCCATACAGAAGTACGCTGCAAACGGTCTGCTGTTTGAATGTAGAACATAAAGAAACGGTCAATGTATTTGATCAATGTTTGCGTATCTAAGTCTGATGCCAAAAGCTCTGCGTGACGTGGCTTCATACCGCCATTGCCGCATACATAAAGGTTCCAGCCCTTTTCTGTCGCAATCACGCCCACATCTTTACTTTGCGCCTCAGCACATTCACGGGTACAGCCCGACACAGCCATTTTCAGTTTGTGCGGTGAGCGAAGGCCTTTGTAGCGGTTCTCTAAATAAATCGCCAAGCCGACTGAATCGTCCACGCCATAACGGCACCAAGTACTGCCGACACAAGATTTCACCGTACGCAGTGATTTGCCGTAGGCATGGCCAGACTCAAAACCAGCAGCAATCAATTTTTCCCAGATTTCAGGCAGTTGATGCACTTGTGCACCAAACATATCAACACGCTGACCGCCTGTAAGTTTGGTATATAGACCATATTCTTTGGCAATTTGACCCACGGCAATTAATCCGTCCGGAGTAACTTCACCGCCAGCCATACGAGGTACTACTGAATATGAACCGTCTTTTTGAATATTGCCGAGGTAGTAGTCATTACTGTCTTGCAGGCCCGCATGGCTTGGTTTAAGTACAAAGTCATTCCAGCATGACGCTAGGATATTGGCTGCCGTCGGTTTACAGATATCACAGCCTAAACCATGGCCATGCTGTTGAATCAGGTCATCAAAGGTTTTGATTTCGTTCACACGTACCAAGTGATAGAGCTCTTGGCGTGAATAAGCAAAGTGTTCACATAAATGGTTATTTACAGTTACACCTTGACGCTGAAGCTCCGATTTAAGTACTTGAGTGACTAATGGCGCACAGCCGCCGCAAGCTGTTGCAGCTTTAGTACATTTTTTCAATGCGCCTAAAGAAGTCGATCCGTCAGCAATGGCTGAACAAATATCTGCTTTAGAGACGTTGTTACATGAACAAATCGTTGCGCTGTCTGGCAGCAGATCGACACCGCTTCCGCCCGATTTACCTGCAGATTGTGCATAGCCAGGCATGATTAGGCTTTCTGGGTTTTCTGGAACTTCTAAGCCATTCAGCATCATTTGCAGCAGGTCATTGTATTCTTTAGCACAGCCCACCAATACTGCACCTAGCAGCTTAGTTTTCTCTGCATTCACGACAATTTTTTTATAAACCTGAGCTGCTTCATCTGCATAGAAATAGCTTAAAGAATTTGGTGTCATTGCATGCGCATCGCCTACAGATGCAACATCAACTCCCATCAGTTTCAGCTTGGTGCTCATATCTGCACCAGCGAAAAGCGTGCAGTTTTGTTCCATCACATGCTTTGCTGCAATACGTGCCATGTCATAGCCCGGCGCAACTAGGCCATAAATTTTATTTTGCCAAAGCGCACATTCACCAATGGCATAAATGTCAGGGTTTGAAGTTTGGCAATAATCGTTAATTACAATACCGCCACGCTCACCAATGGCTAAACCACTTTGGCGCGCTAATTCATCGCGTGGGCGGATACCTGCAGAGAATAAGATGATGTCGGTTTCCAGTTCAGAATCATCACCAAACTTCATTACATGCTTCGCATTTGCACCGTCTTCAATGCAAGATGTTGCTTTTTGCGTATGGACTTTAACACCTAGATTTTCAATTTTCGAGCGTAAAACTTTACCGCCTAGATCATCAATCTGAACTGCCATTAAGCGTGGTGCAAATTCAACAACATGGGTTTCTAAGTTTAAATCACGCAGCGCTTTTGCTGCTTCTAAACCCAATAAACCGCCGCCGATCACCACACCTGTTTTAGCATTGAAGCTTGCGGCACGGATGGCATCCAAGTCTTCAATGGTACGGTACACAAAGCAGTTTTCACGCTCATTGCCTGGAATTGGCGGTACAAAAGCGTATGAACCTGTAGCCAGTACTAATTTGTCATAAGAAAGAATATCACCGTGATTGGTCGTGACCGTTTTATTACGCTGATCAATTTCAACCGCTTTGGTGCTCAGGCGTAAATCTATACCGTATGCATCAGCAAAGTCGCTGCGGCAAAGGGTTAAGTCTTTCGCTGACTTGCCGCTGAAGTATTCAGTTAAATGCACACGGTCATAAGCAAGACGCGGCTCTTCAGCTAAAATGGTTAATTCAACATCATCACCTGCGTGTTCCAGTACAGATTCGATAAACTTGTGGCCAACCATGCCATGTCCAATCATGATGATTTTCATATTCTTTCTCCGCAATATTTTCTTTTGCACAGCCTAAGCCTCTTTACGCTTAGGCTGCTATTTGTATTAGTTTTGAGCTTCAGCTAGATTTCTTTCATTCACAGCTTGTTCAAACAGACGCTGTTCTTTTTCTTTATGCTCTACAGAGAAGCGGATCATCAGTACACAGCTGGCTGCAATCACCACCAAACCGCCAAGCACCATCAGCGTGGTTTGTATATCCAGCATGCCTTTAAGCAAAAAACCTGCAGCCACTGCACCTACGTTTCCGCCTGCGCCGATAATGCCTGCCACGCCGCCTAAAGCATCACGGTCAATGAATGGCACCAAGGCATAGGTTGCGCCGCACGCCATATGGGTGAAGAGCGCAAAGACTGTCATGGCAAGAATGGCGAAGATTGGCGTGCTCATTTGCGAGAACAGTATTAAAAACAGTCCTTCTAGCAGAATCATCGCAAACAGAACTTTGGTACGGCCATCCAAGCCTTTGGTAGTCGCGACTTTGTCTGAAACAATGCCGCCGAGCGCGCGGGCAAACAGTGCCAATAGACCGAAGATCCCTGCTGCCATACCCGCTTCTTTTAATCCAAATTGGAAGTTGTCGACGTAATACAGCGCAATAATGTTGTGAATAAAGATTTCTATACCAAAGCAAGCTGCATAAGCGCCAAATAAAATCCATACGCGATAGTTACGTGCAGCGTGCATGAGAATGGCTACACCGCCTTTTTTATCTGAACCGACTGCAACGCCTTGTTCACGCAGTTCTTTAAAGTTGCCTTGCGGGCAGTCTTGGGTAAATTTCCAATACAGCGCGCCTACGATCAACATCATCACACCAGGAACGATTAACGCTATGCGCCAGCCCATCGCTTGCTCTACACCAAACATAACGAGTGCGCCAAGCAATAAAGGCATGAGGGCTTGAGTTGCACCGCCGCCGGCATTACCCCAGCCTGCTGTTGCCGCATTGGCTGTACCCACCACATTAGGCGCAAACATAATGCTAGTGTGGTATTGCGTGATGACAAAGCTTGCGCCGATCGCACCGATCAGCAAGCGGAAGAAAAGAAAAGATTCATAGCTATTCGCAGATGCAACCCCAAAGACTGGGATGCTGCCGACAATTAATAATGCTGTGTAGGTCTTACGCGGGCCATATTTATCACATAAAGGGCCGACAATCAGGCGGACTAAAATCGTGATTGCAACCGCTGCAATATTAATATTGGCAATTTGATCTTTAGTCAGGTGAAATTCGCCTGCAATCACTGGCATCAACGGCGCACAGGCAAACCATGCAAAGAAGCAAACAAAGAATGCGAGCCAACTCATGTGGAAGGCCCGCATTGCTGCTGAAGAAAAATTAAATAGACTTATTTTTGTGGCTTTTTTGGCATTTAAATTTGAAGACATAACCTTCTCCTGACTGAACTGAACGCATGAATTACTCGGTTATGTCGCTAACACATAACAGAGTCGATCAGAACGGACGTCGTTGGCCGTCTAACAAATTTTTAGAGTCTTCATTGACTCAACAAGTATTAAGCACGAGCCATGCCAAGTTTTTATTTTCGACTTCAATTAATCTTTACATTGCGGCTTTGAACGCCGACTTGTCAGAAATTAAGCGAATTAAGGTAAATAGATAGTCAATGTGCCTATAGAGATGCAGCTAAATGTTCAAGCGTGGTTCAGCCCTGCACAAGATCAGTGCATGGAAATGGTTCAATTTAAAAATGCGCACATAACTATGCTCAAACATAGAAGCAGATTTATATTTTGTATTGCCTTAAAATTTGGCATTTAAATTGCTTAGAAAACTCAATACGTATTTGTTTGGCTCTGTCTGAGCGTTTGCATGCCAAAACTAAAAATAGCCCTAATTGATGATGATCAAGAACGCGCTGAATTTATTCAAGCCTCATTAATTCAACATGACTTTGATGTGGTCGCCAGTTTCATGATTGATCATTTAAATATGTCATATCTGCAAAATATTCAGGCAGATGTGATTTTATTGGATATGGATCATCCACATCGCGATGTCATTGAAAGCTGTGTCAGCCAATTTGACTTACCGACTGTTCTGTTCACTAAAAATTCGAGTCTTGAAATCATCCGAAGCGCGATTGATGCGGGTGTCACGGCATATATTGTCGATGGTATTGACCCTGCACGTTTGAATAGCATTTTAGAAATTTCGATTGAACAATATAAAAAGCATAAAAAACTGCTGAATGATTTGGCTGAAACCAAGTGCAAACTGGCCGATCGAAAAGATATTGAAAAAGCCAAAGTGCTTTTAATACAAATGCATGGTTTAACCGAAGATCAAGCATTTAATTTGCTGAGAAAAAATGCCATGAGTCACCGTATGACGATGGGTGAAATGGCGCGCCGACTGCTTGATGCGCAAGCGCTGTTACAGTCTCAATTTAAGGAATAAACCATGCAAAAGCTTGAAAAAACTGATATTCAATTGGGCTATATTCCTTTACTTGACTGTGTTGCTTTGCTCTGGGCAGAACATCAAGGTTATTTTGCGGAACAAGGGTTGAACGTCACGCTGACTCAAGAACCATCTTGGGCAAGTTTACGCGACCGTCTAGCTTTTGGTTTTTTAGATGTAGCACACTGTTTATCGGCCATGCTGCCTGCGTCTGTGACGGGCAAAGACCATCTCGGCATTCCCTTACAAACCTCTCTTACACTCAGTACTAACTGCGCTTATATTAGTTTGAGTCAAAAGCTGTGCTATGAATTAAATATCCATGCTTTAGATCTACCAATTAATTCAGCAGAGAAAATCGTATCTGCGATAAAACAGAATCAAAAGATTCAGTTGGCGCATGTTTTTCAGCATTCGATTCATCATTATATTCTAAGAGAATGGCTGGCACTTGCAGACACAGAAATTGCTCAAACGCAAACGTTTTCAACTTTACCACCGCCTTATATGGTCGAAGCAATATCAACGCAACGAATTGATGTATTTTGTGTCGGAGAGCCGTGGAATACGCAAGCTGAAATACAAGGCTATAGTCGTATTATCGTCAATAGCCAAGATATTATTGATCATATTCCAGATAAAGTTTTGGCTTTTACCCATGATTGGGCAGAAAAACATCCTAATACCTTAAACGCAATCAATCTTGCCATCCAAAAAGCCCAAAACGATCTGCTTCAACAAACGCATTTTTCTGAAATATTTTCTTTGTTAAAGCAATATCACATCATCCGTTTTGATTGTTCTGAGCAGATTCACGTCGAGGCTTTTCATCGGATCAAAAGCATCATTCAAAATTTTGGCAAGAGCCAAGCGCCACAAACGTCAGATTTTGAATGGATGATTCAAAAAATGCAGCAATATGATCAATTGAATATTGAAGATGAAAAGGTTTTTGAAATAGCTCAGTCTTGTATTTATCAGGATGCTTTGGGCTGAAGTGATTGATATTCCATAAGACCCTATCATCTGAATAGTGGATCTTGTGTTACATCGACCATGAAACCTTAACTTAGTTATGCATCTGCATCGATGGCGCGCAGATCGATATTTTCTTCAACAAAGATTTCACGAATGCAATCCAGTATCTTTGGAATGTAATTACTATGATCCATATTGCGCACCGACAAAGAAATTGGACTATAGGCTTCCAAATCTAAGATTGGGATGTACATCAAATTTTTCATCCCAATATCACTGGCACTTTCAGGAATCAGAGAAATGCCCTCTCCCGATGCCACCAAGCCCAAAGCCATATGAATTTCACGCACTTCGGTTAAATGTTTAGGCACAAGTCCTAATTCGGTAAAAATGGATTGGATGAGGGTGGAAAAATTCGGTTTAGGTGTCGTAGGGTAGGCAAAAATTGGTTCATCTAAAATTTGAGAAAGATAAATGCCTTTGTCTTTAAATTCAGCCAAATGATGATTTTTATGTATAGCTAAACGTAGCGCTTCTTTTCTTAATAAAATACGTTTAATAGACGGATCTGTTAATCGCAGTCGTCCAAAACCAATATCAATTCGACCGGTTTTTAAGGCTTCAATCTGGTCGCGTGTACCACATTCTATGAGTTCAACATGAATATCTGGGTTGCGTTGTCGAAATAAATAAATTATTTGCGGCAATAATGCGTATAAAAGCGAACTGACATAACCAATGCGGACAGTTTTATCGACGGCATTAATTCGCTGTGCCATGGTTGTGGCCTGGGCAGTATGCGTCAATATCTGTACAGCATGCTCATAAAAGAACATACCTGCTTCTGTGGTTTTCACGGGTCTAGAACCACGCTCAAACAAGGTAATCCCCAGTTCTTCTTCAAGTTTTTGAATTTGGCGGCTCAAAGGCGGCTGAGCAATACATAATTTTTCTGCTGCCTTGGTAATACTTTGCTCTTCAACCACGGTGACAAAGTAACGTAAGTGCCTTAATTCCATTTATATACCTTTTAAGTATCTAAAAATACCAAAATCGCTCTAGTTAAAGATATTACATTAAATTAGGGTATATAAATAGTTGGATAGATAAGAAATACGCAAGATGTATAAGTCGATTGAAACCCTGCTCGTGGAAATCCCAACAATCCGTCCGCACAAGATGGCTGTTGCAACCATGCAAACGCAAACCCTTGTTTTGATTAAAATCACCACCGAAGATGGTTATATCGGTTGGGGTGAAGCGACGACGATTGGTGGTCTAGGCTATGGTGAAGAAAGCCCTGAAAGCATTCGTACCAATATTGAAACTTATTTTAGTCCTTTACTGAAAACCCTCACTGGTTTGAATGTTGCTCAAACCATGCAAGCCATTAAACGTAATATTAACGGCAATCGCTTTGCTAAATGTGCCATTCAAACGGCGCTACTCGATATTTTGGCGCAGCGTTTAAATCTGCCTTTGAGTGAATTATTGGGCGGTCGTTTACGTGACAGCTTACCTGTTCTTTGGGTACTTGCATCTGGCAATACGGAAAAAGACATTGCCGAAGCACAAAAAATGATTGCGGCAAAACGACACAATATTTTCAAACTTAAAATCGGTTCACGCCCCGTTGAAGCTGATGTTGAGCATGTTTTAGCCATTAAAAAAGCATTAGGTTCAGACATTTCTATACGTGTAGATGTCAACCGTGCATGGTCTGAACTAGATGCCATTAAAGGCATTCAATTGTTACAAGATGGTGGTGTCGATCTGATTGAGCAGCCTTGTGCAATCGATAACATTGACGCGATGCGCCGTTTAACTCGTCGTTTTGATATAGCCATTATGGCAGATGAATCATTGATGGGTCCGCAAACGGCATATCAACTTGCGCGGCACAATTCTGCCTCTGTTTTTGCAGTCAAAGTTGCACAGTCTGGTGGTTTAATCGAAGGCTGTGAGGTTTCTAAAATCGCCAAACTTGCGGGTATCGATTTATATGGTGGAACCATGCTTGAAGGCCCTGTGGGCACTATTGCATCGGCACATGCATTTTCTACATTTGACAATTTAGCTTATGGCACAGAGCTTTTTGGTCCATTGCTGTTGACTGAAGAAATTTTAAAAAACCCACTTCAATATCAAGATTTCGAACTCAAGATTCCGACCACAGCCGGTTTAGGGATTGAAATTGATGAAAACAAAATTGATGACTTACGTCGTAAATAATATTTAGCTAGGAGTGAGAAATGCTTTTCCAAGTACGCATGGATGTCAATATTCCATTAGATATGCCAGTCGAAAAAGCCAATGAAATTAAAGCTGTAGAAAAAGCTTATTCACAAGATCTACAACGTCAAGGTAAATGGCGCCATATCTGGCGCATTACTGGTCAATATTCAAATATCAGTATTTTTGATGTTGAAAGCAATGAAGAGTTACACAACATTTTACAAGGATTACCCCTTTACCCGTATATGAATATTGAAGTTATGGCTTTAAATCGTCATCCCTCTTCTGTTCGTAGTGATGATAGCTGATGCGATTGGATTCCAATTGTGTAGCACATGATTGAAGTCCATTGATCTGCATTTTTATTTAAGTTTGTAAATATTTGAAATAAAAGATTATCTGCCTTGTATGACTGAAGTGGTTAGTCAGGTAAATAGTTTTATCGTTCTTGATGAAGGATCGTAGCATGATTGATAAAAGTACCGCTTCCTTAACAGAAGCACTTTCTCAAATTAAGGATGGATCTACCATTATGATTGGCGGCTTCGGTACGGCTGGTCAGCCTGCTGAACTGATTGATGGACTGATTGAACTTGGCATCAAAGATCTCATCATCGTCAACAACAATGCAGGGAATGGTGACTATGGATTGGCTAAATTACTCAAAGCCGGTGCTGTTCGTAAGATGATTTGTTCTTTCCCTCGCCAATCCGACTCTTGGGTGTTCGATGAGCTATACCGTGCAGGAAAAATAGAACTTGAGCTTGTACCACAAGGTAATTTGGCTTGCCGTATCCAGGCGGCAGGCATGGGTTTGGGTCCAATTTATACACCAACAGGTTTTGGTACGTTGTTGGCAGAAGGCAAACCTACACTCAATTATGAAGGCAAAGATTTTGTCCTCGAAAATCCAATTAAAGCTGATTTTGCTTTAATCAAAGCTCATCAGGGCGACCGCTGGGGCAACTTGGTTTACAACAAATCAGCGCGTAATTTTGGCCCCATTATGGCCATGGCGGCAGATGTGACGATTGCTCAAGTCTCAGAAGTGGTTGAACTTGGTGCATTGGACCCAGAGCACATTATTACCCCTGGCATTTTTGTACAACATGTTGTTGCTGTTCAACCTGCACAGCTTGAGCAATCTGCATAAATCACGTGAGGAAAGAACCATGAGCTATACCAAATTAACCCGTGATCAAATTGCAGAACGTGTTGCACAGGATATTCCAGATGGTGCTTATGTCAATTTAGGCATTGGCTTACCCACTAAAATTTCAAATTATTTACCATCAGACAAAGATGTGTTTCTACATTCAGAAAATGGCCTTTTGGCTTTTGGTCCTCCTCCGGCTAAAGGCGAAGAAGACCCTGAATTAATTAATGCAGGAAAAGAGTTTGTCACTATGCAAACGGGTGGCTGCTTTTTTCATCACGGTGACTCTTTTGCCATGATGCGTGGCGGGCATTTAGATATTGCAGTATTAGGCGCTTTTCAGGTTGCCCAAAATGGTGACTTAGCAAATTGGCATACTGGTGCGCCAGATGCAATTCCTGCTGTAGGAGGTGCAATGGATTTGGCTGTTGGGGCGAAAAAAGTCTTTATTACTACAGACCATGTGACCAAAAAAGGTGAACCGAAAATTGTCGCTGAATTGTCATACCCTGCGACAGGCCTGCAATGTGTCGATCGTATTTACACAGATTTGTGCGTGATTGATGTAACAGTTGAAGGCATGAAAGTGATTGAAAAAGTTGAGGGTCTGAGCTTTGACGAATTACAGTCAATGACCGGTGCAAAGCTGATTGATGCGACAGCTTAAAGCAAAGAGTCCCTCCTTGATTAAAGGAGGGATTTAGGGAGGATTAATATTCAAAAATTAACTTCCTGTAAATCCCTCCCAACCTCCCTTTAAAAAGGGAGGAGCTGAGTTTTTAGGATTTATAAAATGAAAAATGCCTATATTATTGATGCAATCCGCACCCCTTTCGGTCGCTATGCGGGCGGTTTAGCAGCAGTGCGTACCGACGACCTAGGTGCCTTACCTATCAAGGCACTGATGCAGCGAAATCCAAGTATTGCTTGGGAGTCTGTTGATGACGTGATTTACGGCTGTGCGAACCAAGCCGGTGAAGATAACCGTAATGTTGCACGAATGTCGTCGCTACTCGCAGGTGTCCCTTTTCAAGTTCCTGCTACAACTGTGAACCGACTTTGTGGTTCATCACTTGATGCAATTGCGATGGCAGCCCGTGCAATTAAAGCAAATGAAGCAGACTTAATTATTGCTGGTGGTGTAGAAAGTATGTCCCGTGCACCCTTTGTAATGGGTAAATCTGAAAGCGCTTATGGACGTAGTCAAAAGATTGAAGACACCACCATGGGCTGGCGTTTTATCAATCCAATACTCAAACAAATGTATGGCGTGGAAACCATGCCTCAAACTGCTGAAAATGTGGCAGAACAATTCAATATTAACCGTGCTGATCAAGATGCTTTTGCCTTAGAAAGTCAGCGCCGTACAGCTGCTGCACAAGCCAATGGTTTTTTTGAGAAAGAAATCATCTCTGTAATCATTCCACAGCGTAAAGGCGACCCACTGATAGTCGATACAGATGAGCATCCACGCGCATCGACGACAGCAGAAGGTTTGGCAAAACTCAAACCTGTGGTGAAAGCAGATGGTACGGTAACTGCGGGCAATGCTTCAGGAATCAATGATGGTGCGGCTGCACTACTGATTGCTTCAGATGATGCTGTTAACAAATTTAAGTTAAAGCCACGAGCCAAAATTATTGCGGCAACGGTGGTGGGTGTTGAACCCAAAATCATGGGCTTTGGTCCTGCGCCTGCCATCAAAAAGCTATTAGCTCAAACAGGTCTAAGCCTTGAACAAATGGATGTGATCGAGCTGAATGAAGCTTTTGCGGCTCAAGCCTTAGCGGTTACCCGTGAATTAGGTTTAGAAGATGGTGCTAAACATGTTAATCCAAACGGTGGCGCTATTGCTTTGGGTCATCCATTAGGTGCATCTGGAGCACGTTTAGTCACGACTGCATTAAATCAGCTTGAGGAAATTTCAGGTCAATATGCCCTCTGTTCGATGTGCATTGGTGTCGGTCAAGGCATCGCTTTGATTATTGAACGTGTTTAATCCTCAATAAAAGTCCTCCTTCTCATAGGGGGATTTAGGGGATTTATAAAATTAAGGATTCAAAACATGCCTACATTTATATCCAATGATGCAACGATTAATTACGCAACTTTTGGTGACCACACACAACCTGCGATTGTCTTTTCTAACTCTTTAGGCACAAAGTTCAACATGTGGCAGCCTCAGATAGAGGCGCTGCAGCAGGATTATTTTGTCATTTGTTATGATACACGTGGTCATGGTGCATCTTCTGCCCCTCAAGGGCCATATAGCCTTGATCAATTGGGTACAGATGTCATCCATTTATTGGATCATTTAAGTATTCAACAAGCCGCATTTTGTGGAATATCGATGGGTGGTTTAACAGGCCAATGGCTTGCAATACATCATCCTAAACGCTTTAACCATGTCATTATATGCAATACCGCTGCAAAAATTGGGCAAGAATCAGCTTGGAATGAACGTGCGCAGTTAGTCCGTCAACAAGGTTTGAAACCAATTGCAGAAACGGCAGCATCACGATGGTTTACAGAACCCTTTATCCAAAGTAACACGGCAACTGTACAATCTTTGAGTAACGACCTCGGAGCTGGCAGCCCAGAAGGTTATGCAAGTTGTTGTGAAGCTTTGGCTAAAGCGGATTTACGCAATGAAATCTCGTCTATTCACGTACCTGTATTAATTATTGCAGGTCAACAAGACCCCGTAACCACAGTTGCAGATGGTCAATTCATGCAAGAACACATTGCAAATAGCCAATTATTTGAAATTAATGCATCGCATATTTCAAACATTGAACAGCCAGATGCATTTAATCAGGCTTTGCAGAATTTTATACAGCAATAATAAGCAGCTGAACAAATTCAATGTAATGTTATTAAAATAGAGCCTTGCGATTGTGCAGGGCTTTATTTCGTTTGAAGGCTTTGATTTAATGTCCGTTCTTAAAATAAATGGACAATTAGAAGAATGATTCATCTATATAAAAAACGGATCAATATTGCTTTCTAGTTTAATCATTGGCTTTAGTTCTACGATTTCTAATGCAGATGTTACAACTCAGCGTATTAAGGATATAAAGACTTATACTCTCGCCAATGGAGGTGGTATCGAGATCTTTCTGTGCAATTAGTAGACTTGAAAAATAGGCATATAAATGCTTATTGCCTGCAGCTTTGCGGAAATTGGTTTGTGGATTCCAGAATTTTAAAGTTATAGCTTAAAGAAAAAATATCAAGGCGCAAAAGTATGGACATCTCTTTCATACGAAAAAATAAAGACCGTATTGCAGGCCCAAGCTTTAATGAATAATTATACTTTATCTAGATAAATTAACATTAAAAGCACTCCGTAAATGAATATTGATATTGAAAAAGACCGAAGTATTGGAGTCCTTCGGTCTAAACTTTTAACTCCACTCATTCCACATAGGCGTTTAAGCCCATATATTGAAGAATAGTTTGAAGAATAATCCCATAAAATTTTAAGCTGCAGGATGATTGAGTTGATCAATGATACCTTGTGCAGCCAATTCATTTAATTCAGCTTCAGTTTTAAATTGGGACAAAATTTCGATTGTGTGCTGCCCTAACTGCGGCGGTGCATGACGGTATTCTACAGGCGTATCAGATAATTTCATCGGTGATCCAATCACTTTAAAATCATGATTTAAAGCATGTGGAATATTCACCACCATTTGACGATGTTGAATTTGCGGTTCATTTAATGCGTCTTCTACAGAGTTGATTACACCCACAGGCACTTTTACCGCATGAATCGCATCGACCCAAACTTGAGCATCTTGAGTCAGAAAATAGGCACTCAATAATGGAATTAATTCCTCACGGTGCTTCACTCGATCTTGATTACGTAAATAGTTTGGTTGATCTAACAGTTCTGTATAGCCAATCGCAATACACAAGTCTTTAAATTGCTTATCATTACCACAGGCAATAATAAATTCCTTATCTTTGGCTTTAAAGGTTTGATACGGCACAATATTCGGGTGATTATTTCCCATACGCTTGGGTGCTTTACCCGAGGTCAAATAGTTCATACCTTGATTGGCCAAAGCCGCCACCTGTACATCGAGTAATGACATATCGATATATTGACCGCGTCCTGTATGCTGCCGCGCCAACAATGCAGCCTGAATGGCAATCGTTGAGTACAGTCCGGTCTGAATATCGACCACAGCGACCCCCACCTTTTGTGCGCCACCACCGATTACATCATCAGATTCACCAGTAATACTCATCAAACCGGAAATACCTTGAATGATAAAGTCATAGCCTGGTTCTTCCGCACGTGGACCATCCTGACCAAAACCAGTAATTGAGCAATATACGATATTTGGATTTAGCGCACTGAGCGATGCATAATCCAAACCATATTTGGCAAGTGAGCCTGCTTTGTAGTTTTCAATCACGACATCTGCCGTTTTAGCAATTTCACGGACTAGGGCTTGCCCTTCTTCACTAGCAATATCAATGGCTACAGAATATTTATTGCGGTTCGCACATTGGTAATAGCCTGATTCTTTCGTCGCTTGACCTTGCTGATTTGGCATCCAAGGTGGTCCCCACATACGTGTATCATCCCCGACTTTTGGACGCTCAATTTTGATTACCTCTGCACCTAAATCAGCCAAAATTTGACCGCACCAAGGACCTGCCAAAACACGGCTTAAGTCCAATACACGAATTCCTTTTAATGCACCCATAGTTCACTCCAGATGTGCCATAGTATTGAGCTATGGCACAGATTTTTTATTTATTTTACTGTTGCAGTTTTTGCAGACGCTTTTTGCTCTGCTTCAGCGACATGTATATCTAAACTTGCCAGTTTTTCTTTTTCCGCATCTGAAGAAAGTGATGCTTGCTGGGGATCATATTGACGTTCACGAATGAACAAGCCCGGAATAACACCTGCAATAAAGTACGCAGCACCCATTACAATAAAGGCCATAGTGAACGATCCGCCAGCGGCAATCATACCAATGGTTGCTGGTGCTATGGCTGCGCCCAAACGTCCCATATTGTAAGCACCACCAATGGCTGTTCCGCGTACATCCGTAGAGAAACTTTCTGCCATATACGTTGCATTTACACCGTATGGAATACCGTATAGGAAACCGAAAGTTACGAGTAAATAGGCGATGTTGGTTGGTGTGTTATAGAAAATGATGATCGGTAAGAATGCTGCCGTAGCTACCGTACCAAACACAAAGGTAATACGACGTCCGAATTTGTCAGCGGCATAGCCTGCTAAAATTTTACCCAAAATCATGGCGGTATATGCACCTACCATATAGCCAGTCATGGCTTTAAAGTTCATGCTGAGTTCAGTTTCTAAATACGTTGGCATCCAGTTGTTGACACCGTAATAACCGAATTGTAGAAATGCAGCGGTCGACATCCAAAAGAAGAACATTTTGCGATGATTGGTATGTCCAAAAATATGTTTATAAATACTTTCAGAAGGCGCATTTTGATTGGCTGCAGCATGTTGCTGTACAGGCTCAAGTTTTAATTCACGGCGTTTTAGCTGCTCAATTTTTGCTTCCTGCCAAGATTTTGGTTCAGGAACAAAACGCATAAAGATCAGGGCAAAAGCAGCAGGAATAATTGTGACATAAAATAGCATCCGCCAGCCGTGATCTGGAATAATGGCACCCGCCATCAGCGTTGCAACGATATAACCCACGGTTTGACCGGTTTGCAAAGTCCCAAGTACCGTTGTGCGGTATTTGGTTGGTACATATTCTGCCATCAGCGTATTACACGCCATGTAAAGAGAACCCAGTCCAAAAGCGCCAATAAAACGTAAAATTAAAAATTGTTCATAGCTTTGGGTAAAGCCTAAAATACAGGTCATGATTGAGAAAAATACTACCGACCAAGCAATAGTTTTCACACGGCCAAATTTATCGCACGCCCATCCACCCGAAATACCACCCAGCGCCATCCCTGCTAAAGAAGAACTACCGAGCATTCCGGCTTGAAATGTACTTAAACCAAATTCAGCCTTTAAACTGGTCAGGCTGAATGACAGCAACATGATGTCTACACCATCAATCACCAAAGAAATAAAGGCAAAAATAAAAGCCATTTTCCAAGTGTTGCTTGTAATACGATGCATCGTGCCCACGTTAGAAGGCAATTTGAGCGTTCCTGCTCCGTTTTGCATTTCGTTATTCATTTCCTTGTTCCTCATTTTCCCAAATGAGTCATCGGCATTCCTATGTCTGCACATTTGCCTTTTTTATTCTTTTTATTTCATCACTGCTCAGGCTATTGCACAGAGTTACAAGAGTGTTTCACGATGAATCCTTTATTGATTAAGTTTATTTTTGCATAAAAAGTCTCTAAGGCACTCTATGCAGAGCACCTTATCGATATATAATTCAATTAGTTACTAAAAGCCGCGATGCCTGTTTGTGCACGACCTAAGATCAGTGCATGTACATCATGCGTTCCTTCATACGTGTTGACGACTTCGAGATTGACCAGATGGCGGGCAACACCAAACTCATCAGAAATGCCGTTACCACCCATCATGTCACGCGCAACACGGGCAATATCTAAAGCCTTGCCACAGTTGTTACGTTTAATGAGTGATGTGCCTTCTACAGCAGCAATGCCTTCATCTTTCATACGTCCAAATCGAAGCGCAGCTTGTAAACCCAAGGCAATCTCAGTTTGCATATCTGCCAGTTTCTTTTGAATCAGCTGATTCGCTGCCAATGGTCGGCCAAACTGTTTACGGTCCATAGTATATTGGTGCGCTGTATGCCAGCAGAATTCTGCGGCGCCCATTGCGCCCCAAGCGATACCATAACGAGCACTATTTAGACAGGTAAATGGACCTTTTAAACCACGTACTTCTGGAAAAGCATTCTCTTCAGGGACAAAGACATTGTCCATCACAATTTCACCGGTAATCGATGCACGTAAGCCAACTTTACCGTGAATTGCTGGAGCAGATAGACCTTCCCAGCCTTTTTCTAAAATAAAACCACGAATGTCACCAATATTACCTTCAGGCGATACTTCTTTCGCCCAAACAACAAACACGTCGGCAATTGGGCTGTTGGTAATCCACATTTTTGCACCCGTGAGACGATAGCCACCTTCGACTTTTTTTGCACGAGTAATCATGCTACCTGGGTCAGAGCCATGATCTGGTTCAGTTAAACCAAAACAGCCAATGTATTCGCCTGTTGCCAGTTTTGGTAGGTATTTCTGTTTTTGCTCTTCAGAGCCAAATTCATTAATTGGCACCATCACCAAAGAACTTTGAACGCTGGCCATTGAGCGGTAGCCAGAATCCACATATTCAATTTCACGCGCAATTAAACCGTAACTAACATAGTTTAGACCTGCGCCGCCGTATTGCTCTGGAATCGTTGGGCCAAGTAAGCCAAGTTCGCCCATTTCTCGGAAAATAGATGCATCGGTTTTTTCATGGCGGAATTGTTCGAGTACACGTGGCTGTAAACGCTCTTGACAGTATGCATGCGCAGTATCGCGAATCATGCGTTCTTCTTCAGTTAATTGCTGTTCCAAAAGAAACGGATCTTGCCAGTTAAATTGTACTTTTGGTTTTTTTACATTGACCATTTGATTCATCGCATCCTCTGCTTTTTCGGGCTTTCTTTGTTTTATTCGATGCTATGTGTGAAAAGTGATTCATTCAAACGATTAATTTGCATGTAGATATGCGCCTTTCGCATACCTGAGCTTTGTTCGCGGCGTATTAAGCACTTTAGCCACTGATTTAAGCGATGGATTGCTTTATTTATAGACTATAGTGGTATATGAAAATCATTCTTATATGCCATTTTGTGATACCTCTCGATAAAAAGGACTTTATCTATGCGGCGTAATATTCCATCATTGCAAAGCTTAATTTGCTTTGAATCTGCTGCAAAACACGCAAGTTATACGCATGCTTCTCAAGAGTTATTTATTACGCAAAGTGCTGTGTCACGCCAAATTCAACAGCTAGAAGAATATCTAGGTGTCACGCTATTTAGCCGAACGCGTCACGGTGTAGATCTCACAGAAGCAGGCAAACAATATGCAAAAAGTATTAAACCCTTTTTGCAAGGCATCGAAAAAAGCACCTCTGATATCATGACGCACAAAGGCTTAGGCGGTACTTTAAAGCTGGGCGTTGTGCCAACCTTTGCCACACGTTGGCTGTTGCCAAAATTAAATAATTTAAATGCACAGCATCCTGAAATTACCGTGCATTTAGAAACCAGTACCAAACCTTTTTTATTTAATGAAAATGTCTTTGACGCGGCTATTTTTGCAGGAACGCAACAGCAAATTGAGCATTGGCCCGGCATTCAAGCGCATTATTTAATGGATGAAGAAGTGGTTCCCGTTTGTTCACCCAAATTGATTGAAAACAACTTTCCACTTGCGGAAATGACAGATGATCAAAGTTTTAATTTAAGCGATGATGAATTGCTTCAATTACCCTTATTACAGCAAACAACCCGTCCAAGTATTTGGCAAGAATGGTTTCAAGCCCATCAGCTTCAGCATCCCAAACCATTTGATGGTCAGCGACATGAATTATTTTCTATGCTTTCTGTTGCAGCCAGTCATGGCATGGGAATGGCACTGATTCCACAAATGCTGATTGAAGCTGAACTGAGAAAAAAAGAATTGGTGATTGCATCAAATAAAAAATTGCACGGTAGCCGAAAATATTATTTAGTCCACTCGAGCCAAGACAGTTCACCGCAAATACAAAAATTTGTCGATTGGGTGCTACAAGAATTGCACCTGATCAGTTGAAGTAATCGCTATATTTTGAGTACAGTAAATTCGCTGAATTATTCGTTCAATACATGTAACCGTACCTAATGGACGCATCAATTAAAATATAAGGCTATAATCTATGCAAAAAATTGTGGTGTTTTCAGGTGCTGGTATGAGCGCAGAAAGCGGCATCAATACCTTCCGTGACAGTGATGGTCTTTGGGAGCAGCATCGTATTGAAGATGTGGCCACACCTGAAGCCTGGGCACGTGACCCTGCTTTAGTACAGCGTTTTTATAATGAACGCCGTAAACATATTTTAGCCGCAGAGCCAAATGCAGCGCATAAATTGATTGCAGAACTCGATGATTTTTTTGATGTTCAAGTTATTACACAAAATATTGATGACTTACACGAACGTGCAGGCAGTCACAATGTACTGCATTTGCATGGTAATATTCGCTACGCTAAAAGCTCTGGCCCTCAGGCTCCACACCCAGAAGAACTATTTAAAGTAGAAGGTTCAGATTTAAATTTAGATACAGACAAATGCCCAGCTGGTTATCCACTCAGGCCCCATGTGGTGTGGTTTGGCGAAGCAGTTCCAGCTTATGACGATGCCAGCATAAGCGTACAAAGCGCGGATATTTTTATTGTGATTGGCACGAGTCTGGCTGTCTATCCTGTGGCTGGATTGATTCACGAAATCCCTGCCAACTGCCGTGCATTTTATATCGACCCGAAAGCAGATTATCAGCGTGTACCTGAGCAGTATCAATTGATTAAAGCGGGTGCGAGTGAAGGAATGAAAAAACTTTTTTTGCAATTGGTTGCGCCATAAAAACACATTTTGGCATCAGTATCGATCAAAAAAACTAATATTGCCTGCTTCTTTTGCAGGCTTTTTGCTGTTTATAGCCTATCTAACTTTGCATAAGGCCAATAAAACACGGCATACAAGCGTTTGGCATTCAAATTGCTTAATAGTATTACGTTTTATTAAAAAAGTAATATTGGGGCTTGGTCAGTATGGGTTATGTCGCAAGAGAGCTCAGTCCGAGAAGCAAGCTATTGCTTGGCTTAGGATCATTTTTAATTCCTGTGCTTATTTGGTGTGCAGTGAGTTATTTGCCATTTTTATGGCATCCACAGGTGCAAATTACGCAGTCTGGCAGTGTGTCGTATTTGCAAGTCGATAGCCGTGTAGACAAAGCGGTGTTTTATGCCGAAGCGCAATCTGCGGTCAATGCAGGTTTAGCACCACCTCAAGGTAAACTGGTCAATCCAATCTATTTACCTGCACCGCACGAAGTAGCAAAAGCATTAGTTACGGCTTTTATAACTCCACCTGCCCAACCTGATGCCCCATGGTTTCATCAAAGCTTATGGCACAGTATTAAAATTGTGTTCAGCGCTTTTTTTATTGCCTCTCTCATCGGTATTCCGCTGGGGATTCTTTGCGGTTTTTCTCAAAAAATATCACAACTGACCGAACCCTTTGTTGAGTTTTTCCGCTACTTGCCCGCTCCTGCTTTTGGTGCATTAGCCGTTGCGATTTTAGGCATTAATGATGCACCTAAAATCGCCATTATCGTGATTGGTACGCTGTTTCAGCAAATTCTGATTATTGCCAATACCACACGGATGGTTGACCGAGGCCTGATTGAAGCAGGTTTTACGCTAGGTACCAATAAATTAAAAAGCTTATTTCATGTGGTTATTCCAGCGGCACTACCAGATATTTACCGCGACTTGCGTGTCTTGCTCGGCTGGGCTTGGACCTATCTGATCGTATCTGAACTGATTGGCACAACCTCTGGGATTACGTGGTTTATTACCCAACAAGCGCGTTACCAAAACTTTGACAATGTTTATGCCACGATCCTCATCATTGGGGTGATTGGTTTGGTATGCGATGTGGTGCTAATGAAACTCGGTCAACGTCTATTTAAATGGAAAGCAGGAGCAAAATAATGAACAGCACAGAATTTAATGCCAGCACTTATTTCGATGCAATTTATGCACGCCCTGTCATTTTAGAAGCAAAAAAACTTACACAAAGTTTTAAGCACGGCAAAACTGAACGCACTATTTTAAATCAGTTGGATTTAAAGATTCATAAACGTGAATTTATCTGCGTGATTGGCCCATCGGGTTGCGGTAAATCGACCTTTAGCCGAATTGTGGCTGGACTTGACCCTTACAGTAGCGGTGAATTGCTGGTCGATGGCCAAGTCATTGAAGGCCCAAGCCCTGAGCGTGGCATGGTTTTTCAAGGCTACACGCTTTTTCCATGGAAAACGGTCAAAGAAAATGTGATGTTTGGCCCTTTAATGAAAGGTGCCAGCAATGCCTCGGCTGAATCCAGCGCCCGCGAATGGATTGATATTATTGGTCTAGAAAAATACCAAGATCAGTACCCGCATCAACTGTCTGGCGGAATGAAACAGCGCGTTGCTATTGCCCGCGCATTGGTCAATGAACCAAAAATATTATTGATGGATGAGCCGTTTGGCGCGCTTGACCCGCATACCCGTCAAAAAATGCAAAAACATTTAATGGATCTTTGGCAAAACATTGATATCACGATTATTTTTGTGACCCACGATATGGATGAAGCGATTCTAATGGCGGATCGTATTGTGGCGCTCAAAGCCAATCCTGGTGAAATTAAAGAAATTATTGAGGTCGATTTACCCCGTCCTCGTAATCCTGAACTCATGCTGAGTCCTGAATTTAAACAACTGCGTGAACGGGTGGATTTCTTAGTACATGCACAGGAAGACGAGCTCGACCCAGCGATGGAAAACCTACCAAAAATTCCGCGTATGACCCAAGTCAGTACGCAAAAATAACTGGATTAATCCCTCTTCATCTTTAGGACGGCCTAAATGATGTACTACAGCGTTGGACGGCCAACATTATAGGAATCGAAGATGAATGAATCTTATGTTTTGCCACTTGTTGATATATCGAAAATGCAAAGTACGGTACTGTCAGAACGCTTAGAAGTAGCCTCTGCATTGGATCAAGCCTGTAAAGATGTTGGTTTTCTATATTTAAAAGGCGATCAGTTCAATTTTGATTTTGCGACATCACTGATTCAGGTGGCAAAGCGTTATTTTCAACAAGATACCGCCAGTAAAATGCAACACTATATTGGGCTGTCGAAAAATCACAGTGGCTATGTGCCGATTGGTGAAGAACAATTTGCAGGCAACAGCTACGACTTAAAAGAAGCCTATGACGTTAATTATGATTACCACGGCGAAACGACGGCATTTCCCTTGCTGGGCCCTACGTTATGGCCAGATGATGCCACATTTAAAAGTACGGTCAGTGATTATTACCATCATGTCCGTGGTATTAGCGAACAAATTTTTCAGGCCTTTGCTTTAGCATTGAATGTAGATGAGCATTTTTTTGATCGTAAAATTACCCATCCAACCAGCCAACTGCGTCTAATCCATTATCCCTATGACCCTGAAGTAAAAGATGCTGAAGGTATTGGCGCACATACAGACTATGAATGTTTTACACTGCTCTTGCCGACGGCACCGGGTTTACAGGTACTCAATAAACAAGGTGAATGGATGGATATTCCATTGATTGAAAATACCTTGGTGATGAATATTGGCGACATGATGGAAATTTTGTCGAATGGCAAATATTTGGCCACCAAGCACCGTGTTAAAAAAGTCTCTGAAGAGCGCTACTCTTTTCCTCTGTTCTGTGCCTGTAATTACGACACGATCATTGAGCCAGTACATTCTACTGACGCGCCCAAATATCAGCCCTTAATTGGTGGCGAACATTTATTTAATCAAACCGCGCAAACCTTTAGTTATCTCAAAAAACGTGTCGCTTCAGGTGAGCTGAGTCTTAGAAATGCTGTGCCATTGTCATCATTTGGTATGGATGAAAATACAGAAGTACGAGGAGCAAGCGCATGAATCTATTTCAGGCTTTAGCACAGCTTCCAGCAAGCCAAGAGGTTTCAGGTCCTATTCCAGACTATTTATATGGTGCTTTTCGCCGAAAAAGTATCAGTTTTTCGAATGGATTAACGGATGAAAAAACCATTGTGTATTGGTTTCAGTCACGTAGTTTCACCATCGATCTACGTTTAAAAAGCCGTGAAAATACGCCAGTGAATGAACGTCAAGGCTGGATTGGCAACACTCTTTGGGATGCTGAACAGCAATTATTGTCTTGGGACGTTAAAGCACACTCAAATTATCAAAATCATGTGCAATGGCCAGAACCTGCAAAACTACATGCGATTGGCAACTGTATTTTAGAATTCTCTCCAAGCAATGCGTATGTCGAAGACTGGCGTCAACAAGTGCATGAAGGGCTATTTTTAGGCCTGCGCTTGAAGTCAGCTTTAGATGTAGAAAGCCATCAGCCATTGCAGATGGATGGCGGTTTAATTATTTGTGATAAGCATGTGGCTTTCGCACTGAGCCGTTTACCTACAGATCAGCACACAGTTGCCAGCATCGATATATCATCTGCACCAACTATGTATGAAAAAGTGATTGAAAGCTTTGAAGTATCCATCGCTGTAGATGGTCTGCATAAGTACTATACAACGACTTTCTCTCAGCAAGATCAATCACTTAATTTTGATCATTTCAAAGTTATTGATGAAACACATTTAATGCAAAACGTCATTATTAATGGTCAAGCAATACAGCTGATGTTCGAGGTGGATATTTATGTTCCACATTATGCATTTCAGCATCGCACTGATACCACGACAGAAAGTACAGATTGGTTGCAAAATGAAAAACAGCACCTCTTGTACCATGCCGTAGAATGTCTATAGGAAATCAATGTCGTTTATATATTTGCTCATCGCAATCATTGCCGAAGTGATTGCTACATCCGCCTTAAAAGCCAGTAATGGCTTTACTGAACTTGTGCCGATTATTTTTACCGTATTGGGCTATTCCATTGCGCTCTTCTTTTTAGGTTTGACCTTTAAATCGATTCCTATGGGATTGGCCTACGCCATGTGGTCCGCTGCAGGCATTGTGCTTATTTCATGCGTGGGCTGGATTGTGTTTAAACAAAATTTAGACCTGCCTGCCATGATTGGTTTGGCCTTTATTTTATTGGGTATTGTGATTATTAATGTTTTTTCTAAAAGCACAGAGCTTTGAAATGTCAGTTTTAAAATGAAGTTTTTAAATAATATCTCTGAAATTTTAAAGACTTAAATTGCTATAGATAAAAATGCTCTAGCTTACTGTTGCACACTAGAGCATACGTTTCGAATGAAGCAACTGTGATCAGTCTGCTACTATAAAATGCCTTTCACTAGAAAAAAGCATCCAACAATACATAACAGCACAGCAAAACATTTTTTCAGTACTGCTGGTGAAAGCGCATGCGCAGTTTTTGCGCCATATTTAGCCGTAAAGAAACTCATCACACTAATGCCCAAAAAGGCATAGATATGAATAAAGCCAATGGTATTTGGAATTTCAACTTGCTGTTGAATACCAAAAAACATAAAGCCTAATGCACCAGCAATGGCAATGGGTAAACCGCAAGCCGCAGACGTCCCGACCGCTTTTTGCATCACCACGCCATTTGCCGTTAAATACGGTACCGTAATACTGCCGCCGCCAATCCCGAAGATGGCCGATGCAACGCCGATACCCGAACCTGCTGCAATTTGTTTAGCTGTAGATGGTAGTATTTTATTTGGATCGACTGGCTTTTTTGCACCCATAAACATGGTATAAGCCACCCAAAGTAAAAACACACCGACAATCATTTGCAGATGTAAACCTGACAGCCAGCCTGCAATCCCAGCACCAGCAAAACAGCCAATCGCCATTGGCGGAGCTAAATTTTTAAATACAGGCCAAATCACAGCACCATTTTTATTGTGCGCCATCAAGGAGCTGATCGATGTCACAACAATCGTAGCCAAAGATGTGCCGAGCGCCAAATGCATAATCACATCGGGACTATAGCCCATTTGGCTAAAAACAATATAGAGCAAAGGCACAATGATAGTACCGCCGCCAACGCCAAACAGCCCTGCAGCAAAACCAGCAAATGCGCCAATAATTAAGAAAGTAATGAGTTCCACGAAATAGATACTTTTAAAGAGATGTATTGAAGAAGTTGACTGGTTTAAGCCAACTCCACTTGACCCACAGCATGATAAGCACGGTTGAAATAAACTAAACTTTCTTCCTGCTGACTTTGCTTGATTGCAACCACACGGCACATAAACACACTGTGCGTACCCACTTCTTGAATCTGTTCAATCTGACAGTCAAAACTGACCAAAGCATCTTTTAATATTGGTGAACCTGTTTCTAATACAGTCCAAGAACCCAATTTAAAACGCTCTTCAGAGTTTAATTTGCTTGAAGCAAATGCATTGGAAATGTGTTCATGCTGTGCGCCCAAAACATTGACAGACAGAACTTTATTTTCAAGAAAATGCGCATGAGAACGAGATGATTGATTCATACAAACCAGCAAAGTTGGCGGTGTATCTGTCACACTGCATACGGCTGATGCTGTAAATCCATGCATGCCTGCTTCACCCTCAGTCGTAATCACGTTGACTGCAGTCGTCAATAAAGACATTGCATTTCTAAAATCAGTTGCTTCAATCATCTCTTCAATCTCAATGGTCTATATGGCTTATCTCTTTCTCAGGTTTGGGCAATAGCAAATTTAATTTCCTTATTGCCCTTACATGAAATTGAGTCAGCTCGAATTTATGCGGTCAATTCTTGGCGAATAATGGCAGCGCCTGCGCTTAGCGCATTTAGTTTGCCTTGCGCCACTTGGCGAGGTAAAGGTGCCATACCGCAGTTCGTTGAAGGATATAGCTTGTCGGCATCTACAAATTGCAATGCTTTGCGTAATGTATTGGCTACTTCTTCTGCTGTTTCTACTCGATTGGTTGCTACATCAATTGCGCCAACCATCACTTTTTTACCGCGGATGAGTTCGATTAAATCCATCGGTACACGAGAGTTTTGGCATTCAAGTGAGATGATATCGAGCTTCGATTGCTGCAGTTTTGGGAATGATTCTTCGTATTGGCGCCATTCATTACCCAAGGTTTGTTTCCAATCGGTATTGGCTTTAATGCCATAACCATAGCAAATGTGAACAGCTGTTTCACATTTCAGACCTTCAAGCGCACGCTCTAAGGTCGCAATACCCCAGTCATTGACTTCATCAAAAAACACGTTAAACGCAGGCTCATCAAATTGAATAATGTCCACGCCTGCCGCTTCAAGCTCTAAAGCTTCTTGATTCAGGATTTTAGCAAATTCCCAAGCCAATTTTTCACGGCTTTTGTAGTGACCATCATACAAGGTATCAATCATCGTCATTGGGCCAGGCAAAGCCCATTTGATCGGCTGATTGGTTTGGCTGCGTAGAAATTTTGCATCATCAACAAACACTGCTTTCTTACGCGATACTTCACCAACCACAGACGGTACACTTGCATCATAACGATTACGAATACGCATCGTTTCACGCTTTTCGAAATCCACACCTTCAAGATGTTCAATAAACGTGGTCACAAAATGCTGACGGGTTTGTTCGCCATCACTGACAATATCAATGCCTGCATGGATTTGTTCATGCAAAGATAATTTCAACGCATCACGCTTTGCATCTAATAATTCTTCGCCTTCAAGTTTCCATGCTGACCACAATTTTTCAGGTTCAGCCAGCCAAGACGGTTTAGGTAAGCTGCCAGCAGTTGAAGTTGGGAGTAAAATGGCCATATTCGATCTTCTATCTCTATATTCTAAATTTTGCAAAAACCAAAAAGTTATCAATTGATTATTAAATTCATATTGAAAGTCCCTTCTCCCTATGGGATGAGGAGCATGCTCCGCAAGAGGATGAGGGAGCATTTCATATAAATCCTCTCCCTAACCCTCTCCTTAAAAGGAGAGGGAAATTTCTTTACGAAATAAATATTGATCACAAATTAACTGATGCATGAAACATATTCTTTAAAACAGCTGCTTTAAATCACAAGTGATTTAAAATTAAGCTGCGGCTGCATTTTCAATACTAAAATTAGCCGCCCACTCATTCAGAATGTCTTTATATGGCTGGATAAAGTTCTCTTCCGTCCATTTGCCCTGTTTAACCGCCAACTGACCACGTTCAACACGGTCATACACAATACGGGTTAATGAGTAATCACCGAAACTTAAGCTTGGTTGATACACTAAACCTGCTGTCGCATTGGTATTGTAAATTTCAGGACGGTAGATTTTTTGGAAGCTTTCCATGGTGCTGATCGCGCTGATCAGTTCGAAATCTGTATAGTCGCTCAGCAAGTTATTTGCTGAATAAAATGCCAATGGTGCAGTCGCATTTTCAGGTTTGAAGTAACGAACGCTTAAGCCCATTTTTGCAAAATAGTCATCGGTACGTGAATAATCATCATTAGTGTATTCCACACCTAAGATCGGATGCGCATTTGCAGTACGGTAATAGGTTTTTGTCGTTGAAACACTTAAACAGATGACAGGTTGTTTCTTAAATTCAGCTTTAAATACCTCTGAATTGATCAAATGTTGATATAGCTTGCCATGTAAATCACCAAAATCTTCAGGTTTTTCATTGAACTTACAGCCGAGTGCTGGTAATACCACGCTGAAGTCATAGTCACGTACATACGATGAAAAACTGTTGCCGATCATGCCTTCAATGCGTTCATTGGTTTTATGGTCGATGATGGTGCTCTTTAAAGTTTCAATAAATGGGAAAGTTTGACCATTGCCTTCCACATCGAGTTCAGCCGAAATGATGTCAATTTCAAGTGAATAACGATCTGCATTTGGGTTGTCACAAGTAGCTAAACTATTGAAACGGTTATTAATCATTGCCAAAGTACGGCGCAGATTCTCTTCACGGTGTTCACCACGTGCCAAATTGGCAAAGTTCGTTGTTAGACGCGTATTGTCAGCTGGTTTATAGTTTTCATCAAAGCGGATACGTTTGATTGAACATGCAAATTTATGACTCATGGAGATTCACTACCCTAAAATTAAAAATAATCAAAATTTCTGTATGGAGTAATTTATACGTGAAACTTAAGATGAATAAAAATGATTTAACCTCAACTCAAAGTGAGATAAATTCATGTTTAAGATTTAAATACAATGAATTTTCTTCAACTATGCATCATTCAACTGGCGATAAAAAAACTGCCACTCAGGTAGTATTTAAATTTTATTTAATATAAATAAAGGCTTAAAAAAAATTCAATGAATAATTTTTCATTCAAACACACATCTGAAATGCGTCGAATCGTACAGATTGGCTCAATATCTCCACTCTCAAAATTCAGCGATTTATTCATTCGGGTGAATTTTTCTAACTTTAAAATGAAAAAAGATCAAATCACTAATTGTTTTAATATTGAATCTGTAACACTAATATACTTTTGCCCTGAGCTATAAAGTTCTTAAACCTTGCCATAAATAGATAAACCAAATATGAAATAAGCATATATTCATGTCGTTTCAGCTTTTTAGTCAATATACTGAATATGACTCAACTTATACTTAGAAAAAATCAGCATATTCGAGCTTTGGTATGTTAAGGAATCACTAAAATATTCGGTTTATACTTATACATTCTTAAAATCATGTCTAATAAATTAGAACGTCAGACACTGACTCTCCCAGTAGGTCATGACAAGCTTTTACTCCACTCTTGCTGTGCACCCTGCTCTGGCGAAGTCATGGAAACTTTAATTGAATCAGGTATCGATTTTTCAATTTTCTTTTACAATCCCAATATTCATCCAGTAAAAGAATATGAAATCCGTAAAGAGGAAAATATCCGCTTTGCAGAAAAACACAATATTCCGTTTATCGACTGTGATTACGACACAGACAACTGGTTTGAACGCGCCAAAGGCATTGAGAATGAGCCTGAAAAAGGCATTCGTTGCACGATGTGTTTTGATATGCGCTTTGAACGTACGGCATTATATGCAGCAGAACATGGCTTTAGCCTAATCAGCAGTTCACTGGGTATTTCACGCTGGAAAAATATGCAGCAGATTAATGACTGTGGTCATCGTTCGGCTTCACATTATGACGGAATAACCTATTGGGACTATAACTGGCGTAAAAATGGCGGTGCTGTACGCATGCTGGAAATCAGTAAAAAAGAAGAATTTTATCAGCAGGAATACTGTGGCTGTGTGTATTCACTGCGCGATACCAACCGCTGGCGTATGAGCCAAGGCCGTGACCGAATCAAATTGGGTGTGAAGTTTTACTCAAATGCGATGGATGAAGAAGCTTGAGTTCTGCCCTTCGTTATTTTTTATGAATATTAATTTGATGTTGTTAGCCCTGAAGCATTTATACTATTCAGAGCTTATTTTATTTACGTTTCAACTTATTTCAGTTCTTCAACCAAAGCTGGATAGATTGATCCATCGACATCCATTTCAGTTTTATAAATGCCATTAGCAACATTAAATTTATTTACGTGGTAGCTAGAACCATAAATCGAGTCAAAACCAGTTCCTTTTTTAAAGACTTGTTTGTTGGCAGCTAAATCCAGTAAATGTGTGCCTCCAATAAACTGTTCATACTGTGCAGGATCAACGCCGACACGAGTAGACATGATTTTCACTGCATCGGCATGCGTTGCAGGGTCGTTGATGTATTTAACAGTTTTATCCCAAACCTGAATGATTTTTTTCCATTCTTCTTTGTTGGCAGATAAATGCGTCATATTGACGGTTAACGTGTCGTAAATCAGACCGGGTTTATCTTTCGATGTATAAATGATTTTAGAGCCAGCAACTGCTTTCAGCGCTTGATTTGCAACCGGTTGCCACACGGCAATCGCTGCAATATCAGGACTTGCAAATACTTGTGGTAGCTCATTAGTCATGGTGTTGACCAACTTTACTTCAGAGGCTTGAATTTTTGCATCATCCAACACAGTAGCCAAAAGCAAATGATCAACCAAGCCTTTTTCTGTTGCGACACTTTTTCCTTTTAAATCAGTTAAGCTATTGATGCCATCTTTAGCAATGATGACATCATTACCCGCAGAATAGTCCGTCGCCATAATCATGACGCCTTTTGTGCCGCCAGAACCTGTGACTAAGTTGTCACCATTGGTGACTAAAACAGCATCCAACTGATTAGCCGCAAATGCAGATAGTGAGGCTGAATAATCAAACCATTTAAAGTCCACATTGACACCGGCTTCTTTTAACCAGCCTTTTTCAATAGCAACCTGCCATGCGACAAAACCAGGCCAGTCGCTATAGCCGATCGTAATGGCTTTTGTATTGACTGTGCCTTCTGATTGCGCGTTTGGTTCAGGTGTTTTGGCTGTATTGTCACACCCCCCCAGTAAGATAGCGGTCACAACGGATGCAGATAAGCAGGCTTTTTTGATCATAGTTCGATTTCCCCGATGGCATTACAGTTAAATTTGGTATTGGTGTTCAAAAACGATGGTGTATTCGGATTACTGACAGATTGAGCATTACGCTTTGCACGATTTGGTCTATGGTTGGCTGCATTAGCATGTGCTTGCTTTTGGTTTGTGATTTGATCTTTAAACTGACCTTGTGATCGATATAATTGGCCCATTTTAAACTCCTAAATCCTTTGCATTTTGCGGAATTGGCGGCATTACAGCGTCCATCAACTCCAAATGTCCTTTAATCACACCTTTAAGTGCTGAAAAATGCTGACTGATAACTTTGAGCTCTGAACTGACGCCTTGCAGAATCATGACTTCTAAAATTTTGTGGTCATCGAGTTGAATATGCAGCGAACTCACCACTTGTTCTAAAAACTGCTGCTGTAAATCTAAAAGCTGAATACGTAGCGCCGTAATACTTGCGTCATAAAGTAAGGTAAATGTGCCAACCATCACTTCGTTGCGCTGCTCCTGATCGGCAATCAGATGCTTATTGATCATGTCGACAATGGCCTGAGAACGGCTTTCATAATGCTGATCGACAATTTTTTGGTCCAATGCATCGACTGTTTTTTCAGGCACGGTAATACTGATACGCGCCAGCTTTTGTTTAGGCACTGTTTTTCCTTATTTTTTTGGATGAATATAGAAACCCGCGCGGGCGCTCAGTAGCTCAATAAAAAACTGCTTTAATTGATGCAGAAATGTTGCGGATTGATAGCGTTTCATATGCATCTCCTGTTTGAGTAATACAAAATATTTATTTCGTAATATCGATAGAAATGCAGAAACTGTGCCAAGTGAGGAATATGAAAAATGATCGATTATTTTCTTCTTTTAACTTTCTTATAGATTTTATTGTTCATCATTTGTGCAACAAGTGCACTCATCGCGACTCATTTGCACTATTGCTGCGATGGGTGATTTTCTGAAGGCTATTTCTAAAGCTTATTGGTCTTATTAACCGAGAACATTGACAGACCCGCAACAAACTCGAAGTGCAATTTATTTCATCAACATTGAACATCATTTATACTGATTAAACTTTCTATTCATCACTCAACGCCTATGAAGTATTTCAGCTGCGCGGTCTGTTCTAACCAAATCTTTTTTGCCAATTCACACTGTGTCAATTGTCAGACTGCGCTGGGTTATATTGCCTCTGAAAAGCAAATGGGCTGTTTTGAAAAGCATAGTTCTACGCTATGGCTTGCGTTAAATCCTGAAATAAAGGGAAAACGCTTTAAACCTTGTCATAATTATCAACATCATCAGGTTTGCAACTGGATGGTACCTGCCGACAGTGAGGAAATTTATTGTGAATCTTGCTTGCTCACGCACACCATCCCCAACTTAGATAATCCAGACCATATTGTGTACTGGGCACGATTGGAACATGCCAAACGGCGTTTTTTGTATTTAATGCAGCAACTGAATACCATGCCGCGTCCTAAACGCAGCAAAGATGACCGTTTTGGCCTGCGTTTTGACTTTCTCATGCCAACAGAAAATACACCTGTCATTACCGGTCATGCCAATGGCATTATTACCTTAAATGCCAGTGAAGCAGATGTGATTTACCGTGAAACAACGCGCATAAAAATGGGTGAAAACTACCGCACACTTCTAGGTCATTTTAGACATGAAAGCGGTCATTATTATTTTGATTTGATTAAACATTTACACCCAGAGCTGATTGATGAATTTCGAGAACTGTTTGGTGATGAACGACAAGATTATAGTGAAGCTTTGAAACGACATTATAATGACGGTGCGCCACAAAATTGGGCGGATTACTATGTCAGTTCATATGCCAGTACGCATCCTTGGGAAGATTGGGCGGAAACATGGGCGCATTATTTGCATATGATGGACACCCTAGAAACAGCCTACTATGCAGGATTAGTGGTCAAAACCAATAAGTCAGATTTGAATAATTTAGAACTGAAAGAAAACCCGATTGGCGCTCAGGATTTTGACCTATTGCTGCAACATTGGATGACCTTGACCTTTAATTTAAATGCGTTGAACCGCAGCATGGGCTTAGATGATGCATATCCGTTTACGCTGTCGAATCCAGTATTGGATAAATTGCGGTTTATTCACCACAAACTGCTCAACATGACCTTAAAAAACCAGCAGCACAATTAGATTAAATTTAACACGTGACAGTGTTTGAATCTCAAATCAACTTTTCGGTATCACAGTATTCGTACATTAGCTTAGTTTGAAAGGATGTATACGTAGTAATTTTCTTGGATTGAGCGCTGTAACACCTGCCCTATTTTTACTATTTTATAAAGGTTAAAATAACAAAAAATAGATGCCTGTGACCTTTCCAATGATGCCTTTCACGCATTTACCCGCTCGTTTTATGTGTATTATCAGCCTGAGTTTGCTCAGTGGATGCCAATTGGTCAAATTACAAGAAAATCAACTCAGTGCGTCACTAAATTATAAAACAGATAGCATATTAACCCATCAGAAGCTCAGTACATTTAGCCATCAAATCCTGTTAATGGTGAATGAAAGCGACCAATCTTGTTTAAATGCGCTTGAAAGCTGTATTCACAAAATGCGTAATAATGAAACTTTAGATATTGCTCAAGTCTATGCAGCAGCAAGTGAGCTGTACATGGCACGTGCTTTAAGCGCCGATCAAAATCCACAATGCAAAAAAAGCTTAAAACAACACAGCGGAAAATTAGCTTCAAGCAAAATAAAAATGTGTATGGATCAACAGCTTGCAGACTTTGATTTCAGTCTGCGCTACAGCTATGTCTATCTATTTAAATCCGCTCAAGCCCCTGAAGAACGCTTATTTGATTTGCGTCAGGGACAAGTCCGCACCTTTTATAATGTGGCTTTATCACGTTTAATCACCTCATCATTTACCCGTTTTGACTATCAGCAAATGCCTGAAAGTTTAATGCTGGGTTCATCGCTTTATCATTTTAACTATGAGCATTATCCTGAAATCAAAAATGCGGACATTGATAAATTACTGTCGAGCTATAATTTTAATTTTTCAGGCTTAAAAACCATTAATCGTCAGGCAGGCATTGGTTCTGAATTTGTCTTAGTCAAAAAAGCTACGGATCTGTCTGCTGCGCAGTCTTTTATACTAGATCCTGAACAATATTATTCAAATAAATCCAACCCCAATATCCATACAGCACGCTATTTATCTGTCAGTGCGATAGCAGAGCCTGCAAAGACCAATAGCAGCATTAGTGAAATTTTGTCGCCGCAATCAGACTTTAAGGTTGAATTATTTAATCCCTATCAATTTAAAAAAGCAAAAATTGAATCTCAGTCCTATACCCTAACGGCCAATTATTCTGTGCCTTATGGACTTTGGTTAGCCGAAAATAAATTAGGACAATCTGGCTATTGGACACTCCTAAATAAGGAAGAACATTTGCGCATGCCACATGTGTTTATGTTAGAGCCGTATCAACCCAATAAAAAGATTATTGTCATGGTTCACGGTTTAGCCAGCAGTCCTGAAACTTGGATCAGCCTGACCAATAACATCATGGGTGATCAAAAACTGCGTGATCATTACCAAGTTTGGCAAGTGTTTTACTCAACCAATATGCCAATATTTGAGAGTCGTTTTCAAATCAATGCTTTACTCAAACAGGCATTTGCAACTGTTCAACCCAATACGCCTTCGGCTCAAGATGCTGTCATTATCGGACATAGTATGGGCGGCATCATTAGTCGTTTATTGGTTAGTGATGCAGATATTTCCGCTCAAGCTATTCCACTCATGAACTATGAACAAAATACACAGTTACAACGTCATCCAATTATCCGCGATCGTTTTGTCTTTAAAGCCTTGAAGCCAGTTAGTCGTGCAATTTTCATTGCCGCACCGCATCATGGTACTGACTATGCAGACCGCTGGTTTACCAATTTGGCGAAAAAAATCGTGGTATTGCCTTTAAGTTTTTTAAATGATGTCAATGTTGAAATCCCGAATGCAAAAAATTCAACGATGGGCCTGATTAAGTCTGGGCCAGCAGATTTAAGTCAAAAATCACGTTTTATGCTGTTGTCTGCCGACATCATGCCAAATAAAGATATTCCCTATCATTCTATTATGGGGAATCAGACGCAAAGTACTGAACCGAGCAAAATGTCGGATGGCATTGTTCCCTATACAAGTTCTCATTTAGATGGCGCGGTGTCTGAAAAGATTTTCTATGGTGGACATTCAATCCATGAATCTGCGGATGCCATTTTAGAGTTACGACGCATTTTGAGAGAGCATTTGGATAATTAATAGAAATTTTTAAAGCGTGGTTTTTATGAACTTGATCTTGTAGATCGTCTAAAGTGATTTTTCCAGCTTTCTCACTTTTGTTTCTTCTGCTAGTTATGTTAATTTAAATACCTTTAATAAATGTCCAATAATAGGACTTTTACAAAATCACTACATACCAGTTTTAATAACATTATATTTGGGTTTAAGCCTTGAAATTAGAAATACCTCTAAAGCATTAGCAATATAAGCATATTCTTGCTCAAAACCGATAGTCACAATTGCTCCTGCTTCTTTTAATCTGTCATCAATTGGACCATAAATATTGTTAGATTTATCAATCCAACGACAGTATTTCATAACTCTAGCACTTAATCCATTGCCGCGATATAGACCGCCACCACGTGATGTGCCAGCACCAATATATGTAATCTCATTACCATGTACGAAAGCATAAACCCCTTGTTTATCGTAATTAGGGATTTTTCGGAAGTCTGTGTGTACTGCTGACCAACTAGGAGGTAAACCTAATTTTTTTCCATTCCAATGATTTTGGAAAAAAACTTCTGTGCATACTATTAAGTTTTCTAATCCAGCTTTATGTGCAGTCATTTTTTTGCTGGAACTCCACCTAAATATTGAGGTAAAACTTCCGTAACACCTACCATATCCAATATAAAAACTGTTTCTATTAGAATCATTAAACTAGGTAAAAGAAAAGGGAAAAAAAACCAGAGCAATGCTTTAATTTTTAGGAATAGTCTCTTCAAACCCGTAATATTAAAATCATCTTTCTTTTCTAACATCACTTTTAAATAATCTAGTTGACTATGATTTTCAGAGTCTCTTAAAACATCTTTATATTTATCTTGTATTTCACTAAAATCATCACAATCCATAGGCAAATTTCTTAGTGATCTAATTAGATTTTTTACTCTGTCACCACAGTCATTTAATGCTATCGCTCTTGCATCGTATCTTGCAGTTGCATTTATAGTCGAATAAACAAGTACTGCTACAGCCAAGAAAACTTGCATTAAATTTAAAACCTTCGCGTGAAAATTCAAAGCTATATCAGTATTTTGAATTAATGGTATTAAGATTAATCCCAATGATAAATATGTAGCAGTGAATAATGAAAAGTTATTTAAATATTTTAAACGCTCTGAAGCTTTAAATCGACAATTAGCTGTTGTACGCATACTATCATGTAACATGTCGCGCTTTGTTATATTAGGATTAGGGGTTTCTAATGGATAAAGGCTAAAAATCCATTTCCATAAAGACACAATATGACTAACAATTTTTTTCCAACAAAGATGCCTTTGAGTACAATCTTCTTTCTGTTGCATACAGTTTTTAATTATCTAAATAATTTTTAGACACACTAACAATTTTATTATTTATTTTCAATCAGAAACCGCCCATGCAGACGATCTTATTTAACTCGCTAACAACAAGCCACAGGCGCTAACGTAAACAACACCTGCCCTGTTTTCACCGTTTGCCCACTTTCAATTGTAATTTCTAAAACCACCATAAATTAGGCGCAATAATCGCAATCTCAATTTTAATGGCTTCAATCACGGCTAAACCTGCCTAAGAAGGTTTTTATTTATAATCGAGTATTCATTAAATTTCATTAAAGACTCCATATTGGATGGTTTTCCCAATGATTTGGAAAACCCATTGCCATACGCCAATTTTCATCCCTTAAAATCGGTTTGAGTATAGTATTCATTTGACTACACCACTCTGCGTCAAAACCTGTTGGGCGTAACATCGTTTTTAATATGAGCAATACATAAAAAATGCGTTTATTGGTTGGTGTGATGGGTGACTGCCAATTTTCATCTTTATCCAACTTCGCTTTAATGGCTAACTCTCTATTCCAAAGTCGCCCATGATGGGCACATACATTTCGCACATAAGTTAATATATGTAGCCAATCGGCTAATTTCTCGTGATGAATATTAAAATGCTGTGAAATGGCTTTTTTATCTTCTTTATTTAATTTTTGGTTATTTTCCAGTCCATGATATAAAAATGATAAAGAACCTAAGCTTAAAACTTCGGTCAGCATCCATATTGGAATGTGTGGATAGCCCTTATAATTCTGTTCAAAATGCTGAATAAACGTATCTTTAGATCGTTCAACCTCTTTGTCACAATTTTTAATAAATACCTTATGGTTAAATTTTGGATGAAAATTTTCCTCACAATATATGCCAAATGCACCATATTGATGAGCCATAAAATAAGTGATTTTTGTACGTAAGAACGTTTCTATGACTTCAATTGCACTAAAAATATGTAATCTTAATTCTGTATCAAACTCATAAATTTGAACAATTTTTTCTAAATAAGTTCCTGACCTAAAATGATCGGTAATTTGACCATCGATATAAATTCGATATGGATGCCAATATGCACTCAATCGATAATAACCATATTTCGAAAGTACAGTTTCAGCCCAAGCATGATTATGAATAATCATTCCCTTGGCTTTCAGGTGATTTACCTGTTCCGTATAAGATAGTGGATTTTTATTATAGGTTTTCAGCATAATTCATTATATTTAAGCATAAAAAACCGCCAAGGTTGCGCGGACTTCCAAAGAAGAACTAAGCGTGGCGGCTGTATTAAATTTATCATATCGACAATTGTCGTTATAAGCAAGCACTAATCAAAAACCGCCCTTATGGACGGTCTTAAAATTGCCTCCTTTTTCAAAGGAGGGTTAGGGAGGATTTCTTATGCCACAGGTGACAACGTAAACAATACCTGCCCCGTTTTCACCGTCTGCCCTTTTTCAATGGTAATTTCAGAAACCTTCATACGTTCAGGCGCAATAATGGGGATCTCAATTTTCATCGCTTCAATTACCGCAAGCGTTGCACCTTCTTCCACAATATCACCTGACTTGCATTCAATTTTCCAAATACTGCCCGGCATGTGCGATTCCACAGCACAGCCCCCTTCAGGTACGTCAACCCCTTCACCATCATCCACAGCATCAAGGCTTTCAGAGACATATTCTGCAAGTCCTGCCTCATGCCAGCGACGACGTTCTGCATCAAAGTTAGCCTGTTGCACAGACTTAAATGCTGAAATAGATTCTGTATTTTCAGTCAAGAAGTCATTGTATTCTTTTAGGTTCAGTACACCTTCTTCTACACGGATTTTTAAACGACCAGCTTTAAAGTCCTCACGCATTTGCATCAGTTCAGTTTCAGAGACTTCATAAAACTTAATTTGGTCAAAGAAGCGTAGTAACCACGGCATACCTTGCTCAAAGTCAGGGTTTTGACGGTAACGAGACCACATTTGCGTAGTACGACCCACGAACTGATAGCCTCCCGGACCTTCCATGCCGTAGACACACATATACGCACCGCCAATACCGACAGCATTTTCAGGTGTCCATGTCCGTGCAGGATTGTATTTAGTCGTCACTAAACGCTGGCGAGGATCAAGTGGTGTTGCCACAGGTGCACCTAAATACACATCGCCCAAACCCATGACCAAATAACTCGCGTCATAAACCACATCTTTGACCGCTTGTTTGTCGTTTAAACCATTAATACGACGGATAAACTCAATATTGTCAGGACACCATGGTGCATCTCGACGTACCGTTTGCATATAACGCTCTGTCGCTAGCTGGGTTTGTGAATCCTCCCAAGCGAGTGGCAGATATACGGTACGTGATGGGACTTGCATCTCGGTCACATCAGGCAGTTCAGCTTCAGCGACTTGCAGTAAACGCAATAAATCCAATTGATCAAGCTTGATCGAATCAAAATGAATTTGCAGCGAACGAATCCCCGGTGTGAGATCAATAATCCCTGTGATATTTTGCTTTTGAACCCATTGCATGAGTGCATGAATACGGAAGCGTAAGTTTAGATCAAGCACCAACTCACCATATTCCACCAACATGTAGTTGTTTCCGGCAGGACGATACACCACATCAGGCGCACCATTTTCACCTTTTAAGGTATCAAGCACGGCATTTTTTAAGGTTGCGAGTTCAGGATAGAACGACTCATCAAATGCGACAGCTTGGGTATCAGATGCTTCTAATTGCGCATGATATTTTTCATTCAGCATTTTGGCTTGGTGATAGCTCACAGGCACAAATTTAACTTTGTCACCGGCTTTCAATTGACCTAATTTCCATAGCTCAGAATGAATCACCACCGCAGGACAAACGAAACCACCGAGACTTGGACCATCTGGACCCAAGATAATCGGCATATCACCAGTGAAATCAATCGCACCAATGGCATAAGCATTGTCATGAATATTTGATGGATGCAGACCTGCTTCACCACCATCCTCACGTGCCCATTCCGGTTTTGGACCAATGAGACGAATACCGGTACGGCTTGAGTTAAAGTGAATCTCAAAGGTATTGGAAAAGAAAGTATCAATATCATTTTTGGTGAAGAAATCAGGCGCACCATGTGGGCCGTACATCACCGCAATTTCCCACTCATGGCTAAATGACGGCACTTGTTCAGGTGCAAGCGCTGTGACTTGTTCAGATGTAAATGCCGTGATTGGTAACATATCGCCAATCAATAAGTTACGACCTGCATGACCACCAAACTGACCTAAGGTAAAGGTCGCTTGTGAGCCGAGATATTCAGGCACATTCAGACCGCCTTTAATCCCAATATACGTACGGCAACCTGTGGCGATTTTGCCACATTTGAGCACCTGACCTTTACGCACATTGACGGTCTGCCACATCGGAACTTGAGCGCCATCTAGTGTTGATGGCATATCACCACCCGCCAATACAATTTGGCTATCACAGTGGAATTTTAAGCTTGGTCCTTGCAAAGTACATTCAAGCCCTGCCGTGTTATATGCATTACCTAACAATTGATTCGCAACATTAAGTGACAGCGGATCAATCGCACCTGATGGTGGTACACCCACATCCCAATAGCCCAAACGACCTGTGACATCTTGCACAGAAGTTTGAATGCCTGATTGCAACACTTCAATTTTTTGGGTTTTCCACTCAAATGTATTTAAGAATCGTGTGGTTTGCGTACCGGCTTTAAATACATCACAGTCGATAATGTTTTGTAGATATTCAAGATTGGTTTCGATACCTGCAACCGATGTTTTGCCGAGAGTTTCGGTCATTGCAGCAATTGCCAAGTCTCGATCATCCGCTGTCACAATGATTTTCGCAATCATCGGGTCATAAAATGACGATACATTGGAACCTGTTTCCACCCAAGTTTCATTACGGGCATTACTATCAAACTCAACATGCGTCAGTAAACCAGCACTGGGTTGGAAGTTCTTGATCGGGTCTTCGGCATATAAACGCACTTGAATTGAATGACCTTTCGATTCAAGTTGTTCTGTTGGTGTAATCCAATCACCACTGCCTAAAGTCACCATCCATTCCACAAGATCGACACCAAACACTTGCTCTGTCACGCCGTGTTCAACTTGCAGGCGGGTATTTACTTCTAAAAAGTAGAATTCTTGTGTGTCGGTATCCATCACAAATTCTACTGTGCCTGCCGAACGGTAATTCACCGACTGCATCAACCCAATCGCAACCGATTGAATATAGGCACGTTGATCATCATTGATATGTGGTGCTGGGGTTTCCTCAATCACTTTTTGGTTTCGGCGCTGCACCGAACAATCACGCTCACCGAGTGCTAAAACTAAGCCATTGCCATCACCAAAAATCTGCACTTCGATATGACGGGCATTTTGTACGAATTTTTCGAGGTACAAGCCTGCATCTTTAAAGTTGGCTTGGGCAAGATATGAAACCGTAGAATAAGCATCTTTCAGCTCTTCTTCATTCCACACCAAACGCATGCCGATACCGCCACCGCCTGCGGTACTTTTCAGCATCACAGGATAACCAATACGTTTAGCTTCCGTTAAGGCTTCGGCTTCATCTGCCAAAAGCTGACTGCCCGGAAGAAGTGGTACATTGGCTTGAATTGCAAGTTCACGTGCAATATGTTTTAAGCCAAATGATTTCATTTGTGCCGAATTTGGCCCTAAAAATACTATGCCTTGAGCTGCACAGAGATCACAAAATTCTGCATTTTCAGACAAGAAACCATAGCCCGGATGAATCGCTTCTGCACCTGTTTGTTTTGTGACTTCTAAAATTTTATCGACATTTAAATAGCTTTGGCTGGCAGGACTATCACCAATAAATACTGCTTCATCCGCCAAGGTCACATGCAAAGAATCACGGTCTGCTTCGGAATACACAGCAACAGATTGAATGCCTAATTTTTTGAGTGTACGGATCACTCGACACGCGATTGCACCACGGTTGGCAATGAGGACTTTATTGAACATGGTATTACTCCTCACCGTCACGGATGATCAATTGAATTTTTGTTGGGTTATAGGCATTACATGGGTTATTCAGTTGCGGACAATTGGAAATGAGGACAATGAGATCCATTTCAGCTTTAATTTCAACATATTTACCCGGTGCAGAAATACCATCATCAAATTTAAGATGACCTTCCGCAGTCACAGGCACATTCATAAAGAAGTTAATATTTGGGCCGATATGGCGCACATTTAAGCCATGTTTTTTGGCAATAGGATGCTGAGACAGCGCAATCATGAAATTGTTACGGCAACTGTGCATTGGAAATTTGTCATGAGAATAACGCACGGTGTTACTTTCACATGAACATGCACCGCCTAAAGTATCGTGACGACCGCAATTATCATCATGAATGCTGGCAATTTTGTTGCCAAAGTTGGTGTATAGAGCTGTGCCTTTTTCTAAATAGATTTGTTGATTAATCGCTAAGGTATCAGTGGCGCTATAACGCTCTTCAGGGTTTGATGCCGAGATAAACAGCGTATCCACCGCTTGATTGCCCTCTAAATCCACGATACGGAAATACTGCCCTTTTTTGACTTCGCACATCCATGCTTCACCGGCAGAACATACTTCGCTTAACACTGATTTTTCAGAATGTTGTGTTGGATTTACTAATGCAGTCATGATCATTCCCCTCAAGCCGTTAAAGCGTAATAGCGTTTATTATTTTGAAAAGCACGTTGATTTTGCGGGCAAGAATCACGGCAAACATCGGTGTCTGCCAAAGGTAACGCCTTAAATAAACTTAGTTGTACGTCAGCAGGGTTATATTCTTCTGCTTGAGATAATCCATGTGGTGCACTAGATAAAAAGACTAAACAATCCATTTCAAAGCGCAGTTCAATAATTTGATCGGTGTTATCGGAGTCGATATAAGACAAGTTACCTGTATCATCAGGCGCAACCTTAGAGAAGAGATTAAGTGTTGAACTTAAGTCGGTTGCAGATAAACCAAACTTGGTCATTTCAAGCAATAAGCTATCTTTGCCGTTGCGGTACATATCATTACGGGCATCTTGGAAAGTTTTACTGCCGTATTGTTTTTCAATTTGCGATGCCGTACTTGGTGCACAAAACGCATCATTCCAAGCGTGATCGTCTTTGACTATCGAGATCATGACACGGCCTAAATCCGACGCCAAAATATGTCCTGTACTTAAATATGCCGTGTGTTGACCTTTGAGGCTATCTGGCATGTTATAGCGTTCAAGCTTATCTTCACTATTTACACAGTACAGTGCCACATTGGCATTTTGCCCTAGCGATTTAAGCTGTAATACTGCCCCACGCTGAATACGCGCTGACCAGTGGTGTCCACCCGGTAAAAGTTCAGTCCATAGTGCTTTATCTTCATGATAATGTGTTGTGCTCATTGCAGCCTCTGCCTAATTCTTAACTATTTACCTCCCGGGCTTTTATCCCTCCGTGCAGCTTTGCTTTGAATTAAAACGAAGCCGTGAACTCTCGGTCGCAGTCATACATAGAAATGTATCGGAACCCTAGATCACTTTATGATGTATGTAGAAATGCAAAGGCTGTGCCAATTTAGTATTACGGTTTGAATAAAACGTATTACTAAGGTTTTAGGGTTCGTTTTGATGCTTAAGCTGCAGTATTGGTTTTATATTGCGCTATTTTTGAACCGAAATTTTGTCTAGATATGCTTCATCATTGTGCATGTGCAATCATGCTTAAGTATTTTTGAATTTATATTTTTTAGATTGCTTCAAAATAAAAAGGCCCAATGTCAGCATTGGGCCTTTCCTGTGATGTTTGCAAACAGCTGCTTTCGCTTTTAACTTGCTGCTTTATAAAATGGTACCGAGCCATTCACGGTTGCACGATGCATAATGCGGTGCGCATCGCCATAGTCAAACAGCGCTTTGTGCTGTGTACAGCGGTTGTCCCAAATAGCGACATCACCTTCTTGCCATTTCCAGCGCAAGTGAAATTCTTCCTTCACCGCATGTTCAAACAAGAATGTCAGCAAAGCATCGCTCTCTTGTGCATTCAGTTCGTTAATATGCGTTGTAAATCCTTCATTCACAAACAGCACTTCAGCACCTGTTTCAGGGTGTGTACGTACGACCGGATGTACCACTGGCGGGTTTTTACGGAAACTATTTTCAAGGCGTTCGCGGTCTGCTGTTGTTGTACCAAAGCGCTCTAATGGAAAAGATTTACGAATATCATGTGTTGCTGTTAAACCGCGTAGTTGCTGTTTAAAATCTTCACTGAGCGCATTAAAAGCTGCTGTACCGCTGGCCCACAGCGTATCCCCGCCAAACTCTGGGATTTTAATGGCTTGCAGCACACAACCAAGTGGCGGTGTCTGACTAAAGGTCACATCAGTATGCCAAAGGTCATTGTCTCTTAAATCTTGTCTGTGGCTATCCAGAACAATCACTTCTGGCGCATCATCCATCGCAGGGTAAATCGGATGAATATGCAAAGTACCAAAGGTTTTTGCCAACCTCACTTGCGACTGTGCGCTAAGCGCCTGCTTTCTAAAAAAGATCACTTGATGCTGCAATAGTGCTTGTTTTATTTCCAGCAGCACCGGTGTATCGGCATGGTTTAAATCGATACCTTCAATAACGGCGCCAATGTTTGGGTTAATTTGCTTCGCTTGCAATGACATAATCAAATCTTCTTCAATCTCTAAATCTGTTTACAGCTGTTGGCCATACCAAGGCGCCAACTGCTTTTGCAGCCAACGTAAAAATAACTCAAAACTAACTGCGACAATCGCGATCACAATAATTCCAAGAATCACAGTATCTGTAATTAAGAACTGAGCAGCTGACTGCACCATAAAACCAATACCGCGATCAGCAGCAACCAACTCTGCAGCCACCAGTGTTGACCAGCCCACACCCAAGCCAATACGCACACCCGTTAATATGTGCGGCAAAGCTGTTGGTAAAATCACATATTGCAAAACCTGCAAGCGCGTTGCGCCTAAAGATAATGCTGCGCGTTCACGGTTTTTTTGGTGGCTAATCACACCATGGGCACTGCTGATAATAATTGGCGCCAAAATAGAAAAGAAAATCAGTAGCAATTTGGTGGTTTCACCAATACCAAACCAAATCACCAATAGCGGTAAATACGCAAGCGGTGGAATGGGACGAAGTAGCTCGACTAGTGGATCAAATACGGCACGTACCCATGTGTTGAGTCCCATCCATAAACCTAAAGGCACACCAATCACAATGGCAGCAATGAGTGCGCTAAACACACGGCCAATACTTTCAGCCAAATGCTGCCAAAGCGTGGCTTTCATAAAACCTTGCTGGCTGACTTCAATAAACTTCTGCCATACCGCTGCTGGACTTGGTAAAAACAGCTCAGGAATAATTTTCAAAGTGGTTACGACAAACCAAAGCACCAGCAAGCTCAGCACGCTGCCGATGCTCACAATAAGTGGCAAATTTTTTCTAAATATAGAAATAGATGAACTTCTGTTTAATGTTGCTGCTTCTGCACGATTTTCGCTTAGATGAGCCTTATTTAATTTTTGAATTTGCGTATTCATATTAAGACTCCACCGCATGTAATTTTTGCGCTTTTAAGCGTTCAAACAACATTTCACGTAGCTGAATAAACTGCGGATCAGATTTAATTGCACGTATAGATTCACCGTTTCTATAGCGCTCAGCAAAATCTAGCTTGAGCGTTTCAACAATCGTCCCCGGGCGCGCTGTCATCAGTACCAATTGATTGCTTAATAAAAGTGCCTCTTCAATATCATGGGTAATGAGGAAGAAACCTTTTTTCTCTTTAATCCATAAATTGAGCACAAACTCCTGCATGCTTTCTCGGGTAAATGCATCGAGTGCTGCAAAGGGTTCATCCAGCAAAATAAATGGTGCATGACTAATCAAGGCACGTGCAATACCGACGCGCTGTTTCATACCGCCTGAAAGTTCCCCAATATTGGCATTTGCCACATGCGACAGCCCTACGGTATTTAAAATAGATGCAACTTGTGACTTTATCTCCGTACTTTTTAAGCCTTTTAATTTCAAGGAAAATGCCACGTTATCTGACACATTGAGCCAAGGCAGTAAGGCATGTTCTTGGAAGACCACAGCACGTCTTGCATCTGGGCCAGTTAAAACTTCATCATCGATTTTGACGTGGCCAGCGCTCACCGGTTGAAAACCCGCCAGAATATTTAAAAGCGTCGTTTTGCCGCAGCCAGACTCGCCAAGTACAACCGTTAAAGTCGATTCAGGCACGTCCAAATTGATATTTTTTAGTACAGCCACCTCATGTTCAGGATAGGTCAGGCTAATATTTTCCGCTTTTAAGATACTCATTTTCACATCCTTAAGGCTGAACAAATAAGGCTGTTACATTGTCCTTGTAATCAGCTTTAACTTTATCTACTTTGCCTTGGGCTTTTAAAAAGGTCGCTGTATCTAAAATATTCGTGGCAAAATCTGTGCTGAAACTTTGAGCTTGCTGCTGCTGGTTCAAATAAATATTGCCAGATAGCAGCAATGGAATATCTTTCGCATCAGAACCGGTTAATTGCGCAATGCTATTGATATAAGCAGTATTCGCTTCAAACGCTTTCGGATCTTGATTGTATTCATCTATTTTCTTTAAAGAAGTTTGAACGAAAGATTTTAAAAACTCTGGATTTTTCTCTGCAAAGTCTTTACGAACCACCCAGACATCAAAGGTTGGTGCGCCCCATTCTGCAACTTGCTTAGAATCGGTCAGAACTTTACCTGTGGCACTCGCCTTGCTTAAAGCAGGTTCCCATACATAAGTCGCGTCAATATCGCCACGTTCCCACGCCGCAGAAATTTCAGGCGGGCGTAAGTTAATAATTTTGACGTCAGACTCTGACAGATTCCAATGCTTCAATGCAGAAAGCAGGCTGTAATGTGCTGTAGAAACAAAAGGGACAGCAATGGTTTTGCCCTTTAAGTCTTCAGGTTTTTCAATGCCTGATTTATTGCTCACCACTAAGGCTTCTGAAGCACCAAGTTTGGCTGCCACAAAAAATACTTCAATAGGTAAATCACGGCTGGCAGCAGCAGCTAAAGGACTGGTACCAATATTGCCAATACTGACATCACCTGATGCCAAAGCATTTACAACGTCTGCGCCAGCATCAAATTTTTTCCATTCTATGGGCTGTTGGCTGTCTTTTTCATAATCGCCATTGGCCTGCGCCACTTTGCTCGGATCAACACCAGTTTGATAGGCAATAACTACCGCTTTCTGATCTTTTTGCGCAATTGCAGCCGTTGAAGTGTCAGGAGTAGATTTTTTAGCTTGGAAATATACGAAAGCAGCGATCACCACAATGACGATCGCCGTAATAATTAAAGGTTTAGATTTGCCGCTCATATTTTTTTCATAAAAAGTGATAACTAATTCACATGCTAATCAGTCAGCTTTATGATGAAAAATAAGTTAATTGACAATATTTATCACAAAATTGCATTTATCGATTAGTGGAATACTTATGCTTTTATTCACTAAACGTCTAGCAATCAATTTTCTGCATGAGATCTTTTAATGGTATTTTTTTACTTCACTAAGATTTCATGGAACATATGACGTAGCCATTGATGGCTGGTTTTATGATGGCAGGACATATGCCAATATTGCTTCACGCCATAGGTTGGAAATGCAATCGGTGCGTCAAATATTTTTAAGTTGCCGCGCGAAAGCAATACTTCACTCAAGTAGTACGGCACAGTTGCAATCGCATCAGTATCTTGCACAACCAAGCCCACACCTAAATAACTAGGTAATCGCATCAAAATATCACGTTTTAAATCAAGGTTAAGCAACTCATTTTCAATATGGTAGTGCCCCATCCCAGCATCAATATCAATATGCGACTCTGATAAATATTGCTCAGTTGTAATGGTGTCACCCGTTAATCGTGGATGATCCTTAGCTGCAATCACCACATAATATTGCTCAAACAATTTTTGTTGATAAAAGCCGCTTTCCAAATGCGGTAAAAACCCCAATGCTAAATCAATTTCACCATTCGCCATTTGATAACTGGTTTCAGTGGTAATCGGGCGTACATTCAGACGTATTTGTGGCGCGTGTTTTTTTAGATATTGGCTGATTTTAGGCAATAAAACCAAATGCGAAACATCGGTCATGGCCAAAGTAAATTGTTGATCTGAAATGGCTTGATCAAAATTAATCGTAAAATTATTAATGGCTTCGACTTTACTCAAGGCTTCGCTGACTAAAGGAAATAATTGACGCGATAACTCCGTAGGCACCATTTCATTACCGATACGTAAAAATAAGGGGTCGTTATAATGCTGTCGTATTTTATTTAAAATATTACTGACTGTAGGCTGACTCATCTGCAAGTGTTCAGCAGCTTGTGACACATTTTTGTACTTATAAACATGAAAAAAAATGCTAAGAAGTTTACAGTCCAATTCAAACACGAAAGATTTAGTTCCTAATTAAATATTGCAAGTTATACTGTGCATCATCTGCTGAATTATACAAAAAGCCAATAACGAAATATTACTTTTATTGCAGATGAAACGCCAGTTTAGCCTGCTCAGTTGCATTTGGCTTTTCAACACTCCAATCAGTCCGCATAATAGACCCAGCACGAATTTGGATATCAACATGCTTCAAGGAAAAAAACTGGTTTGTTTTGATTTAGATGGCACACTTATCGACTCTGTTGGCGTGTGGAATCAGGTCGACGCAGATTTGATTCAACAGTTAACTGGACAAACCATCCAACTGGGTTTAATTCAACGTGAACGTGACATTCAGCTGCAATTATTTAAAAATACACCAGACCCTTACTTAATGTACTGTAACTATCTAAAAGATACTTATAAGATTGAACAACACACAGCAGATCAAATCAAACAGCAACGATATGCCATTTCACAGCATTTTTTAGAACATATCATCTTGCTTAAACCACATGCAGCGTTATTTGTTCAACAGCTCATTCAGCAAGGCATTCAGGTGGCAATTACCACCACGACCAGCCTGCAAAATATTTATCGATATCAAAAAAATATTAACATCTATCCAATGCTGCATTTTGAAAATAGCTTTGATCTGATCCTGACCCGTGAAAGTGTCAAAAATATTAAGCCGCATCCTGAAGTCTATTTACAGGCGATTGAACATTTTGCAGTTCGACCTGAAGAATGTTTAATTTTTGAAGATTCACTCATTGGTGTAGAAGCTGCAAATGCAGCAGGCATTGAAGTGGTTGCGGTGTATGACGCATATTCAGAGCACGAAATTGAGCAAATCAAAAATAAAGCGGATTATTTTATCCATGATTTCTCTTCGGTTCTGAACTGAGTTAAAGCAAATAAACATTCGCTTTAAAGTTAAAAAAGCAGCCTCTAAATTGGGCTGCTTTTGATATTTTTGCATCAATAGATAATTGATCTATTTTACTTTTTTATAAATGGATCCAGACCCGACTAAATTTCCCGTTTTTTCGTCAATCGCAAATTCAACAGCACCTGTCCCAGAGTTTACAGCCAGTAACCCAGATTCAGCAACAGACGCAGGTACAGGATTTTTCTTTTCAGATTTACCACTTTTTTTATCTTTTAAAGTATTGGTAATGAAATAGTTTTCACCATTTTTACTAATAATCAGCGCATTTTCAAGTTGCGGATCTACTGCGGTATTTTGCCATGTTCCAGCATAATCAGGCGCTGGACTTTGTTTACATGCAGTGAGGAGAACTGCGAACAACATCGCAGAAAATAATTGAATCTTTTTCAAAATACTGACCTTCTTTGTCAATGAGTTTTGCATTATAGAAAGCCTTGAAGAGAACTTAAGACCGTTCATGTTGTGCAAAAGTTGCAAACCAAGTCCTGCTGTTTTTCTTTTGTCATGTTTTGAAACATTTGTAGTCTTTCATAATAAATAAGCCCACTTGATCGTGGGCTTATTTAAATATTTTCAATCTTTAGATTTATACGATTTGACGCATTGAACCGGTTTCTTCAAAAGTGGCATGCCAAGACAAAGCCTCTTTTAAAATATGCGGCGTTTGACCACCAAGCTCACATGCGCGTTCAAAGTAGCTCAACAATGCTGCGCGATAATCTGGATGTGCACAGATTTCAATGACTTTACGTGCACGCTCACGTGGTGAAAGACCACGTAAATCTGCCAAGCCCTGCTCTGTAACCACGATGTCAACGTCGTGGTCAGTATGGTCGGTATGACTCACCATTGGCACCACAGATGAAATCGCACCACCTTTTGCAATCGACTTGGTTACGAAAATGGCAATGTGCGCATGACGAGTAAAGTCTCCTGAACCGCCAATACCGTTCATCATTTTCGTACCCGTCACATGGGTCGAATTTACGTTTCCGTAAATATCAAACTCAAGCGCCGTATTAATCGCAATAATGCCTAAACGTCGAATGATTTCAGGGTTATTGGATAGCTCTTGTGGACGTAACACAATTTTGTCTTTGTACTGATCAAAATTGTTCATCACGTGCTGTGCACAAGGCTCAGATAACGTCATTGAACAGCCTGAGGCAAATTTCATTTTTCCAGAATCAATTAGCTGGAAAGTACAGTCTTGTAGTACTTCTGAATACATTTCCAAATCATGGAAATTAGAATGCTCAAAACCAGCAAATACAGCATTGGCAATCGAACCCACACCTGACTGTAGCGGCCCTAAATTTTCAGGCAAACGCCCTGCTGCTACTTCACCTTCAAAGAAATCAATCAGATGCTGAGCAATCGCTAGGGTTTCAGCATCAGGTTCATCCATTTTAAACTGGGTATCTGGCAGATCATTCAACACAATAGCTGAAATCTTATCGGGGCTGACATTGATCCCAATCGTACCGATACGTTCACCGACCTGAGTCAGTGGAATTGGCCCACGGTTTGGTCGCGCTTTCGGCACATAAATATCATGTACACCTTCGAGCACTGGGTTAATCGTATTATCAATTTCAATAATCACATGATCTGCCATTTCAATGAAATTGGCTGAGTTACCACATGAACCTGTCGGAATAACTTGACCATCTTCTGTAATTGCAGTCGCTGCAATAACGGCCACATTAATGCGCGGTAAATTATGATGACGAATATTATCGGCCATTTCAGACAAGTGTTGGTCAATATACATGACCTCGCCAGCGTTAATGGCTTTACGTAAACCAGGATCTGCCTGATACGGATAACGACGTTCTATCGCATGCGCCGCATTGAGGCGACCATCGATACTATTTCCTAAACTAGCACCCGTTGCCAACGTGATACGAAGAGGATGTGAAACTGCATGATCTGCAAGTGCCAATGGAACCGTCTTTGCCTCACCTGCACCACCAAAACCACTTAAACCAACCACTGAACCATCTTGAATTAACTCAATCGCTTTTTCAGCAGACATTACTTTGTCGCGAAGGGAGAGTAAGCGAATGCGATCTAAACCATTCATAATTAAATCTCAAAAAATAAATATCTCAAAATAAACATCTTTTTTCGCCATCCCAGCGAACTGAGATAGCGTTTGTTATTGCTTATCTAAAAACGTACTTATCTAAAAGCTTACTTATATAAATTGAGGCAAATTAAATCAGTTCAACCGCAATTGCAGTTGCTTCACCGCCACCAATACACAGTGCTGCGACACCTTTTTTACCGCCAGTGCGTTTTAAGGCATGAATCAGCGTCACAATAATACGTGAACCAGATGAACCTAGTGGGTGACCAAGTGAGCAAGCACCACCATGAATGTTCACTTTTGCTTCATCTAAGTTAAATCCATCAATCGCCAGCATTGTAACCATAGCAAATGCTTCATTGACTTCCCACAGGTCAACCTCTTGTGCATCCCAACCGGCTTGTGCAAGCACTTTCTCAATAGCACCGACTGGAGCAATCGTGAACTCTGACGGATGCTGTGAATTTGTAGCATAAGCAACGACTTTTGCTAGTGGTTTTAAACCACGTGCTTGAGCCGTTTCTTCTGATGTAACCACCAAAGCAGATGCACCGTCAGAAATTGAGCTGGCATTGGCAGCTGTGATCGTGCCGTCTTTTTTGAATGCAGGACGCAGTGTTGGGATTTTTTCAGGCTTAGCACTTAATGGCTGTTCATCTGTGTCAACAACGACGTCACCTTTACGGCTTTTAACAGTAACTGGTACGATTTCATTTTTGAAGAAACCGCCTTGAATCGCTGCAACGGCTTTATTGAGTGAGTTGATGGCAAAAGCATCTTGCTGTTCACGGGTATAGCCTTTTTTATCTGCCATATCTTGTGCCAGAATACCCATCGATAAACCTGTCTCAGCATCTTCTAAGCCTTCTTGGAACATGTGATCTGTGGTTTTACCATGACCCATACGATAGCCTGAACGCGCTTTTTCAAGTAAATACGGCGCATTTGACATCGACTCCATACCACCAGCAACCACAATATTGGCAGAACCAGCTTTAATCGCATCGGCTGCTTGCATCACCGCCTTCATGCCTGAACCACAGATTTTATTAATCGTGGTGGCACCTGTTGTATCTGGTAAACCTGCTTGACGCATTGCTTGGCGTGCAGGACCTTGTTTAAGACCAGCCGGTAATACACAGCCAAAAATAACTTCGTCAATATCTGTAGGTTTTAAACCTGCACGTTCAACAACAGCCTGAATCGCTGCAGCACCTAAGTCTGGGGCTGTACAAGATGAAAGTGAACCCTGAAAACCACCCATCGCTGTACGTACGCCATCTACAATTACAATCATTTCTTATTTCATCCTGTTTTAAATCTTTTAACCCCAAGGAACCATGACTGGTTCCTCAGATTTTCCATCTTAATGTTTTTCACAGTGGTTTCGATGAAACCTTAAGATTGAGCGGTGAAGTATTCTTCAGATAGCTGCATGATAAGTTCAGAACCTGCTTTAATGCGTTGAGCACGGGCAGCAAGGTCAGGTAGAACTTTCTCAACATAGAAATCTGCGAGTACCAGTTTGTTTTGGAAGAAGCTCTCTGGTTTTGCAGCCGCAGCTTTGCTAATACGCGCAAACATATACACAAAGCTGAGTAAACCAACAGCGTGCAGGTAATCGACTGCCACCGAACTGCTAAAGTCTGGGGTGGTCTTAGATTGTTCAATAATGAATTGCGTTAATGCTTCAACTTCGTCAGAAACTTGCAATGCTGCAGATTTAACTTTTGAATCAGCCATGGTTGCAGCAAAGTCACGAATTTCAGCAATGTATTCGGCAATAAATGCACCATTACATTTCGTGGTTTTGCGTCCAATTAAATCAATCGCTTGTACGCCATTTGTGCCTTCGTAAATCTGTGAAATACGTAAGTCACGAATGCATTGCTCCATACCCCATTCACGGATATAGCCATGACCACCAAAGCACATTTGCGCTTCTAAAGTAGCTTGTAGGGCTGTATCTGTTAGGTAGGCTTTTGCAATAGGTGTCAATAAAGCCACGCGGTCATTGGCTTTTTTCACAGCAGCTTCGTCAGTTGAATATTTTGTAATATCCAGTTGCTGACCAACATACACAGCAAATGCACGAGATGCTTCGTTGTTGGCGCGTACATTCAACAACATACGACGTACATCACCATGTACTAAAATAGAGTCTGCTGGTTTTTCAGGAGATTTCACACCTGTCGCAGAACGACCTTGTAGACGATCAGTCGCATACTGTGCAGCATTTTGGTAAGCAAATTCTGCAGCGCCAATCCCTTGGATACCCATCGATAAACGTTCGTAGTTCATCATGACAAACATCGCCGCAAGACCTTCGTTTTCTTTACCAACGATATAACCTTTGGCACCATCAAAGTTCATAACACACGTTGCAGAACCTTTAATACCCATCTTGTGTTCAATTGAACCCGCTGATACGGCATTACGTTCACCGACTGAGCCATCGGCATTGACATGGAATTTTGGAACGATAAACAATGAAATACCACGTGAACCCGCAGGTGCATTTGGCGTTTTTGCTAACACAAGATGGATGATGTTTTCACACAGATCATGTTCACCACTGGTGATGAAAATTTTAGTGCCTGTAATGTTAAATGAACCATCTTCATTCGGCTCTGCTTTGGTTTTAATGATCCCCAAATCAGTCCCTGAATGTGGTTCAGTTAAACACATAGTGCCTGACCATTCACCCGTATAAAATTTTGGAAGATAGGTTTCTTTTTGCTCTTGCGAAGCACGGTCATTAATCGCCATACCTGCACCCACAGTCAGTAGTGGATACAACATAAATGATGGATTGGTACTCCAAATCATTTCGTCAGCAAGTACCGTCAACATTTTCGGCATGTTTTGGCCGCCCCATTCTTCAGAAGCGCCTAAACCAACCCAACCACCTTCGGCGAATTGTTTAAAAGCGTCTTTAAACCCTGTAGGCGTAGTAACAACACCATTACTAAACTGCGCACCACCTTCTTCATCTGCAGTACGGTTCAAGTCTAGAATAACGTTTTTAGAAAACTTAGCCATTTCTTCTAAAATGGCATTTGCAGTCGCCATATCAATATGAGCTAAGTTTTCATTTGACTGCCAGAACTCATCTGCATTGAATACATCATTTAAGATGAAGTCCATGTCCTTTAACGGCGCATTGTATATTGGCATTGTACTTTCCTTTTCTACAGGCTTTGTCAGCGTCTTTGACAAAGTACTTTTTTAAAGTTGCACGCTCCCGCACAAAATCATCAAATCAATTTTGTGTGGATTTTTTAAAGATCTGTTTTTTCAGATAGATATCTAAAATGGATATAGATAATGTGTTTTTACCGACAAGTGGAAAATAACCACCTGATATTTTGAGCAGCATTATTTTATTACAATTAAATAAATTTATTGAATTGAATAAATTTATAATTGGTAATTGATTAAAACCAAACATAATAGTACCTATAATCATGTTTAATTTAGGTTGTATTAATAACATAACAACCAAGACCGTTTTGTTAAATGCTGCTTTTGTTGTAAAAGCGAAAAGACAATAAATTAAAAAAAATAAAAATGGAATTTTATTTCAAAAAAATGACCTCAAGGGTTCAGTTTTATTGACATTAATTTTATGCTATGAATTCTATATGTTTTACGCACTCTACTAATGTGTTTATTTTTAAACCAATTTATGTAATATTTGAGACCATAGTGGAATGTAAGATTCACAAGATTTAGCTTAAGCTAGGCTTGTTCACCCTCAAGATGTTTATGGAACAGTTATCATGAGTTCAGTACGCCAACAAAATTTTATCCTTCGCAAGGAAAAAATTTTAGCCATGGCAGAAACCCTGCTATTAGATAATAATCAAGACATCACCTTAAGTGAGTTAGCTTGTGAACTAGATATTGCCAAAGGCACGATTTATAAACATTTTAAAAGTAAAAACCAATTATATTTAGAACTGATTATTTTAAATGAAAAAAGATTATTAGAAATTTCAAAAAAATATAATCATGATATTAAAACTTATGTTTCACAATATATGCTTTATAATATGTTGAATTCTAATAGAACTATATTATTACATGTCATTGAAGAACGCTTAACCAATAATGAACGTAAATTAAAAGAGTTATTTGAAGAGCTCTATCATGTTCGTGAAGAACGTATTATTGAAATTAAGGATATGACCAGTGATTATCTAAAATCACTTGAAAGCGCAATGTCGATACGTGATTATTTATCTTATATTTGGACGGTCACTTATGGTGCATCCCTACTCCTCAATTCAACGCATTATCAAAAATCAATCGGTTCACGTGAACGCTTAATCAAGCTATATATTAATCAGGCGCTGATGACGCCAGATAAAATTTCAGCCGTATAGAATTGATTTATAAATAAAAAAGCCGAACAATTGTTCGGCTTTTTTATTCATTAAACAATATCTAGGTTATGCAATCACAGGTGGGAAGCCATCTTCGGTTAAAGCGCTAATCAATTGCTCTGCACTGGCACTAGATTCAACGTCAACTAATTTTGTAGCTACATCAATAGTGACCGTTGCATTTTCGTCTAAGTCTTTAATCGTTGCTGTTACGCTACGGGCACAACCACCGCATGTCATATTATCAATACGAAATTTCATGATATTCATCCTTCTTTTCTAATAACAACACTATAAACCTTGCCACGATTGTAAGGTCAAGCGGATTTAAATCTTTGCTGTATGGCAGCACTCAGCCATGCCCGTTTCGATTTGCTTTAAAATCGTACAATCGGCTTGATCATTACCGGCACAGCCATCTACAGATTGTTGCAAGATCTCAACCATGGCCTGTAAGTCTGCGATTTTTTGATTTAAGGTCTGGATATGTTTTAACGCCAATGCTTTAACTTCTACACTTTGCCGACTTTGATTTTTCCAAAGCCCAAGTAAATCTTTCATTTGTTCAGAAGAAAAACCTAAATCACGCGCATGTCTTAAGAAACTCAAGGTTTTAATATCGGCTTCCGAGTAAACTCGATAGCCGGCATCGGTGCGCTGCGCATTATTTAACAGCCCAATCGATTCATAATAGCGGATCATTTTTGCAGAAATGCCCGATGCTTTCGCTGCTTGTCCAATATTCATCTCAAGACTCCTGAAAAACTGGCCCTTTAAATGCTTTTAAACGCAAGGCATTTGACACAACAAACACCGATGAAAGTGCCATTGCACCAGCTGCGAACATAGGTGAAAGCAATATGCCAAAGAATGGATATAACACACCTGCAGCGACAGGAATCAATGCTGCATTGTAAATAAATGCCCAAAATAGGTTTTGGCGAATATTATTCATCGTCGCTGTGCTCAGTGCGATTGCTGTCGGCACCATTTGTAAATTACCCGACATAAGCACAACGTCCGCGGCCTCTATCGCCACATCTGTCCCTGTACCAATCGCCATGCCCACATCTGCTTGAGCAAGTGCAGGCGCATCATTAATACCATCGCCCACAAAACAAACAACACCATGTTCTTTTTTCAACTGTTGTACAGATTGCACTTTTTGGTCTGGCATTACTTCAGCGATCACATGATCAATCTTCAACTGTCGTGCTATGGCAGTGGCAGTATGTCGGTTATCACCTGTAATCATGGCCACTTTCAGCCCTAAATCATGCAAAGCTTGAATGGCTGTAAAGGTTGTAGCTTTGATCGGGTCGGCTACAGCAACAATGCCAGCAAGCTGTTGATCAATCGATACATAGAGCGGGGTCTTCCCTTCATTGCCCATGCATTCTGCCAGTGATGAAAAGATTTGTGTATCTAAACCAAGTTTATGCATCAAATGATCTGCACCGATATAAATGCTTTGTCCTTCAACAACCGCCTGAATCCCTGCACCAGTCACGGAATCAAAATGCTCAACCTCTAAAAGTTGCACTTGCATCTCTTTCGCAGCTTGTACAATGGCATAGGCGATCGGATGCTCAGATTTATGCTCTACAGAGGCCAATAACTGAAATACGCGATCTTTATCAAAATCTTCAGTGACTTCAAAATCTGTCAGTTTCGGTTTACCTTCCGTCAATGTCCCTGTTTTATCGACTGCAACCACTTGAGTATTTTTGAGTTGTTGTAAGGCTTCACCTTTACGGAACAATACTCCAAGCTCTGCAGCTCGCCCTGTACCGACCATAATAGACGTTGGTGTTGCCAAACCCATTGCACATGGACATGCGATGATCAGTACTGCTACAGCATTGACTAAGGCATAGGTTAAACTCGGTTCAGGTCCAACTACATACCAAACTAAAAAGGTGATCAACGCCAACGCCATTACCACCGGTACAAACCATAACGTGACTTTATCCACCAAAGCTTGAATCGGTAATTTTGAACCCTGAGCCTGTTCAACCATATGGATAATTTGTGCCAAAACAGTATCTTGACCTACCGCAGTGGCTTGTATTTTCAAGGCCCCATTTTGGTTAATCGTTCCACCGACAACTTGATCACCGGCTTTTTTCTCGACAGGAATTGGCTCGCCACTGATCATGGATTCATCAATATAACTGTTCCCAGACACTACAGCACCATCAACTGGGCAACGTTCACCAGGCCGTATTTCAATCAACATACCTGTTTCAACATCACTAATCGGCAAATCTATATAGCTTCCAGATTGCTCTACACGTGCTGTTTTGGGTTGCATGCCGACTAAGTATTGAATGGCTTGCGATGTTTTACCTTTGGCTTTCGCCTCCATAAAACGACCCAAAAGAATCAACGCCACAATTACTGCGGCTGCTTCAAAGTACACATGAACCGTACCTTGCGGTAATAATTGCGGAGCAAATGTTGCAACACAAGAAAAACTATAAGCAGATAAAGTCCCGACTGCGACCAAAGAATTCATATCCGGGGCAAGTCGCGCAAGTGCTGGTATGCCGTGCTGATAAAAGCGTCTTCCGGGTAGGATTAACACCAAAGTGGTTAATATAAACTGAATATACCAACTATTTTGTGTCCCTAAATTATGCGCAATAAAATGATGAAAAGCTGGAATCATGTGTGATCCCATCTCCAAGATAAAAACAGGAACAGCGAGTACCAATGCGATGATTAAATCACGTTTGAGTAACCGAGCTTCGTCGGCTTTTTTTTCTGCCATTGTCGGTTGTTGCTGCGTAGCAATGCTAGCACTGTATCCCGCTTTTTTAACTGCCGCGATCAATTCTTGTGTTTTTGAAGCGGGAGCCTGAACAAAGGCTTTTTCACTGGCTAAATTTACCGTTGCTTTATTGACACCGTCTACAGCGTTTAAGGCTTTTTCAACCCGTGCCACACATGAAGCACAGGTCATTCCATCAATATTTAATTCAATATTGGGCTGTGCAATATGAAAACCTGCTTTTTCTACAGACTTCGCCAATGCAGAATTTTCAACAGATGCCAATGCCGTAATCGTGGCTTTTTCAGTTGCCAAATTCACTTTTGCATCGATGACTTCTGGAACTGTCTTTAATGCTTTTTCAACACGTGCAACACACGATGCGCAAGTCATCCCTTCAATTTCAAGCTCAATCTGCTTCTGTGCAACACCAAAACCTGCCTTTTCAACGGCCTGAATTACAGCAGAATAATCCACATTTTTATCACTCTGAACATGTGCTGTTTCAGTGGCTAAATTCACTTGAGCATCAGTGATGCCATCGACTTTTTTTAAGGCTTTTTCCACCCGTGCCACACAAGAAGCACAGGTCATCCCTTCAATAGCAAGTGTGCCATCAAAAAGTTTGTGTTCTGTCGAATCTGTCATGGCAACATCCCAATCATATGTGCTTGTTTTAGGCTATAGCTTAAACTTTACCACAATGGGAAGGTCAAGTTTTTCTGACTCACAGCAAGGCTTTTCTTTAAGGTATAAAATTGCGAAGATTTAAAAACATAATCAATAATATTGAATAATGATTATTCAATTAGTTTATTTTTCTGATATTAAAACTACACATTTCCTCATTATTCAGTAAGATAAAGATTCGTGACCACCAAACGAATTACTCTCTTTCGCATGTACAAACTGTCGAACATTTGCTTTAACTGCGCATATTTGTGTGCTTTTTTATTTTTAATTTTAAGTTGGAGTCTAGATCATATTGATGTTTGGCTCACTCAAGTGGTTATCCCTGCTGTCACGATATGCATACTCTTAGGCTTCCTGTTTAAATACATCGCTCGAAAGTTAGGACATGAACCGCCTAAACGAAAAATAAAACAACAAAATCCCAAAAACGATGATCAAGACCCGGCTTAAGATACTTATAAATAACGAAATCATCAATAAAAAAGCCCATTCAATTGAACGGGCTTTTTTTCATGTCAGAATTATTAGTCAGCACTAATATCTTCAAATAAAACTGAAGAAAGATAACGTTCACCACCATCCGGTAAAATGACCACAATGGTTTTGCCTGCATTCTCAGGACGTGCAGCAAGTTTTGCCGCAGCTGCCATTGCCGCGCCACTAGAGATACCCACTAAAATACCGTCATGAGTAGCCGTTTTACGCGCCCACTCAATTGCTTCAGCACTTTCAATACCGATCACTTCATCAACAAGGTCTAGATCTAAGTTACCCGGAATAAAGTTAGCGCCAATCCCCTGAATTTTATGTGGCCCAGGAGTCAGTGTTTCGCCTTTTTTCGCTTGGGCAATAATCGGAGATTCAGCCGGTTCTACCGCAACAGAATAAAGCGGCTGATTTTTCACTTTTTCAAAATAGCTTGAAATGCCTGAAATCGTACCGCCTGTACCTACACCTGAAACTAAAATATCCACTTTACCACCGGTCGCTTCCCAAATTTCTGGGCCAGTGGTCAATTCATGAATTTTAGGGTTTGCAGGGTTTTCAAACTGTTGTGGTAAATAATACGTTTCAGGATGTTCGGCAACGAGGCGCTGTGCTTCTTCGACCGCACCTTTCATGCCTTTAGCAGGTTCAGTCAATACGAGATTTGCACCAAAAGACTTCAACACCTTACGGCGTTCAATACTCATACTTGCTGGCATGGTTAATGTAATTGCATAACCTTTCGCAGCTGCAACAAATGCCAAAGCAATCCCTGTATTACCACTTGTAGGTTCTACAATATGCATACCCGGTTTTAATAAACCTTTTTCTTCTGCATCAGCAATGAGAGCTGCACCTACACGACATTTCACTGAAAATGCTGGGTTACGGCTTTCTACTTTCGCCAAGACCGTTGCTTCTGACTGAATCGCACGATTAATACGAACTAAAGGTGTATTACCAATCGCTTCAGCGTTATTACTATAAACTGCGATACCTAAATTACTCGTTGCTGGAAAAGCTGAATCTGTTGTCATGACCATTTATCCCTTGTGTATTTATTGAATACGATCTTTAGATGATACAATTATTTTCAAAGTGTGCATGATTTTTTAAGCTAATGTCTTATATTTATGTGCATTTTGTGAAAGCTTGCACTAAAATCAAGCAATAAATTTAACTGATTAACTAAATTTAAACTTATAAAAATTAATGATATTTGATTTCATAAAAAACCATAGAAATTGTCTTATTTATTCAATGTATTAAGCCGTGATATCCGTATACTTGAGCTGTTGTTAATCGTATGGACATATCCAATGAATACCGATCTGGAAATCACTACTATGCGTGATTCTGCCGAATTAGTCGTGGGCGTTTTAAAGTCGCTGGCAAATACGGATCGTCTACTAATTTTATGTCATCTAGCACAGCAAGAATTGAATGTGTCTCAGATTGAAGAAATCACTGATATTAAACAGCCAACCCTCTCACAACAACTGATGATGTTACGTAAAAGTGATGTTGTGACTACGCGTCGTGATGGTAAGCAAATTTATTATTCAATTAAAGATGCAAATTTAGTTCAAGTTCTCAATACTCTTTACCAATTGTATTGCAACCAATCTTATAAATAACATTCAGTTATTTTAAAATTTCAAGCCAGACATGCTGTTCTTGCACCACTATAGATGAATTATCGCAATGGACAGCAATTCAATACCTTAATTTACCGCAATACTTCTTCAAAATATCTATATCTATTTCGAATATCCAAAGCTTTAAATCAGCTCATACTTTTCATTAATTCATTTAGAATGATGGTTTCTTATATATCCCACAAATGTACTGCAATATTGTACGGTCAAATTTATTGCACAAGACTTCTTAGCATTTTTTATGCATAATATATATGAAATTGTGATTTAGATAAGTTTATGTCAGATTTAAAACCTCATTTCTTACAGAAATTTCCAGCTTGGCAGTGGTTACAGCACTACAGCCCCGTGAAATTTAAATCTGATGTACTTGCTTCGCTGATCGTGATTGCCATGTTAGTCCCTCAAGGTATGGCGTATTCCATGCTGGCAGGTTTACCCCCAATCATGGGTTTATATGCCAGTATTTTACCGATGATTGTCTACGCACTCATTGGTGGAAGCTCAACCTTATCGATTGGCCCTGTGGCAATCATTTCGATGATGACTTTCGCCACGCTCAATCCGCTATTTGAAGTTGGTTCGCCTGTTTATATTGAAGCAGCTACACTTTTGGCCTTAATGGTCGGACTGATTTCTCTGATGCTAGGTGTACTACGTTTTGGTTTTTTAATTCAGTTGATCAGTCATCCTGTCATTAAAAGCTTCATTATTGCTTCGGCTCTGCTCATTGCACTGGGTCAGTTTAAGTTTCTCGTCGATGTCCCGCTAAAAGCCAATAACATCCCTGAGTTTGTTTTAAGTCTGTGGGAATACCTGAGTTTAACTCACTTTGCTTCACTCATCTTTGGTGTGCTGGCCATACTGTTTTTAATCTATGTGCCGAAAATATTGGCCACTCAATCGATCCAATCTAGATTCGGCTCTACAGCCTTTCTAAGTAAAGCACTTCCATTGATACTAGTGGTGATCTCGATTGCATCGGTGATGTTATTTGACCTGCAAAATGTCGGCATTAAAACCGTCGGTGAAATTCCTTCAGGATTTCCACCCTTAAGCTTTCCACATTGGAACTGGGAACTGGTACAAACCTTACTGCCCGGTGCAACAATGATTGCCATGATCAGTTTTGTTGAGTCACTGTCTATTGCCCAAGCCACTGCCTTACAACAACGAAGCCAACTCAACAGTAACCAAGAGTTGGTCGCTCTAGGTTTAGCCAATCTAAGCGCTGGGGTTAGCTCTGCCTTTCCAGTGACGGGTAGCTTATCTCGTACAGTGGTTAATGCAGATGCAGGTGCAAAAACCCCGATGGCAGGTGTGTTGTCGTCATTGCTGATTATCGTTGTCAGTCTCTACTTCACTGGGTTTTTCCAAGACTTACCTTTAGTGATCTTGGCGGCCACAATTATTGTTTCTATTTGGAAATTAGTCGACTTTAAACCTTTTGTGGATACATGGCGTTATTCAAAAGCTGATGGTATAGCGATGTGGGTAACCTTTTTCGGTGTGGTGTGTATCGATATTTCTACAGGTCTCATTATTGGCATTATTTCTACCTTTATTCTGTTGTTATGGCGCATCAGTCGTCCACATATCGCGGTGATCGGCTTGGTTGAGGGCACACAGCACTTCCGCAATGTACAGCGCCATCATGTCTATACCGCACCACATATACTCTCGCTCCGTATAGATGAAAATATCTCGTTTTTAAATGCCAATACGCTTAAAGGTTTCTTGATCAATGAAGTCAGTGAAAATATTGACCTAGAACATGTTGTTATCAACTGCTCAAGCGTCAGTTCAATTGACCTCAGTGCCTTAGAAATGTTGGAAGATTTAAATGCTGAATTATCAAAATTAGATATTCGACTGCATTTTTCCGAGGTCAAAGGCCCTGTCATGGACAAATTGCAGCACTCAAAACTACTCACGCATTTAAGTGGTCAAATTTTTCTCACCCACTATCAAGCCGTTACAGAGCTTGCGACAGCTAGTTCTGAGTACCAAATTTAAAGGCCTATTAGCTCACTGTTTAATCAATTCGAATTTGATAAACAGTGAGTTTTGAAGGGTTTACATTTTAATACACAAAAATATATTATAAAAAACAAAGGTTTATTTTTAAATTAAATTATTTTTTAAGCATGCGACATTTTCGTATAAAATACAGGGCTAATTTTCATCATTTTGTCATTGTAATTCTGACAAGGCTCTCCTATGTTTTCAGCATTTACACGCTTGAGTTTAGTAACCCGAATTATTATCGCCATTATTTTAGGTGTATTGGTTGCTGTTGTTGCTCCAGGCGTTGCACCCTATTTAAGTTTGCTTGGTGATTTATTCATTAAGGCATTGAAATCCGTAGCACCGATACTGGTCTTTGTACTTGTGCTGTCATCCATTGCAAATTTCAAAGTGGGTAGCAGTAATGCATATATTAAACCAATTATATTGATGTACGCTATTGGTATGTTCCTTGCTGCTTTAAGTTCAGTAGTAGCAAGCCTTTTATTCCCTAGTACATTAATTCTTGATGTTGCTGCAGAAAACCTTGTGCCGCCAGGCAGTCTTGCTGAAATATTGAAAAACTTATTATTAAGTTTTGTCGCAAACCCTGTTACAGCAATTTCTGAAGCAAATTTCATTGGTATTTTGGCTTGGGCTGTTGCCTTAGGTATTGCATTTCGTCATGCATCAGAGAACACCAAAGTCTTTTTATCTGACGCTGCTGATGCAGTGAATAAAGTGATCCGTTTAGTGATTAACTTTGCACCTATTGGTATCTTCGGTTTGGTTGCTGTTACATTTGCCGACTCAGGTCTAAAAACGCTTGTTAGTTATGCGCACTTACTTGCGGTATTACTCGGTACCATGTTCTTTGTAGCTTTGGTCATTAACCCACTAATGGTGGCATTTATGACTCGCTCAAATCCGTTCCCATTGGTTTTCCAATGTTTACGTGAAAGTGGTATCACTGCATTCTTTACGCGTAGTTCTGCTGCAAACATTCCTGTAAACCTTGACCTTGCGAAGCGTCTTGGTGTCCCTGAATCTACTGCAAGTGTTGCGATTCCGCTTGGCGCTGCAATTAACATGGCAGGCGCATCAGTGACAATTACTGTACTTACCTTAGCAACAGTGAATACTTTAGGTATTTCGGTTGATTTCACCACTATGTTGATTTTATCAGTCGTTGCTACCGTTTCTGCATGTGGTGCTTCAGGTGTGGCTGGTGGTTCATTATTACTTATTCCAGTGGCTTGTGGCCTGTTTGGTATTTCAAGCGATATCGCGATGCAAGTTGTAGCCATTGGTATGGTTATTAGCGTACTTCAAGATTCAACTGAAACCGCTTTAAACTCTTCGACTGACGTATTATTTACAGCTGCAGTAGACCGTGGTTTAAGATAATATCCTGATATTGGATACTTTTTAAGGCGAGGCCATGCCTTTACAGACTTTACCGCTTTGGATACAACTGGGTGCTTTTTTCCTCGCAGTGAATGCAGGAATGATTAATGTACTTGGACTGGTGACCATCTTGCACCAGTCAGTATCTCACATGACCGGTAATGTCAGTATGTTAGCCATGGCCTTCATTGCATGGCAGCCAAATACGATTATTTATTTGATTTTAGTCTTGCTCTGTTATGTGATTGGCTCATTTTATAGTGGGCTTATTCTTGGAAATAGTCACTTTAGCTTAACCAGACGTTATGGCGTCCCATTAAGCTTGGTGGCTTTTTTTATTGTCCTGTGTTGGCTACTATTGCCCTATTTTCCACGTTACGCTTTGCTTTGGGCATGTGTGGCGATGGGTGTACAAAATGCAATGGTTAGCCACTATAAAGGTACCATTATTCGTACCACACACCTTTCTGGTGTTTTGACGGACTTAGGTTTGGCTTTGGGTTATAAAGCCCGTGGACTTCCGGTTGAGTCGAAACGTGTGGTCTTACATTTATTAATTTTGGCGGGATTTATCGTCGGTGGCATACTTGCCAGTTGGCTTTATCCTTATTTAAAATTAAACGCATTCTTGATTCCTGCCGCACTCAGTTTAATCATGAGCGCGGTATATTGGATCATCTATTTTCATTATCGACATATACACGATTAGTTGGAACGTACTATGGTTAAAAATGCATTACAGGCGCAACTGCTTAAAGCAGGTCTGGTCGATAATAAAAAGGCAAAGAAATTGTCAAAACAAGCCGTACATGAAAAACGTACTGGTGAAAGTAAAGATGCTGAAATCAAGGCGAAAATTGAGCAAGATCAGCAGCAGAAAATGGCCAAAGATCATGCTTTAGAGCAAGATCGTAAAGCAGTTTTGCAAGAAAAAGAATTAAAAGCTGCCATCATGCAAATGATTAATCAGCATAAAATTCGTGATACCGATGGCGAATCGACCTATCAATTTATCGATGATGCCAAAATCAAAAAGCTTTATATCAATCAGCAAATTTATAATGCCCTTGTTGCGGGTAGTCTTGTTATTGCACGGGAAAATAGCAACTATGCTTTTTTACCAAAAGAATTAGCCGACCGTATTAATGCGAAAATGGAAGGCTTTATTATTGTGAATAATTCTGAAGCGAATGAGCAAACCACGGATGAAGAAGATCCATATGCAGCTTATGTAATTCCTGATGATTTAATGTGGTAAGCATTTCATATCGCTAATGAAGCTCCTAATTAGGGGGCTTTTTTTAGCTCAACATTTATCTATTTTAGTTCATCAATTAGGTTATACCTTCAAAAAATCATTTCTTAGCACCCAATAAGTAACATTATGGACTATACATGTCGTAACTCCGTAAAGTTTACGAGTATAAAATTGCTTATATAATCATCATAATTACAATAGTTTGATCATTAACCCTTTCATTTACATCAATAAGAGTAGGATGATTTTGGAAAAAATTCAGTTCATTAAAAATATTCAAGATTGGTCAGATCAATACCCTTGGCTAGAAATGCTGACTTCGCTCAGTCTCATTATTGTTTTTGCCATTATTGCAAATTTTATCGCCAAGCAAATTGTGGTGCGTGGTATTCGTAAGCTCGTGTCTAAAATGGCCTTTAGCCATAGTCAAATTTTGTCAGAACATAGTGTGATTAAACGCTTTGCCAACATTGTTCCAGCAATTGTGATCTTAAATGGCATAACTACAGTCCCACATTTATCTGTGAAATTTACTTCAATCGTGCAGATGGCTTGTCAGGCTTTTATCTTCTTGACCATTGCTTTGGCAATTTCTGAATTACTGAATATTTTTAATCTGATTTACCAACGTAATCCAAAATCTAGAAACAAACCGATTAAAGGCTATTTGCAGTTGGTCAAATTGATCATCTTTTTGGTTTGTGGCCTAATGATCTTAGGTACTTTTCTGAAAAAAGATGTATTTACATTACTCGCAGGCTTCGGTGCTATGGCGGCTGTACTGATGTTGGTCTTCCAAAATACCATTTTGTCACTGGTCGCTTCGGTACAAATTTCTTCTTATGATATGGTGCGAATTGGTGACTGGATTGAAATGCCCTCGCTCAATGCGGATGGCGATGTCATTGATATGTCATTACATACCATTACTGTACAGAACTTTGATAAGACCTTTACCACGATTCCAACCAATAAACTGGTGACTGACACCTTTAAAAACTGGCGTGGTATGGCACAGTCAGGTGTGCGCCGCATCAAACGCTCGCTTTATATCGATCAAAGCTCTATTCATTTCATGACTCAGGATGAGCAAAACAAACTCAAAGAATTTTTATTATTAGATCAATATCTTGACCATAAGCATGAAGAGCTTGCTCAGTTTAATCAGCAACTTTCAAATCAGTCGCAATATAATCAGCGCCGTTTAACCAATCTTGGGACCTTTCGTGCCTATGTAGAATTCTACTTACAACAGCATTCAGGCATTGCCCAACACCAAACGATTTTGGTGCGTCAGTTACAACCCACGAGTGAAGGCATTCCTTTAGAGATTTATGCTTTTAGTAAAACCATTGCATGGAAAGATTATGAAGCGATTCAATCGGATATCTTTGACCATCTGATCGCAATCACACCTGAGTTTGGACTTAAAATCTATCAAGCCCCTTCTAGTGCCGATTTTAAAGCCCTCGTTCAACCAAATGCCGATAAAAGTTAAGAGCTAAACTTTCCTCTCCCCATGTATATTCAAAGGAGAAATTCTGCAAATTAAAAAAGTCACAATGGCTTTTGAATATACATGGGGGCTATCGGTTACCCCCCTCTACTTCCGCAATTACTTTAGATCATGCGATACAAGGAATAAAAGCGAATCAGATAAATGCGCTAATCGCTCAATTCCTTAAAAATATAATTCATCAGAAACAACTAAATATAATTAAAAAATAAGAACAAATACTATACAAATGTAGACATTTTTAGATACTCTTTGTTAACAGTTGCATAAAAACGCTTCTAAAATAGGAACTTGATCATGGAAGGCCCCAATCAACCTTCTCGGAAATCAGTTAAAAACGAATCACAATTACTCATAGAATCGATGAATCGCACTTCTGCCAAACATACGCTCATACAGGCAGAAGCATGTGACTTAGAGAGTCGTATCCGTATTGAGCGTGCTTTATCTGACCCGATTGCACGTATTCCGGCACAGTTTAAAAATGCTTATTACAAATTTTTGTACTACAACCAGAAAGACTATTTAAAGCAAGTTAACTATTTCGCTCAATTGGCATTTTTAATCTATTTTTGGGCAGATCGCTATGTTCTGCCTGACGTAGAAACGCTTTCAGGTGTAATTCGTATCATTGCCATTATTGGTGCATTTAGTCTGAATTATATTCTGTTTAAATATATCAAACAGATTAAATTGCTCGATTTGATTTTGCCACTCGCCACTTGCCTTTCAGCGATACTCTGGTTTGAGATATTACTTCAGTCGCAAAATGAACTGGTGCATAGTTATCAATATGCTGCCGTTATTTTGATTGTATTGGGTAATTTAAGTATTCATGTGCATTTTCGCCCTTCGATTATGACCTCAGCCATGATCACGGCAGCGATCCTTTTTGGCGCATGGCGCATTAATGATTTTGGTGATTTTACAATATTTTTATTGGTGTACGTTCCTGTGCTGCTGTTCAGTATGTATATCTGCTGGAACTCTACGCTCAACTCTCGTAAAACGTTTCTAAGAGCGCTGCTAGATGACTGGAACTTTCATACCCTGCGCAAAATTGCCCATACGGATGAATTGACCCAGTTAAGCAATCGTCGCCAATTTGTACATGCCGCCAATAAAAAAATCCAAGAAACCCCGATGACGGTCTGTACCAGTCTTTTGATTTTTGATGTCGATCATTTTAAAGCGATTAATGATCAATACGGACATGATGTCGGCGATCAAGTGTTATGCCAAATTGCTGAAATTGCACGGAAAGAAATGCGTTTTTACGATATATTGGCGCGTTTCGGGGGTGAAGAATTTATTGTACTTTTGCCTTATACCGTCCCAGAAGATGCATTAAAAATTGCTGAACGGTTAAGACATAAAATGGAACAACATCAGTTTCATATGGATGGTCTATTGGTGAAATTTTCGATCTCCATTGGTGTTTCCAAAATTGACCCTAACCACGCCAAACTTGATCAGTTAATTAAACAGGCCGATATTGCTCTATACGAAGCAAAACGCCAAGGTCGTAATCGGGTTGTACATTTTAATTCTATGAACTTTTGCAGCCAAGCTTTTAAGTAAATAAACAAATCAAAATGGAGAAAAAACAGCGAATCCATTACACTCAGAGCTGAAGAAAGAAAGATTAATTACAGCAAAATTCTCAGGTTATCTGCATGCTTAAATGGTTTGAAAATTTAGTTGACGCTTATCCTGAACAGGACTTGAATAAACCATTGCCGACAAAATTTTTCCCCTTTGTATGGCAAGCTGCGACTGGCGTAAAAAAATACCTATTGTTATTGGTACTCTGTACAGCTGGTGTAGCGAGTTTTGAAGCATTGCTTTATTCCAAAATTGGCGATTTAGTCAATTGGATCAGTAAGTCTCAACCTGAAACCTTTTTACAGCAGCACCAGACCAATCTGACCATTTTGAGCTTTATTTTATTGGCAAATATCTTCTTTTCTTGCCTTCAAACGATTATTAAACATCAGATTTTATACAGTACCTTTCCAATGCGCCTACGTTGGAGATTTCATAACTTATTATTGAAACAAAGTTTAGATTTCTTCCATAACGATTTTGCAGGCCGTTTATCTGCCAAGGTTATGCAAACTTCACTGGCTGTACGTGAGTTTTGGATTATTCTTGGTGACATGTTGGCCTATGTCTTCATTTACCTGATTTCTATCACCGTGATTTTAGGTGCTATATCGCCACTGTTAATTATTCCGTTATTACTTTGGCTGGCTTTATTTATTGGTTCTGCATGCTATTTCATCCCAAAATTAAGCAAAATTTCAAATGAACAAGCCAATGCACGCGCAGTAATGACTGGTCGTGTCACCGATGCCTACACCAATATTCAAACGGTGAAATTGTTTGCCCATGCAGGCCGTGAAAGCCAATATGCCAAAGCCTCAATGAAAGAATTTATGGTGACGGTGTATAAGCAAATGCGACTTGCTGCAAAATACAACATCGCGACGAATTTGCTGATCATTGTTTTATATGGTGGCGTACTTGGAACAGCCGTTTGGCTCTGGATGGATGGTCAAGCTGAGCTTGGGGTCATTGCAGCAGCGACCGCCATGATTTTAAAACTCAGTAGTATTTCCGAGTTTATGATGTGGCAAACATCTGCCCTATTTGAAAATGTCGGGACTATTCAAGATGGGATGAAAACCATGGGCCGCCCAATTCATATTCAAGATAAAGCTGATGCAACCGACCTAAAAGTACAGCAAGGCGAAATTAAATTTGAAGATGTCAGTTTTGCTTATAATGATAAAAAGGTCATCAATCAATTTAATTTAACCATTCGACCAGGTGAAAAAATCGGTATAGTCGGGCGTTCAGGTGCCGGAAAATCGACATTAATTCAACTTTTACTCCACTTTTACGATATCAACCATGGTCGTATTTCGATTGATGGCCAAAATATAGAAGATATTACCCAAGATAGCTTGAGAAAAAATATTGCTTTGGTGACCCAAGACACCTCGTTATTGCATCGCACGGTTGAAGAAAATATTAAATATGGCCGTCCGAATGCGACCGATGAAGAAATGTATGATGCAGTACGCAAAGCGAAAGCTGATGAATTCATTTCTCAATTGATCGATTTACGTGGTCAACGTGGCTATGACGCATTTGTCGGTGAACGTGGTGTTAAATTATCTGGCGGTCAGCGTCAACGTATTGCGATTGCTCGAGTATTTTTAAAAGACGCACCGATTTTAATTTTAGATGAAGCCACAAGTGCGCTCGATTCAGAAGTCGAAGCTGCGATTCAATCGAGTTTAGATGATTTGATGCAAGGCAAAACTGTGATTGCCATTGCGCATCGACTGTCAACAATTGCGCAAATGGATCGCTTGATTGTCTTGGATCAAGGACGTATTGCTGAGCAAGGCACCCACGAAGAGCTTGTTGCTTTGAATGGTATTTATGCACACTTGTGGCAGCGTCAAACCGGTGGATTTTTAATAGAACAACATAAAGTAGAATCAAAGGAAGATGAAAATGCTGTATCTGGAAGACCTTAAAGTTGGTGATCACTTTAGCAGTCGTGAATATGAAATGACCGTTGAAGAAATCAAGCAATTTGCCAACGCTTATGATCCTCAGGAATTTCATACAGATGAAGTCAAAGCCCAACAGCACCCGATCTTTCAAGGGCTAGCGGCAAGTGGTTGGCATACTGCTGCTGTAACAATGCGCTTATGGACTGAATGTTTCCCTGTGGCTTATGGCTTAATTGGCTCTGAATCAAGTCTGCGTTGGCCGCGCCCAACACGTCCGGGGGATAAAATTCGTGTAGAAGTTGAAATATCTGCAATTACTCCGTCGAAAAGTAAGACAGACCGCGGCATTGTGACCTATGTTACTCAAGCGCTCAATCAGCACAATGACGTTCTTTATATGTCTACGACCAAAATTGTGGTCTTTTCCAAAGATTTTAAATCGAATTAATCCTTAACGGCCTACTTTACAACGCTAAGGTAGGCCGCTATAAATAATTGAGCCTAGTCAGTTTGTCCAACAATTTTTGTGGGATACAACACAGAATCATGCCAATATAACCTTGAACAGAAGAAAAACCCGCATTGCAACGGAACGCTATGAAAACAATTAATTCCCGTCAGGATCAGGGTATTCCCGGAGTATATGGATTGCTCCTTTTAGATGTGGTCTCTCGATGGGGCTACACTGCAGAGACATTATTTAGTCCCTTCGGATTAAACAGCGAACAATTGGCTGAACCAGATTTTCGTATTCCAACACCCATCGCCAATCAATTGGTAGAGCATGCACTACGATTAACCGGTGAGCCAACATTAGGTTTTCATTTAGGCAACCAAATGCGCATCTCGATTCATGGTTTTATTGGCTATGCCATCATGACGGCGAAGGACATAACCGATGCCTTAGTCTTGGCAAACCGTTTTATTCAGTTACGCATGCCCTTTTTACAGCTTTTTTTCTCGACATTTGGAACCAAAGCGACTGTTCAACTACAAACCGACGTTACGATTGAGCCTTTACGTACTGAGATTTCAATTGCCTTAATTTTTGGCATGATCAGCATGGGCAAAGCAATTACCGGTGTGGATTATTCTGCTGGTGAAATTGATTTTGATTTCCCTCAACCTGAAGGTTTTGAGAGGTTTATTGCCAAATATCCACGGCACCAATTTAGATTTGATCAGCCACACCTTTTACTCAGTTTTGATAAGCAATATTTAACCAATAAATTGGTCCATGCAGACCCGATTGCCAGTCAAATCGCGATTAATCAATGTGAAGCTGAACTCTCTGCTTTGGGCGAACGTCACCGTATTGCCATGCGTGTTCGTGACATTTTAACCAACTCTGAGCAGCACTATTTAAGTATTGAAAGTGTTGCTGAACGGCTACACATGTCCGATCGAACTTTAAAACGCCAGCTTGCTGCTGAAGGGACCTCATTTTCAACTTTGGTCGACGAAGTTCGCTACCGTCATGCTACTTCGCTCCTGTCACGAACTGATTTTACCTTAGAGCAAATTGCTGATGAATTGGGCTATAGCGATGTTGCCAATTTCAGCCGTGCATTTAAGCGCTGGAGTGGTCGTAGCCCAAGCAATTGGCGTAAAGATCCGTACTTATAAGTCTTTTGTTTTACCTAAAAAGCATGTATAACTCATGCCAAAAATGAATTTAATGGATTTAAGGAGTTATCAATGAATCATCCTTCAGATTTAAAGTACGCAAGTACACATGAATGGGTGCGAATTGAAGGTGACCTTGTTGTTACAGGCATTTCTGATCATGCACAAGACGCATTGGGTGATTTAGTTTATGTTGAAGCACCAGATGTTGGTCAACATATCACTGCTGGCGAACAAGCGGGTGTGGTTGAGTCGGTAAAAACCGCTTCTGATATTCATGCTCCGGTTTCTGGTGTAGTAGTTGAAGTCAATCCGGACCTTGAAGATGATCCTGATTTTGTAAACGATGCGCCTTATAGCAAAGGCTGGATTTATAAAATTAAACCAGACAATATGGCTGATGTTGATAATTTATTGACCAGTGAACAATACGAAGCTGGTCTGTAAATATTTCTAATATCTAAAAAATCAGCCCTCAGGCTGATTTTTTATTTCAATATGATAGCTGAATTGGCTTATAGACCATTTGCATGAATATGCAGCTTATATTTCTTCCGAAGCTTCGGTACTTTCAGGTTCTTCTTTCTTTTCTTCAACCATACTAAAAGATTGCGCAGCCGCTGAAGTACCATTTGCACGTGAACTTTTCAGTTTAATTTGCAAACGTAATTCATTGGTTGAATCGGCATTTCTTAAAGCTTCTTCATAAGAAATAGCACCGTCATTATATAAATCAAATAAAGCTTGGTCGAAAGTTTGCATCCCAAGTTCACGAGATTTTGCCATAATCGCTTTTAGTTCATGAAACTCACCTTTCAAAATCAAATCTGAAATAAGCGGCGTATTTAACATGATTTCAACGGCTGCACGGCGTCCTTTACCATCTTCAGTCCGGATTAATCGTTGCGAAACAATCGCTTTCATATTGCTCGATAAATCCATAAGCAATTGATTTCTTCGCTCTTCTGGGAAGAAGTTGATGATCCGATCTAGGGTTTGATTGGCGTTATTTGAATGTAGCGTACCTAAACATAAATGTCCTGTTTCAGCAAAGGCAATTGCATGTTCCATCGTCTCGGTATCACGAATTTCACCGATTAAAATCACATCTGGCGCTTGTCTTAGAGTGTTTTTTAAGGCGTTATGCCACGAATGACTGTCTACACCGACTTCACGATGTGTAATCATGGATTTTTTATGCTTATGCACATATTCCACTGGGTCTTCAACAGTGATGATATGCCCTGCGCTGTTTTCATTTCGATAATCAATCAGCGCCGCTAAAGAGGTTGATTTCCCTGAACCTGTTCCGCCAACCACTAAAACCAAACCACGTTTTTCCATAATTACATGCTTAAGCGAAGCCGGTAACTTAAGATTTTCAAAGTTTGGAATTTCTGCGGTAATGGTACGAATGACCATGCCTACATGTAGCTGTTGCTGAAATACATTGACACGAAAACGCGAAACGTTTGGCACACTGATCGCAAAGTTACATTCTAATTCTGTTTCAAACTCTTTGCGCTGCTTCTCATTCATCAGACTATAGGCGAAAAGCTTTGTTTTCTCAGCATCAAGCGCTTGCTGCCCAAAGGGTTTCATCATGCCTTGATGTTTAATACTTGGTGGAAAATCTGCCGTAATAAATAAATCAGAACCACCATATTCAACCACTTTGGTTAACATGTGGAACATAAAACGGCGTGCTTCTTCCAGCAATTCAGCAGTGTACATCAACTTCCCCAATATAAAATTTCAAACACCCAAGCACAGATTGTCATTATTTCAGGCGCTGTATTGGGCTTAGACATTATTGTGCATAAAAAATTTGATTCACTCAAACATAAAATACTGAATTATCAGTATATATTTTAAAATATAGGCCATATTTCAATTTTTATATTGAAGTAAGCAACAAAGGATTTTTCAAAATAAAAGCCTTAGAACAATCAATATTCTAAGGCTTTGGGCTACATTAATTCAGACTGAGTATGCTCTGGATTGTTAAGCACTACGTTTGATTTGTGATGCACGAAGTTCATTCGCAACCTGTTGAATCAAATCAATGGTTTTGTCCCAACCTAAGCATCCATCTGTTACAGATTGACCATAAGTCATGTCACAACTAATTTTTTGATTACCATCCACTAAATGACTTTCCAACATCACACCACGCACTTGGGTATGCTCACGCTCCGCAACAATTGTGCGTAATACTTCAGGTTGCTTCATTGGGTCTTTATGGCTATTGCCATGACTACAATCGATGACTAAAGCCGGTAAATCACCTTTTACTTTACTGCGAATTTTGTCTATTTCAGCCAAACTATAATTTGGACCTGTATTTGAGCCACGTAAAATCAAATGTGCTTGCGGGTTGCCAACGGATTCTAAAATACACGGTAAGCCAGTTTGGCTCATACCTAAGAACTGGTGTGGATGCGAAGCAGATTGAATGGCATCTAGAGCAATTTGGATTGATCCATCTGTTCCGTTTTTGAAACCAATACTGTATGGCATATGACTTGAGATTTCACGATGAATTTGTGATTCGCTGGTACGCGCACCGATTGCACCCCATGCCAAAAGGTCATCAAAATAACCCGTCGCCATTGGGCTTAAAATTTCAGAGGCAATTGGCAAACCCATTTCAATAATTTGTAAGTATAGCTCACGCGATTTTTCTAAGCCCAACTGCATATTAGATGAACCATCTAAACTTGGGTCATACATATAGCCTTTCCAGCCCACTGTAGTACGTGGTTTCTCAATGTATGCACGCATCACAAGAAAAATTTGATCTGATACCTGTGCCTGTAATCGTTTTAATTTTTCAGCATATTCCAAAGCAGCAATCGGATCATGGATTGAACATGGACCTGTAATAATCATTAGACGCGGGTCTTGACCCGTCAAAATATTTTGAATAGTTGCACGATGTGCAGCAATTTGTTCTGCAGCATGAACTGATAAAGGTAATTGTTGTTTCAGTTGATGTGGCAAGCTCAAAAGCGTTTCTTTTGGCCGTGTAGATTTCTGAATTTCTGAATTTTGAGTTTGTTGTAAAGCTGTATTTAGCGCATTCATTGGTTCTATTCCTTTGGACTGTAAGTATAAACAGTCCGATCTTTTATCTGAGCGTTATGGGACTTTGGGACTTCAAGGCTTTAGACATAGACTGACTAAAGTAAAACCAATAACCGTTGCTAAAATATGAATTATTTACTGTAAACATGAGATTTCTCCAAAAATATTATAAAAATCAAGACATAAAAAAACCTGATCAGGGTTGCCGATCAGGTATAAACTTGGTGGGCAACCTTTTTCATGCCCGAACGCGTTCAGGCAATTATCTAAACTGCCAGAAGTAATAATATGCGTTTGAGATTAAAGGTTGCTTTAACATCTTGATTTCATCAAAAAGTATCTGTCTGAAAATTAAAATACGCTGTATTCATCGGTTTGACAATAGTTTTTTGCTATTTTGTTGTATTAAATAACGCTGCTGTAAATAATTGCGACCTATTTTTAAAATTTGATGTATTGATTAATAAATGAACATTTATTAGACTGCACAACATTAGGCTGTCTTAAGCTTTTTTCCATTTATTTTTAATTCGAGTATTTGCCAATGAAGTAAGCCCTGTTTTTTTCATCATCAAATCCATTTTTTTGATGTGCAAACACATGGCTAATGACTTCGACTGCATTTTCTCAAATATTGTCTTTTTTATAGAATAAAATTAGTTATTTGTATTGCGCATCTTTGCTATCGCAAGGTGCATCTATGACTCAAACGGCTTGTACAATTTCCAAATTTAGCTTGGAATATCCATCAAAAACACTTTTTAAAAACCTGAAATTTAACCTCAATCAACAGCAACTTTCGGCATGTATTGGTCGCAATGGTTTAGGAAAATCCTGCATCCTTAAAATCTTACATGAGCAAAATCTGAAAGATCTCCCCTATGAAGGTGAAATTTTATGGAATGTACCAAATGCCTATTTATCACAATTTTCTCGACTAGAAGCTGACACGATTGCTTCTGCACTCGGTGTTGAAGACTTATATGACGCATTTCAACGTATCGAAATAGGCAGCGCAAGTTTTGAAGACTTTGAGCTGACTGAAAACCAATGGCACCGTCCTGCACTATGGCAGCAACAACTTAAGCAAGCTTCACTACCAACAGATTTAAATTTCCCAGTCGCTCAGCTGAGTGAGGGGCAAAAAACCAAATTGGCATTGTGTGCATTATTTTTAAAAACTGACCACTATTTACTTTTAGATGAACCTAGTAACCATTTAGATGCATCCTCACGCTTATGGCTCATCGATCGTTTAAAAAACCATCCTGCGGGTGCATTCGTCGTCAGTCATGATCGAGAATTGCTGCAACATGTAGAGCATATCTATGCTTTAAATGAGTTTGGACTCAGTCATGTTACTGGCAACTATGAAGACTACGTTCAACAAAATGATCTGCAAAATAAAGCCTTACAGCGTAATGCTTTACAGCATCAGCGTGAGTTAAAACAACTCAAATTACAACAACACGAAACACAGCTGAAAGCGCAAAAACGAGAACAACAAGGTCATACACTACGCAAGTCAAGCACCCAAGCCAAAGTGTTACTCGATTTTAAAAAGGAACAAGCCGGTCAGAGCCTCGCTTCAGTTCAAACGCAACAGCAGAAGCAATTGGAAGAAAAGAGATCTCAACTGATTCAGTCACAGCAACAACTTGAGCATGTTAAAGAGCAGCAATTCGTTTTTCAACATCACGCTGAAAAAACAGGAGAAATCTTAAGAGTTAAACATTTTCATCGCAAAACATCTCAGCACCAGCCTTTCGACTTGGCCTTACAGGCAGGTGAAAAAATTCATTTAAAAGGAAAAAATGGTATTGGTAAATCTACATTTCTAAAGTATCTGAGTCAGATCACATCAAAGTCTAGCCATGAAACGTTTTTGTCTGTGCATACCCTGTATTTAGACCAAAACTTGAGTAATTTATCACCAGAACTGAGTGTTTTGGACAATTTGGCAAAGTTTAATCCTGAGGTTTCGTCAACGGAATGGCGTAATCAACTCGGTCAACTTAGAATCCGTGGTCAAAAAGCGGAACTGCCATTTCACTGTTTAAGTGGTGGTGAGCGTTTAAAAGTGACCTTGTTGGGCTTAAATTATTTAACACCGAATATTGAGCTTTTATTGTTAGATGAACCTGAAAATCACTTAGATATAGAGTCTAGAATGTTATTGGCTCAAGCCATTCAGCATTATACAGGTGCGGTGATCCTCGTTTCACATGATGCATATTTTGTAGAATCTTGTGGCATTCAGAATAGCGTGCAATTAGTTGAATAACTCTCGCTCGCTAGATATATCTAAAAAAGCCAAAGTAGATGAACGCTACTTTGGCGAATTTAATGCTTTAGAAATCATCCATTCGATACTGTGTTTTAATGCCCGATTTTCTTTATGATTTTTTGTTTTAGGCGCTGCTGAAGTGATGCTGAGCGTTCCTTGAGCTCGGCTCTCCAGTCATTCGGCACTGAGCATTTCGCGAGGCGAACCCAAACGCTGGCAAACTGTTTGATGAAACTGGCTTCATTATAGTGAATACCATATTCCTCACAAAGTGCTTTAATTTTAGGTGCGGCTTCTGCATAGCGGTTTGCAGGCATATCAGGGAATAAATGGTGTTCAATTTGGTGACTCAAATTACCACTGAGTATATGCAACCATTGTGTTCCACTAAAATTACTGGAGCCACGAATTTGACGGAGATACCACTCTGCTCGAGTTTCATTTTCAGTATTGTCCATCTCGAAGTTTTCCGCATCTTCAGTAAAATGGCCATTAAAGATGACAGCGGAAGCCCATAAACTACGAATCACGTTGGCTACCGCATTTCCTGCAAATACAGGAATCGCATTGGGACCTGCAATAAGCGGGAAAAACACATAATCTTTAATCACTTGGCGCTTAATTTTCTGACGTACATCGGCTGCTTCATGCCATACATCTTTCCAAGTTTTGGTTTTATACGCAATAACATCTTCTAAATGTAAACGTTGAATGCCGACATACCACTCAAAGAAAACCATGAGTTGGGCAGCCAGTGGAATATTAAAAAGGAAACGTGGCTCCCACTTTTGCGATTCACTTACACGGATTAAGCCATAGCCGACATCATGGTCCATACCGACAATATTGGTATAGGTATGATGCACATAGTTATGGGTATATTTCCAGTCTTGACCTGTGGCAATGGTATCCCAATCATAATTAGCACCATTTAAACTCGGGTCATTTAACCAATCAAACTGACCATGCATCACATTATGACCGAGTTCCATGTTCTCTACAATTTTAGAAATACCCAATAAACCCGTACTCATTAACCAAACTGGTGGAATCCAACCTACAAACATCAACATGCCACGAGATGCGATCTCGCTATAACGGACAAAATTGCGAATTTTATAAATATACGCTGCATCTTTTTCACCTACACTCTGCATGATTTCACGGCGAATTTGCTCAACTTTTTCGCCAAATTCAGCAGTTTGTTCTGGAGATAAATAACGTGACTTACTATTCGGACGAATATATATCGATTGATTCATGTTAATGCCCCTGATTTGTTTTTATGCGGCTTGGGTTAGAGTTGAATACGTACAGGTGAAATTGCCTGAGAGACACATAATTTGATTTGTGTGTTATTCGCATGATCAATTGCGCCAGTGAGTAAGTTTTTCACTGAACCCTGCAATTTCGTACACGAACAAGTATTACAAATACCCATCCGACAACCATGCGCAGGTTTTAAACCGGCTTTTTCAGCACTTTCAAGTAAGTTACCTTCTGCTAAAAAATCTTGTTGGGCTAAACTAAAAGTGACAGGTTGAGCAGGCACTGAATCATCAGCAATCATTTGAAAGTACTCAGTATTTAAATACTCTGAAAGCTTGAACTCACGATACAGTTGCTCAATACTTTGCATCATTGGCGCTGCACCACAGGCATAGCAATCTCGCTGCTTAAAATCAGGGACCATGTGATTTAGCACCTCTGGTGTGATATGCAATTTGGTTTTCAGCGTATTAATCGCATGTAAATGCGCACGGTTAGATTGCTTCGCTAGTTGAATCAATTCATCCAAGTAAGCATCATCTCGATTGAAGTAAATCAGGTCAACCGGACGTCCAAGCTGAATTGCTTGTTTAAACAAAGTCATGATTGAGGTAATGCCACTACCTGAAGCAAGCAGTAAAATTGGTCGATCCGAATTTAGCTTTAGGCCAAACTCACCTTGCGGTTGCGATAATTCAACAACATCACCTGTTTTTAATTGCGTCAGGCAGTTGGACACTTTGCCTTGTTGTTTGACTGCGATTACTACATGACCAGATGTATTGATTTCGACGATGCTATAGCTACGTTGATGCCGTACACCATCCTTTACAACTGTCACCAGAACACATTGGCCTGGTCGATAATTTTCTGCTTTAAAGTTGTGATTCGCTAAAAAAATCAGTTCATAAAATCCGATCCCTACACAACGTGATTTGACCAATTGCGCTTTAACACGTTTGTAGGCCCAAATTGCATCAAATTTTTCTGCAATAAAATCAATAAAATCTTCCCGAATCCACTCAGGCTTATAACTTGTAGTTGTCATTTTTTGCCTCGGATAATGCATTAATATACATTTGTTTTTAAATTATGCTTACCTTAAGTTTAGTGCTAATTTCCCACCATGTGAATTCGGGACAAAATCTATCATTTGGCATTTTTTATCATTTTATGTCTAACAATCTGTCACTTTTTGCAAATCCTAATTTGAAGTTTTGATTTGTTATAACGACACAAATAAAAAAACTAGGCCAAAGCCTAGTTTTTAAAACAGTGAAAATTAACGCATTAATATTTAAATGATTAGTCGTTTAATCAAAAAAATTTAAATAAATGTTTAATCTTCAAAATGTACAACAGAGCGAATTGATTTACCTTCATGCATTAAATCAAAGGCTTCATTGATTTTATCCAGCCCCATAGTATGGGTCACGAATGGTTCAAGTTTGATCTCGCCTGACATGGCTTCTTCTACCATACCCGGTAATTGTGAACGACCTTTAACACCACCGAAAGCAGTGCCTTTCCAAGTACGACCAGTAACCAATTGGAATGGGCGCGTTGAAATTTCTTGACCTGCACCAGCTACACCAATAATCACAGATTGCCCCCAACCACGGTGAGCACATTCCAAAGCAGAGCGCATCACATTGGTATTGCCAATACATTCAAATGAATGGTCGACGCCCCAGCCCGTCATTTCTACAATCACTTCTTGAACTGGACGATCATAATCTTTTGGATTAACAAAATCTGTAGCGCCAAACTCTTCAGCCAGTTTGAATTTGTCAGGATTGGTATCTACCGCAATGATACGACCTGCTTTGGCTTTTTTAGCACCTTGTACCACAGCCAAACCAATTCCACCTAAACCAAAGACTGCAACTGAATCACCTTCCTGAACTTTAGCGGTATTTTTAACTGCACCTAAACCTGTTGTTACGCCGCAACCCAACAAACATACATGTTCGTGGTTCGCTTCAGGGTTAATTTTTGCCAAAGAAACTTCTGCAACCACAGTATATTCAGAGAATGTTGAACAGCCCATATAGTGATAAATCGGCTGACCATTGTAAGAAAAACGTGTTGTGCCATCAGGCATTAAACCTTTCCCTTGTGTTGCTCGTACAGATACACAAAGATTTGTTTTACCCGATTTACAGAATAAACATTCACCACATTCTGCGGTATAAAGCGGAATTACATGATCACCCGGTTGCACTGAAGTCACACCTTCACCGACTTCAACCACAACACCTGCACCTTCATGCCCTAAAATTGCTGGAAATACGCCTTCAGGATCATCACCCGACAATGTAAATGCATCTGTATGACACACACCTGTATGGCTAATTTTGACTAAAACCTCACCTGCTTTAGGTGGTGCCACATCAATTTCAACAATTTCTAAAGGCTGACCCGGTCCAAAAGCAACGGCTGCACGTGATTTCATGTCTAAAAACATCCTGTATGGCTTATATTAACAGATGAGTTACAGTAACCTCTTTTTAAGCCTAGATACAACCTTAAAACATGATGTTATGATGAATTTTTAAAGGAATGATTAATGCTATTCGAATGATACAATTACGTGAAATAAGTTGTACTGTCGGTTTAACTGTTTCGATCATCCTATTAACTGGATGCAGCTTACCTAGCAATCAGTCAAAAAAAGATGTCCCTATACAATCACATGCAGAAAAATGGATTACGTCTGCTTCGGATTTAGAAAAATTACAACAAAAACAAACGGCTTATTTAGCCTTAGATGATGCCTTCTTAAGTATTGCATCTCGCCTGCATTTGATTCGAAACGCAAAATACACCATCGATTTGCAATATTATATTTGGGAAAATGATGCTATTGGGCATCTGATGTTTCAAGAATTACTGCATGCCGCTGACCGTGGGGTAAAAGTAAGGCTACTAATTGATGATCAAAACGGGACGAAACTCGATCCGACCTTACAATCCCTTTCAGCTCATCCCAATATTTCAATCAAACTGTTTAATCCCTATAAATTTAGAAAATTACGTGTCATTGATTATGCATTTCGCTTAAAGCATATTAACCATCGTATGCATAATAAATTAATTATTGCCGATGGTTTTATGGGAGTAACTGGTGGTCGTAACATCAGTAATGAATATTTTGATGCCAGTGAAAGTTTTCAATTTACAGATTTGGATATCCTTTTCTATGGGGAAGCCATTCAACAAGCCAATCAAGTGTTTTTGAACTTTTGGAATGATGATTTAAGTTATTCTGTTCAGCAATGGATTGGTGCAGGTACAAAAGAAGACTTAAATCAATTAAGACAAACGTACCAAGAAAACTCTACAACGTTGACTAAAGATCAACAGCGCATTAACTATGCACAGCAACAACTGGCGGCTCAGCTTAAACTTAGACCGGTAAATTGGGCCGAAGCACATTTCATTGCGGATAGTCCGAATAAAATTCGTGGTGAGGCTAAAGAGCAAGAATTAATTTATAACCAATTTTCCACCTTAATGGGACAGCCCAAAGAACACATGGAGTTGGTTTCAGCTTATTTCGTTCCCACGCAACAAGGCACTGACTTTCTAACGGGTCTTGCAGGTAAAAATGTAGAAGTCCGTGTGTTAACCAATTCATTTTTAGCCAATGACGTCGCTGTCGTTCATGCGTTTTATCAAAAATATCGCAAAGACTTACTCGAAAATGGCGTGAAACTATATGAATTTAAACCTTATATAGAGCGTTCAAAACGCACATGGTATGAGGTCATGACTGGAAATATCATCCCTGCAAAAGGCAAAAATGCCTCTAGTTTGCATGCAAAATTTTTCGATATCGACGGAATGGTGTTTATTGGATCATTTAACTTTGATCCACGTTCCGCAAATTTAAATTCGGAAGTTGGCCTTGTCGTTAAGTCTGATCGATTACAAAACGATATTTCTGCCGCATTAAACCAATATTTACCGCAAATTGCGTATGAATTAAAACTGGATGAAAACGGCGAAATTATTTGGTTAGAGCATCAAAAAAATGGAAAAACCAAAACCTATACCCATGAACCTGAAACAACTCGATTCCAACGATTTAGTATAAAAGCAGTGTCATACCTCCCGATTGAATGGATGATGTAATGACAACGTACTGCTAAATGATTGAATTGCCCTCGTCGAGGCTATTTATTGAAATAATCTGATAAGTTCGATCAAGTCAAAAACGGTCTTAGTCAGTCTCGTTTATATGAGTGCTGGCTTTTGAAAACAACCAAGCCATTGATTTCGCCAAGAAATTCCACTTGCCCATATTTGGCTGCTTTCAGCGCGGCTAAATGTTCCTCAACTGACATATACAACTCATGATTTTGCTGTGCATGTGGTGCATATAAATGATCACATAAAAAATACACGCCTTGTGTATTTAACAACGTTTTTACAGTCCGATGAAACTCTGCTGCATACGCCTTATGTCTCAATTCATGTAAGGCCTGATGAATAATAATCACATCAAAGATACTTTTTTCATTGAAGTGAAGAGATTTTTCCCAATCCGATTGTTTGAAATCCCCTGTTATAAAATTACATTTTAAGCGTTGAGTTGTACTTAGTTTTTCTTTTGCCAAGTCATGCATAGCTTCGGAGAAATCAAATGCAGTGTAATCTATATTCGGACAATGATTGATTAAAAACTCAGCCAAATAGCCTGGGCCTGAACCGAGTTCAAGCACGTGCGCATTCGGGTTGAAAGCCAAAATAGAGTCGACATACATTTGAAAGATGTCATAACGCCACGGACGTTTAAGATTGACTTCAGCAGCCCATTGTTTAGCTTGGATTGGATCTTTTAAGTCTATGGGGCTGTGCACATCATTTATGTGAATATTATTTTCGCAATTCATTTTCTTAGACTTAATTTAGATAGATTGAATGCTATTTATACATAAAATATCTCAATAAAAGCAAAGGTTTTACTCACACTTGATGATGCTTTAACATCCACCTCTTATTTTGTTTTATCTCCTCCTAAAGTTTTCTAATGCAATTTTTTGATTTAAGCCGCCAATTTAATTTAAGTGATATTTTAACACCTTTTACAACGCTCTCTGACCTTGGTCATCAAGAATGGTTTTTGTCGAAAGTTCGGGTTGAGCATGACTGCTTATCTGACAATGACATGATTGAAGGGCAAGCTGTGCTTAAATCTAATCACAATATCCAAATTGAGTTGGAATGGTTAATCCAAGATACAGGTCATGAATTACAGCTTTTATTTAAAGGCATTGAAACTGCAGCTAGCGAAGAAACTTTGGTGATCGTGAAAGGCGCACAAATTGTAGATGATGCAAACAAAAAAGTTTCATCTCAGACACTGAGTTTATGGATCGATGGCACTTTACTACCTATGCTGCCGAATATTCGCAAAGAAATTAAAGCTCGTTTAAACCTTTGGGATTATGTTGAATATGATGTCTAAGGAATTGATGTTTATCCATAAGATGCCACGTTTTGAGTATTGAATGTTTGCCTGTTTAAATGAGACATATATTTCAAGGTATCTCACAATAACGTAAACTTCCCTAAAGTAAGCCTATATCTTTAAATAAGCTTTGATAGGCTTCGGCTTTTTTTTCAAGTGCCAGTGGATAAGCCCTAGATGAAGACGGCATACGGTATAAAGTCAAATCTCTGCCTGTAAATTCGGTACGAACAGCATGCCCAATGTGTGGTTTTTCAGTATTTTCTGGCATCGAGAGCATCAAAGTATCAGTCGCTTTGTCTCCCGTCGTCATAATACTGTGGCAATTCGGCATCTGTGTAAGCAGCTTCGCAATGTCGGTTGGCTGATAGATATGTAAAAACTTGTCTGATGCATTGCCTTTCAAACGAATCACTTGATAGGCCGTATCAAAAATGCCTATGCCTGTTTCATTTAAAAAATCTCGAATGAGCTGTTCTTTAAAAGTTTTGCTCTCTAGATTGAGAAAATGATTTTTATCCTGAAAAAAACATAGGCCAAAGATTTTCCACATGTCATTTTGGAAATTTGGATAGTAAAAATCCATCTTCCAGCGTGTTTTGGGTGGAGGAAAACTCCCTAGCATCAAGAGTTTCCCATTTGATGGCAAAAATGGCGCTAAAGGATGCGTTTCGATTTGCGGATTCACGTCTGAAATATCTTTACTCATATAGATGTAACTTCACCAAGTGATTGAATCATATATTATCTATGAAAATTGTTCAGTGATATGTTTCGCTATTTTTTCAGCCCATAACTGATAAATTTCTTTACTCGGGTGAAAGCCGTCTTTTGCCATTTGTAAATTTTTTTCACGATATTCTTGTAAATCGTATTCAATTAGCCTCGTATTAGGCTTTGTTTTAATAAAATTTTTTAACAGCGCATTCATCTTCTGAGAATATTGTCCAAACAGCCATGACAATGGAAACGGTAAAGCTGGAAACGCATCCATTGGTGGCACACCTGAAATGATCAATAGCTGTGGATGAAACTTTTCCTCGACAGCTTGATATAAACGCTGCTGGAGGTTCAACCATTGGTCTGGCTGTTTTAAAGCTGTGACATCATTGACACCAACAGAGCTGATCACGACATCAAAGTTCTGCATAGTGACATTGTCCAAAGCATTGATGATTTGTTGGCTGTTATGCCCCGTTGTGGCTTCAAGGCAAAAGTGAACTTGATAATCAGGCGATAAGATTTTAAGCAATTGTCCCAATAGCGCATCCGACTGATGCTCGACGCCGACACCTGCTGCTGCTGAATCACCTAGTATTAATAGCGATAATGGCCGATTACCCTGACCAAGAATTCCACAACGCTCTCCAACTGGTTCTGCTAAACGTGGGGTATTTTTTTTCACAAGGTAACCTTGGACCAGTAATGCAGGTAACAGCAGCAGTGTTGATACTTTGAGTAGCATAATATTTAGCAATGATTGAGAGCTTGTCGACTGCATTATTTTAATTAGTTTAAAAAACAAAGCATTGACTCTATTGTTATTTTCAACATTTTCTTTTATTAAAAGCATCATTCTGCGGCATATTGCTAGTTTTTTATATTAATAATGATTATCATTTATTAGTTTTCATCCTGCTTATTTTATTATTTCAATGAAAAAACTTTCCCCACTTTTTTTGGCTTGTTCTATGAGCATTGCTGTTTCTTCTGCTTTTGCCCAAACTCAAAATTCACCCGCTTTAACCGATACAACAGAAAAAAAACATTTCCCTTATGCTGCTGCATGTGAAGATGTCAAAGCGCAAAGCCAAATATTATTAAACCTACAACATCAGTTAAATCAAAATCCAAAACAACATGCTCAAATTCTCAAAGATTTTTGGAAACGTGTAGAGCTTATAGGTACACCAATCATTGAAAACTATGATGAAAAACATGACCGTATAATTTTTTTATGGAAAGGTGCGCAGCATAATGTACGCCTTATTGGTGGGCCGAGTAATGACCATGAATGGTTAACACGCCTACCAAATACCGATATTTGGTTTAAAGAATCGACTATTGATCATCGTTATATTGGCAGTTATAGCTTTGCTGTCGACTTACCGAACTTAGAAGGTTATCTGTCAAATTATTGTCCGCATCTGAATCCTAAACTTAAAGAATCAAGAACGCAGCGTCGTGCTGTGATACAAGTGCAACGGATTGATCCTTTCAACAAAAACACTTATCTCGCAAGTAATGATACATCAGGCTTGCGTAATGAAAATTTAGTGGCGCTTAAAGATGCCCCGCCTTTTATTGATCCAAAACAATATCCAAATGTTAAACAGCCCCAATTACAAGAGTTTGTTCTAGACAGCAAAATTTTGAATAACTCACGTAAAATCCAAATTTACCAATCTAAAGCTAAGAAAAATCAAAGCTATATCACCGCTATATTTTTTGATGGTCAGCAATATAACGAGTTGCTGAATGTGCCAAAGGCATTAGATATATTAGTTGAGCAAGGTCAGTTACCGCCAATTCAAGCCATTTTTGTTTCTCCACCGAATGATCAGGAACGACCTAAAGAATTAACACCCAATGCAAAATTTTCAGCATTTTTTAGTGATGAACTGATGCTTTGGATTCAAAAAAATGCACCTGCAAAAGTCGATTCGAAGAAAACGGTACTACTTGGGTCAAGTCTTGGCGGTTTAAGTTCAGCTTATTTAGCCTTAGAAAATCCAAATCAAATTAGTCACGTCGTACCTTTATCTGGATCATTTTGGTGGCAAAATGAAGCGACAGACCTCCCAAATGGCATGAGTAAAATCATTCGTGATAAAACCTCGCAACCTAAACAGCATTGGTTTATTACTGCTAATAGTTATGAAAGCTCACGCAATAATAATGAACTGAGTATTTTAGAGACTTCGCCTATTGTTGCAGCCGACTTAAAAAATAAAGGTCATGATGTACATTACAAATCGTATATAGGCGGACATTCCTACGCGGTATGGCAAGTTGCCTTGCAAGATACACTCAAACATTTTTTTGCGCAAAAGTAGTTTATAAACGTTTAGATCATAAAAAAGCCCTCAATTGAGGGCTTTTTTTGAAGCTAGTACTGATTTAATTCCAGCGATTTATGCGTTTAAAGGTTCCAAAATCATTGAAACGTACACCAACCTCACGCATGACTTGGTGTGCAGTTTTTGCAGTTAGGTGTCGAATATAAAACGGCTCTTTGACCACAAAATGGTGGATGGCATGGGTCGAACCAAAGTTAAAGCAAAATAATTGCATTGGGAACAACCACCACGGATTTAACACCTGAGTTTGTTTAATGACATCGCGTGGGTCAATATCACCATAATAATGCATATTTGAGCTGATAAATTGTAAGCAGAAAGAACGTATAAAGTTCGGAATAATCCAAATCACAGCTAAAAAATTAATCGTTGGAATTAATTTCACTAAATTGACTGACCAACTAATACTTTGTCCTAACATTGGAGCAATACCATTCACCACATGATAAATGACAAATACATACCAAATGCCGTAATAAACAAAACTTAAAGGGAAAAATCCAGTCAATTGAGAGAACAATACCGTTTTACGTTCTTTTTCAGGTTGTTTTTCAATGAATGTCCTAATCATCTTAAACATTTGAAATGGGCGCAAATAAACCGTCATCAATTGATCGCTAATGACCAATATTCGACGTAATCCCCACGGCATGCCATTACTGATGCCCCGTTCTTCCAAATCGTATTCTGAACCTGAATATTTATGGTGGTTGAGGTGCAAACGACGACGTGCCCAAGGACTAATGGTATTGGGACGTGCTAACCACACCAAAGCTAACATGAGATGGTGAGCCCACGGCGTCTTTTTAAAATACATATAATGAATCAGGTCATGTTCTAATTCATGTGTCAGTGAAGCAAACATCGCCACCAAAATCACACAAGCCCATGCCGGTAAAATGCCAACGGCAAACGCCCAAGCTGAACACAACATTCCCAGTAGCGAAAAAATAAGGATGGTAGCGCCAATAAAGTTTTGATGTTTTAAAATGGGATATTGCTGACGTAAGTCTTCACCAGCTTTCGTTACGACAGTTCTGACTTTGTTAATTCGCTGTTGATCTGTCATATCGGAAGACATAGACATAGTACAAACCTAAAAATTAAAGAACAGTTGTACATTAAAGCAAATTAAAAAAAAGGAAATCGCTATTTTGAGAACAAATCATCGTCTGTTCAAATATTCAACATTTTATTTATTTTCAATATCTTATTTATAAATAATCTGAGTATTTACTCCATTTTTTCTTTGCAAAATCGGCTACTTTTACTGTCTTTTCATCACAGGTTTGATGTATTCCTTTTTAACCTACAGAGGATGACGAATATCACTTGAGAATAAAAAAGCCCCAAAATTGGAGCTTTATTATTGAATAAAGGTTTAACCCAATTTATTCACGATCTTCAATGGCAATACTTTCATCGCAAGACCTAAAGGCAACCACGGCCATTGTGGTACATAGGCTTTAACCGGTGCTTTCTCAATGGCTTTTGCTAAAAGATGTGAACCAGTTTTTTCATCGACTTCAAATGGCAGTTTTTTCGCACCTTCATTGATCTCTGTACGAATATAACCAGGGAAAATAGTCGTCACTTTAATTGGGGTATCAATCAGCTCTGCCCGAATACCTTCAGCTAAAGCTGCAACACCTGCTTTACTTGCACCATAAGCCGTTAAATGTTTAGGCATACCGCGCATAGCACTCATCGAAGAAATCACCACCAAATGCCCTGCATTTTGGCTACGGAAAATTTCAACTGCAGCTTCGCATTGCGCCAAAGCAGAGATAAAGTTGGTTTCAACTGTCGCACGGTTAATTTCAAAATTACCTTTACCAATACGACGGCCTTCACCAACACCTGCGTTGACAATAACACGGTCAATACTGCCAAAATCTGCTTTAAAGGCACGGAACACTTCAAACACTTGATCGTAATTTGTGACATCGAGGGTTTTCGCAATCACTTTGATGCCATATTGGCTTTCCAGTTCATTTTTTAGCGTTTCTAGACGCTCTAAACGACGTGCACAAATGGCTAAGTTGTAGCCTTTTTGTGCAAACTCGCGTGCCATTCCTGCACCAATCCCTGAGCTTGCACCTGTAATTAAAATTGTTTTAGCCATGATAATTCCTTTGTTTATCTTAGATCCAAGTCAATAAATTTGGATCAACTGCTTTTATAAAATGGTGTTCATTTAAACTGAGTAATTGCGGTTCATTTCCAACCAAACGCAGTGTTGTCATACTGGTATTGGCAATGGCCCAATTAAGTGCAAATGTTTTTTCAGGACTCAGCCCTAATATTTTACCTACGGCAACCGAGATCACTCCACCTGAACTAAAAACAACGGCATAACGTGGTTTGGTTTCAGCCAGTTGAGTGCATAACTTTTCTAGCGCTGTTTCGACTCGATTTTTAAAATGTGGCCAAGATTCATCGTATTCATGATGAAATTCTCCGCCTGTCCAACGTTCAATGGCACCTTCAAAAATTTTGGATAAATAAGCACGCGGGTTTTCATGCTTAGATACATCTTCTTTTAATAAATGCGGCTGGTTAAATCGAGGTTCATATTGAGCAAAAACTTGCTGATGATTAAATTCATTCCACGCGTTATTTGTATCAACTTGTGCTTCTGGAAAGCATTCAGCCAATGCAAGATTGGCTGTTTGTTGATGACGTTGCATTGAGCCCGCAACCACATAAGGACTTTCTTTTAAAATACGGTCGAAATACTGTCCCAGCACCTTAGCCTGTAGCTCACCGTTGGGAGAAAGCTTGTCATAGCTTTCGGCACCAAAAGAAGCCTGACCGTGCCGAATTAAATATATCGTGGTCATTTCCCTAAAATATCCTTCATTTTTTCAATATATTTTTGTGCCACGTCATTGGCTTCAAGTTTTTGCAAACCAATAAGTTTTAATGCACGAATATGTAAAGCATGGATCACAATCCAAAAATCTTTAAATGCCGGATTATTGGTTTGTTTATGGTAGTAGCGGTAATAAATTTGCTGTGCAATTACTGCTAAACGGAAAATGCCGAACACTTCATAAAATGTCCAGTTGTCTGTTTGTAGACCAGTTTTTTCTAAGTAATATTCAACAACTTCTTTACGGCTAAACATGCCTTTCAAGTTGGTCGGCTGACGGCGTGTGGCTTTAAAAATTGCGTTATCGCCACTTTCAACCCAATACGCCAAAGCCGAACCTAAGTCCATCAATGGATCACCAAGCGTTGCCATTTCCCAATCCAATACGCCAATCACTTGGGTAGGATCATTTGGATCTAAAATGACGTTGTCAAAACGCCAATCATTATGAATTACACAGGTTTTAGAGTCAGCAGGAATATTGTCTTTGAGCCAATTACGGACATATTTAAAAGAAGGAACATTTAAGGTTTTGGCTTTTTCATAACGTGCGTCCCAACCTTCCACTTGACGACGACAGTAGCCGTCGCCCTTGCCTATTTTTTCTAAATCTGTGCCTTGGTATGGCACTTGATGCAGCTCAACGAGTTTATCAATCACATTGATGCATAATTCGCGAACTTGGCTTTCATCAAAATTTAATTCTTTGGGTAAGTTTGCACGTGGAATGATACCTTCTACGCGTTTCATTACATAGAAATCACAGCCAATCACTGATTCGTCCTGACATAGTGCCACCATCTCAGGGAGTACTGGATAAAATTCAGATAATGCTTTCTGTACGTTATACTCACGTGCCATATCATGTGCAGACTTGGCTTTGGTGCCTTTCGGTGGACGACGTAAGATTAAATCAGCATTGTCGTATTTTAAGCGATAAGTCCAATTTGATGCGCCACCTGAATATTGAGTGACTTCAACAGGCCCTTCTATTTCAACGCCATGTTCAATCAACCAATTGCCTACGGCACGTACATCCAGTTCTTCACCCTCACGAACTGAACCGCCTACATCGATCACTGACATGCTTTTCTTCCTAAACTTGAATCTATCATGATGATAAAAATATAATTTTCTATAGATTTATAGCATGGACAACTCGGGGTTGCCATGCCAAATATGTGACTACAACTTGTTTATTTTTTACGGCGGCTGCTGTAACCGCGCTTTGCCAATTCTAATTTAGCAATCATACCTTTATGCACTTCATCAGGGCCATCAGCTAGACGTAGTGAACGTGCTTGCGCAAAGAAACCTGTGAGCGGTGTATCTCGAGAAACCCCAGCACCACCGTGGATTTGAATCGCCATATCGACAACTTTTTCTAAGACACTCGGCGCAACTACTTTAATTGCAGAAATCTCGGTTAATGCAGCCATATTCCCTAGAGTATCCATTTTATATGCTGCATAAAGGGTCAGTAAACGTGCCTGATCAATCGCAACACGTGCTTCCGCTACGCGTTCTAAATTGCCACCGAGTTTTAAAATTTCTTTACCAAAAGCAGTACGGCTCATACCGCGGTCAATCATCAGTTCTAGCGATTTTTCGGCAGCACCAATACAACGCATACAATGATGAATACGGCCTGGGCCTAAACGACCTTGTGCAATTTCAAAACCTTGACCTGCGCCGCCAATAAAGTTTGCAACAGGAACACGAACATTTGTGAAGCTAATTTCACCATGTCCATGTGGCGCATCATAGTCGCCAAACACAGGTAACATACGTTCGATTTTGACTCCAGCAGTTTCAACAGGTACTAAAACCATAGAATGCTGATGATGACGGTCTTTGCTTTCATCTGGTGTATGCGCCATAAAGATAATAATTTTGGCATTTGGATCACCTAAACCTGAAGACCACCATTTACGGCCATTTAATACAATTTCTTCGCCTTCAACGACAGCTGTAGCTTCCATATTGGTGGCATCACTTGAAGCAACAGCAGGTTCTGTCATACAAAATACTGAACGGATTTTGCCGTCCAGTAATGGTGTTAACCACTGCTGCTTTTGTTGTTCCGTGCCATAACGCCAAATCACTTCCATATTGCCGCTGTCAGGTGCATTACAATTGAATACCGTAGGTGCAAGTAGGCTACGGCCTGAAAGTTCTGCGATGTGTGCATATTCTTGTACAGATAAGCCTTGCCCAAGTTCGGGACAAGGTAAGAACATATTCCATAAGCCTGCAGCTTTGGCTTTATCCTTTAAAACCTCTAACTGTGCTGGCCATTGCCATTTGGTCCAATCACCACCTTGGTTCAACTCATGAACTTCTGCCCAAAACTCAGTTTCTACAGGCTCAATTTCATCTTTAATAAATTTTTTTGTTCTTTCAATATAATCTTGTGCACGTGCTGAAAGTTCAAACATGACAACATCCTTTAAATATTATGTTCTTTACGCTTTACAACACCATAACCTGAAATCTAATATGAACAAAATGATTTAATTCAATAGATGAACATGAATAGTATTCATAAAAATACCGTCATCGATATGGGTGTGTTTCACCGTATGGATATCAATTTATATCCACTGTATATCGCAATTTATGAACAAAAAAGCATTTCAAAAGCTGCAAAAATTTTGTGTATTACTCAGTCTGCAGCGAGTCATGCACTTCAACGGTTAAGACAACATTTACAAGATGACTTATTTGTACGTGCTGGAGCAAAAATGCTTCCGACCCCATTTGCTGAGCAGATTTATCCTGTAATTAAAAATGCGCTTATTGCGATTCAAAGCATTTCTATCCAAAAACAACAATTTACTCCTTCAATGGTACAGAGCTTGAAAATTGCGGTACATGATGAAATTGAACCGATCATTTTTCCCAAGTTAGTTGAACACTTTCAACAGCAACAGTTTCAGATCCAATTTTCCAGTATCAAATTAGATCGCAAAACCATTGTGGCTGATCTTGCTGCACAGCAAATCGATTTTGCGATTGACCTTGAGCAAAACTTTGGTGAAAAGATCAATTTTCAAACCTTGGTTGAAGACCAATTCGTGATTTGTAGTCAACACCCTAAGATGGATGAGTCTATTTATCTTTCTGCTCCTCACATTGGGGTTTCTTCCCGACGTGCAGGTGTATTAGTCGAGGATATTTATTTAAATCGTAAAAAACACTCTAGAGAGATTTTTTTACGCTGTCAGCATTACTCTACTGCGCTACAAATTTTGGCACAGCAACCCAAGGCAATATTAACGATTCCGCAAAATATTTTGACGCATTTACAGGTTGCTCCCGAACTGAATATTTTTGATGTACCTGTAGACTTGCCGAAAATTAAACTAGGGATGTATTGGCATAATGATTTGGAATTAAATTCACGGCATGTTTTTTTGCGAAGCCAAATTTCTAAAATTTTTGCTTAGGCTATTTTATGATGATATATCAGCTTGCTTAGGCTATTTACATGGATTTAGATTTAATTCTGCGTGATGAAACTTGCTGTATATTTATAGATCAAATGCTGATTATTTAAGGTATTTTTAACTGACCGTCGGTTTATTCGACAGCCATAAATCATGAGTTCTTATAAAATCTAAATTCCTGTTTTTATGCGATATGACTTCGTTCATATCATTATGTATGCTTTCAAATCTCTCCGCGAATTGGCTCATGGCTTTAGGTGCAGTACTGTGCTTGATCACAGTCTATGTTCTCTATAAAGTCACCATTTTCTTAAAGGATTTTTTTCAACCTTTTAAGAAAGGAAAATCTTACCTCTGCCGTGTATCCGACATTAGTGATGGCGACACCCTCACCTGCTATCGGATGAATCTGAGACGTTCTAAAACCAAACTTCGCTTTGCTTATGTGGATGCGCCAGAATCGACACAAGCTTACGGTAAAGAGTCTGCACGCCTGATCAAATCCATGGTTTATAAGAAATTTGTCCGCGTAAAAATAACTGATGTAGACCGTTATGGCCGCTGCGTTGGGGTTATTTATCGCTATCGTAAATGCATGAATGAAGAAATGGTAAAACGTGGTGCTGCGTGGGTGTACGAAGAATACATCCGTGACCAAAAGCATTTGCACTATATGATGAATTTACAAAGCAAAGCACGTAAACAAAAGAAAGGCTTGTGGAAAGCCAGTCGTCCAATGCGCCCTAAAGAGTATCGTAAATTACATAAATAACAGACCACATTGCAGCATGGCTAAGGAATATTTGATGACTTAGCCATGTCTAATATTTGACCTTTTTTTACTTCGCTATACAATAATGCTGCCCTTTGGGGCATAGATAATAAATTAGATAATTAAAATTGGAATAATAATGACTGAACTTACTTCAAGCGAATTGAATCCGTTTCAACAAGATCAAAATATTCAACCTCAAATTCAAAAAGCCGATCATCCACTGTCTCCTGAAGGACGTTTTGGCCGCCTGTCCTATTTAGCGTGGTTATTTATCATTAGCATGATTTATACCTGTCTATTGGGCATCAGCGTCGCGCTGGGTCTTTTTGCATTTTTCAATTCAGCAGAACGTAGTATTGATGCACTTTTTAATTCATTCTTAGGACTCAGTGCGATCGCTCTGATTGTCGTTTCCATCGTTGCAATGTTTGTCGCAATGATCTGCATTACGATTCGTCGTTTACATGATCTAAATAAAAGTGGTTGGCTCTGTTTAATTTTTCTCATCCCACTGGTCGGTACCATCTTTAGCATTTATGTGATGGCTGCAAAAGGCACCGAAGGTGAAAATAAATTTGGTATTAAGCGTCCAACGGAACAAACAGAGAAAGTTATTGGGTCATTGTATCTAATCCTGATGATTGTTTATTTATTGGTCATGATCCCATTGATGTTCAATATGCAAAGTATGATGAGCAATTTAGAACAAGCGCAATTACAAGAACAAGCAATGATGTCTGAAGGTGAACCTGAAGAATTAACAGATGAACAACTTGCGGCTTATTTAGAGCAAGCTGAATCAGAAGGTGAAGAACTTGCTTATGCAGATGGTGAAAGTGTAGAAATTTCAGAAAATGCAGACAGTTCAGCGGAAGATGCTGCAATTGCAGCTGCAGAAGCTTCTGTAGAATAAACACGTATTGTTTAAGGTATCAATTCAATGATATACATTGAACGATAAGCTTTAAATGAAATGTTATGCAAGAAAACCTGTGCGCACACAGGTTTTTTTTATACCTGATTTTTATGCTTTGAATTGTTCACTTGAATTGAAAATAAATTAGGCGTAAAGTTGCGATAATTTAGTTACCCTAGTTAACTATCATGAATTCCACATTAGGTTTCCGCTCTTCACTTCTACGCTGTGCGCGTTTGATGAGTGATGAAATCAACACGATTTTATTGCCCTATCAATTGAACTATTCGCTTTGGCAAGTCATGTTTGTCATCCGTGAAAAAACCGCTTGTACATCTATTGAAATGGCGGAATATTTAAATGTATCCAAGCCATCCATCACTAAGCGTGTCAAAATTCTTGCACAGATGGATATTTTGGCACATGTGCAAACTGACGATAAACGTCAAAAGAAAATGATGCTCAGCGAGACTGGACGTGAGTTATTTCAGCAATGTGCAAAAGACATAGATGCCTTTGAGCAGCGCCTGATCGCGCCATTAGCTAGCCAAGATATCCAACGCTCCATTCAAATTTTACACCGTGTCATGCAAGAACTTGAACAAAACACTGTAGGTGATGATCATGCAAGATAACGCACCACTTTGGACTCGAAATTTTATTTTAGTCAGCGCCATTAACTTCCAATTGGTTTTAACCTTTTATCTCTTGGTTGTGGTGATCGTGGGCTATGCGGTGGCTGAATTGGGTGCGACTACAGCCCAAGCAGGTTTAGTTTCAGGCTTGTTCATTGTCGGCACATTGGTCGGGCGTTTATTGGTAGGCAAGTTCCTAGAACGCTTTGGACGTAAAACGACACTGATCGTTGGTTTAATTGGCTTTTTAATTTTTTCTGGTTTTTACTTCATTCAGTCTGGCGTCGGCATGTTGCTCTTCATACGCTTTATGCATGGCTTTATGATGGGTATGGCATCAACAGTGCTGGGTACCTTAATTGCCCAAATCTTACCAGCGACACGTCGCGGTGAAGGCATTGGCTACTACAGCATGAGTAGTACGTTAGGTACGGCTATTGGGCCATTTCTTGCAATTTGGATGATGTTACACATTGGTTATCACGCGATTTTTATTGTTTCTACGATTATCGCATTGAGCTGCCTATTGGTTGCCTTACTGATTCAAGTGCCCGATTTACCCAAAATCAATAAACCCCTCGATACTGTTGAAGCCGTCAAAAAACCAAGTTGGATTGCTCAATTTGTAGAGCCTAAAGCATTACCGATATCATTCATCATGCTTTTCGCTTCAATCTGCTATTCAGGCGTTTTGTCTTTCATTAACTTTTATGCCAAAGAAATCGATTTGGTTGAAACAGCCTCGTTTTTCTTTTTGATGTATGCCATTGCGATTTTAATTTCTCGCCCATTTACTGGCCCTTTGATGGATCGTAAAGGTGAAAATATTGTGATCTACCCTGCTTTTGTGATTATGGGCGTAGCATTGGTACTGCTCAGCATCACTCAGAGTTCATGGATGCTTTTACTTTGTGCCGGCTTACTTGGACTCGGTTATGGCAATATTCAGTCGGTCTGCCAAACAGTTGCCGTGAAAAGTGCACCGCTTGAACGAATGGGCTTTGCCACTTCGACTTTCTTTATCTTTTTGGATGCAGGCTTAGGCTTTGGACCATACTTTATCGGTAAATTGCTCGACCATATTGGTTACTCACAATTGTATTTGTATAGCGCATTTGCTGCCTTTGCATGTATGGGTGCCTACTACATTTTACATGGTCGTTATGCCGTTCGAACCGCTTAAACTGTATTTAAACATCAAATCGTCGGCTGAAACGTCGACGATATTCTAAGGGGCTCAGCCCCGTTTTTTTCTGAAATAACCGTCGAAATGAGCTTGGATCACTATAGCCGACCTCTCGCATAATCAGATCTAAAGCGTGTCCCGTTTCTTCTAAACGCTTTCGTGCAGCTTCAATCCGTATTGATTGTAAGTATTGATTGGGAGGAATATCCAAAGCCGCTTTAAAATGTCGAATCAATGTCCTCGTTGTCACATTAAACTGCGCCGCAAGTTCATCTAAGACAATATTTTCATGATAATATTGTTCTAACCAATCTTGAACTTTTTGCACCAAACCATCCTGATGCGGTTTAGATATTTTCAATAATGAATAGGACAACTGACTATCACGACGATAATCCAATACAAATGATTTTGCCGTATGGATTGCCGTTTCAAAACCATAAAAACGTTCTATTAGGTGTAGTCCCAAATCAAACCATGCTAAGCCGCCGCCTGCACAATAGATATTTTGGTCATGGCTAATGAGCTGATCTGCATTCAGTTTCACCAAGGGATAGCGTTCACGAAACATTTGCTGAAAGCCCCAATGCGTCGTTGCCTGCTTACCATCTAAAAGCCCTGCTTCTGCCAGAAAAAAATTACCCGTACAATTTCCTGCGATCAGTCCGCTCTGCAATTGCCGAGTTTTTAATAATTCGATCAGTGCTGCGTTTTGCGCTAAAACATCTAAGATCGGCGCCCCAATAGTTGGGACAATGATGACATCTGCATCTGTTATTTCAGAAAATGCTAAATCTGCATAAAGCTTGATGCCATTGATACATTGCACAGCTTGACCATGTTGTGAGGCAATTTTAACCTGAAATAGCCGCTGCACATTTTGTTTTTGAATCCGGTTCCAACTGACCCCCGCCATTGCAAAGAGATCAACAACCCCAGTAATCGCAGAAGCCAAAGCACCATCAAATGCTAAAATTATGATTTTCTTCATTTAAAGTTCAAATTATCAAAATGTCATTTTTGACTTATTAAGTGTCATTATTGACAATTTTATATCCAAAAATCAACTGCTAGGCTTAAGGCATAAAATTCAACCCGATTAGAGATTGAGCAATGGCGCAGTTAATCAATGACAAAGATTTAAATTTTTTGCTATTTGACGTGTTTAAAGCGCAAGACTTAACGCATTACCCACGTTTTGCTGAGCATGATGCTGAAACCTTCAAAAGCATCCTAGAAACTGCACAAGGTATTGCTCAAGACTTTTTTGCACCCCATAACGCAACAGCCGATCAAAACGAACCAACCTTTGATGGTCAACAGGTTAAAACTATTACAGAAGTCAAAACGGCATGGAAGCAATTTGCAGATGCCGGCCTACTTTGTGCGCAGCATGATTATGATGCAGGCGGTATGCAACTACCGACTTTAATTAACATGGCTGCAAATGCTTATTTCATGTCAGCAAATCCATCGTCAGTGGCTTATTCATTTCTAACCGCTGCGGCTGCAAATGTAATTCAAGCTTTCGGTACGACTGAACAAAAAGATAGGTTTGTACCGCATATGTTCAGTGGTCGCTTTGCTGGAACGATGGCCATGACTGAACCTGATGTGGGTTCATCTTTGGGTGATTTGACCACAAAAGCCATACCACAAGCCGATGGTACCTACCTCATCAAAGGCCAAAAGATGTTTATTTCAGGGGGTGACCAAGACATCACTGAAAATATCGTCCATTTGGTCCTTGCTCGCATCCAAGATGCACCTCAGGGCGTGAAAGGTATATCGCTGTTTATTGTTCCGAAGTTTAAAACCCTGAGCAATGGTTCACTTGCAGGCGCCAATGACGTTCAACTGGCCGGCTTATTACATAAAATGGGCTACCGAGGTACAACATCGACTGTACTGAGCTTTGGTGAAAAAGACCAATGTACAGGCTATCTGATTGGTGAAGCAGGTGCTGGTCTTAAATATATGTTTAAGATGATGAATGAAGCACGAGTCGGTGTCGGCTTAGGTGCAGCCATGATTGGATACCGTGGCTATTTAGAGTCACTCGAATATGCCAAAAACCGTCCACAAGGCCGCTTAGTTTCAGATAAAAATCCTGCTGCGAAACCTGTCAATATCATTCAACATACAGATGTTAAACGGATGCTTTTGGCGCAAAAATCCTATGTAGAAGGCGCACTTGCGTTATGTTTATTTGCTGCACGATTAATTGATGAACATCAAGCCGCTAACAATGATGACAGTGCACTGTTATTAGATTTGATTATCCCTGTCGTCAAATCATTCCCTTCCGCCTATGGACCAAAAGCCAATGATTTAGCCATTCAAGTTTTAGGTGGCGCTGGCTATACCCGTGAATATCCGCTTGAACAATGCTATCGCGACAATCGCTTAAATCCGATCCATGAAGGTACATTTGGGATTCAATCTTTGGATTTGTTGGGTCGTAAGCTTTGGCAGCACAACAGCAAAGGTTTGATGCTGTTATTACAACGTATGCAAAATACGATTGATCAAGCTCAACATCCAAAAACGGAAGCGCTTGCAGCGATTTTTTCAGGGCATTTAAACACCGTGAAGAAAACCACACAAAGTTTGGGACAAGTCCTCGCACAAGGTCGTGTCGATCAGGCGCTGGGTAATTCTGCCTTGTATCTAGACATGATGGGCAAAGTCATCATTTCATGGTTATGGCTTGAAATGGCTAATCAAGCCCTAGTGAAATTTGAACATTCAGATTTAGCTGAAGATCAACAATTCTTAGCCGGTAAATTACAAGCCGCGCAATATTATATCCGCTGGGAGTTACCTGAAATAGAACATCAAGCCAAGTTATTGCTAGAACTTGATGATACTTGCCTCAACATGCAAGAAAGTTGGTTCTAGCCACCCGTTTAGCTCAGTCCTCAATGGGCTAATCTGGACAAGGTTTTCACGGATGAAAATCTTGTCCAACCCTATCTATCTCAATAAAACTGCAATAAAAAAAGGAACTTATTTTTCGTTCCTTTTTTATCGAAATTGTGTGTTATACACTGCAATTATTGAAAGACTTTAAAACGAGCTGCATCATCCATATAGCCTTTTTCTTTCGCTTCACCTTCCACTGAACCAAAAACTAATTGAGCACGAAGTTTCCAATGCGCAGGAATGTCCCATTCAGCATGCACTTGTTCATCCACAATTGGGTTGTAATGCTGTAGTGATGCACCTAAACCTTCGGTGTGCAACGCTGTCCAAGTCGCAAATTGGGCAATGGCAGTTGAGTGTTCTGCCCAAATCGGAAAGTTTTCTGCATAAGACGGAAATTGTGCTTGTAGACCACTGACCACATCTAAATCTTCAAAGAACAGAACCGTACCCAAACCTGCTGCAAAACTTGCCATTTTAGCCGTGGTCTTCGCAGCACTTGCTTCATCTTTTGCATAAGATTTTAATTTGTCAGCGACTAAGCCCCAAAATTTTTCGCTTTCACCGTTAAATAAAATAACAGCACGAGAAGATTGTGAATTAAATGAAGACGGGCTTTGTTTAATCGCTGTTTGGATCAAATTAGTTAAATATTCTGTGCTTTGGCTTACATTGTCCCCAATAGCATAAATAGTGCGACGTTTGCTTATCAGGTCAATAAACTGATTTGACATATAAAATGGTCCTTTAAAATAAAATGTGCAGATGAGTCAGAAACATTTGGAATGATAAGTATCGCAACTTTCCAAATGTTGGAATGCTTCTCCTGCTTGATGGGTCACTATGAAACAGTCACTTGTCGAAGTAAATCTGAAGTTCTGCTGTACATATAAAAAATCCTCCTAAGCGGAGGATTTTTCGACTAACTTTTTGACGTTTAGAATTTTGCTTCTAGTACATTCGCTGACACTTGGTTTTTCCAAAGCTCACGTAACGTCGGTAGATAGAATTTTTCACCTAGCTCGACCAACTCAGCATCAATCAAACCATGAACTTCGTGCATGAATAGATAATCTAGTTCAACAGTTTGTAATTTTGACTGTGCTTTTTTATATTCTTTACGCTTTTGCTGAGCTTTTTTTACCAAGTTATCTGCATAAGCACGGTCTTTATATTGAGCAATAGCATTCAAGCGTAGTTCGATTACGCCCCAACCACTGAGTAGCAATTTAAATTTTTCAAAATCTGTCGTTGTCGATTCCCAGCTCATTTCTTCTAGATTTTCATTTTCAGGCAAAACTGGTAGCAAAAGCTCCATAACACTTGGGAAAATCTTTTTAAAATTCAAAACAAATTTAACAGGATGCTCGCCCGGATAGTCTTTAAATTGAACGTTCTTTTGGACATCTGTCAAATAGATGGTGAGCATTGGGGGAAATCCTTAAATAAAACACTGTCTTGCAAATATTTATTCAAACAAATGTCAAATAGCAACGAAAACAGAAAAAGAAAGGCATTTTAACAAGTGTGTCAATGAATTCAAAGCCCAATCCAATGAATTACTCGCTTCATCATCAGGCCTTTCTTCATTTTGTTCGTTCCCCTATTTTTAATAAATCGTCTGGTTTCTATACATACATTTCAAGATGACTATGATTCAAAAGAATATGTGTTAGCCAGTATTTAGCGATAAAAAAGAATTAAAAAGTTATCCAATAAAAAGAGAGGCTGAGTATGAGTCAGCCTCTCTTTTTATTTTCAAACACTCTAGATGAATGATCTCAAAACTATTTATTTGGTATTGGGTGAAACCATTTGCTCAGGACGAACCACTTCATCAAATTGCTCTGCAGTGACTAAACCGAGTTCTACCGCAACTTGCTTTAGAGTTTTACCTTCTTTATATGCAGTTTTAGCAACTTTCGCAGCATTTTCATAACCAATTACAGGATTGAGTGCCGTAACTAACATTAATGAATCATGTAAGAAATGATCGATTTTTTCACGGTTTGGCTCAATGCCTACTGCACAGTGGTCATTAAAGCTATTACATGCATCACCAAGGAGTTGAATAGATTGCAATAAGTTAAAGGCAATAACCGGCATAAACACGTTTAATTCAAAGTTACCCGATGCCCCCGCAACATTAATGGTTGTGTCATTTCCAAGTACTTGAGCAACCACCATCGTCATAGCTTCACTTTGAGTTGGATTAACCTTACCTGGCATGATGCTTGAACCTGGTTCATTTTCTGGAATGCGTAGCTCACCAAAACCACAGCGTGGGCCACTGGCTAACCAGCGCACGTCATTGGCGATTTTATTTAAACTTACAGCAAGTGTTTTTAACGCCCCCGATGCAAATACAGCAGCATCACGTCCTGCAAGTGCTTCAAATTTGTTGGGTGCAGTTACAAATGGCAGACCCGTTTGTTTCGCAAGTTCTGCTGCCGCTTTTACAGCATATTCAGGATGTGCATTCAGACCTGTGCCGACCGCTGTACCACCTAGTGGTAATTCATACAGTCCTTCTAAAGCTTGATTTAAACGCTTCAAACCATGATCGAGCTGTGAAACATAGCCGCTAAACTCTTGGCCTAATGTTAAAGGCGTTGCATCCTGTAAATGTGTACGGCCAATTTTAACAATATCTTTAAAATCGTTAGATTTAGCTTCTAAGGTATTACGCAGTTTTGTTACTGCAGGAATTAAAAGCTCATTGATTTGTAGACTTGCAGCCACATGGATTGCAGTTGGGAAAGAATCGTTGGTCGATTGAGCACGATTGACATGATCATTTGGATGGACAGGTTTTTGTGAGCCCAACGGATTACCCAGTTTTTGATTGGCAATATTGGCAATTACCTCATTACAGTTCATGTTACTTTGCGTACCTGAACCCGTTTGCCAAACTACCAGTGGAAATTGTGCATCCCACTGCCCTGAGATCACTTCTTCGGCTGCATTGACGATATAACCAGAAAGTTCCTGAGGGATTTGACCCAATGCTGCGTTAGTAATCGCTGCTGATTTTTTAACGAGACCCATTGCACGAATCATTGGACGTGGTAAACGTTCACCACCAATTTTAAAGTTTTGCAAACTACGCTGTGTTTGTGCACCCCACATCGCATCGCTAGGTACTTCAACATCGCCCATTGTGTCATGTTCAATACGTGTTTGCATAAATGACCTCATATCCTTATCTATAAACTTCAACGTCTATGCAGAATCAAATTCTGCTGATAAATACAGTTTAGGTAACTTGCCTAGACTTGTAAATAATAACCATTATCAATTATAAGTGGTTTAGATAATCTTTATCGTGATTTTATAAAGAAAATCATGCACGATGATTAAATTTACCCAATACAAGACGAGTTAATTCCCTCTTAATGTTTGTTGATAGAAACGCCATTCATCTTCTAGCATTTTCTTTAAATCTTGTTCAGGCTGCCAATCAAAAGTACTTTTCGCTTTCTGTGTACTTGCCCCAAGCTGGTCATATTCATGGCTTGGGTAAAAACTAGATTCGACCGTCTTAATCTCCGCCTGTGTCACTTCTGAAAGCGTATCCAACAGTTGCTGTATCGAAACCAACTCACCTGAAATATTAAAGGCCTCACAGGCAAACTGTTGCTGTGACAACCATTGCAAACATTGCCACACCGCCTTACAGCAGTCGAGTACATGCAAGAAACTCCGTTCCACAGTACCATCTTCAGTTTTGGCTTGTTTGCGAAGTTCGATAAAGTCTCGTTGTAAAGCCCCGACTTGCATCGCAAGCGGCACAATATTTTTTGGCAATGGCGCAACAAACTCACCTAAAACTGCATGTTCGAATGCACCTGCGACGTTTCCTAAACGCAAAATCGCAATTTTCCACTCATTATCAGTACGTGCTGTATCCCGTATAATTTCTTCCACCATTTGTTGAGATTTCACATAGGGATTTGGATAGGTAAAATTGATTTCTGTGTCTTCTGTTAATTCTGCCGACGACTGTCCATATACCGCTAAACTTGATAAATGGATCAGTGTTCGTACACCTGTTCGCTGCATAGCACGCAGCAAACTCATGATACAACTGACATTATCATTATAATATTCAAGTGGTTTAAGGACGGATTCTTCCAATGACTTAAAGCCTGCCGTATGAATGACAGCATCGACGTTATATTGTTCAAATACTTTATTGAGTGCGGGAGTATTGCGAATATCGAGTTTGACAAAAGGCACATACATACCTGAAATAAATTCTAGTCGTTCAAGTGTTTGTAAATTCGCATTGGATAAATTATCCACAATAATGACTTCTTGACCTTGAGCCATTAAACTCAAGGCTATATGTGAGCCTATAAAGCCTAAACCACCAGTCACTAAAATCATTGTTTAGATACTCCTTATAGTTATCAAGCTTTTACAAATCTTTGGCATCATCTCGGTGTCGTCACCAACTTATCTACAGATCTAAATTTTGAAACTTCGCCTCAGCATTTTTCATGAGCCGAACAATCTGCAAGAGCATTCTTGTTTTATCTTACTGCTTTAGAATTTTGACTGTGTTGCAGTTATGGATATTAACTGTATTTGATTTACGACAAATGACCTAGCTAACGATCAATTTTGAAGACATCACAAGTTTTCGTGGCATTTGAGTTGAAGGCTTTTTGAAGAAGATATTTAATAATAGTTACATTGCGAAGCATATTAGACAGCAACAAAATATTAGAAATGATCTTGATCGAATGAGCAAATAGAATTGAGCAGTCTGACTATTTTTGAGGTCGAGAAGCAGGATGTGAACGCCAGATGAATCATCATAAATATTCATCTGGCAAGATATTGGCAATGTAACTATAGCAGCAACAAACTTTTGAAATCGCAAATATCTAAGCAACTTAATTTAGCGGATATAGCCTTTTTTGATCATGGCTGAAAATAAAAATTCATAAACTTTTAAGATCATGCTCACCAAATAAAACCCATATTTTCGCCATAAAGACAGTCCGACAAAATTAAGCAAAACAGCAATGATCAACGCGCCTGCCATATCCATTGGATAATGCACACCCAAATAGACTCTCGACCACGCCACAAGAAAAGCGAATGCGAGAAATACATAGCCGACAGCTTTTTGCTTTGAAAATATATAAGAAAATGCAATCGTGCTAAAAAACAGCATGTGATCACTCGGGAATGATCCATTCGGTGAATGTTCTATAATCGTGCGTCCAACGTCCAAGACAAAGGGTCTAGGATAGTAAAAGAAACTTGAAATCACTTGGCTGATAAGAAAAGCGACGATTGTAAACACAGTGGCTTTAACGATTTGTTTTTTGGTGTCAAAATTGCCTTTAAACCAAGCCAAAAACATCAAGAGAATCACGATATAAAATAGATCATTGGCTATAAATATAGCGAAAGAAATGGTGAAATCTAAAGCATTGTCCGAAGCATTGATTGAATTAAATAAACTTAAGTTAAATTTCTCTATATTCATGAGTTGGTTTAAAAAATGAAAAGATCATAGCACTCTGTAAAATCAAAAATTGCGTTTTATTCATATAAAGATTTTTCAGTATGTAACCGCACAATTTATTTATGAAAAGTGATGGCTTGAGGCTGAATCCCAAATAAACCAAAAGTTATATTTGAAGAAAAATTGGCAATGACTTCGCTGCCTAAATAAGCAAAACTTTGCAAATATTCAGATCATTGAGTAAATCATTGTATACTAGCTTTTTCTTCTGAACTCAGAACAAACTGTCGATCTAGACCGTTTATTCATTTAGTGAATTTCGATGAGTACTCTATTACTAATTACCTCCTCACCCACTTCGATATTGGCTTGGCATGCTTTGGGTCTTGCCCAAGCGCTGAAGCAAAAAGGCGAAAACTTTCGAGTTTTTTTCTATCAAGATGGTGTAAATGTGGCAAATGCCCTGCAATGGGTGCCAGATGATCAACGCAAACTCAGTAGTGAATGGCAAAAACTCGGCATTCGTTTACCTGTTTGCGTAAGTGCAGCTCTCGCACGTGGGATCACAGATCAGGAAAATGCACAGCGTCACAATATTCAGCAACATAATCTAGCTGAGCAATTTGAACTTGTGGGCCTAGGCGAACTTGCCGATGCCGTCCAAGCTGCTGACCGTTTATTGCAATTCTAAGTATTTTGATTGCCGCGCATTTGTAGCATTGAAAAGGAAAATTACGTGAAATCTGTACTGGTTGTTTTAACCCATGCAAATCTTGCAAGCTTACAAGTACATGAAAGTCTTTCTGCGACCATGGTGCTTGCAACCTTCGGTTGTGACGTTAAAGTGTTGCTTAAAGATGCTGCCCTAAGCTTACTTCAAGCAGAACAAGAGTTTAGTCAGTTCAAGCATGCATTTAAACTTGCTTCAAACATGGTTGATAGCTTTGAGTTTTATGATCTCACCCCGATTTATATTGAACAAAAAAATTCACAGCATCCATTTGTGATCAACAGTGAACAAGAGCTTGAGTTTGTTCAATTCAATACTGAATTGATTCAACAATTTGATCATGTATTGTATTGGTAAAAAGAGGAATGATGATGTCAAATTCTACGCTGTATTTAGTCCAAGCCAGCTATGCCAATACCTTACAGCACATCCAGCAGTTAGCCAGTTTAATCAACCCTGAAGATGCAATCATCCTGATGGGTGAAGCAGTCTTACATATTGCAGATGAACAAATTCAGCAATTTGGCACATGTTATGTACTTGAAAATGATGCTGAGATTTTAGGTAAAAGTATGAATTATAGTCATATGAAAGTGATCGACTATGCCGCTTTTGCTGATCTATGCCTGAGATTTAAAAGATGTATTTCACTCAAATAATTTGAGTAAAAGCGATCCATTACTACTATCTTCTCTTTTGGAATGAATATGAATCTTGAATTAGACCAAGATGGCCATTTGGTGGATTACACTATTTGGAATGAAACTGTTGCCCAAGAACTGGCTAAAAGTTTAGAACTTGAGTTAAGCCCTTGGCATTTTGAAGTTTTACAAGCTGTGCGACAGTTTTATCAACAGTTTGGTCACTCGCCGGCAACTCGCCCACTCATTAAATTTTTAATGAAAACGGTGAGCGCTGATATTAATAATGCGGTGTTACAAGACAAATTTAACACGGGTTTGGTCGCTCGGCATTTAAGTCGTTTAGCGGGCATCCCTAAGCCTGCAAATTGTTTGTAATTTTAAAGCAATCTAAATACTGCTTAGGCTATTTTGGCTAAATAGATGCAAATCAGCATCTTGAAGAAAGCCATAAAACAGCTTAGGCAGGTTTTAATTGGTTGAGAGCGATGTAATAGGCTTGGGTAAATATAGGTTTGACCTGTTTGGCTTGGATCGGTTCAGCACAACATGAGCACACTAAAACCGGTTTAAATTTTTGCCCACATGCCTGATGCACATATTCAACTGGAGATCCCAAGCCCTGATCCATATATTGATCGGCCCAATGGGTCATAGCTAAAAGGATTGGATACAAGTCTAAGCCTTTTTGCGTCAGTCGATATTCAAAACGTTCCTGACGCTCGACATAAGCAACTTTGGTTAAAATACCTTCTTCAACCAAACGCTTTAATCGGTCAGATAACACATGACGCGTCACACCGAGATTTTGTTGAAAGTCATCAAAACGTCGAATGCCCATAAATGCATTACGGATAATCAACATGGTCCAACGATCCCCTAGCACTGAAAGCGCACGAGCGATTGAACACGGTTGTTGACCAATATCATCCCATTTCATTTTATGAACCATCAAAAATAACGACCGACACCCAATTTAATTCATGCCTGTTGATTTTGCAAAATCCTTTTCAATAATCTTTGATGTACAAATCATAAATCCACCTTCATTTCCTATTATTTATTTCATCGGATTGATCTGCGAATAAACTAAAAATGTATTTTGTCTTTATTGTCTTCAATTATTTCTAGCCAAGCACGCGTTGCGGGACTCATGGCAACAGTGGTATTCCAGGCCATACTGAGCTTCCAGTCTAGGTTTGGATTTTCTAATTCAGCCACATGGTATTTTGCCGCATCAAGTTGTTCACAATAAATTTTAGGCAGAAGTGCAATCCCGACATTTGAATCTACCATTTTGGCGATAAAGTCCCACTGGCTACTTTTACACACTACATTGGGCTCAAATCCGACGTAATTTGCCGCCTGTATAATGATGTCATTGAGTGTGAAGGTATCGTCATACAATAAAAAGGATTCTTCTTTTAATTCAATCAACGAAACGTTTTTTCGCTTACGCCACTGTGAGTTTTTTTTAGATAATAAACATAAAGGTGACTCCATCACTGGAATACCACTTAACACCGGTTTCAAGTGACCCAAAATGATCCCGACATCGACCTGTTTTTTTAAAATGGCATTTTCAATACCTGTTGCCCCTACCTCAAAAAAGCTCAATTCAATATTCGGGTATTTTTTATGAAACAGCGCGATTAACTGACTAAACATCACCGATGCCAATGGCGGTAAACCTAGAGTCAATTTACCTTGTTTTAAGGCACGAACTTGGGTGACAGTATCAAGCATCCGTTGTTGTTCATTCAATATCACTAAAGCATGCTGATAAATCTGCTCTCCCATATAGGTGAGCTGCGCTTCCCTTTTACGCCCTGCTTCACCTTTATGAAATAAAGGCACGCCGATCTCATCTTCTAACTGACGAATTAATTTGCTAATCGTCGGCTGAGTGACAAAAAGCGCTTCAGCTGCATGACTGAAACTCTGTTTTTGCACGATGGTCACAAAGACTTTTAGGCTTTTAATGTCCATTATTATTCCATTCAAGCATAATTAATAATTAATTATTCATAATTATACAGGTTATGCACTTTTAAAATAGCGTCATCTCCTATTCTGCTGTTGTCTCATGGATACGTTTCCACAATCTACTTCCAAATTTACCCAGTTTCTTAAAACTTTAGCGCAGATAAGTTTATTGATATTGATCTGGTGGATCGGCTCTTGCATTCAATCATGGTTTAACTTGCCGATCTCTGCTGGCGTGATTGGTTTATTGCTGCTATTAGCTGCATTGTTGAGTGGTTTATTTAAAATGCAGTGGGTCAAACAAGGCTCAGATTTTATTTTGGCTGAACTGGTTCTATTCTTTATCCCCTGTGTAGTTGGATTAATTAAATATCAAGATTTATTACTCAGCTCTGGCTGGCAGTTAATTTTAGCCGTGGTACTGGGTACCGTCTGTGTCATGGTGTTTACAGCATTTACGGTTTATTGGGGCTTTAAACTCGAGGCAAAACTTAAAGCGAAACACCAAACTGCGACAGATCATGATGTCAACACAGCAGGAAAAACCTTATGAACGATTTTGGGTTGAACAGCATCTCTGTATTGTTTTTCGTCCTGACCCTAATCGGTTATATTTTGGCGAAAAAGCTACATCGTAAGTTACCGTATATGGTTCTTTCCCCTGCACTATTCGTCCCGTTTGTGCTGATTATACTCATGCTTTGCTTTCATATTTCATATGACACCTATATGCAAGAAAGCCAATGGATTGTATGGATGCTCGGCCCTGCCACTGTGGCCTTTGCTATTCCCATCTATGAATATCGGCAAATTATCCGTCAGCATGCGCTTAGCATTAGTTTGGGCATCGTGATTGGTATGTTAGCTGGGATTATTAGTGCTTTTTATTTGGCACAGTTGTTTCAGTTTGACCAAGAAACGTCTTATAGCTTAATGGCACGTTCCATTTCTACGCCCTTTGCCATGGAACTTACCTCGAATATTGGAGGTTCAGTAGAATTGGTGATTCTATTTACCATGATTACTGGGATTGCCGGCGTGGCTATGGCTGACCTAGTTTTGGCTGGGCTTAAATTGCATTCACGCTTTGCACAAGGTGCGGCTCTTGGCAATGCTGCACACGGATTTGGTACAAGTAAAGCATTATCACGTCATAAAGAAGAAGGTGTTGCAGCCTGCTTGAGCATGGTACTTGCTGGGGTCTTTATGGTATTGCTTGGGCCATCACTTATTCATTTGATTATTTATCTATTAGGATAAAATAAAAAGCCCAGTGCAATACTGGGCTTTTTTTAAATCAGGAGTTAAATCATTTCACTGTAAAAAAAACTAAGCAATTACATAATGTAGTGCTATGACAAACGCTAAAAGACTCGTCACTTCTGTGATTTCAATCGCAGCACCAATTGTATCGCCCGTCACGCCACCTATACGCTGAATAAATTTCCATCGTAAATACAATAAAGTACAAATAAATGTAAGAATACTGACCACTCCAGTCCAGCTAAAATACAAACATGCACTTAGGCAGAGTATAAAGACCAGGTATGCCGACTTTCGTGGAATAGTTTCTGCTATCGATGAGCCTAAGCCTTTTTCACGGACATACTGAGTTGTTAAAAACAAAAATAATGGGGCTAAACGACCCAAGACTGGAAATACAATTAATGCCAAATACATTTGTTGTTGTAGCAAAACATAAAGTGCCGACCATTTGAGTAAGCAAATCACGAGGAGGCTCAACACACCAATCGGCCCACATGCAGGGTCTTTCATGATTTTAAGTGTACGCTCGGCATCACCAAAGCCACCGACCCACGCATCTGCCGTATCAGCTAAACCATCTAGATGTAATCCACCTGTGAGCCAAATCCAAACTACCAGCAAAATACTGCTGAGTAAGATAATCGGCAGACTATGCAATGTAAAAGCAAGCAAGGCAAGAATGCAACCGATCAACAATCCCACCGCTGGATAAAACAACAAAGACTGTCCATTTTGCTGTTTCGATGGCATCGCTTTAAGTTGAATAGGGAAAGTCGTGAGAAACTGTAGAGCAATCCAAAAAGGTGTCATTCACTTTGCTCCAAAAGACGAATATTTGTACGATTTTGCACAATGAATGAATTTAATTGTCCCAATTCAGCAGTCATTTTTAATAAATCATCTAAGTGACTTTGCTGTGCCATACATTTTAATAATTTAATCACGCCACCATGGGAAACCAATAAAACGCGTTGCCAATGATGCTGTTGAGCCTGCAAGACTAGCTCATCTAGACCGCTTAAGATCCTTTGTTGAAATTGCTGAAGACTTTCTGCATTCGGTGGCGTAAATGTGCTGGGACTTTGCCAAAACTGTGCGAGTAACTCTGGAGTGTTTTCATAGATATGCTTGGTTGATACCGCTTCCCAGTCGCCAAAATGCATTTCTTGAAACTTCGCATTTTCAAACATTGGACATTTAAGTTGTTGAGACAAATCTAAAGCAAATAAACGGCAGCGCTGTAAGTCAGAAGTGATGATGACATCCCAGCTCGCTAAACCATGTGTATGTATGACGTTCAATACATCATCTATGGTCTGCTGCATCTGCTGCCAACCTTTTTGCGTCAAAGCATCATCTGTAGAGCCACGTAAGGTATGGCTCAGTTCAGTCTCACCATGACGCAATATATCTAAACGGAAATGTTCCATTTAAACTTTTTCACCAATCACAGCAGCTTGCGCGAAAGTTGCCATATTGTTATGTAAACGACATGCCAAACGAATTAAACCCAAGGCTGCACCGGCACCGCTGCCTTCACCTAAACGTAAATTCAACTTTAAGAGTGGTTCAGCTTCAAGGGCTTGAAGTAAACGTTGGTGCCCATATTCAGCCGATTGATGACCAAAAAGCATCCATTCACGTACAGCAGGATTTAAACGAACAGCGACCAAGGCAGAAACCGTACTAATAAATCCATCCACGACCATTGCTAGCCCCAATTGCGCACAGCGAATGTATGCTCCAACCATCGCGGCAATTTCTAAGCCACCAACAGCACATAGGGCTTTAAAGACATCTTGGCCGACATAGTCGTGATGTAAAGCCAAGGCCTGATCAATCACTTGTTTCTTATGTGCCAATTGTTCAGCACGAATACCTGTACCAACACCTGTCAATTTTTCGGCCGGCTCATTAAATAAAAAACATGCAACAGCAGAAGCAGAACAGGTATTGCCAATGCCCATTTCCCCTGCGACATAAATTGACGCACCTGCAGCGATAGCATCTTCAACACTTTTACGGCCAAGATTCATCGCTTCAATACATTGTGATTCGCTCATCGCAACAGTTTTAGCAAAATTTGCTGTACCCGCTGCAATACAGTAGCGCTCTACCCCTGCATATTCATAAGCTTCGCCTACCGAACCACAGTCAATCACTTGTAGTTTGGCTTGATACTCACGTGCAATGACACTAATACATGCACCACCGGTCGTGAAGTTTTGTAGCATTTGGCGTGTGACAGCTTGTGGGTAGGCCGAAATATTTTCTTCCATCACGCCATGATCACCTGCAAAGATGGTGATCCATGGGAAATCGATATTAGGCTGATCCGTGTTTTGTAATGATGCAAGTTGCACCGCTACATTTTCAAGTTCTGAAAGCGAGCCCGTAGGTTTAGTTAGCTGTAACTGGTGATTTACCGCCTGTTGCTTAGCTTCGATACTCGGATTTTGACAGGGTTCTTGCCACCAGTTCATGCTTTATCTCCTTTTAAGATCATTGGAAAACCTGCAACACAAAACACCACATGGCCAGCAATTTGACCAATTTTTTGATGTAAGCGCCCAGATTCATCGACGAATTTTCGACTGATTTGTCCCATGGGAACAACGCCTAGTCCAGTTTCGTTACTGACTAAAATAATGTCTGACTTTAATGTCGGTAGCACCGTAAGTAATTTTTGGCATTGTTGCTGTTGAAAGTCTGCTTGTTCATGCATCAATAAATTACTCATCCACAGCGTTAAACAATCGATAAGAATGGTTTGATGAGCTTGGTCTATTTCAACTAAGCGATCGGATAAATACAAAGGCTCTTCAATCAGCCTCCAATGCTCTGGGCGGTCGGCTTGATGATGCTGAATTCGCTCCTGCATTTCCTCATCATATGCTTGTGCTGTAGCCACATAGATCACGGCTTGAGCACTTTCTTTTGCTTTTTGTTCTGCAAGTCGGCTCTTACCTGAACGTGCCCCACCCAAAATGAAATGAATCATGACTGTGCCATCTCTATATTTTGTCTGAACTGATGTTGATAATAAGGACTTAATATCCCTTGTAGTACTTGAGCCTGATAATGACCAAAAGTCAGTTGCTCGCTTTCAAAATCAAAGCTGTGCTGTTCAATTTGTTGGATTCTTTCAAAAATATCATCGCTATTCCATGCCTGTTTATACAAGCCCAATGTGATATGCGGACAATATTCGATTGGTGCAATTTCATTCGAAGTTAAATTCAAAGCTTGACGTAGATGGTCTAACTTACGATCTACATCCACAATTTCAATAAATAGCGCGCTTTGAAAGCTATTGATCTGACCTGTACGTAACCGAATATTAGATAGCGATAACCGTCGAAGTTGTTGTTGGTGCAGTGCCAATTCATCTGCTGAGAAATTATCATTCCATCGTTGTTCAACATGATCGATTAATTGGGTTTTATTTAACTCTTCAAAAAAGCCACAAATAAACACAGTGATATGAAATTGGCGCGTATTCGGTGTGTATAAAAGATCTGAAAACTGCGCTCGAAGTGCTGTGAGATACGCCAATAATTCAGGATCCTGTATTTCTATATACCACAAAGCATAGTGCTGACGACCTTGATGCCAATCGGGATAATCCTGATTGAGCGTCGGTACGACTTGCATTGAGGGTTTTAAAAACACAGATAAATCACTTTAAATTCAATCTGCTTTATTAAAGCATGAATCAAAACAGACTTTGCCCAATTTTGATTTAGTAATATTCATTTAAAGCTGAAATTCATTCATCTAAATCATCTTTGTAAGAAAAAAATGCCGAGTCATACTCAGCATTTTGATTCAATATATATTGCGCACAGATAAGCATTATATTTTAGGCAAATTTCGCAGTATCTTTCTGATCTTGCGTTACAGCATGGTTTTTCCAAGATGTAAACTGCTCTGTGGACTGATCAGAAAAATGCTGCAACTGTATCATTACATTGGCCTCAATCTGTTTAATACGTTCCAGTTGTTCAAGCTCGTTTGTCTTTTTCAGTTCTAAAAATTGCAACTGGATAAAGTTGACAACCTGATCCATCGAACATTGATTTACACTCACGGCATACATCAAACCATAGACAATCCCTTGCTGTAGATGTGTTGTCTCCAGTCCATATTTCACATTGGTCGCCAACGAGCCCAACACTCGTTCATTAAATGCAAGTTTACGTAAAGGATCTCGTGCCACACGCGCACATGGGTCTTTGTACGCATGTTCACAAGAGTTTATAAAGCTCTCTGCCAGTCGTGTTAAATCATAAGCACGATTTGGTAAGCGTCGTGCTAAACCAGCCTGCACCTCGTCAATGAGTTCATGCATAAATTGATCAACACGATGATCTGCAAGTGCCACACCTATGGTTTGATGATTTAACAGTGCAGATTGCCAAGCCAACATGGCATGTACACCATTCCACAAGCGATTTTTAATTAATTGAATATCTTCAATATGATCGACCAAAATCATTTGACGCATTTTTTCTAACAAAGGACTGTTATTTTCTACATAGATCGGCATGTCAGATTCTGCGTTAAATAAAATTAAATCCATGCTTTGCAATATATGACTTGGGTGGAAATTTCGGCGCATATCCTCAACATATAAAGTGGCTTGACGTTCCTGATCAGGATTTAATTTCGTCGCATCTTCTAAGTCTAATTGAGCATCCACTTCAACTTCATCTAATTGAAATTGTTTGAAGATATTATATTTTATACGGAGCTGACGATATAAGTTTTGGTCACTTAACTTAGATACCATGCGGTTGACCACGGTATCGCAAAAATAGTGTTGTTGCATGATTTTCTCTGCAACAACCGCTCCAGCAAGCTCAGTTAAAGCCTGTTTTAAATGTGACATTAATAATTGTTTTGCTCCGACTTTGTTCAAAATGATCAGCATCGTTAGAGGTTCGATGGCTTTCTCATCATGTGCAATATGTCGTGCATACAGGCCTTGTGCAATGGTTTTGGCCTCTTCTGCAATCGCTTTTTCAGGCAAACAGATGGCAACCAAACTTGACTCTGTGTACATCTCTTGCATCTGCTGAATATTTTCAGCATCAATGACTGCCATGTTTTCAATGCGTTCGTCATAAGACAATTGACCATAGCGAATACAATAGGTACCAAATGCATTGACCGCAGAACGATATAAAGGGTTACGAGTCGATGCATAAATTTTTTTCGGGCGTGTATAACCATCCCAATGCGACAAAATTTGTGCTAAATAACCACCACCAATCGCCCCAAAACCATGAATACCAACAGTGAGCTGATTAAGGGTTTGTGGAAAAGCCTCTTGCACATGCGGCATCTCTAAATGCGCAGTGAACGGGTCAAGTTCCGTCAAACAGTCATACATACATTCATAATAATATTTGGCTTTGGACAGCATGTTTTGATTGGGCGATTTAATATCTTTAAACAGTACGGTAATACCGCCAGCCTCAAAGGCCGAAGTCACACCATTTTCCGAGTCTTCAAACATCAAACAATCAGCAGGATTTAAATTCAGCTTTGCGGCAGCACGCATGAATATTTCAGGATGTGGCTTACCATTTTCAACTTCATCGCCACAGACTAAGACATCAAAGAACTTATACACATTGGCATTGATGAGATATTCTTCTGCGATTGCACGGCGACTCGATGTTGCCACGGCCATCCTCAGTCCTGACTTGCGTAAGCGTTCTAATACTTGAACCAAGCCTTTTTTGATCGGTACACCAAACTGACGAACATGCTCCAGTTCTAATTCATCTGCGCGTTTGCGAATATCTGCGTATGGAATGTTTTCATCATATTCGGCTTGGGCCAATCGATGCGCGCTTTGTGCACTTAGCCCCAAACAATTCATGAGATATGATTCGGAAAACTCAACACCGGTCAATTCAAGAGATGCCTGTTTCAATGTTTGAAACCGTAAACGTTCAGTATCAAACATTGTTCCATCCATATCAAAAATGGCGCCCAGAACCAAATCATTATTAAATTTAAGCATTTAACCTCCGTTATTTTTTATGTGAAAAGAATAACGGAGAAAACTATTGATTCAGTACTTTGAGAATTAATGAAACAATTGTGATTATTTTTTAATCAAAGTGCTTGCTTTAAACATCTATTTTGTAAGATCAATCACCGATCAAGTAACATCATGTAATCAAAACCATCTATTGTCAGGATAGTCCTATTTTCACACCGACCTATTGAAGTAAGTCTACAAGTCTTTGCATATTTCACTCAGTTACTCGCTTCACGGTTTGAGTTTTGGTTTGAAATAAAAAGAATACGATTAAACCAAGCATCACTAAAAATAAAAAATAATACGGAAATTCTTTGTGCCACTGGTATAAACCCGTACTAATCAGTGGCCCGACCACAAAGCTCAAAGCCTGAGTGGCTGTACACCAACTTGCCACCTTAGTCTGTAACGCACTGGGCGCCGTTTGCGCTGCACCCGTTGTAAATGCAGGGATTAAACATGCAACCGATATACCATATAAAAGATATGTAGCTTGAAATATCTGTAATTCAGTGGTGAAAACCGAAATCAGCAAGGCTGCTGCCATGCTAAACAGCCCAACCCACAGTAAGCGATATACGGACCAATTTAAATACTTAGAAATCAGCGTTTGCATAATCACCAAAGCGATACCCACGACGAGAGAACATTCTGCAAAATGCACTGCGCCTTCTGCAGCAGTCATATTAAAGCGGTCTTGAATATAAAACCCGGCCGTTAAATTTACGGTCACGATGGCAAGATAGAGACTGAATCCCAACATTAACCATGGATAGCATTGCTGAATGCTCAAATCTGTAGATGGTGACTCATGCTTTTCTGTCACTGGCTTTTCAACGCTATGCTGTTCGGTATGTCGGTCAAAGCTGAACACCAAGACCACAGAAATCAACGCTAAAATAATGATTGCTGCCCAAAGCGGCGTCATGATTCCACCAAAGCCCAGCAGCAAGGTTGTTAGAAATGGACCAATGATCACGCCTGCACTATTTAATGCACCGAATTTTGACATTGCTTGTGAACGCTGCTGCTCATTGCTAAAACGGGTCATCACATAAGTTTGCAAGGCAATCTGTGGCATCGCCATAAATACCCCAGTCGCTGCGCGTGACAACATTAATAAACTAAATAGCAGCAACATCCCTATCTGAACAGAAAGGCCATACATCAACACGGCTGTAAATAACCCCCATGTCACAGCCATGCCCACAAAACCGATACTCAAGAGTTGATAAATCGAAAACTTAGATTGATTTTTTGAAATGTAAATGGCACCAACAGCCATCAGCAGCGCACCGACGGAAACCATCGCACCGCCTTGTAGTTCAGAAAGCTTTAACTCTCGAACCAATGGCGCCAACAGCGGCAATATCATCGAGAAACTTGCACCATTGGCAAGACTGGCAGCAATAAACAGTTTGTTATTTCGATCCATTATTTTTGTTATCCATTTTTAATGGCTACGTTATAAACAATAGAGGTGACTTAAGCCACCTCTATTTTGTAAGTCACGATACCGTGCTTTAAACCTGATTCAGGCTTTAAATCAGTATTTCACCGTATAACTTAAACCGTAGGTGCGACCTTGAGCCGCTAGGCTAGAAATTGGGCCATAGACAGTTTCAACCGACTGACTGTATACCGACTTATAATCCGTATTCCACACGTTGTAGACACCAAAGCCCACATTACCCGGTCCTACTTTTGCATTGGCAATCACGTCCATCGTTGCAAAGCCTTTAATTGCCGCTGCTGGAGCAGATCCATATTTCACAGCGTCTTTTTGGGCTTTGTCAGTACCGCCAATCGCTAAAGCTTGAACACGTAGGCTCATGTCATTATCAAACTGCCATTCTGAAAATGCTGTTCCTTTTAAAGGTGCCACACGAATGGCATCCAATTCTTGCCAGTCACCTTGGGTATTTTTAAATTGGCCCGTGGTATATGCAACTGTGCCCCCAACCGTCCAATTTGGTTGAACTTCATAACTGGCATTGGCTTCGACACCATAGATACGTTCATCGGTATCAATAACATCAATGGTGTAATTCGGCGCACCAAATTTCAGGCTTTTATCTGAGTCATTATAAAAAGCCGTCACTCCTGCATTTAAACCACCGGCATTTTGTACACGCCAACCGAGTTCATAGTTATTGACTTTAATCGGGTCAATGGTTTGGCTATTAATCACAGAATTTGCTGGCACATCACGCAGCATACGTTGCACATCGGGCAAGTTTGAACCTTGTGAGAAATTCGCAAACACTTGCTGTGCATCTGTTAAGTGATACACCGCGCCAACATTAAACAGCGTTGCATCATGTTTTACTTTACCGCCATTCAGCGTTTTCGCCACATAACCTAGGGTTAAATCTGCAGTAATGGCTTCCATATAAGGCACAGATGAATCGACATCACTCTCTACCCGCTCATGGCGAATGCCGGCCTGTAAGCCAAGTCGGTCGGTTAATTCATATTGCGCTTGGGCAAATACGCCAAGTTTTTCTGTTTCAACATCTGGGCCAAAGGCATAGTAATTAAACGGCTGATAACTCAGACCATTACTTTGAATAAATGTAGCACTGTCATACATTTGGATATTTTGTTGATCTTTTTCATTTTCATAATCCACACCATAGGTTAGCCCCAGTTCACGACCATTTAAGTTAAGATCTTTTTGTAGAGCAACACGTGCGCCTAACACATCAATATCGGTTTCTGACTGATACACCAAGAAAAGTTCAGGTGCCATTTGACGTGCAGATGGGAACCAACGCGCCTTTTCATTTCGATAATAGGTTTCAGCGTTTAGACGATGCGCTAAAATATCTTGATTTTCATATTGCGCATTGATGCTATAACGTTCAGTTTGTGGTTGTTCAGCAAGTTGTAAGCCTTTTACCGCATTTAAAGACAACGGCAGCTTTCCACCCACGGGCTGTGAGCGCAGCGCATTTAAATTTGGACCATAGTCTGGACCATAGTCACTATCTTGCTCATCATTATAATATTGCGCACCGAAACTCAGCGTTTGACCATCGGCAATTTTCCAACTGACACGACCATTTAAATCTAAAGTATCGGTATCTTGACGGTCAGTTTGCGCAATTTCAGGCCCAATACGGTTGCCATGACTATCTTGTATTTCACCACGTTTGGTATAGCTTGCACCTAAAGTTCCGCGTAAATTGCCTTGATTAAAATTCATGGTTTGTGCAGCTTCATAAGCCAGCGCATCAGACTTAAAGTTATTACCAGAAGTGACACCGACTTTTGTTTCAAAACTCAGCGGCTCAGATCCACCTCGTTTGGTGATGATATTGATAATACCGCCTGTCGCACCTGAACCATAAATACTACTTGCACCTGAGACCACTTCAATTCGTTCAATCATCGACGGGCTAATACTCGCCAGTTGTCGAGATCCATCACGATATCCCGTTTGCGGTACACCATCGATCATGTATTGCACCACACGTCCACGCATGGTCATCCCATAGTTAGACGTTGTACCACTCGATGGAGTCAGTGATGGCACCAATAAACCGACAATATCGGCTGTGCTTTTACCTGCATTGGCTTGTTTTTCAATTTCTTCTTTAGGAATGCTGTACACCGTACCCGCAATATCGGCAATGCTTTTCGCAGAACGAGTTGCCGTCACAACAATCGGTGCCATTTTAGTAGCTTCTGTAGTTTGTGCAGTGTCTGTCGTGACGTCTTGCGCATAAAGCTGAGTGCAAATTGCTAAGCTGAGACAAGTCAGTTGCATCGGTAGAGCTAAACGTTTCATATTCTTTTCCATTTCTTAGAGTTCCGATTGAGTCGGAAGAGTTTGAGTTTTTAAATTTTGTGTTTTTAAAACAATGCGTTGACTAAGTAAGACACTGATTACTGAGCCGATTGCCAATACCAAGTAAAAATGTCCATAGCCTAATGATTTTGCGAGAAAGCCTGAAAATGCACCGCCAATGAAGTAAACGAGCAATTCAAAGCACACTAATATGGTGAAATCGGTACCCGCCTGTTCTTTAGAACTGGTCTGCATGAAATAGGCATAGAGTGATGTCATGGCGATATAACGAATGGCTAGCATCAACACGACAAATAGACCTAAAAGCAGATGCCATTGATTCAACCACCCCAATACAACGGCTGCCCCAATGACGGCATATAGCAATGTACGTAACCATCCTGCCCAGACCAACAATTGCGTTGCTTTGATTTTTTTCAGCAATAAAGCTGCACTAACGGCAGCAATCAGACCGACACCAGCACCGACCACAGACATCAACACCCCGATCTGAGACAGTGACCATTTTTGATCGATCAACATGGGATTCAGCATTGCCATAGCGGGTGCTTCCACCACGCGATAACAAACGATGAGCAGCAAGGCCCAACGAATCTCTGGTCGTTTAAAAGCTTGTCGTAGGCTTGGTTTGGCTTTGGCAATTTGAGTTTGTGGTTCTTCTTGAATAAAAAACACAGCAAACATGGTTAAAAATGTCAGCAGCGCTAAAGTTGTGAGCGCTGGCTGCCAACCCCAATATTGGTAAATCCATAAAGTCGCAGCGCCACCAAGCATGCTACCGACGGCCACCCCAATACTCTGTGCCATACTGCCCAGACGATAATTGCCTTCGGTAAATTTCTCTACGGTATAACCATCAATCGCAATATCTTGCGTTGCCGCAAACGTTGAAATCCATAAACCAACAATGACAAATAAAGTCAGCCCATAAGAAAACTGCGTAAAGGCTAAAACCAATACCCCCAGTACCAATGCGATTTGCGTAAATAATAGCCATGTTTTACGTTTACCGAGTTTTTTGACATAGAGCTGATCGATCCAAGGCGCCCAAAAAAACTTGAATGCCCATGGAATGTAAAGCAGCGATAACATGCCAATCCAACGTAAATCTACCCCTTGATGTCGTAAAATAGCAGGCAAAGCCACATTGTAAAAATACAAAGGCAATGCATGTGCTAAGTACAAAATAATCACGACGCTCAAACTCAGGACTGAAATTTGAGATGGCGAAATTGCATGATTTAATTTTCTTGAGTGTTGTTGCATATCCACCTCTGCACTGCCCATTGCAGCGCATCAGATTGTTCTAATGAAACGTAATAAGGCACACGCCACGCTGCATGCAGTGCGGGTGTATTTAAACGTTTGAAGTCATCTGGATCTTGCGCAATACGCACCAGACCCAAACAATATTGAAAAAAGAGATGTTTAAACTTCTTGTACCAAACGGCCTGTATTTGCCGATATTCTTCAGGAAATGTCGTTCCCTCAGCCGTTTGCATTACCAAAACAAAGGGCTGACTTTTCAGAAAAAAGCGCTCAACTTGAGTCAACCATTGTTCAAACTCTTCCACTGAAACATGCGCTGAAAAGCGCATGTCCAGTATGTGCATGTGGGTGCAGCTGTAACTCATGACACTGCCTTAGCTAGTTGCTGATGCTGAAATGCCTTGGAGTCGTTTAAGTAATGACCAAATTTTGCATAAAAAGTTTCTCTAAAGCAGTAATACAACATGGCGGTCTTTTCAGGCATTGGGATTAGGCGCTGTGCTTCATAGCACATGTCTTCAACTACGACGGCATAAGGCTTCACACTATGATCAGGTTCTCCCACAATCTTGGCTGATGCGGCATTTTCAAAGATATAAAAGCTCAATAAACGCATGACAGGACGTAAATAGCCTTTACCAAAAACGGACTTTTCACCAAATAACAAATGCCAACCTAGATCAAGCTCATCACCGTCGTAGTACAAACCTAATCGATCCCGTTTTCCCTCGTAAATCTCTGTGTAGCCCACATCTTCACCATTGACTCCTACGATCAAAATTCGGTGATGATCATCTGCCAGCATTTTTTCGTAATACACTTTTAGTTCAGTTTCTGACTTATTGAGCTGCCATTGTGGAATCACATGCGGTTCATGCATCCATTTATGAACCAAAGCCATATCTTCTGGATATTGCATTTGTCGTAAGTAGTATTGCGTCTCATTCTCATAGTATTCATAAAAATCAGGTAGTTGTCGTGATAACGTTGTCATGATCTCGTCCTTTAAGTTTGTTTAATATTTTCTGTTCTTAGCTCAAAAATCTGCTTATGACGCAATACGGTTGGTTGTCATTTTCTGCTTAGCAATATGCAGTTGTTTCGCCCACTGATTTAAAGTGTTTGGACTTACAGGGTTTGCAATTGGATCTAAAAATACAGGTACTGGTCGTTCTGCTTCGTCGTTATAACTGGTGGTAAACAGTCGTACTCGGTTCAGACAAATTTTCTCGAAACGTGGACGGAACATACTGAATTTTTCAATACGATCTGCCAAATCAGGATGCGCCTGATGAAATTCATCGATCACGCTGGAGATGGTCTGCCAAAATTCAAGTTCTGTATGCTCTGGATAATCTTCAAGGAAGACATTACAGATATAGCGGTAATGCACCATGAATAAACCTGTAAAGATAAAGTGACTAAGTTCTTCAGCAGGATGGCGCAGTAAAATTTGCCCTTCAGGTGGTAAATTTTCGAGTTCAGGAAAATCTTCATCAACTAAATTGACATCATCAATAAAGTCCTTCAGCACCATTTTTTTCGGTAAGCCATTTTCATGGATCAACATGGTGTTTTCACCGTGCGGAGAAAAAGCTAAACCATATTTGTATAAGCAAATCAGTAGTGGTGTTACGCAGACTTCAGCAAAACGTTTCAGCCATTGCAAAGGCGTCAAACCTGAAGCCTGAATCAACACGGATAAAATAGACTGACCATTTAGATCTCGATGCAACAATGCTGCTTGGGAAAGTGCTAACTGATGTTCACCGATGTAAGGCTCTACACTTTCACGCCATAAGCAACCAAACAATTCTTTAAATTGGTAAGGCGCACCGTCTATCTGATCAAAACACGGCTGTTGTAAAGTGAGACTCGCAATTTCGCCCAAAAATGCCACCTGTGTTTTTTGCAGGTCTGCATCATGATGTTGAATGTCCTTCAGCCAAGCGGTCACCGCAGGTGCAGCCAAATTTCGTTTTGAAGGCAAACCTCGATAGACCGCCGTATTAAAGATACTGACAGGTAACTTCACATAATGACGTTCAGGATGACTGGTATTGCATAAAGTACGAATTGATTGCATTGGCACATAGTCGTCTTGTCCAATTTCCAATTCGACAATGCGCTGATCAACGATTTCATTGGCATAGGTCGGGATTAACCACTGATGCCATTGCCATGCATGTACAGGAATAAAGTAATATTCAGCAGCGTCTAAGGCTTTGTCCGCTAATTGCTGTTGAAAATCGTGTAATTGTGCAGAGTTCAATTCATGGCGATATAAGCTTTTCGCATCCCAAGCCTCGGTCGAACGAAACTCAGCTAAATCACGATGAACAGCTAACCACAGAACTTTGACCGTTGGAGAAATCTCTGGTGCGGAGCTTAAATAATCATCATAGCCAAAGCCCATACGGCCTTTACTCATAATAAGCCATGGGTGTCCACGTAACATGCCTTCAATTTGATAGTGTGGCGCTGACAAGACAGCATGACTCAGCAATCGCTGTTCATCAAAAACATGGGCTTCTGCTAACCATGTATTGTTCATTTCTTTAATCAAATATGCCTTGGTAAATGGTTTCACCTCAGCTTGATTTGAAAAAGCACGAATAAATTCATGCAGATTCCATGCGGGCTCTGTTGTCGATTCACTTAACTCTCGAACACTCCCTTCAACAATACGCCAGTGCCCAAGCAGAAACTGAGTCGCTTCAAATTGATAGGTTTTGTCATCCAGTTTAAGTTGCCAAGTGTTATTTTCCACTTGCTGAATCTGAATAATTTCTTCATATAAAAACTCAGCAATTGCCATTTCAATCAGTCTTTGCCCTGCACGGCGCCACTGCGTTTGATTTATCTTTAATTTTGCAAATGTCATTATAATTTCTCGAGTTTAACCGCATTCTGTTCTTGCTTATTCGGCATAGTCGTATTGCGGTTCATTGCATAGTTGGCAATGGTTTTTTTTACGGATAAAGGTCTTTGGATATTGGTTGGCGCTGATTTCTTCACAATGCCCATACTGTGCATTTCAGCATTTTCACTGGGTGAAAAATGTTGGAAACTTTGAGCTTGATCACCTAAATCGTATAAGTTAAAACCCAATAATTGATTGGCAATGATCGCTGCACGGTGAGCACCCAACCCTAAATCAGGAGTCCCGACACCGTGACTGTGCATTTCCTGATTTTGAACAAAGATTTCCCCAACAGCGTCATGCTGTACGCGGTAGTCCTGACTAATTTTCCATCGACCGAATTCATCACATTGAATCAGTGGTTTTAGATATTTGAGATATTGCCACTCTGGACTGTGATATCCCGTTGAAGCCACGACAAAGTCCGCATCGAGATAGAATTGTTCTGCCGTGACTTTATGCTGAAACTGCAAACGGATGCCCGCACCATGAGGCTCGGCATCGACCAAACCCACCTGAGCATGTAAATGCGTCTGTTGAATATTTTGACCAATACTCCGGTGATATAGTTTTTGGTAAATATCACGGATGGTTTTTGCACTGATGCCCTTATATAACAAACTTTGTTGCTTCAATAGTTCGGCTTTATTTTCAGGGCTCAGTTGATAAAAGTGCGCGGTATAATCTGGACTAAAATGCTCCAATCCAAGTGGTGCATATTCCATCGGGAAAAACCCATTTGAGCGTGTCAGCCAATGCAATTTAAACTGCGCTGTTGTGGTCTGATCCTGCATATATTGACGATCAAACAAATCCATAAAGACTTCGGCCGAAGACTGGCCTGATCCCAGTACAACTACATTACCTTTCAAGTGATTTAACGCTGCATTGCAATAATTTGCAGAATGTAAGCAACGCTCTGGATATTGTTGTTGAATGTCTTTTAGACACTGTGGTAAATGCGGAACATTCCCCGAACCAATGACCAGATTTCGGCATTGATAACGCCTAAAGCGTCCATCTTGCTCAACCATGACTTCAAAGCCTTGCTCTTGAGCATAAATGGCTTTTACTGTTGATTGATACTGAATATGCTCTAGTTGGTCTGCAACCCACTGACAATAATGGTTATATTCACGTCTAGGAATCTGAGCTTGTTCTAAAAAATAGAATTTGTATAAACGCTGCTGCGCCTTTAAGTAATTTAAAAAACTAAAAGGACTGGTTGGATCGACCATGGAAACCAGATCGGCCATAAACGGCACTTGCAGTACTGTATTGGGCAATTGCATACCCGCATGCCAGTCGAACTGTGGTTTCTTTTCAAAAAATTGATACTGCAAATGATTTTGCTTATGTAGCAAACTCGCCAAACTGAGGTTAAATGGCCCTAAGCCTATCCCAATAAAATCAAGCATATTGCACATCCGTCTGTTCCACATATAAAGGATTTGGCAACTGTACATAAACCGATTGCTGATCGACTGGGGCAATCAATTCATCCAGCTCATACAAGCGCGTCAACAGATTACCCTTATACGGCAAGGTCGGCTGATACAGTAATGAATGAATCAATGAACTTTCTGGATATGCCCGATGTAAGTCCAACAGTTCATTTTGCAATATCGATATCAACACTTGCTCTGTGACATATCCAGTTGCACCAATTGCATTGATAATGCCGAATAAAGTATTACCAAAGAAATAATAGCTAAAGCGCTCATCGACAAAGGCTTTGGAACCCACGGCATGCGCTTTTTCTTGCAACTCTGGAAATGCGCTTAAGACCTCACCTGCAAGTTCTTCGATATAGTAAAAGCCTTGATTGTCACGCAGCCATAGATATTTAGGCATTGCATGTTCAAGCTCAAGTAAGACATTTTGCTGATGTGATTCAAAGGCCATTCCGTATTGATGGTACAAATACATTAATGGTTTTAGACTGATAGCTAAGAATTGTTTAAACCAATTGATCGCAATGGCGCTTTGATCAAGTTCAGGTTGTTGTTTTTCGATTTGTTCAAATAAGGCATTAAAACGGCTGTTCGGCTGTGCAGGATGCTCTTGGCACAATGACGCAATACAACTCACCTGCTGCTTTTCACTGAAAGGCTGATCACGGAAGATGCAAATAGTTTCTTCGACGATTTCATCATCTATGCTCAATGCCATCCACGCAGGATCATTCACCGCTTTGAGCGTTGGGCATTGTTGTAAAATACGCTCACCAAGACTTGAATGCCAAAGTCGATGGGTCATTTCACCACGGTGGCATTCTTTGGCAAGGTTGACTCGGATTGAATTGGTGATCATTACAGATAGTGATGGTTTTAACATCCACGGCGCTGCAAAACTTGCCATGGTGCGTACCGAAGTCGTTGGGGAAAAAGCCCAACCTTTCTCGCCAAAATCGATAATTTTTAATTTGGTTTTTAAACTTTTAAACCATGCTTTTGACTGTAAATAACGTGCTTGCCAAGGATGCAAAGGCAATAACTTATAATGCGAATAAGCATTCAGTAGTGCTTGATCTGTTTCTGATAAATGCCATTGCAATTCGCTTTTCAATTGCGCTGATACTGATTGATCTAAAGCTGAACCTTCTTGAATATATTCTGGAGCCACCAACCAATAATGCAGTTGGCTGAGACCTTTGGCTTCTGGCGAATACCTTTCCCAATCTTCATGCACAAAACCGACCCGACTTTTCGGTGCAGGATGCATGCTGTGCCCTAAAATTAAAGCTTGTTCCGATTCAATGAAACTTTGTTCCGCTTGGACCAAAGCCTCAAAATCATGTTCACGTAGTGTCAAAAATTGAATAAGCGCTTCACGACTTTCGATCCAACGCTCTAATAATGATGAAGCATCCAGTGTATGACCTGACTCTTGTACGAGCTGTTCAAGTAATAAACTCGCGATCGCGGTGATACTAAATGACTGTTTCTGTCCTTTATTAAAAACGTATGGGATATCTGCAAGACGATGTCTACCAACAAGGCTGACATAAGATAGTGGTACAAATAACTGTGATTGAATGCAATCTAAGGGGATGCATAACAACGTCAAGCCTTGGCTAAACGTCAATTGTGATGAATTCTGTTGATACTTTTCCAGCAAAATACCTTTACCGGTTTCTTGTGAGTATGCATTGACAAGATGCTGCATCGCCAAGCGATTAGCAAGCTCTTTCATCTGACCATATCCTCTATTTTTAAGCTTTTCCAAGCTTTGTCATGTAATTATGTTTCTTTAACTGTGCAAGTAATGCTTAGTACGCTGGCCAGCGCGAAACCATGTTAATGATAATCATTATTGTTAATAATTGCATTTTTGTGAAGATTTGCTACAGGATTGCAAATTTGGTCTTATCTCTATGTATTTAAAAATTAATTTTTTTAATATGAACTTTTCTGTTTTTATTTATACAATTTTCTGAAATGGAACTAAATGATAATTTTCTCATTTAGCATTGAACAAATAAATCATATTGCTTATTTTTTAGCCAAATTATCACATTGTGCAACTTAAACTAAAAACCCATGTCTTTTACATGGGTTTTTATATTCTGCTTTTAACCAAGCTTTTATTTAAATCAAGGAACTAAATGTGCAGTTAAATTTTAATCATTGAAGACTTTACTAACACCATACTGGCCATACATCCTTATTGCCAATTAGCATGTATTTCATAACAAACACCTACTGATTTCTGATCTATATCTTCTATTCAGACTGGTTATACAGCATGAATTATGTACTCCAACGATTTGGTTGAAATCAATCAATTGATTTAACAACCCAATCCAAAAACTTGTGCTTATCAAAAAAGTCAGGTGCAGCATTTGCAAATATACTTTTTTCTTTGTTGTTAAAGATTCCTTTGTAATAAAAAGACCTATCTGCGGTAAATTTTGAGTCATCCCCTTCATGCAATTCTCTAAAGAAGATCGATAACTGCATAAATCGACTTTTAGATGCTAAACTGTGTTTTTCTAATACAAAATTATAGATTTGCTCAATAATCGCTTTAGTATTTGAATAAGGCATTTTGTTGTCTCTTTATTAGATCGCTCTTTCAAATTACAGCTTTTAAATTAAAATACAACTGTTTTAGTCGGATTTTAAATACCTATTTTTTATAGGTATTTTTACATTTAAATATAATTAAGCACTATTAATGAATTAACCTCTAACATGAAGTTTTACTAAATTCTACTTCTGCGACTACATACATTTTCGTTACTCAAAGCTAAAAACGAAACAACAAAAGTGTAGTCTTAGCTAGAACTTCCAAATTATAAATAATCAGTTGAAGTGAAACGAGCCGTATTAGTATGTACAAAATACGAATTAACCAAGATTAAAATGTTAAAAGTTTTAGCTGAACAAGGAATTCACCTAGATGCATAACAAAATTTTAAAGTTTATAAGTTTTCTCATTTTTAGCAGTATTTTAACAACAGGATGTAAATCTTCACCGTCTCCTCAGCAAGAATTAGATGTACAGGCAAATTTTTTCCCGTCTATGTTGAGAATTGATGGAAATCTCTTTGCCTTAGCGAATCAAACACCTCCTAATGATTTAACTATGGAATTATTTAAATCAACACTACTCAAAGCAACTATGTTGAGAAAATACGAAGTTGAAGCCAAAAATAATTTTAGTTTAGAAAAAAATAGAAATCCAATTGAGCTGAATTCAATGTGTTTGATGACAAAATTTCTTCTAAATAAATCATATATTCAAAAAGCTAATCTCAATCCTGAATTTTATGAAGATATTTATAGTTGGATTAAAACAAAGAATAGTTCTTGGGAAAACTTACTTAAAGAGACTAAACCCGGAGAGTTCGAATATTCATGTGTGATTTCTCCTTCAAATATCCCCAATTAAGATGCGACATCGAACCACAAAGCCGCTCAATGCGGCTTCTGTTATTTTATAGATTATAAGTGGGAGGTATTCCCTCTAAATTCACTTAAATTTAAGTAGTCAAAAACCGCACTTAAACATCAATCACATCAGCAAAGTTTGCACCCAAAACTTTTGCTAAATCTTCAGGTTTTAAACCAATATCCAAACCACGCTTACCGCCACTCACATAGATTTTAGCTAAGTTCTGTGCAGAAGCATCGATCACAGTTTTTAAGCGTTTTTTCTGTCCAACTGGACTAATACCACCTACCAAATATCCGGTTAAACGCTCTGCATCTTTTGGGTCAGCCATTTTGAGTTTTTTACAGCCAAATGCTGTGGCCACTTTTTTTAAATTTAGCTGATATTCAACTGGCAATACGGCAACAAAGTAATTTTTATCGTCCGTAACCATCAATGTTTTAAAGACTTCTTCGACCGTTAAGCCAAGTTTTTCCGCAGCTTCTAAACCAAAACTTTTTGCTTCTGGGTCATGATCATATTCATGAATTGTAAAGTCGATTTTATTAGATTTTAAGAGTTTACATGCAGGTGTCATTGCTTTATCGTCATTCCATTCGGACAACTAGGAAAACTCGATTATAAGCCTATTCTAGAAAGACCGGCGAACACTTTTATATTTTTCAAGAACATGACTTGTGCAATAAGTTTGAGTTGAATACATTTAAACAAAGCAAAAATTTCAAAAAAATATGACAACGCTGACTCAAGACCTCACCCAATTATTATCTGTAGTTCCCAAAGATCAGGGCTACTTTTTGGCACAGAGCAAACCTCTGTTTGGTGACCATATTTTTGGTGGGCAATTACTTGCTCAGAGCATAGTCAGTGCATCCTTTACCTGCACACTCCCACTCCACTCTTTACATGCCAACTTTATTTCTGCGGGTCTTGCAAATCATCCCGTATTATATAAAGTCGAAAATTTACGTGATAGCCATAGTTTTTCTACACGACAAGTGACCGCCATACAGCATGGCAAACCAATATATATGGTGATGTTGTCCTATATGAAAAACGAAACGGGTATGGAGTATCAAATACCCGAACCAGATCTGATCCAACAGTTTCCACCAAGTATGCTCAAAGAAGAGCAATTCCATAAAGCGCAAATCCAATCATCTATTTCACCTGAATATCTGGCCACATTTTTACAGCCTTTTCAGCTTATATCTAAACCAATTGAATACGTGCTCACAGATTGGCCACCTTCCTGTCAAGCTTCTGTCTTAAATCAAAATCAATATGCAGAATATTTAAAACTCCATGATGCCTTGGATGCACAATTTGACCAACTTCATATACATCAGGCCATTGCAGCATACTATTCAGACTATAATTTATATTCTGCGGCGCTCAAAACACATGGTTTAAATTATCTGTCTCCTGAACTCATCGCAACCAGCCTTGATCATTCGATGTATTTTCATCATACCTTTCGGGTGGATGATTGGATTTTCTATGACATGAATACCACTCGAACCTCGCAATCACGTGGGCTTACTCATGGGCAAATGTGGCAAGATGGAAAATTAGTCGCAAGCACCACACAAGAAAATTTAATGCGTTATACAGGCGAATCGTCAGCCTTGTGACAATCTTTAACATTCAAATTCTTGTTAAGTTAAGCATCAAGCGTATAAAATTCATGCAAATCATACCGCTATAACAATAATATGCCTTCGATCTACCAACTTAAACCCGCATTTCAAAAACTGCTTCGACCTTTGGTTAAATCACTTCATCATCTTGGTATTACAGCAAATCAAGTAACCCTACTGGCAATGTTCATTTCGCTAGCTGTGGCATTTTTTATTTATATCTATTTCTCTCACAACGGTATTGGTATTTTACTGTTGATTTTCCCCGTATGGATGCTTATTCGTATGGGTTTCAATGCCATAGATGGCATGCTGGCACGTGAGTTCAACCAACAATCCAAACTCGGTGCTTTTTATAATGAATTATGTGATGTGATTTCCGACTCAGCACTCTATTTTAGTTTAATTTGTTTTGCTTTTATTCAAGCCGAACTGCTAATTTTGACCTGTTTTCTCGCCATACTTGCTGAATATACAGGTGTGATGGCGCCATTAGTGGGTCAAGAACGTCGCTACGATGGTCCAATGGGAAAAAGTGACCGTGCTTTTGTATTTAGCATCATCTGTATCGTGATCGTGACTTCTTCTATATTTAACTTCGGTTTAAATACATTGTCTCTTATTTGCAATAGTATTTTGATTATTATCATCTTTTTATTACTTATCACGATTTATAACCGCATTAAAAATAGCATTATCAACCCACAATAAATTTCAGTTTAGATCGTCAGTCGATTTATTATTTTGAGAACAACACAATGTATAACAATACTCAGCATACCTTTACGAGCCATGATGGAACATTCTTGTTTTATCAACATTGGGAAAATAGCAGTTTAAAAAGCAACCGTAAGAAAAAAGCGGTGATCTTATTTCATCGTGGCCATGAACATTCGGGACGAATGGCGCATTTGGTCAATGAATTGAATTTGCCTGATTTTGATTTTTTCGCTTGGGATGCGCGAGGCCATGGCAATACCCCAGGTGAACGTGGTGATGCTCCTAGTTTTTCCGCATGCGTTCAAGACATTCAATATTTTGTTCAGCATATTGAACAGACTTACCAAATCCGATCAGAAAATATAGCAATTGTAGCTCAAAGCGTTGGCGCTGTTTTAGCCGCGACATGGGTGCATGATTATGCCCCTAAAATCCGTGCTTTATGCCTTGCCTCGCCTGCATTTGACATCAAACTCTATGTGCCTTTTGCAAAACCCGGCTTAACACTCCTCAACAAATTCGCTGGCAACTTTTTTATTAATAGTTATGTCAAAGCCAAAATGCTGACGCACGATACTGCACGTGCACAGAGTTATGACACTGACCCGAAAATCGCTCGGGCCATATCGGTCCGTATGCTGCTGGGGCTATATGCAGCCTCAGATCGAATCGTTAAAGATGCACAAAATATTTTTGTTCCTACACAGGTTTTATGTTCGGGATCTGACTACGTGGTGCATCAAAAACCCCAATTGGCGTTTTATCAAAAACTCCCTCATCCATTGAAGGAATTTCACGTCTTAGATGGTTTTTATCATGATACTTTGGGTGAAAAACATCGCAAAATCGCCACAGATAAAATCCATCGCTTTATTCAACAATGTTTTAAACAACCCTATTCCGCACCTAAACTTTTAGATGCCGATAAAATTGGCCCAAGCTGTGCTGTTGCAGAAAACTTAAGTTCAACGCTTCCAAAACATTCTTTAAAACATGCATTTTGGAGCTTAACCAAACAAAATCTTAAAATTGGTAGTCTCTTTTCTAAAGGTTTAAAAATTGGTGAAGAGACAGGATATGACTCCGGCAGTACCTTAGATTTTGTCTACAGAGATCAATCAGAAAGCCAAAATGCACTGGGTAAAATCATCGATCGACAATATTTAAATGCAATTGGTTGGCGTGGTATTCGCGTTAGAAAACAAAATATTGAAGCGCTATTAACGAAATATGCTTCTAAGTTAAATGATGCCCAACACGCGGTACGGATTATGGATATTGCTGCAGGCCATGGCCGATATATTTTAGATGCTGTACAAAAACTGCCTCAACAGCCTGAATCCATCCTGCTTAGAGACTATAGCTCGATCAATGTACAAGCGGGTCAAGCAATGATTGAGCAAAGAGGTTTAAGCCAGATTGCCAAATTTGTAGAAGCGGATGCATTTGATACCACATCACTAGCCAGTGTTGAACCTAAACCCACTCTAGCCGTGGTCTCAGGTTTATACGAATTATTTAGTGATAATGATTTACTTAGACAGTCCTTATCCGGCTTAAGCCAGGCCATTGAGAAAAATGGTTATCTCATCTACACGGGTCAAATTTGGCATCCGCAACAAGAGTTTATCGCCCGTGCCCTGACCTCACATCGCCAAGGAGATGCATGGGTCATGCGTTTGCGCTCACAAGCAGAAATGGATGCCTTGGTTGAGCAAGCCGGTTTCAAGAAAGTCGATCAAGTCATTGATGAGTTTGGTATTTTCACAGTTTCCGTTGCACAAAAAATTTAAGCTTGGATGGTCAATCTTATGCATAAACTGGATACGGATACAGGAACTTGGAAATACGGCCTACTGTGTTTGGCATTTCTGGCACCTTTTTTCTTCTTAAGTTATGGTTTTGCCAATCAATACGCTGCGGGTTTAGCGTCTGTACCTGTTATCGTCTTTAAATGGGAAAAATATATTCCACTTTGGCCATGGAGTATTGTGCCTTATTGGTCGATTGATCTGTTCTATGGTTTGTCTTTATTACTTTGTTGGAATAAGTTTGAATTAAAACAACATGTCCTGCGACTATTTTCGGCACAAATCCTTTCAATCAGCTGCTTTTTAATTTTCCCGCTACGTTTTAGCTTTGAACGCCCCGAACTCACAGGTTTTTTCGGCCTATGGTTTGATGTCTTGATGGGCTTTGATAAACCGTTTAATCAAGCACCTTCCCTGCACATTGTGCTACTGGTGATACTTTGGGATTTTTTCCGTCGGCATAGCACAGGCAAACTAAAATATCTGGTAGATGGTTGGTCCTTTTTGATTGGTCTCTCAGTTCTAACCACTTGGCAGCACCATTTTATAGATATTCCAACAGGTTTATTGGTCGGTGCCTTATGTTTATGGCTATTCCCGATGGCTGGCTCTGCGCCATGGGTTCAAAATAAACAAAGTCGGCTAAGCTTAAAGCACATTAAAATCGGGATCCTTTATCTGTTTGCTGCCTTATTTTGTAGCGCAATCGCACATGCAAAAGGTTGGTGGCTTTGGCTGCTCTATCCTGCAAGCAGTCTGCTTTTAGTTTCGTTTGCATATTTATTCAATCGACCGCATTTTTTTCAAAAACTCAGTCATGGTGATATGACCATTGCTGCAAAAATATTGTTTGCGCCTTACTTTGTATTTGCTTGGATCAATAGCCGAATCTGGACTTATCGCCATCCTGAAGATTCTAAAATCATCAAAATCAATCAGAGTTATATTTATTTAGGTCGCTATCCGTCCAAACACGTCATGCAGCAATATGATGCTTTACTCGATTGTTGCGCAGAATTACCCACTTATCCAAAGTGCTCATATGCCCAAAACTTGAGTTTAGACCTGATTCCTTTACAGGCCAATCAGCTACATAATGCTGTAGAGTCTTTAGAACTATTCTTGAAATCTAATAACAATGATGAAGCACAAAACATCTTGGTCTTCTGTGCTTTGGGATATTCACGAAGTAGTGCTGTAGTTGCCGCATTATTATTGAAACAACATCCTGAATATTCAGTCGAAGATGTTTTACGGATTATTCGCCATAACCGTCCTTGGGTCGTGCTTAAAGCACCTCAAATAAAACATTTAAATACTTATCGTTTAAAACTTAAAGGACTTGCACCATGAATTTACAACTTGTGGTGCTATCAAAGTTGTTACAATCCACCACTGGATTGCTCATTTCAGCTTATGTAGCAGCGATCCTCACGCTCTGGCTCATTATCCAGTTTGGTAATGTGATGCTATTCGATTTGCTATATATATTAATTTGTCTAGTTTTGCTCGGAATACAACATTATTTAAGCCTGAGAATCAAATTTGATTCGGCACTTTTAGCCACTGTCGCTGAATACAGCCAAACTCAAAACCTTGAACAAACCACCAAGGAGCTGGACTTAAGTTTAATAAACTTAAAATTAATGCCTGCAAAGAAATGTGGTCGCGCATGGGAGCTGCGTGAATTAGGTTGTCTGGCTTTATTTAAATGGCAGATATTTGTGCTTTGCTTGCAATACATCGCATTCATCTGCATATTTTTACTGTATAAATAATTCACAATAATTTGAAGCCATGCCAAATCCAATAGACACTTCAGGGAATGCTCACTCACCAATGAAAGGTAATTTTTTAAGCCGTTCAATTGCTCGCTATATTGCCTTTCTCACTCGTCGTGGGGCGCGGCTGCTCACGGGCGCGCGGAGTCTATGGGTCGGGTGCAAACCGGTTATGAAACAGCGTATTTATTATGCAAATCATAATAGCCATATCGACTTTATTTTGCTTTGGTCATCACTGCCGACAGATCTCAGACGGAAGACGCGTCCTGTAGCGGCTTCGGATTATTGGCTAAAAGATGGCTTTCGACGTTTTCTCATTCAAGACACGTTTACTGGCGTCACTATTCAACGAAATCGAGAGCAAAATCAAGATCCCTTAGAACCGATCAAAACCGTTTTAGCGCAAGGTGACTCAATTATTTTCTTTCCTGAGGGTACTCGAAATTTAAATGATGACGTTGAATTATTAGAGTTTAAAAGCGGCTTATTTCATCTCAAAAATCAATTTCCTGATGTTGAAATCGTACCGGTATGGATCTCAAATTTAAAACGTGTCATGCCTAAAGGCGCGCTTATACCATTGCCATTATTATCTACCGTTATTTTTGGCAAACCTTTAGAAGCCCATAATGAACAGAGTAAAACTGAGTTTTTAAACTACGCTCAGGAAGAACTACTCAAGTTAAAAGCATTGGAGTATCAATAATGGAATTCACCAATGCGCAAATGACCTATGTATTGTTTGGTATCTTTGCAGTTATTTTAATTATTGCCTCAACCATTGGCTCAATACTAAAATTTAAAGCGGGTTATGCACCTGCACCAGTTATCGACAATTTAAATGCGCGGATCAATGCATGGTGGGTCATGTTGTTGGTACTTGGTGTAGCAATTTCATTAGGCAAAATTGCCTTTGTGATCCTGTTTGCGTTGATTTCACTCTTTGCTTTACGTGAATTTATCAGTTTACTGCCAACCCGTCGCGGTGATTATCTTCCTTTATTGATCGCTTTTTATTTTGTCATTCCATACCAGTATTACTTGGTGTATATCGACTGGTATGGGTTATATTCTATTTTTATTCCGCTGTATGTATTTCTTCTTATCCCTATCGCTACACTCAAAGCTGAAGATACCACGCGATTTTTAGAGCGCAGTTCAAAAATTCAATGGGGTCTGATGATCAGCGTATTCTGTATTTCGCATGTGCCTGCGCTATTAAATCTTAAACTTCCCGGATTTGAAGGTGAAAAAATTTGGCTAGCGATCTGGCTGATCATGGTGGTACAAGCCTCCGATGTCTTACAATATGTCTGTGGCAAGCTATTTGGAAAACACAAAGTCGCACCGATACTTTCACCATCTAAGACCGTTGAGGGTTTAATCGGAGGCATTGCTTTAGCCACTGCACTAGGTGTTGCTATGTCATGGCTTACACCCTTTAGCTATCTACAGGCTGCATGTATTGGTTTTATTGTTTGTATATTCGGTTTCTTTGGTGGTCTTGTCATGTCAGCCATTAAACGCGATCGTGGTGTAAAAGATTGGGGACAACTCATCCAAGGCCATGGTGGCATGCTCGACCGAATTGATTCCATCTGCTTTTCAGCACCGATTTTTTTCCACATTTTGCGCTATTGGTGGTCTTAAGAAATGACTAAGTTTTAAACAGAAAATTTGGGATTTTAAATGATGTTACGCACGTAGAATTACTTTTACATTTTAAAGATGATTTTTAAGTCTATTCGACGGAGTCATACATCTAAGGATTGAATAAAGATCTTAGCCTTCGGCTGGAGATACTCTTACGAAACGTTGTTTCTCATTCGGCAAAATGAGAAGCGAAGCTTCGCAAGGAAACCATCTTGCGGTGCAATGCACCTCACCGACAAAACTCGTTCACTAACGTCTAATTATTCAAAGTATCGCAGAAACATTTTTGATTACAATAAGTCTTGTCTCAAACAATTGCGGATGATGTTACCGTGTATCGTTCTTTTATTTGAATCAACGTGCGCTTCTGATGTTACTGCGTAGCATCGGTTAATAATACGCACAATAAAAAATCCCAAGCAAACAAGCTTGGGATTCTTCTCATCAGGTATTCGATTTAAACGTCTGAAACCGCAAACTTTTTAAAAAGGCTTACGCGACGTTTAGGATGAATATTGGCTTTAGTTAAATCACCTTGATAGTGATCATAGACCCGTTTATCCATCATCTTAAACCAAATAGAGGGGACTAAAGCAGGAATTAGCATAGTGGCATAGCCGCTAGGCAACTCTGGCGCTTCATCAAAATGTCTTAATGCCTGAAAAGGGCGAGTCGGATATGCATGATGGTCTGAATGTCGTTGTAATTGATACAAAAATAGATTGGTCACAATATTATTGTTATTCCAACTATGTTCAGGCATGGTTCGCGCATAACTTCCATCCGCTTTTTGCTCACGCTTCAGGCCATAATGTTCAATATAATTAATAATTTCAAAAAGGCTGATTCCATAAAAGGCCTGTGTAACTAAATACGGTGTCACGCCTTTACCAAACATTTTCAGCATCGCGGCATGAAAACCTGCACTCATCGCCCAACCATGAAACAGTTCATTGTCCTTCGAAAAGAAACTTAAACCTTTACGTTTTAAGCGTTGTTTCTCAATCTGCACCGCCGATTTAATTCCACCAAATACCGTGCGTGGCCAAAACTCATAAAAGGTTTCACCCATTTTTGAAGATGCAGGATCTTCAGGCGTTGCCGCACGTTTATGGTGCCCATAAGGATGTTCAATGCGGAAATGGCTATAACCTAAAGGTGCGAGCGTCGCATGTGCCCAATAATGGTCTTTTTTATGTGGTCGATGGCAGAGTTCATGTGCTGTATTTACGCCAACACCATTGATGGCACCCATCGAAATCCCAAGTAGAACTTGATCTAATAATGAAACATCTTTACGGGTAACCACATAGCCTGCAAAAGCATTCGCTGCCATTTGCAGTGGAATAAATAGTTTGACGATACGATCATAATAGGGATCATTCACTAAAACTTTGATGTCATCATCTGTCGGGTTATTGGCATCATCACCGATCAGTGCATCCAGTGCAGGAATAATGACATGCAGTAGAAGCGGCCCGCCCATGGCAAATAGTTTTTTTGTCGGTTTGGGACCAAAATGATAACCCGCCAAAATCCCCATACCAATGACTGGTAAACCTGGACTCAATAGCCAACCATAACGTTTTTTATCTAAAACACTACCGATTTTGCTTTCTAACTGAGCGAGCTGCTGTTCATTTAATTTTACTGGTGCATTCATGCGCTAGACTTCCCTAATTACTTCTTCTGTGTTTATATTCGTAAAATATGGGCAGCCAGAACAGTTTTAAGCGTCCAAAAAAACTATGCGATCGTCTTTGGCATTTAAGGATAAATGTTGACCTTTAAACACATAGTGACCATCAATAAGTACAAAATTAATATGAGTAAATATTTGAAATATGGATGCTTTAAGTAAAATTTTTGATGATATTCATCTCCACCGATCTGAATATATTTATTTGAGATCAAAGCATCCTTGGGCTTTTCATTTTCAAGATCACAATGCCATGGTTGCGTATGTGGTGATTCAAGGTCAGTGTGTTGTGCATATAGATCAAGAGCAGGTTTTGCTTGAAGCTGGCGATCTTTGCCTTATTCCCTCAGGGCAAAACCACCACTGCAAATCTATACAGTCTGATGTCTTGGTCGAATCAGTGAACATCACGCCACTGTTTCAAGAGCAACGAAATAAAATCATTGAATTAAATTCTGCCGAATCTCCAGAAGTAGAAGAATTATTTGTACTCGCGATCCGTGGGCATGTCGATAGCATTATGGCAAAGCCTTTAGTAAATGCACTCCCCACGCTGTTACATACACCACATATCATGAGCAGTACCGCACCGGAATGGTTGCAAATTGGCTTACATTTTCTGGCAGTTGAAGCGCATCAGATCCGTCCAGGCCGCGACAAAATTTTGGATCATTTAGTGAGTATTTTATTTATCGAATGTGTGCGTGATTATATTGCAGCCTTGTCAGATTCAAGCAGTTGGTTGCATGCCTTGAGTCATCCTGAATTATCCAATGCTTTAGCCGCGATTCATGAAAAACCGCAGCATGCTTGGACCGTCGAAAGTTTGGCAGAACAATGTTGTATGTCGCGTTCTAAATTTGCCAGCTTATTTACTCAAATGCTCGGTGAATCACCACTCGCCTATTTGCAGCAACATCGTTTGCGACTAGCAACACAGCACTTACAAACGGGGCAACTGACTATTCAGCAAATTGCCCATCGTATCGGTTACTCATCTGAAACGGCATTTAGCCAAACTTTTAAAAAGTTTTATGATCTAACCCCGAGCCAGTATCGACAGCAGCATCAGATCGCAAAAAATGAGTGACCTTAAAGGTTTAATTTAAAAGCTTTAAAATCGCTTCCACAGGGTTTTCACTGTTGCCTGAAAGCAGTTGTTTATGCATGGTGATATGCTGCATTACTTGAATTTGCGATTTTTCAACATCCATTAAGCTTTCAATTTCTGCTGCTAATTTTTCAGGTGTTGCATCATGTTGAATAAGTTCCTGAATCACCTTTTTGCCCGCAATAATATTTGGCAATGAATAATACGGAATTTTGATCAGCAATTTCACCACATGATAGGTCAGCCAATTTAACTTATAAAAGGTTACCATTGGGCGGTGTAAAAGCATCGCTTCTAAAGTCGCTGTACCCGAAGCCAAAGCGACAATATTCGATGCGTTCATCACCTGACGACCAATTTTAGATTCGGTATCGGTGTTTTCCATCAAGCGAACTTTGGCTTGTAATGCTTCAGGGTACTGCTTGAGCAACAATTCGATTTGCTGTTTACGTGCATCATTAATTGCAGGAATCAGGAACACATAGTCTGGATGCTGCTCCGTCAAAATCTGTGCGGCGGACAGTACCAAAGGCCCCAAACGCTCAATTTCACCGCGACGGCTGCCCGGAAGTAATGCAATGTGTTTTTGATGCTCATCTAAGCCTAACTCGTGTTTAGCCGCAACGAGTGGATTATCTAAAGGCAACTGACTTGCCAATGGGTGTCCGACAAATGCAGCCGGAACTTGCCATTTTTGAAAAAATGCTTTTTCGAAAGGAAATAAACAAAGGACTAAATCGATACTCGCCTTGATGCCATGCACACGGCCTTGTCGCCATGCCCACACTGAAGGGCTGACATATTGCACTGTTTTAATTGGTAGCTGTTTTTGCTTCATGCTCTTAGATAAACGCAAATTAAAATCCGGTGCATCTATCCCTACAAAAACATCGACAGGGTTTTCAGTCCATTTTTCAACCAGACCATCACGTACAGCAAAGAGTTTTTTAATATCTTTTAAGACTTCAACAATCCCCATCACCGATAAAATATCCATCGGATAATAGCTGTTAAAGCCTTCTGCAATCATTTGCGGACCACCAATGCCTTCAAATTCCGCATCGATCCCTTGCTCTCGAAAACTACGGAGAAGCTTGGCGCCTAATGTATCCCCGGATACTTCCCCAACCACGATGCCAATTTTAAGTTTCCGATTTTGCAAAAGTCTGTCCTTTTAACTTAATGTTCTTTAGTTATAGATTCTATACGAGTCCTTCACAAAGTTAATAGATTTCCAAAAAAAAGCTGCACAGCTTTAATTCACCATTTTAGAAATATTCCTCACTGCTGCTTAGCTACTAACTAAAATTTTTATACTAATGGTTCTGATTTCTACCGTATTTACTCTTAAACAATTTACGAAATAGCACTGCGGTTTTAAAACCCGTGCTTTCCGCAAGTTTATCAACTGAATAATCTGTCAATTCGAGCAATTCAGCCCCACATCGCAGTCTTTCATTATTTAACCAAGTGACAATAGGTCGTTATGACGCATGTTTAAAATGTCTAGTTAGTGTCCTTCTACTCATATTCGAATAATGGCGAAACCTTATCTTTTTAAGGAGTATAGATTTTGCAGGAATGGACTTTAAGTTCACAGTCGCATATATCGATAAATAACTAATTAAAGACTAGAAAAATAAACCTACGGTGCGTTTTTTGGTATTAGATATGCATTTCAGATAGTCATCACCTTATATTCTAAATACATGATTTCACTGCAGCATAATCTCCATTTGAACTATTAACTACTTGAGAAAACCGAAATCAATAACTTAGTTTAGATAAAATTCATTTATTCCAAAATTAAAAACATTCTTTATCTATTTTTTTCACAAGTAAATCACTAATCGAGACAACGACTTATATCAATTAGTCATAAGATATGCACGTTTTATGATATTTGGCATTCAGCGATGGTCGGTCCTTTAGAGTTCATTCTGGCAGGTGTAATTGTAGGTTTCTGCGTAGGTATTACCGGCGTTGGCGGTGGTTCATTGATGACCCCTATCCTGATCAGCCTGTATAAAATTGAACCCCACATTGCGATCGGTACAGATCTACTGTATGCCGCAATTTCAAAATTTTGTGGTTCTTTAGTTCATGCCCGTAAAATGAATATCGTTTGGACCATTGTTATTTGGCTTGCAGTCGGCAGTATCCCTGCGTCTTTTGCGACCCATTGGGTACTTGAAAACTATTTAAGCCAATCGACACATTACAAAACCGTGTTAACCATGTTTTTGGGTTTTATGCTGACGATTACTGGTATCTCAATTATTTTCCGTGGTCATATCGAAAAATTCTTTAATAAATTTCGAAAAACTGATCAGTTGGATGATATGAGTGCGGATCTTGAACGTATCAATTTCCAAGCTAAAAATAAGCGTGCATATATCATCATCATGGGGATTATTTTAGGCGTATTCGTTACTCTATCGTCTGTTGGTGCAGGTGCCTTCGGTATTATGGCTTTGGTGCTTATGTTCCCGAACTTACCGATGATTCGTATTATCGGCTCTGACGTCGTACATGCCGTGCTTCTTACACTGGTTGCAGGCTTGGGTCATATGAGCTCAGGTAATGTCGATTTTCATTTATTGGGTTGGTTATTGGTGGGTTCTATTCCAGCGATTGTTGTCGGAACTTTGATCAGCTCACGTTTACCTGAAAAAGTTATTCGTAAAGTCTTAGGCATTACCTTGTTTGTTTTAGGCATGAATTTCATCATTAATCCAGTAAAATCAAAACCTGTCGAAAAACAAACAACTGCAATGTTGATCGCACCGACGGTGAATAGTCAGCAGGTTTAAATTAACTGCCCGATTCATCACTTTTTTTTCAGAGACTTATTGATCTTTTTTATAACATTTGAATGCTATATTCATGTTATATTCGGCTCACGAAACAACCTTTTGTATAATCAAACCAGTGACGGCAATGAATACTTTACAGTCAAATTCTATTACCCAAAACGACATTGATGACGTGAATGTAAAAAGCATTCAGCCACTTGTTACTCCTGCAGAACTAAAAAAAGAGCTACCTCTGACTGAAACTGCCTATCAAACAGTCCTTAAGGGCCGTGAAACTGTACGTAATATTTTAGATGGAAATGACAAACGTCTTTTTGTTGTCATTGGTCCATGTTCAATTCACGACACAGTCGCTGCACATGATTATGCTGACCGTTTAAAAGTTTTAAGTGACAAAATCCAAGATACGATTTATGTCGTGATGCGTGTGTATTTTGAGAAACCACGTACCACTGTGGGTTGGAAAGGTCTAATTAATGACCCTGACATGAACGATTCTTTCAACATCGAAAAAGGCTTACGTATTGGTCGTAAACTTTTACTTGAATTGAATGAAAAAGGTTTGCCTTGTGCAACCGAAGCACTCGATCCAAACTCACCACAGTACTACCAAGATCTTATCTCTTGGTCAGCAATTGGTGCGCGCACCACTGAAAGCCAAACACATCGTGAAATGTCTTCTGGCCTGTCTTCACCTGTGGGCTTTAAAAATGGTACAGATGGCGGTTTAACCGTTGCGACCAATGCCATGCAATCTGTTAAACATGGTCATAGCTTCTTGGGCTTAAGCGACCAAGGTCAAGTTTCTGTTATTCGTACCAGTGGTAACCCATATGCACACGTTGTACTTCGTGGCGGTAACGGTAAACCAAACTACGACGCAGGTTCAGTTGCAGATGCCGAAGCGGCATTAGCCAAAGCAAAAGTTAGTGGCAAAATCATGATTGATACCAGTCATGCAAACTCAAACAAAGACCCGTACCTACAACCCCTTGTTCTGAAAAATATTACTGAACAAATCCTTGACGGAAACAAGTCAATCGTGGGTATTATGGTAGAAAGTCACTTAAAAGGTGGTCGTCAGGATATTCCTGCCAACCTATGTGACCTCGAATATGGTAAATCAGTGACTGATGGCTGTATCGATTGGGATACGACTGAAAAAGTCTTGTTAGAGATGCATGAAGCACTTAAAGACGTGTTACCGACACGCTAAGTGAATGAAAAACGCCATCTTCGAGATGGCGTTTTACTTTGAAGGATTATTTGTCAGATGAATGAAATCGAAAATGCGTTAAGTCACATTGAAAACTTCCAATATATACATGAACATTTATTAACGTCAGGACAACCATCTCCTTCTGAGCTTCAAACGATTAAAGAATATGGTGTTTCAACGGTTATCAATTTAGCCCTGACCGATGCATCCATCGAGCATGAAGACCGCATTTGCCTAGATCTAGGCCTGAACTATATCCAAGTTCCAATCTCTTGGGATACCCCTTCAGATGATCAATGCCTTTTAGTACTCGATATGATTGACCATTTGGTTCAAGGGCAAACGGTTTGGCTACACTGTGCGAAAAACTTCCGTGTCAGCAGTTTGATGTATTTATACCGTCAATACTATATGGATGTTGATATGCCAAAGGCTCAAGAATTTATGCATCAAATTTGGGAACCCAATGAAACTTGGACAGGTTTAATCCATGCGGTTGCCTTACAACTCCAAGGCCGTAAAGCAACTCAAGATTTACAACATGCGCTGATCCATCCAGATCATTTTGCGTGAGAAATCAGTACAGTTGCAGTAGAAAGAATACCTTCTTGGCGACCGGTAAACCCTAATTTTTCGGTGGTGGTCGCTTTGATGCTAATTTGTGTAACTTCAACATCCATAACATTTGCGATACTTTGACGCATTTCTAAATTATGTTTTGCTAGTTTAGGGCGCTCACAAGCCACGGTAATATCAGCATTATTAAGTACATATCCACGATCTAAAATCATTTGGTAGACGTGTTTTAAAAGTACTCGACTATCGGCACCTTTAAATTTTGGATCTGTATCTGGAAAATGCTGACCAATATCTCCAAGTGCCAAAGCTCCTAATAATGCATCACAAAGCGCATGCAATACCACATCACCATCTGAATGTGCTTTGAGTCCATGTGTATGTGGAATTTGAACACCAGCAAGCGTTACAAAGTCACCTTCTTCAAATGCATGCACATCCATGCCCTGACCGATACGAATTTGAGCTATCATGCTTGAGTTCCTTGAGAAAATAATGATTGAAATCTTGTATTCACGCTTTCTATTTCGCTATAGTGTGGGCAAGCGCAACATAGTGAAAGTATAAGCGATCATGCTGTTGAAAACTGAAATAAATATCATCAAAAAATTCGGACTAGTTCTGCTAATAGGTTCTGGCCTAGCGACGTTTACGCATGCAGAAAAGATAGACTGTGATCATGCCAATACTCAGGCAAAAAAAAATTATTGTTCTGACCGTTTTAAAGAACAGCGTGAAAAGCTAGATGGGCTTTTTTTAACAGCGCAGTTGATTACCGATGCCCCAATACGCTTACTGATAGATACGCAAAAATTATGGTATAGCCGAGTTCAGCAATGCAAAAACTTGGAGTGTTTTAAACAACAATTTGAGCTTCGCCATGAAGATTTGAATATCTACACCTCGATGAACCAAAGTTTAACGCAGCATTATCTGAAATTTGAAAATGGTCATTTTGCGACATCACCTGTACATTTAAAGGTGCATCAACTGGGCAAAGACAGCATCAAAATTGAAGGCATTGCCTATCGTAATCCGAACAATCGAGTTGAAACACAAACCATTCCATTTTTAGCTTACACAACACCCGAACAAAAAAATCAAATCACCGATAATGAACACGACTGCAAATATCAGTTCAATTACAGTAAAGCCTTACTCTCAGTAAAAACTGAACAAAAAGGCTGTGAACGTTTTGCAGGGATTTATCGTTTATATGATTAAGATCAAATTCGAATGACTTAGAAACTTCAAAAAAGCCTCAACATTGAGGCTTTTTTGATGTCTACAATAGGTCAGTTAAATCGGATGTGTTTGCTGCACTTGCTGGCTGATCATTGCAGCTGTTGCCGCAGATAAGGTCCATCCAAGGTGACCATGCCCTGTATTATAGAAAATATGATCACGCTTACCTGCATGCACCACAGGCATCATATTGGGCATCATTGGTCGTAAACCCGCCCATGGCACCACATGTTCAGTTGATAGATTAAAGTTGCGATTCGACCAATCAATTAAAGGCTGAATGCGATCGGCACGAATATCTCGGTTATAGCCATTAAACTCTGCCGTGCCTGCAACACGTAGTCGATTTGCACCTAAGCGTGAAGTCACAATTTTGGCACTTTCATCCAACAGACTTACCCAAGGCGCATTGGCCTGACTTTGTTCATCATTTAAATTTATGGTGATTGAATATCCTTTGACTGGATAGACATTTACGCGGTCACCGAGTTTATGCGCAAGTTCATAACTACCTACGCCACCACAGACCACCACAGCATCTGCTTCAAGTATGGTATCAGCATCAGGATGTTCCATATTTTCATCACTGGCTTTTAACTGAACATTGACACCTTTTGCATGATGTTCAAAGTCAGTCACCTCAAAACCCCACATATATTTCACTTCAAAGCGTTCTGTTGCTTTAGCAAGCTGCGTTGTAAATTTATGGATGTCGCCCGTGGCATCCCCCGGACAATAAAAACCACCATAGTATTCACCTGTCAGACTAGGCTCGATATCACGGATTTCAGCTAATGTCACAGGATGACGCTCTAAGCCACCCTCACAGAGCATATTATTAACTTGAGTCGCTACCTCATAATCATGTTGATTATGAAAGAAATGTAAAATGCCGCGTTTTTCTAAATCAAACTGTAAGTTTTCATGCTCAGCAATTTCAAATAAACGCTGACGTGCCATCAATGCGAGACGGACGGTTTCGTGAGTATTTTCACGATAATCTTTAATATGTCCCATAAACTCAAAGAGCCATGAATATTTGTGTAGATTAAAACTTGGATTTAATAATAATGGTGCCGATTTTTGCGACATCCATTTGATGCCTTTCACCACCGTTGCTTTTTGATTCCAGACTTCAGCATTACATGCTGATAATTGACCACCATTGGCAAACGACGTTTCCATTGCAGGATAAAGATGTTTATCGACCACGGTGACACGATAACCGAGTAATCCGAGTTCGTAAGCTGTCGTTACCCCAGTAATACCTGCACCAATCACAACAATATGACACATATAGGCTCCTTGGAAATTATATTTCCTATGTTTGCCCCATCTGTCATTGGTACCTGAGAGCTTTGGTTCTTTGCGAAGCAATGTGAACCTTCCCCTTCGGTGAGTAGGTCTAGCCCACTTCTCTCCAGATTTTTTATATGATTACAGTCCTTTTGCCTGAGAGTTTCCTGGGGGAACTTGCTCCTTCGGCGAGCACAATCTGTGCTTCTCTCCTGCAATCATCCTTTCGTTTTTTATTTCGCATTCTTATTGATATTGCCTTAGTTAGATATGAGCAATATTTGTACCAAATCTCAAGTCCTATTTGGGTCAATATTGTTAAATATTATTTTTATATCGATTTAAGTTGTTAGGTTATAAATTTAAAATCATTTTTCCTACACCTAAATACTTCATCTTTAAAATAAAGGTTTAAAATATTAAATGAAATTTATAACTAGAAAGATTGAAGTTTTATGTCGGATTCTACGCTTTTCTCTCGCTTTGCATCTGTGATCAAAACACATTCTATTGAAGAATTAACCCAAAGTGATTTACTCCTTCTTAAGACTCTGGGGCCTGTTCAAAGTTTTTATGCACCATTCGAGGCCATAAATCATGATGCAAAAGTGGTCATCGTCGGCATCTGCCCAGGCCAACAACAATGGCGTAATGCATTAATCGCAGCAAAGGTCGGCTTAGAACAGCAAGTATCTGAGGAAAACATTCTTAAACTTGCCAAGAATAGTGGCGCTTTTAGCGGCCCTATTCGTAAAAATTTAACTCAACTGCTAGATCATATTGGATTACACAATCAATTAGGCATACAGACCACTGCTGAGCTATTTAGCAATCATCAAGATATAGTGCAAATGTGCTCGGTTTTACAGCAATGCATTTTGGTCAATGGAAAAAATTATGCTGGCTCAACACCCGCAATGCTAAAAAATGAATTATTAAAACAACATATTGATGATTATTTTATTCCTATGGTCCAACAGCTTCCTAACGCAATTTATATCCCGCTAGGCAAAGGTGTAGATGAGGTTTTAAATTATGTAAGCAGCTTAGGCTATTTAAATGATCAACAGATTTTAGCTGGACTTCCCCATCCATCAGGTGCAAATGCCGAACGGATCAAATATTTTTTAGGTGAAAAACCACGTGAACAATTATCTCGACAAACCAATCCCGAGCAGATTGATAGCGCGAAATCACAGATTTTGCTTAAGATATCTAAATTTCTATGAAGTTCGCTTAACATCACTGAAAAATATTATTTATTTGAATATCAACCACTTATATCAAAGCAGTGCTCGAACAAAACTAGAAAAGTGTGATGTATTTTACTTTTTTGTTTTTCTGTGTGAATATGCGCCAAAATAAATATTGCTCATAAAAATAACACTAACATGGAACAACACATGAAAAATTATTTAGTTCTAGGATTTACACTCCTACTACTCACAGGTTGTATTACCGTACCTAAAAATAAACCTGAAACAAGAACCTTGAAGCTAAATGGTGTGAATACCGTTGAAAACAGCAAAGTGATCCAACGAACCATTACTCGGGGTCAGTTACTATGTGAAGCTGGGCAAAAATGTCCTGAACTTGCAATTGATTGGCAAAAAAACAAAGGTGAGTATGCACTTTCACTGCATTCTTATGATCAACAGCAGCTTGATATGAGTGAAATATCTTTTGTGATTGACGGCAAAGTTTTGTCTTATCCTGCAATTGTTCAAACAAATTATCGTCGCTTAGATAATTCAAATGTGATTGATTCTTCTAATACCGTGATGATCCCAGATGCTGTGCTTAAACAATTTCGGGACGCAAAAAATATTGCTGTGATAATGAATACCAACCAAGGTGAAATCGCACACTATATGTTAAAAAACCAAAAATCTTCAGATGCCTATCGACTATTTTTACGTGCTTATTCTTAAGCTCAAATAGTCTAAAATAAAAATACCAAAAGTTAGTGTATGTTTTCTTTTGGGATTTTTTATTCATCTCGCTTTATAAATTGATCAAATACATCACATGATCTTTATTTTATTCGTTTAATTAATTGTTTAATTGTCAGTTCATATATCGGTTGACCCACCTCTAGATGAAGAGGATAGGCTTGATTTTCATCTGTTATGTTATAGCCACGTCGTTGATAATATTTTATTAATTCTAAACGCCGATCAATCACATACATCACAAATTCTTCAACATTGGGTTCCATCAACATCACTTGTTGTTCTGCAAATTGCAATAATTTTTTCCAAAGCCCTAAGGTTGCTCATTTGGATGAATTGCAAAATGACCAATTTCACAGCTCATACCCTGCATTTGAATACCAATACACCCCATGATCTGAGTATTTTACGATTCCATCACATATAGATGAAAATCCTTTTTTGTAAGAGTTGACTGAGTTGAGAGACATTTATTCGATTTCCTCGAACAATATGATGTTCCGTGGTCCAGCTCTTGGGATGATTCTCTCGATAGGCTGTATTCATTAAGCTTTCGAGCTGCTGAATATCATCAAGTAAAGCATGTCTTATATTCATATTTTTTATCTATTTATTTTCATAGGCCTATTTTACTGAAATAAAAAAACCAGACAATTGTCTGGTTTTTTTAAAGCAATGTGCTCATCAGTGTGACTTGCTAACGCTATTCACCAACAGCATCGGAACAAAAAGCAGTGCTTTGTTATTTATCCTCTGTGACTCGCTAACGTTACTCACCAAATCGCGTTCGGAACAAAGCAGCGCTTTGTTATTTATCCACTGTGACTTGCTAAAGCTATTCACTAACCGCGTTCGAAACAAAGCAACGCTTTGTTATTTATCCACTGTGACTCGCTAACGCTACTCACCAACCGCGTTCGGAACAAAGCAGCGCTTTGTTTCCTCACTTGGGTTCAATTGGGGCAAATGGAGCGACAACATCCGCATTTTGTGCACGGTTACGCATGAAGTGATCCATAAGCACAATTGCCAACATCGCCTCTGCAATTGGTGTCGCGCGAACACCAACACAAGGATCATGGCGACCTTTGGTCAACACATCAGTATCTTCACGATTAATCGTAATGGTTTTACCCGGCGTAGTAATGGATGCTGTTGGTTTTAAAGCAATCGCAACACGAATGTCCTGACCACTCGAAATACCGCCCAAAATGCCGCCAGCATGGTTTGCCAAGAAACCATCCGTAGTTAACTCATCACGGGTTTCATGACCAAACTGCTCGGCAACACCAAAGCCATCACCAATTTCAACACCTTTTACAGCGTTGATGGACATCATAGCATGTGCAATATCTGCATCTAAACGATCAAATACAGGCTCGCCCCAACCAACTGGTACTTGCGTCGCAATAATTTCCAGTTTGGCGCCACAGCTCGTTCCTTGTTCACGAAGTGACGTTACGAGAGCTTCGAAACGTGGGACGGCATCTGCATCACCACAGAAAAATGGGTTATTCGGAACTTCATTCCAGTCCAATTTCTCTGCTTTTTCGGTACCAATTTGGGTTACATGACCACGAATTTCGATGCCAAATTTCTCAAACAAGAATTTTTTAGCAATCGCACCCGCAGCAACACGCATCGCAGTTTCACGAGCACTCGAGCGACCACCACCACGATAATCACGGAAACCATACTTATGTGTATAAGTATAGTCTGCATGACCCGGACGGAAGGTTTGCGCGATGTTGCCATAATCTTTTGATTTTTGATCTGTGTTACGGATCAATAGACCAATCGATGTACCGGTTGTTTTGCCTTCAAATACGCCTGAAATAATTTCAACTTCATCGGGTTCTTTACGCTGAGTCGCAAACTTAGATGTGCCCGGCTTACGACGATCCAGATCCTTTTGCAAATCGGCTTCAGTCAGTTCAATACCCGGTGGAACCCCATCCACAATGGCCATCAAACCAACGCCATGAGATTCACCACAAGTCGTTACACGGAAGAGTTGCCCTATACTATTACCTGCCATGTCAAACGACTCCTTATGCTTGAACAGATTGAATAAATAAATCTCGGTATTCGCGGCATTGAGCAGCAGTCAATGCAAAGATACCTGTACCGCCTTTTTGGAACTGTAACCAGTAAAAATCAACGGTATTGAAGTTTTGACGCATTGCCCATTCTGAGTTACCCACTTCGATCACAATTAAGCCATCTTCAGTCAGGTAATCTGCAGCTTGTGCCAACATTTTACGGACAAGATCCAAACCATCTTGACCCGCAGCAAGCGCCATTTCAGGTTCATGGTGGAATTCTTCTGGTAAATCTGCCATGTCTTCAGCATCCACATATGGTGGATTCGACACGATCAAATCATATTGATTTTCCGCTGGAATTTTGGCGAATAAATCAGACTCAAGTAAAGCCACTTGATATTGTTTATTGTGGTGTTCACAGTTAATTTGCGCCACTTCAAGTGCATCTTTAGACAAATCTGTTGCATCAACTTCAGCGTCTGGGTATGCATATGCTAAAGCAATCGCGATACAACCCGAACCCGTACACATATCTAAAATGCGCTGAGGAGTTTTTGGATTGGCATTTTCAGGTAGATTATTAACCGCAGCACCCATTTTGCCATTTTCACCTAAGCAATATGGCGCAAAACGGTTTTCAATCAATTCCGCGATTGGAGAACGTGGAATCAGTACACGTTCATCGACATAAAATGGCTTACCAAAGAAATATGATAAGTTAAGTAAATAAGACGTCGGAACTTTTTCATTAATACGACGTTCTAACAATGCTAAAAATTCTGCAACTTCACTTGGCAATAATTTCGCATCTAAGATTTCCGCATCTGCATTCCAATCTAGAGATAACGTTTGTAAAACCAATGCTGAGCTTTCAGCAAAATAGTCTTCTGTACCTTGTCCTAAGTGGGCATCATATTGACGTAAAGCTGTTACCCCAAAGCGGATATAATCACGAATTGTAGATAGGTTTTCAGCTGCTTCCTGTAAATGTTCAGGGCTAATAGTCGGTCGATCCACTTAAGGCGTCTCCAGTTCATAATTTTTTAAACGCCCTATGATACCTTGTTTTGATGCTATTTATAATAAAAATACGGCATTATTCACCGCTTGAAAGCATTTCATAACCGTATATATGAGGTCTGATACATTCGCTGAAATGAAATGTGTAATTTAGGCTTTTCTTCAGCATGCTATAAAACCTAATAGATAAAAATTACGAATAAAAACCAATTCAAGCTCAATTGTTTAGCAATTTGTACTTGATCCTAAGCTTTAATTTCTTAAAATCATCCCCATACAAACAGTTAAATTTTAAATGCGGGGCTCCAATGAGCTATAAGCACAATAACCTCATGGCTATGCGTCAAAGCTATTGGGAAGACACTCAGTCTTTAAACGTGCAAAATGAAAAGGCATTTTTTCAGCAACTGCTGATCGAACATCAAGTTTTCCCTGATCCGAGTTTAGAAAACGCTCGTACCCTATTTTTTAGCTTACCGAGCATTATTATTGTCAAAGGTTATGCTGCCGGATTTAAAGACGAATCTGTCCAACACCTTATTCATCAACATATTGAAGAACATAAAGCGGCATTGATGCAAAACGATACGGTAAAAATCAAATATCGTTTATAGTTTTATTTCCAATGTGCCTGTCTACGTGGCATCTTGCTTAAGTTTGCAAATGCTTACTGCATATTCAGTAAGTTGAACTATTTTAATACGTTAAGAAACGTTAAAATTAGCTACAATGTATTTTTCTGCGAATTGCTGATTAAAGGATTTAATTTACATGTCAGATCAGAACGATAAGCTCAAACACTTGAAAACGTCTTCTATGGATCGACGCTTATCTATCGCAAAGGCATCGCTACTTGCGGGAACTCGTTGGGCAGCATCAAACGCCACTTCTATTTTTTCGAGTGAGGAAGAAAAAGAGAAAAAGCGTAAAAAAGCCATGAAAGATCAGGCTGAATATCTCGTCGCAGAAATTGGTAAATTAAAAGGTTCAATTGTAAAAATTGGGCAAATGATGGCGTTGTATGGTGAACATTTTCTGCCTGAAGAAATCACCCAAGCCCTCAATACCTTGAACAATCAAACAGTTGCATTGGCATGGCCAGCCATCAAAGTCCAATTACAAAATCAACTTGGCTCAAAGCTTGATGATCTCGTGATTGATCATGAGCCACTTGGTACAGCATCTTTGGCACAAGTTCACCGTGCAAAACGCAAATCTGATGGCTTAGAACTGGTTTTAAAAATCCAGTATCCGGGTGTGGCAGATGCTATCGATTCGGATATGAATCTATTCAAAAACATGCTCAAACTGACACGAATGGTGCCTCAAACCCGTGAATTTGATCAGTGGTTTGATGAAGTTCGTGAAATGATGCATCGTGAAGTAAATTATAAAATCGAAGCAGATACCACTCGCCGTTTTGCTGCACGCTTAAAAGAAGACCCACGCTATATCGTGCCGCAAATCATTGAAGGTTATTCAACACCTCAAGTACTGTGTATGACCTTTGAACGTGGTGTACCGATTAATAGCCCTGTAATGCTATCACTTCCTCAAGAGCGCCGTAATGCCTTAGGTGAAGCATCACTTGAAATTGCCGTACGCGAAATTTTTGAATGGGGTGAAATGCAAACCGACCCTAACTTCGGAAACTATTTGGTCCGTTTAGGCAATGGTGCGGATGTGCCAGATAAAATTGTTCTCCTCGACTTTGGTGCGATCCGTCAGTTCGATGAGCATCTATTAGGCGTTGCGCGTAATTTGATTACCGCGGGTTACCATCACAGCTCTGAGCAAATGGTCAAAGCGATGACAGGTTATGAGTTCTTTGATGGTATTCCACAAAGTATTAAACCTGATATGGCTAAAGTCTTTTTGTTAGCGACAGAGGCATTTAGTAGCACTGAAAATAACCCAAACATCCCTGCTGGTGTTATGGACGAACAACAACGCTATGACTGGAAAAAAAGCCAATTACATAGCCGTGTGATGCAACAAGCGTCAAAATCGATGGCATCTCGCTATTTCTCAGTTCCACCTAAAGAGTTTATGTTTATTAGCCGTAAATTTATCGGTGCATATACCTTTATGACCGTCATTGAAGCAAAAACCAATGTTCGTCGTATGATTCAAAAATATCAATAATCATTCAATACAGACCTTAAAACTTGGCTGACTCAAATGTCAGCTAAGTCAATTTTAAAATAACAATACTTTTAAGCCTTTTTACTTTTCTATTCTTAATTAATCATTTAGCAATCGAATTCCACCTAATCTCGCCGTTTATCTTTGACAATCATGCATGTCATTTATGACATGGTTTTTCTATCTTTGGCATGTCAGCATTAAATAAGAACAACGCAAATGGAAAACAACAATGACCAATATGGTAAACAAGGCACAAGGATTTGGACTCTCACTTTTAACTAAAATTGCCGGTAGTGATGTACTCGATCAGTTTAAACTGCGCAAATTTGTTGAAAAATCTTTGTATCAGAGCTCAAAAGCTGGTTTTAAAACCTTGAGCCAAACGCAAAAAGTATTTCAGACCAACAAAGATGTGCATAAGCAACGTTTGCCTAATCAACAAAAATCATTATTTGATTTAAACCTGACTGAAGAACAACAAATGACTGCTGATGCGATGCAGCAGTTTGCCACAGAAGTCTTGTATCCACTTGCTCATCAAGCCGATCAAGAGGAAACATTTCCAGAAGTGTTATGGCAACATATCCAAGATCTAGGTCTAAATTATTATGCCTTACCTGAAGATTTGGGTGGCGTCGCGGCAGAAAAAAATATCATTAGCAATATCTTAATTGCTGAACAATTGGCTGAAGGTGACTTTAGTTTAACAGCAGGTTTACTGTCGACATTTAGCTGTATCAACGCCATCACCCAATGGGGTTCAGAATCTGTTCAAGCAACCTACTTAGCGGCATTTGCAGATGATTCAGCCCTACGTGCAAGCTTTGCGGTTCAAGAGGCAACAGCGGCATTTAATCCCTATCAACTTAAAACTCACGCGATTGCTGATGGCCAGCAGTATAAAATCAGTGGGGAGAAAACCTTAGTCCTTTTAGGTGAACAGGCAGATGTGCTCTTGGTGAGTGCCATGCTCAATGGGCAGCCTGAAGTTTTTATTGTGCAACGTGACCAGAGCATTAGCGCAAAAAAAACACCTGCTATGGGTTTGAAAGCCACTGAAACGGTAACGTTAAAATTTGATCAGACCCCTGCCCAACGCTTAGGCGATCAAGATTTCAACTACACATCATTTATCGATCTTGGCAATTTAATGTGGTGTGCCATGGCTGTTGGTACCGCAACTGCAGTGAAAAAGTATTGCATTCAATATGCCAACGAACGTACAGCTTTTGGAGAGCCAATTTCACACCGTCAAAGTGTGGCATTTATGATTGCAGATATGGCAATCGAAATTGATGCCATGCATATGCTCATCCTAAACGCAGCAAGTCTAGCCGAAGCTGGCAAGCCATTTCATCGTGAAGCCTATTTAGCCCGCGTGCTATGTGCTGAAAAATCGATGAAAATTGGGACCGATGGCGTGCAAATATTAGGTGGTCACGGCTTTACCAAAGAACATCCCGTAGAACGTTGGTATCGAGACTTACGTGCCACAACGATTCTTCAATCTGGCTTACATGCGTAATTCAGCAAAATAAAAACAAGGAAATGTCCATGAACTTACAAAATCCGAAAAAATTTAAATTGCTGATCGACCAAGCCCATGAAGTCGCTTTAAATGTTCTACGTCCTATTTCACGTAAATATGACAAAGCCGAACATGCCTATCCTAAAGAGTTAGACATGTTGTCTTCCCTCGTCGACGGTATGAATGATGGCGGTGATGGCATGAATGCAGGTGCTGCCGTCAATAAACGTGGCGACACAGACACGGGTAATAAAAACGGTGTCAATATGTCAACAGCCCTCAGTATCATCGAGATGTGCTATGGAGATACAGGTCTGTTGCTCAGTATGCCTCGACAAGGGCTTGGAAACTCGGCTATTGCCGCAGTAGCCAATGATGAACAACTAGAACGCTTAAAAGGAACTTGGGCCGCTATGGCCATTACAGAACCCAATTGCGGCTCTGATTCTGCTGCTATTAGGACAACAGCGACGAAAGATGGCGATGAATACATTCTCAATGGGGAAAAAATCTTTGTCACCTCGGGTGAGCGTGCTGATTCCGTGGTGGTTTGGGCAACGCTAGATAAAAAATTAGGTCGAGCAGCGATTAAATCCTTTGTTGTTGAAAAAGGTACACCAGGAATGACTGTAGAACGCCTAGAACATAAATTGGGTATTAAAGCTTCTGATACTGCTGCCATTAGTTTTATAGATTGTCGTGTCCCTGCTGCAAACTTATTAGGCAATGCTGAAATTGATGTAGCAAAGGGTTTTGCTGGGGTTATGGAAACTTTTGATAATACTCGCCCACTCGTTGCTGCGATGGCTATAGGCTGTGCAAAGGCATCTTTAGAGCGAATTAAAGAAATCTTTAAAGATGAATTAGATGAGCAGTATTCAACACCGATCTTACAAAGCTCGAATATTGCTGCACAAATCTACCGAATGGAAGCAGACTGGGAAGCAGCACGTCTACTCATGCTCAAAGCCGCATGGATGGCCGACAACAAAAAACCTAACTCACGTGAAGCATCCATCGCTAAAGCAAAAGCAGGCCGTGTAGGTAATGAAATCACATTAAAATGTGTAGAGCTCGCAGCTGCAGTTGGTTATAACGAAGATGAATTATTGGAAAAATGGGCACGTGATTCAAAAATCCTCGATATATTTGAAGGCACACAACAAATTCAACAATTAATCGTTGCACGTCGTGAACTGGGTAAAAGTTCAAGCGAATTAAAATAATTTTTTGCTTGAGTAATTTTAAACTTAGAGATGGATTTTTTTATAGGATCAGTCTATAAACAATCCATCTTTTTGTTTTTCGATCATTATGTTTCAAATCCGACCACTTCAAATTGAAGATAATGCAAGCATTGCCAATGTCATTCGCACAGTTTCCAAAGAATTTGGATTAGCACCTGAATCAGGATTTGCCGTTGCAGATCCAATTTTAGATGATTTATATCACGTTTATGCACAAGCAAATGCACAATATTGGGTTATTGAAAATCAACACGGTACAATTTTAGGTGGTGGCGGCCTTTCTCCTTTAGCTGGAGATTCAAGCATTTTAGAAATCCAAAAAATGTATTTTTTGCCTGAATTACGTGGTCATGGTTTAGCCAAAGATATTTTAGAACTTTGTTTTCAATTTGCCAAAGATCATAATTTTAAAGCGTGTTATTTAGAAACCACACATACACTTGGGCAAGCGGTGAAACTCTATGAAAAAGTAGGATTTCAACACTTACAAGCTCCCAAGGGCAATACAGGTCATAGCCAAGCATGTGAAATTTGGATGCTTAAAACGCTTTAATAAACTTAGATTTAATTAATTTCGCTGAAAAGGTTTTAGAGCTTTTTCAAATAGAGATATTTAATGAGTGGATATTCAAGTTTTTTATAATTAAAGATCTCCGCTTTTGAATAACCCACAATCTTAAGTAAGTAAGAATGTAAAGAGAGAAATACTAACTCAATTAACACGATCTGCTTTTCTCTCTTCACTTAGACAATCATGTAATTTGAGTACATTTCCATCAATTTTTACAATTACACTGTATAGAGCAACTTAAGAAAATATTGACCTCTGAGTCTCCAGTTCATACTATCACTTTAGAAATTACACTTAGCCATGATTATTTTAAAGTGAATATAAATGCAGAATGTACTGAATAAAACTCGCCTTTCAACTCGTCTTTCGTCGCTCCTAAGCGCTCACAGCTTAAAGTTTTCAACTGTTATTATATCTGTAACCCTGATTTCTGGATGTTCATCACTCGGTGGTGGCTCTGTAGAAAAACGTGCTGTTAAACTTTCATCAGGGATCCAAAAGGCCTATTCAGTCAATCCTGAAACTGCAAATCGAGTGTCACCCTACATTGTGCAAACTGCTGATCAATACAACTTAGATCCTTTACTACTGGCTGCTGTTATTCGCCAAGAATCAACTTTCCGCCCTTATGTCAGTTCACCTGCAGGTGCAGTCGGTTTAACTCAGGTGATGCCACGTTATTGGCAAGCAACATGCCCTGGGGATTTATATGACGAATTAACCAATATTAATTGTGGGTCATTTATTTTAACTAAATATAAAAATGCCGCTGGCAGCATGCCAAAAGCTTTAGCCTACTATAATGTCGGACCTACCGCTTATAACACCAATCGAAAAATGAAAAAACAAGGCAAACGTTATGCAAAACAAGTGAAACAACATCGAAATAATTTAAAAAGTGCATTATAAGAAGTAAAGTTCAATCCTATTACCCCATGATTGAACTTTTAACATATATCACAAATACTTGAATTTAATAGACTTAAATCACAAATATAGATTCTAGAATAATATTATATGATGTATTTTAATGAGTAATAAACAAACAAACAGCATATATTTTTAATATTTATTTCATCTTACATAATCGTTTTTTGCATATTAAATTAATGAAATAATACATTAAATCTATTAATAAAAAAACTCTTATAAAACAACAACCTTAATTGAATTTCATATACAACAATTCTATAAAAAGTTTAAATATTCTACACAATCCTACAACTATTAGCAGCCAAGAATCATTTAAAGACCATTTTTACTTTATTTATTATTAACAATAATCAACCAGCTGATTTTTTTAGCATTGTTTATTCATTATTTTTAGCTAATATCATATAGGTCAGTAAAACTATATTACTGATTAACATATAATTTATTGGGGTTAATAATGGCCAAATTATCTTTAAACGCTTTAACAGACATTGACGGTTTTATTGCTGCAGCTTTGGTTGACAGCGAAAGTGGCCTTGCTATGGCGACACAAGGCAATAACGACATCGATTTAGAATTAGCTGCTGCTGGTAATACTGAAGTTGTACGCTCAAAGCGTAAAGTTGCCAAAGCGTTGAATTTAAATGACTCTATCGAAGACATTCTAATTACTCTGGGTAAACAATATCACTTAATCCGCCCACTCGACTCAAATGAAGCATTATTTCTTTACCTCGTCTTAGACCGTAGTAAATCAAACCTTGCTATGGCGCGCCATGAACTTAAACATTTCGAAAAAGAATTAGATTTTTCTTAATTTAAAGTTGGGTTATTTCACCAGAAATAACCCAGTTTTTCTGGACCATTTCGTGAATAGCACATTATATATTTCTGTCTTTGGCTTAAATCTAAATGTTATCAATGACATTAAATCTATTATTTCAAATAAGCTATCTGAAACTTTTACTATTCATTGGACAAACATTGCAGATTCGAAACTCCAAGTCCTATTAATCAATGATGACTTTATCGACCTGCCGAATATAAATAAAATAAGGCACGAAGCTTTAATCATACTTAGACTTAAAAAAAATGAATTGAAAGCAAATCAAATCGAACACGATACCCTGTTTTTACCCCTAACAAATACCAATCATTTTGAGCATTGGTTAGAGCATTTAGCTGCGTTAAGGTTCCGTGATACTAATCCTGTAAATGTCTCCAATCCTATTGTTGTTAAAGACATAAAACCTAAATTAAATGCACTCCAGATCTCACAGGCTTTTAAAGATTTAAATAAACATCAACGTCAACTATTGCTTTTAGATCAAAAACCAATCTTACTCATTGATAACTTAAGCAATGAGTTTTGGATAGAACAAAATATTCAAATCACACAAAATTCTGAAATCACACTCATTCCAGCAGATACAAATACAGTTGTTGCTTTTAAATATGGGTTGGAATCAATAAATTTACAGCATGGATTATGGCAATTTGTTTGGGATTACGTAGATGGTACTCCCCCCAATTACACAAGCCACTATAAACTTTTGCATTGGCCACAGCCTATACATTGTGCTGAGCGACAATCACTATTGAAAATATCCGCTTTTTTTATGGAAGGTAGTTCTACTCAATATATTGCTGAACAAATACATTTGAGCCAAAACATTATCAATCGCTATTTATTTGCATGCCACATTGCTGAAATCATAGAAGAGATACCAGCTATGGCGAGTGTATATCATAGCCAAAAAACAGCTCAAGAATCTTCAAATCCACTACAGAGTTTTTTCCGTAGTCTTCGAAAAAAATTAGGAATCTAAAATTTCATTATGATTTTACAGCAATACAAAATCGTATTTGCCGGAACGATGGGTGCCGGAAAAACCACTGCTATTCAAAGTATTTCTGATATTCCTGTACTGAGTACAGAAGCGCTTAATACTGATCAAAATGCGCATCAAAAAATTTTGACTACTGTTGGAATCGATTATGGTGAACTTACTCTCGCCGATGGTACTAAACTTGGTTTATATGGTACGCCGGGCCAAGAAAGATTTAACTTTATATGGAATACCATTTGTAACGGCGCGATTGGTACAATTATTTTGATTGATCATACACATGACCATCCAATTCAGCAGCTGAATGATTATTTAAATTATTTTTCTGAAAATAATGAAAACATCATCATCGCGATTACACATTTAGACAGTACGCAGTATAAATCTACCAAACTTTATAAAGAATGGCAGGATTCACAACAGATACATCACCCGATTTTTTATATCGATGCTAGAAATAAAAAAGACATTCTTTTTATTCTAGAAGCACTTATTGCAAAAGCCGAAGTTCAACTTTCAATCTAATGAAGATATTATGAATACAGCAATTCGTACAACACGTTCAGCACCACTACAGCTTATTGAACATGCACATAAACTCATGAAGGAGTTAATTTCTGATGTGTCCGGTATTGAATATATGATGTTATGTTCAACTGATGGTTTTGAATTAAAATCTATAGAAAAGAAAAATATTGAAAATTCTGGAAAACTTGCAGCTGTAAGCAGTTCGATCTTAGCAATGGTTCAAGCTTTTACTAACGAGATTAATTTAATTGGTTGTCAAACCATTACATTAGATGCTGAAAATGGTAAAGCATTACTCACAGCTATCTCTCATCCTCTACACCCCATGATATTAGTTGTCTTAACATCAAAAAATGTATTATTAGGGCAATTATTATATTCCTTAAAAAGAGTGAGTAATGAACTAAGCGAATATCAACTGTCAAATACATTCGCCTAGTCCGATTCAATTTATTTCATCGAGTCACGCATTTTATCTTCATCAAAATATTGTGCAAATGATGCAATACGTTTTTCAACAACTGGATTTTTCATCAGGTTCTCAGCTGCACGATTCCCCAATAGTTCAAATGCTTTACCCAAAGCATTTGTTCCTTCATTTTCTGTAACAGCTTTGATTTCAGCATTACAACGTTTAGTAAATAAATCTTGAAATAAATTTGCCATATTTTTATCAATCTTTTGCATCTCAGCGGACGTCACTTTACTATACTTAGAAATTTCTGGATGTGCTGAAAATGCCAAATAAATCCAAGCCGTTAAGTTCTGACTCTCTTCTGCTGAAATTTTATTTACCAAACATTCACTTAGTTTATCCTGATACACACCAGCTGTAGTATTTAAAGAAACAAATGCAAATAAAACTATAGTTAATAATTTTTTTAAAAACATCTTAAATACCCTATATATTATTAATGAAACAAACGATTTTATTATATTGATTTATTACACATTTTCATTAGCAAAAGATTTTAAAATGATATAGATGGATTGAGTATTTTAGTTTTATTTTCTTTAAATATCTCTCGTTTTCCTATTTTTTGAATTTGCTTCTCTTATTATTTTTCTATTTTGATAACTTTCCCTTTTTCCCCGCACATAAAAAAACACCCCCTGACTAGTCAGGGGGTGTTTAGAATAATGAGCTGGCGATGACTTACTCTCACATGGGTAACCCCACACTACCATCAGCGCTAAGAGGTTTCACTTCTGAGTTCGGGAAGGGATCAGGTGGTTCACTCTTGCTATTGTCGCCAGCACAA